>CAZJVB010000001.1:0-142173 GCA_964549435.1 uncultured Ruminococcus sp.
CAGATCCTGTACCGCCGCTAATGAAAATGTTGTATTTTGCCTTTACAAGCATTTCAAGTTTGTCGGCAATCTCCTTTGTAATAGAGCCATACTCAATCAGCTTCTCAATAGTCATTGGTGTTTTGGAGAACTTACGGATTGTTACAGTAGGGCCGCACAGTGCAATGGGAGGGAGGACCACATTTACACGAGATCCATCAGGAAGTCTCGTGTCGCAAATTGGATTTGCTTGGTTTACTTCACGCCCAGCTAAACCGACAATTCTCTGAATAATGTCCTCTAATCTTCTTTGACTTTCAAACTGTCTGTCTAATTTGAAAAGATGGCCGTTTTGCTCAATAAAGACATTTTCTGGACCATTTATCATTACCTCGGTGATTGTGTCATCATTGATAATGGAATCAAGCAAACTAAATCCACGGATCGAGCTATATACTTGCTGAACAATGGAAACCCGTTGATCAATCGAGCAATATTGATTACCGATTCTTTGAATGACTATTTCCTCGATCTTTTCTTCGAGTTCATCGTCTTCCATTTTGCTTAACGGAACGTTCTCGGTTACATACTTTTTTACCTCAGCTACAAATTGCTGTTCCTGTTCGTATTCCATGCGCTTTGTCCTCCCTAAATAATCTTATTGAAAACATCCATGGGAGCTAACTGCGTCAGAATTTGTTGGACACTCGCATGTTCATACCTTGGTGCCCCGCCGATATTTCTTAGGGAACTCTCACCAATAGTTTTGCTGATCTTATTGCTAAACTTATTGTAAATAAGACAACAACGATTGGTTAGTGGAGAATCTTCCTTTTCTTCTCTTACCGACAATGCAGAAAAGGATCTGAATATTTTGCTGTTAGATATTTCAGAACCATCTCCAACCCATACAAGGGCGTGTGCCCTTCGATAGATTTGAAGATTTTCTTTATCCATAATGAAATCCATATCGATTACGATATAGTCGTAGGAACCCATAAGTTTCAGTTCGGAAATCAATCGGACAATTTCCTCACAACTCAGTTCAAGCATATCCAAAGCAATTTTCGATTGCGAGAAGAAATAGACACCATTTGAGTCCTGTTTTACACTACTTTCCAATTTCAACGCCAAGTTAGTTTTTTTACTTTTTAAGGCAAAAATGATATCACTCATATCAAACTGCCCTTCGGCAGAGAAAAACGCGTCTGATGAGCCGAATTTCTCAAGATTTAAGTACAATGTCCTTTTACCCTGGGATGCAAAGTGCGTTGCGCAGGCAGCTGCCATCGTAGATGTGCCCACACCTCCACAGGGAGAAGCAAATACAATCACTTTGCTGGTGTCATCTTCTAATTTGATACCAGTAATGTTTCCTGCTGTTTCAGAATAGAGACTTAGTATCTGTTTATAAATCTGCTCAGCTCTCTGGAATTTACAGATGGCCCGTTGATCTTTTGCAACAGTGACATCAGCGGAATCCACAAAGTAAGCAAAACCGCATCTTTTAGGCAAAGCTGCAGTATCTATATCAAAAGCATCATTTGCAATCAGTATATCAATTTTCGCTCCATCCAAGCTTGAAAGAGCGACTTCAAGATCGGTAAATGAGTATATTTCAAATTTGTCCGTATATTTTGTTTCAAACACGGAAACAATGCGGCGCAAATAACTGGTGTCTTTTTCAAGTATTGCAAGTTTAATCTTCATAGTAACTCATTCCTTTTATTATCTTCTATTATTCTTCCGATAAGTTCCATTGGTGGATTTAGAGACGATTCACTATTGAAGATCATGTAATTAGATACCGCGGTAATACACATGTAGAAATACGGTTCAAATTTTTCCGTCTCAAATCCGAGCTTATCTGCAAACTCTGCTGCATAAAACTTACATCGTTCGGACAAACTACTCAGTATAGGATCCATTTTTTCCTGATACTTTGGTGTAGCACAGACTTGCGCAAAATATCTCATCGTGGGGGCCATCTCAGCTGCTCTGTCATACAGACGCTTCAGCATTGCATTTGGGTTATGAAGTTCCTGTAAAGCAGGAAGGATGAGGTTTGTTTCCAAACGATTTACGGCTTCCTTGGCACACAGCACGATTACCTCGTCCTTATCCTTGAAGTACCAATATATGCCGGCCTTCTTCAATTGCAGCGAGGCACTCAATTCCCGCACCGTTATTTCTGCCAATCCTTTTGTTACCAACTTGCTAAGGCAGAGATCAATAACTTCTTTTTTGCGATCAGCTATTTCTTCTCTTTCCTTATAGTTGTTTCCTCTTGCCACTGCAATCACCTCTTGCTGCGCAGTCAAACGGGCGGTCGATAAACCTCCAAAAAAATATTGTCTAAGTGCCACTCATAAGTATCTTGCGTAGAACATAAAGTTCTTAACACGACACAAACCTATTTATTCTGCTAAATTATAACACATAACGCCCTCAAAGTCAATGGGTTAGAGCATAATTTAGGATCAAAGTTCAAAAAAATTTCGACAAGATATTACTATTTAATCGCTCGGATAGCAATATCTGAAGTTTATAAGGGTCAAGTATAGGGGTCAAAACGAAGAAAGTCCCATATCCTTTACCCGGAAACAACATCTATCTTATCATATTAGTTAGTGGGCGAATCCAAATTCGCTATATCAAATAAGGAGGATATCACAATGTCAAAACGAGGCGAGAATATTCACAAAAGAAAAGACGGCCGCTGGGAAGGTCGTTATGAAAAAGGACGCGACCTCAAAGGAGCTATTATTTATGGGTCAGTTTATGGAAAGACATACCGTGAAGCAAAGGAAAAACTTGCGTTTGCAGCAATGAATGTAGAAATTCCGACAATACCGAAAAACCGTGAGCGGTACTTCAAGGAGGTACTACTTCTTTGGATGGAGCACAATCGGATACACCATAAGGGTGCAACAACGAAAAAAAATCAGGACATCATAGATATGCACATTCTTCCTGCTCTTGGAGATGTAAAAATTTCAAAAATTACAGCTACCATGATCAATTCTTTTGCGATGAGAAAAATGCAAAGCGGTCGTCTGGATGGATCGGGAGGATTATCGGCATCCTATGTCCGAAATATGATGCTGATTATCAACAGCGCAATGAGGTACGCAGCCGATGAGCAGATGTGTCAGCCATTAAAATCGCCTATATACAAACCTGTTCCGCCCAAAAAGGACTTACCGATCCTCAATTTGGATGAACAGAAACGGTTGGAGAACCACCTGCTCATTGGTGTAGATCCTACGCGAAGTGGCGTTCTGATATCTCTATATACCGGGTTGCGAATCGGAGAAGTATGTGCTCTTGCCTGGGAAGACATTGATTTTGAAAGAAATATCATACATGTACGTCATACGGTCTCACGGGTAAGAAATCCTGACAGTTCCTCATCGGTAAAATCTGTATTGATTATTGATACTCCAAAAACAGAAACCTCTACAAGAGATATTCCTATCGCTTCTATTTTATTACCTGTATTAAAGCAACTTATTCTCACTGCATCATCCAAATATGTTATTTCCGATTCAGCCGAATTTGTCAGTCCTCGGACTTTTGAGTATCGGTATCATCGTTTACTGGAAGACAGTGGCGTTGAGCCCATTAACTTTCATGCACTGCGACACACTTTCGCAACTCGGTGCGTTGAAACGGGCATGGATGTAAAATCGCTGAGCGAGATTCTTGGTCATGCAAGTCCATCTATTACCCTTAACACTTATGTGCATTCATCAATAGAAAGAAAACGAACCCAGTTGGAACGGCTGACTGCGTATTCTGCATGATTTAAAATTTTTAAGTGGTCAAATGAGTGGTAAAGGTTTCAAATAACTGGCTTGTTATAAGGGATTATGGCACTTTTTTCGTAGAACTTTATGTTCTACGCAACTTCGAAGCATGCTGACCCCTAAAATCACCTCAAAAAAAATTTAGCGAATGAAGCTTTTAAAGCCTCATTCGCTTTTTGTTCTTTCAAGATTGAAGAATTCCATACATCTTCTAATGGGATGAGATTTGACCACTAAAAGAATATCCCATACCACTAAGCCAAGTAGTATGGCTGCATATAGTCCCTTATAATCCGGAGCCAACTGCATTACCTGCGTGATGTCCTCGTTGACCATTTTAAGATCGGTTTGGAATACGGCTACGGCAAAGAGCGCGATAACAAAGGACAGTAAACAGATTCCCCGCGTTGTAAAGCAAATGTACCAGCTCCAGAATTTCTTCGGTTGAATAATCGCTGTAAGCAGGAACGGAAAAAGCATCCCACTTATTCCTATGACAACCAATTCCATGGTTCCAACTGACTGAACGCTGCATAGCACATTTGGAAGCGGATATAAGTTGAATTCTTCAATCTTGGCACCGACAATCACCGCTGCCAGTGAATGTCCCCCTTCATGAAGAACCGGGTACACAATCACTGCAATGATTAAACCAACAATGGTGATTGCCGCGATTTTTATTGCGTCTTTCATATCATCACCATAGTTATTTTTTCCTAATTACTCTCACAATAAACAAACAGCACGATGTTATTACACCGTGCTGTTTACTATTCAGATTAACTTTGCTACAATAGCCGCCTTGTCTACGAACGGATCCTCCCAATACCGGGAGTCGTAGGAGTTCTCCGCATTATCGCCCAAGACATAATAACAATCAACAGGAACTGTAAGTAGCTCACTGCTATGCTCGATGGTTTCTCCTGGGCACGCGGCGATTCGTTTGACAAGCAACTTTCCGTCATGCTCAAAGATGATGATATCCCCGGTCTTCAGTTCTCCGTAAAGCCGGCATCCAAGGAGCAAACTGCCTTCATGCAGTGTCGGCTCCATAGACGCGGTGGGGACATAGCCAATGAGAAAAACCATTCTAAAAAGTATCATTGTTGTGATCAGGTAAATGACCGGTATCAAAATAGCTCGTAGTTTCTTCATTTCCAACCGCCGCCGTTATACGCCTCTCTCAGTTCCGGAATGCCTTTCAGGTATTTGCGAGCCTTTGCAATCCAAGCTGTTACCAGATTGGCGGGTGCCTGCATTCGTTCTCCGATTTCTTTGCAGGAATACCCTTCTGCCCTAAGCTCAATGGCTACTATTCCTTTGCGGGTGGAGGAATTTGCATTCTCTTTGGCCTGCTTTAGAATGCCGAATACATCCAGACTGATCTCCGGATTAAATTCCTTTTGTGGGGAGGCATACTGCATATCGTCCTCCAGCAGCTGTTCCTTTTCCATCCGCCTGGTAGCATAGATCAGCGCGTCGCAGATCTCATTCCAGATTAAACAATAAGCATAGGTGGAGAAACAGCCTCCTTTGTCTGTGGCCGCGGCTTTACTCAATCCAATGCAGCCGATCTGGAAAATATCATCGTAGGTGTAGATCCCGAGATGATTCACATCATGAACCTTGTCCTTGATGACTTTACCTACCAGACCCAAGTTCTTTTCCACAACGTCCTGTTGTTCTTTCGTCAGTTTCATGCCGCACCTCCCGTCACAGGCGTCATCTGGCTGGTGCTCCGATTGCGATGGTGGTCCAGCACCTTTCTGCTTTCCTCAATCACCTGTTTGCAGTAATACTCGCCCAGGTATCCAATATGTGCCTCCGACAGCGGGGACTGGAGCAAATCAGAGAGCCAAAGATAGGCGCCCTGTTTGCTCATGATCCCGGATTTGTGCAGCTGATCAAAATAGTAATGCGCAGTTCTACGCAAGGATCGAAGCTCATGGTTGGCCATGGTACCGACCGGAATATTCGTGCCGGCATGAACCCGGACATAGGAGTCGCACTTCGGGTAATTGGTGCAAACATAAAGTTTCATTCCATGGCTGTTATGCTTATAAATTCCGTCCGCACTGCGGAGCGTCACCGGTGCACCGCAATAGGGGCAGCGCATCTTACTGGTATCAAATTCCTTTCTTTTTTTCTTCATCGAGTTCACCTCCGTTGGATATAAAGAAAGCCGGAAGGACTGTAAAAAAGTACAGAGACAATGAACTGGACTTTGAATTCCAGCAAATTGACTCTGTACTTATCACAGCCTTCCGGCCGAATATACTCAAGTGAGCCGCGCCATTGTGGACCGCTCAGTGCGCTAAGTCCGTAACGGTTCCTCCTCCCGCCGGGAGAAGTCTAACTCCATATCCATCGAAGTACCGAGAGCCTGGGCGCAAGCCCCTGCCACGGTCACAGTATAGCACATAAACAGCTCATTTGTCAAGCCTAAAAGGAATATTTATCGATATTTTTTAGATTTTATTATGATTTTATTCTTGTTAGGCTTAATTTTCAATTTTGAGTCAGTCTGGAGAGATTTATTCATCTTCGTCAGACTCATACTCGTCGTCTGCAGCTCTGTTTTTTGCTGCGTGCATCAGGATCAATACAGTAACGGCGATCATCAAGCCGCCTCCGAACAGCACGAGATGCAGTACGGGTATGCCGGCGACGGTTGCTCTGGTGTTCTGCTCGGCTGCAGGTTCATCTTCGGTGTTTTTCGCGCTCCCGGTTGTGGCAGGGATCTGCGTCGGATTCGGCACATCAACAGAGGAACTCATACAAGAAAGCACATAAGAGTTACTGCCGCCGATTTCAAGGCGGAGCACACCGTCCTGACCTACAGTGATCACACCGGGATAAAGCCCGGCGTCGGTTTTCAACTGAAACTCAACGCCGGACCATTCCACACCTAACTGGATCTCCAGCTGCTCCGGTTCCATCAGTTGCATCTCGGTCCCGTCAGTGCCTTCAGCGGCAAGGACGGGTTGAACCGAAAAGCAGAAAATACAGAGCAGCAAGGCGAACATCGCAGCAAGTTTGAATGTCGTCCTTTTCATGGCAGTTCCTCCTTATTTCTCAGCGAAACGCTTCTTCTTGCGGTACATCACGAAGGTGGCACATAGACCGCCAAGGCTGGCGACCATCAAGCTGATCCAAAGACCCAGATTGGAATTATCGCCGGTCTTCGGAACATCAGGTGTGGTCGTTATCTTTTCATTGTGAACCTTGACTGTCAGCGTTTCGTTCTCCTCAAGCTCAATGGTTACAGGATCCGGACGCTTATAGCCCGCGCTGATGCTGTTTTCCAACTCAGTGATGATGTAGGTGCCGAGGCGGAGGCCCTCCACATAGATCTCACCGTTTTCGTCGGTGGTAAAAATCTTGCTGTAGTTCTCGCCTACGATCATGAAGGAGAATCCCTCAAGCTTGCCGTCGGAGGACGACTTTAGGATCTTCAGGTTGCCTTTCTTGGCCTCGTTGATAAAGCCGACGCCGGCATTGTTCTCAACGATCACGATCTCACCGTCATGCGTGATGGCAAAGTAATAATACTCTTCATCAAGAATGAATCCTTCCGGAGCGACCTTTTCATGCAGGAAATAGCCGCCGTAGCGGAGCATTTCTCTCTGATAGATACCGGTTCCGATCTCGGTGAGTCCATCAACCAGGACATCGATCTTGGGATCAAACGCACCGTTGCCGTTCACATCTTGGTAGATCTCAAAGACCGCACCCGTCAGGTGATGGTCCGGATAATCCGCATCCACCTTGATCGTAGCGACGCCGCCGTAGATGTGACGGTTGACTGCCTTGATCTCAATGATCTCGCCATCCGTAGTGACCTTGACCGGATACAGGGTCTCATTCATCACAAAGCCCTCAGCCGGTACCAGCTCACGCACGATCCAAGCGCCGTAACGGATGTTCTCAAACCGGAAAATACCATCCTCATCGGAGACTGCCGTCAAAACAGCGGTTTCTTCAGAGAATTCAGCGTCGCCCGGCTTAAAGAGTCCGAACAAAGCACCGCTCACAGGAAGTCCGTCTTCATCCACCTTATAGCCGAGAATATCGCCGCGGATATATCGGTTCTCAAACCGAATGGAGATGACCGTGCCGTCCTCGGTTACATTGATGGGATAGACCGTCTCGTTCAGTACAAAGCCCTTGGCCGGTACCAATTCACGAACCTGATAATGACCGTAGCGAAGATGCTCAAACCGGAATATACCCGTGCTGTCGGAGGTGTCGATCATCAGTGTGTTCTCTTCAGTAAACTCAGTTTCGTCAGTTAAGAACAGACCGAATACCGTGCCTTCGATGATTTCACCATCTTCGTCGATCTTCAAACCTTCAACATCACTGTAGATGTAGCGATTCTCAAGCTCAATCTCGATAACCTGCTTATCCTCAGTAATGGGAATCTGATATGACTTCTCATTGAGGACAAATCCCTCGGCAGGAACCAGCTCGCGCACGATCCAGAGTCCGTAAGGAATGTTCTCGAAGCTGAAGCGGCCATCTACACCGGAGGTGGCCAGCAACAGAGCATTCTCCTTAGTAAACTCAGTCTCGTCGTTTCTGAACAGGCCAAAGACAGCGCCTTCTATGGTTTCAACGTCTTCGTCAAGCTTCAGACCGGAAACGGAGCCGTACTTCAGATCGTTGTCGATGGCCTCGCCGTCATTGGCTGCAACCTCAACAATAGAGATATCCTGACCGGCGTAAGTAAACGCAAACTCGTACTTATGCGTATTCAGCTTATAATGCGCATTGGTGCTGCGCTCCTGCAGATAGTAGTTGCCAAGCGGGAGATCGGTCTTACAAATGGCATTGCCGTCGGCATCGAAAGTGATGAGTTCAATCAGACCGTCTTTGGGAATGATGGTACCATCGCGCGCAGTGAGATTCTCGGCTGCGTACAGACCGAATGTGATATCAGCAAGCTCACCGTTCATACCGATGCCGAACAGTTCGTTCTGCTCCAGCTGTTTCTTCAAACTGACTTCAATCTTCTGACGGATGTTACAGAACTCTGCGGAGGTCTCAGTCATCGAGATATTTTGCCCTGCGTACACAAGCTCAACCGCCTTGGTCTCGCTGTTGAGAACCATGGCATGGGGCGCTTTGGATTCTCTGATTTCGTATTTGCCCAAATAAAGCACCTTACTGGTGCCGACACCGTCTGCGCCAGTCTCGACCGTATCTACCAGGTCGCCCTTTGCATAGTGCAACACACCGTCGAGAGTGTAGATGTCTTCTGCCGCATAGATATCATAAACAGCACCGGCCAAGCCCTTGAATTCATAGACTGGCTTATAAAGACCATCCGACTCCACAACAGTCTGGAAAACCTCACCGGTCTTGGAGATGTGGATCACGCCCTTCTGAGGCATGTTGGGACGGGTCACTACGACAACGGTAAGAACGCCGTCCTCGGTGGCAGTGTCCTCTTCCACATCAAAGGGAATGGGAGTGGAATCCAGTACATAGGAGTACGGAGCTTTGACCTCAACCAGTGTATAGCCCTTTCCGTAAGGCAAGCACTGCGGAGTAATCAGGTAGCCATCGCTGTTGGTAACGAAGGTATCAACCTCGGTATAGGTGGGATAGGTATAACTCATTACGACCAGGTTGCCTTCCGGATCGTAAATCTGGAACTCTGCTCCGGCATACGGAATGGGAAATCCGGATTCCGCATCAGTCTTGACGACTTTGATGTAGGACTCAAACTCAGAGTTGTTGATCAGATAGTGATAGGTCTTTCCGTCCTCGCATACGAACACATCGAAATCGGGCATCAGCTCACGACCTTCCCAGCCGGAAATCTGATGGATGGTATATACACCGTAAGGGACCATCTTGCTCTCTGCAAAGCCAAGTTTGTCACAAACCAGGATGTCTCTTTCAGATTCTTTGGCATTGTCATAGGATCCGGCAGACTTCAGATACATCTGGAAGGTGGCGCCTTCTTCGGGCGTCTCGATCTGGGTGCTGCCGTCGTCGGTATGCTTGATGATCGATACATTACCTTTAATGACCGTCTCATAAGTGGTCATCTCGATGGTATTGCGCTCGTAGACAAAGTTTTTTGGATCCGCGCCGACATAATAGACGGTTTCATCCAGCGTGTAGCCCGGGCTGGGACTGATCTCCTGAATGGTCCAGTCGGTATCGCAGATGTAATAATCCGTGGTAAAGTGACCGTTTGCATCGGTGGTATAGGTATCGACAAGCTGACCGTTTTTATACACACCGTAAACGGCACCGGCAAGTGTTGCGTTACCCTGCGGTCCGCCAATAGATCCGTCTGTGCCATAAATGGGGGCAGAGGACACAGCGCTGGAGTCCAACTTATAGATCTCGGCATGCCATTTCTTCAAGATGTTGTCAAAATCACGTTCGGTCACTTTGTTCCATTCCACAGGCGTATCTTGATCTGCGGGGATAACATATTTGATCGGGGTATTGACCTCGGACAGTTTATAACCGGTTCCGATGGGCACGGGATCAAAAATCGCAACGCCGTTTGCATCGGTGGAAACTGTCATATCGATATTGTCGCCGTAGATGGATGTGCCGGTCAATCTGAACTGGAAGTTTTCCTTGAAATTATCCTCAGCGGTCTTGATGACCTTGATGGACCCGTACTGGCGGTCGTTGGTGATATCCAGAGTGATCATCCCGTTGTTATCATCATCAATCGTGACATTCCACTCTTTTACCTTGCCGAGTTGATAGTATTCCGGAATCTTGGTTTCCAACACACGGTAGCTGCCGTAGTAGATTTCTTCGGACTTGGCATAACCCTTGCTGTCGGTCGGACCGATCACGGTGATTACCTTACCGGACGCGTCGTACACAGTAAATTCCGCGCCGCTCAGATCACGGCCATCCTCAGCATCGGTCTTGATAACCTCAATGTAACCTTTCTTCAGCTCGTTTTTGGCTTTGATGACAACAAGACCGTTATTGCCATCACTGAGCGTCACATTCCATTCTGTCGGGCCGTATGACTTGTAGTTTTTGGGGAAAGTGGTTTCCACGACACGGTAGGAGCCGTAGGTGATCTCATCCTTGACAGCATAACCGTCACTGTTGGTCGGGCCGATAGTAGTGACTACCTTGTTGCTCGAATCGTAAACTGTGAAGATAGCGCCACTCAGATTCATTCCGTTGAGGTCCGTTTTATAAATCTCGATTTTGCCTTTCTTCAGCTCATTCTCGGCGTTAACAACGACGACGCCATTATTGGAGTCGTTGAGCGTGACACTCCACTCTGTCTTCCCATAGGCCTGATAGTCTGCCGGGAATGTGGTCTCTACGACACGGTAGGTGCCATAGTCAATGCCATCTTTAGAAGCATAACCGCTATTGTTGGTCGGACCGATGGTGGTCACAAACTTGTTGTTTGAGTCATACACGGTAAAGATAGCGCCGGACAAGTTTTTACCATTGGGATCCTTCTTATACACTTCAATTTTACCGGCTTTTAGTTTGTTGACGGCGTTGATTACGACAACTCCGTTATTGGCAGAGCTGATCGTGACCGTCCAAGAGGAAGTACCGCTGGATGTGTAGTTTGTCGGAAAAATCGTTTCGACGACCTTGTACTGGCCGTAAGGAAGATCGTCTTTGGTTTCAGCATAACCATTGCTGTCCGTGGGTCCGATGTCATAGATCTTGGAGGGATCGTCCATCTTGGTAGCGGTGAAGCGTGCGCCGCTCAGGTTCTTGCCGTTGGGATCCTTTTTATAGATCTCGATCTTGCCGCTTTCCTCAACGAAATAAGGAGTGAAAACGGCAGTTACAGCTTCAGGATAACCACCCTTGGTCATACCGTCAATTGTAGAGAACTCAGGGCCACGCTCGTTACCGACATGAGTAAGCCAGTGATGTCCGCCATAATAACCGGCATAAAGCGCCACATGCGCAATGTTTTCAGAGCTGTCACCAATAGCATGGAAGACAATCAGCGAACCGATGGGGATTTCCTCGCTCGGCGTGAAATTATCACCGCTCTGAGTAAAGCTAATTTTTCTCGCCGTACCAGCGGATACCCAAGATTTTGCAGCTTGATACCAGCTGCCAGCGGACATCAGTCCCTCTGGTCTGGTGAGCTTCGATGTATCCACACCTGCGATGTTGGGTAGGTAGTTGAAATAAACATAAGTCGTGTAGGAAGCACAGCAAAGGCCGCCGCGCTCAAAGGCGGAAATGTCCGGAGCAAGACCGGTTGCTGTATCGGCTTTAGATACGGTTTCGGTACCGTAGCATCCGTATCCGTAAGTGATATTGGAGAGAATGCTGGAGCCGGCGAAGTAACTGCCGCCTCTGATAAAGATGGTGCCATCATTTTTCTGTGCTTGGACATTGTAGCCAGTATAGGCCAGCGCATCCAGATAATTGTTGTTGAGCATTTCTGTGGGGATATCCGACGCGGGTGCGGCGAAAACCGTGGTAGGTACCAAGGACAGCAGCATGAGAAGCGCCATAAAAACGCACAACAGTCTCGACTTGGGTTTCGTTTTAGATTTCATAACGATAGTCCTTTCGTATTATTTTAGAAAAGAAAAAGTTCCATCGCGTTAAGCAATGGGGCTTCCGTGTGAGGCAGTGCCTCCATATTCATCTGTATTTTCGGACGCCACGGCGACATCGCAGTACCACATTCCGCTCTGGTAGGTCACGCCAACCGCCATATACCCATACTCAGATGAGCCGATATATGTCCAGTGTCCAAAACTTTCTCGAATGAGACGGGCCAAAGACTTTGCCACCTCATCAACTGTTCCGATATAGCCTGCTTTGGCAATAGCTTCCCGGGCATTGGCACGATAGTAAGGTTCTCCTTCCCGTCCAAAATCCGCCGGATCCACATACTCACCATACTGAAGAGCGGCAGCCGCTGCTCGCTGGTCATCTGTATCATGAGCAAAATTGGATACCAGTTGGCGACTCCGGTACTCCGCATAGGTGGTAAGACCCGGGAGACGCACGGCCGTCGAAGAACCCTGCTCCGAACGGTAGTTGTTCAGATACTGGAGTACCAGACTGGCCACCGCGCTTGCATCCTCAGTGCCTGCTTTCGGGTCTGTCAGCGTCTGATCTACGACCGGTGGATTGATTTCCACCGGAGACTCTGTTGCCGGCGGTTCTGTTGAAGTTTCCTTTGGGGTCTCTTGTTGGGACTGCGAGGATGTGGAGGTGTCCTTGGGTGTGGGTTCAGGCGTGCTTTGCTTATCTGCAGACGGCGAGGCTGTCATACCGGAGTCCGATCCTGTCGGTTCGCTTGGATGGATATCTTCCGGGTTCGAAGGCGAAGTCTCTTCCGCGGCGATCTCACTTGAGTCTGACAATGTAGGTTTTTGAGTTGTTGCCGGTTTGAGATCCTTACTAACCTTCGGGTTTTCCAAGTCGGTCTGATCGGTGGCTTCGGGTTCAGCGCTTACGACGTCTGGGTCGTCAGGAAAATCCAAAGGTACAGATGAGTCTGATACAGAACAGGCACAAAGGAGCACCATACTTAATACTGCGAATAAAAATATTAGCCGTTTCATGTTGGATTCCTCCTCGTGTAGGATCATTTGCTTTAATTACACGATTGAGTATGGAGAAATGCAACTTCAGCCGACAAGCTTATGGTACCCGCGGTCTGCTTCATCAACGCAGCGATCAAGAATTTCGTAGAATCGTTTTTCGCCCATTTCCGTATCGAGCCACTGGGTCGCTCTGTAAGCATAGCAGCCTACATCGTCATTGATGGCGTGGCTTCCCAGAATACTCTGCAGGTTCAGATGATTGATGATCTTACGCTGTGTTGTGGAACTGGGATGCTCCAGCGACTTGGCGAGGCAGATGACCATCAGTGGGTGCAGTTCGGAGAAAGAGATCTGCAGATAGTAATTGCAGTAGCTGGTCATCAGTGAGGTTTCATCCTCATCAACGATGTCCATCTTTGTCAGAATCATCTGACGAGTATGATCCGCAATCTTCCGTCGGTGCAATTGCTCAGTGACACTCAGATCAAACTGGGTCATGATTGATCTCCTTTCTGTCAACGCATGGCGGCGATATGGGTAATCACGCCCCACATACGGTTGGTATTGTGATTGATTCCAAGAATTCGCACCGTGACACGGGCACCACGCGGCGGGCGACCTCGTTTGGGATACCTGCACAGACAGTCGATGCCGCCGTCGAGGGCGACGAAAACGCCGTTGGTATCGACGACTGTCACCGTACCGACATAGCAGTTGCCTGCGGAGTACATCCGGAGCGCCATTTCGTAAGGATTTTCACCGGCCTGTTTGACCGATGCGGTGACCGAGATGTGATCGCGGTCGCTGCGATCCAGTTCCAAGATCTTCACCAGTACACGCTGCCCGGGTTGATACACATGAGACGCATCCAGCATTCTCTGGTAACTCAGCTCGCTGAGGGGAATGTAGGTCTCCACACCGAACAAATCCACAAAGATGCCGGCACGGATCGTGGAGACGACACGGGCTTCGGCACAAACACCTTCGTAGAGGAGATTGTTTCCGTCCCGGTCTGAGCCGAAGTAATATTGACGGCGCTTGGTGCGCATCGCTTCC
Organism: uncultured Ruminococcus sp.; assembly: GCA_964549435.1. GTDB lineage: Bacteria > Bacillota > Clostridia > Oscillospirales > CAG-382 > Coliplasma. Next base: position 14,387 of record CAZJVB010000001.1, read on the forward strand.
AGTCGGCTGGCGACAACGACTCCGGATACCTGATCCACACCTTTGACGATGTAATCGACTTCCGCACCGAGACGTTTGTTGACCAGATACTGCAGCACGGTGCCGGGTTCCATATCACGATAATCTCGCGGCGGTTCCACAGCTTCCTCAACAGGAATGATAATTCTGTAGGAACCGTGGTACAGGACTGCGACATACTGGTTGGAGTTTTCCGACACTCGTTCGACACCATGAAACTTGTCGGTCAGAATGCGATTGCTGCGCAGGGACTCAAGCAGATCCAGCAAATCATTGTTCGCCTTATCCGTTTCGGTTTCCACGGTGCGTCGCTCATCGATGGGGATGACACGGGTGCGCTGCCTGCTCAAAGTTGGTCTTTTCGAAACAGCAGGTGTCTCCGCGGCTGTTTCTCCCTCAGACTGGGGTAGATTTGAGTCGGTCTTCGCGCGCCGGCGTTTGGTTTTCTTTTCTTCTGGTTCAGTCTGGACATTCTCTGGAGGATTTTCTCCCGGATCGGAGATCGCACCCGGGCTTTCACCTTCAGAGGGCGGATCGGTGTCAGTCTGGGAAGCAGCTTCCGCATTCGGAGAGGATATCTCCTCTTCAGTGCTGCGCAGCTCATCGATCTCGGAATTTACCTCAGTCTGGGAAACGGTTTCTGTTTTCTTTGTTGGCATAATGCTACCTCCTTTGTTGATAGTGGCTTTATTGGTATATAAAAGCAGCACCTACTCATAACAAGCAGGTGCTGGAATAGCTTAAAACTCGCTCGGGGGTTTCGCAGAGCTGTAAAGCGATTTGCGCGGCGCCGGTTTTTCCTCCGGCGAACGCACCGGTTCAGGCGGTACGAATTTCGGCATAACAGGGGTCAGAGGCGTAGACACATAATCTGTAAGTGAAACCGGGCGAATCTGACTGGCCATTGGGTGCTTGGTGAAGTCCAATTTCTTGAGCTTCAGCGCATTGCATCCTCGTATGATGCAGAGAATTTCATCAGACGGGAGACGAAGTACTTCGTCTGGGGTCAAAAGTTTGCGCCGGCCATGCCCCTCCGTATGTCGGTATTGAGGGATGACCTGAGCAACGGCAATTGTTCTCCTGACCGTCATGGTCGTATTGACTTCAACGCTCATATCTCCACATCGATCTGAAAAATGCTCCGCGGTGACATCATCGGTGCATCCCAGCATCAGTTGGATATCCATGTTACCGATGATCTCTGACCAGAGATTATTGGGATAGCGGTTTTGCAGTTGACCGAGACTCTGCACGGCGAGCATGACATGGATATCTCGGGAGCGAACCACGCTGAGTGATCTCGCAAAGTCCGAGCCATCGGCCGCACCACCAATGCGACCGACATTGTTGAACTCATCTAAAATGAGATTGACGGGCACATCACAGCACCGATCGGGTCTGGAATCCGCATAACGGGTCAGTTTGATAAACAGGAATGAGAAGTACAAAGACGATAAGAACGCCATCGTGTTATCCTGATCGCTCAAGATAATGTAATAGGCACATTTCTTTTTGCCCGGGTTGGTCAGGTCAATATCAGACCGGGATGTAATCGCTTGGACTGCTTTGTTTTGCAGCACCTGCAAACGCGTGCCAAGTCCAAGCACAATTCCGGATTTGACGGTATCACTGGACTGGGAAAACAGGTTGTAAGGTGCTCTTGCCGGGTGGTCGAGCGGCAGCTTCTCAAACAGGGCTGTCAACTGCTTCTCACTGTGCTGTGTCAGCATCTGGTACACAGCCGGAAGATGTTTCATATCCGGACTGCGGGTTCGATCTTGGTCAATCAGCAGGATCAGTGCCTTGAGCAGATTACCCTCGCCGTTGTCCCAGAAGTGGTCGCCCTTACCGGAGCTGGTGTTGCCGATAATGACATTGGTCAGCACCTGCGCCATCAGGGTGTCTCCGTTCAAGTCTGACATACAGTTCCACGAGTCGCCATGCTCAGGATTGACCAGATTAAAAACCTTGACCTCGTATCCAGTCTGACGGAACAGTTCTGAAGTATCGCCGTAAAGCTCTCCTTTCGGATCCGTGATTACCACAGACTCACCGCGTTTGATCGCTTGGAACAGTGCATTTCGTATGACCGCACGAGATTTCATAGTGCCGGATGCGCCAAAGATGGCGATGTGTTTGTTCAGTTTGGTGTCGTTGGGCATGCAAACTGCTTTGCCGTTATACTCACCCAGAATCGTTCCCTCGGCAGCGGCCGGCGTGGTGATCTCAAGGACATCCTTCATTTCCTTTTCGGTCATCCACGATGCCGTACCGTAGATTCCGTTCTTCGAGGTTTTAAAGCCTCTTGGATCGTAGTCCTTACTGTCGAACTTATCGTGAAGTTTGAAGTATGCGAACAGACCGCCGCCTACCAGTAGTAATCCGAGCATTCCCTTAATCCCGCCCACAGTGAATGCCTGCGGGAAGCAGATGATAGGATTCCAGCTGACGGCTCGCATCTGGGCATTACCGCTCATTCCTCCAGACTGAAGCCAGACCTGGTAGTTGGTCAGAAATTGCGATATCAGTCCGCCCAGATATATGAGCGCAGCGCATCCCAGTATGGAGGCAAGCACGATCGTTATGGTTCTGGCTTTATCTTTCAAGCTTAGTTCTCCTTTCCGGGCAGAGTTCAGATTCCACCAACGCCATGTCGATGGTCTTGATCCCGATACTCTTACCCAAGTATTCCTGTAGAAACGGCACCTGCTCGGGAAAGCAAAGCACTTCGAACGGTCTGGTCTGATGCTGGAACGCTTCGCGGAACCGAATCAGTCTGGCAAGATCACTGTCCAAGTGTGAAAATACATACCTGCCATCAATAAGGGCATCGTACTCGAACATACCATGATTATAAGATCTTAATTCAGGCTCGAACAACAGGGACATCAGCTTTTCGTTCCAGTCTGGTACAGAGAGGAGACGGAGCAGCTTTATTCCGAAATGATTCATGGGCACGAAATGCACATGCCGGTAGATCGAATCGAACCGAAATTCCATGCGGCGGGTTTGGTCTGACTCCAGTAAGGTGTTCATCGCTACGCTGTCAGACTGACCGAAAAGAATTGCGGAGTTAAGCTCAGATACGCCGGCATTCATGCGGGCCACCTCCAACAAGCTGTGCATGGTCTTAAACTCGCCCATACCATTCCATTTCATTGTCGCATCACGGGTGTTGTAAACTGCCATGACCGTTCCGGGTGTGAAAATGGCTCCGACTGTTCGGGTGAACAGTGTTTTGTTCTGCTCGATCTGACCGATTTGCTTCAGACTCTTTGAGAGATAGAAACTCGGATAGTCCGGGACAACTCTCATCAGCTGCGTGTTCTGCAATGTCGGAAGTGCATATGGGCGATACTCCAGACCGGCCCGCATACACATGGCTACTGCTTCTGCAACACGGTGATTTCTCTCCCGGTGTGCTGTCCCGCCGGAATAATGGTTCTTAAAGTAGGCGTCACGATAATACTCCTCGGCACCGAGCAGGGTCAGTATGGGGAGTGCTGTTTTCTTGTAGAGGCGGATGGATTTGGATCTGCCTTTTCCGGATACACTCAGCATACGACCTGTGATGTCTGTGTCGGTTTGAGGGAGGCGGTAGGTTTGGGGCGTGGTCATTTTATGGACAAGTGCCTTGTAGACCCGATCGCTTCCGAGCAGGTGTAATGAGCCGGTCGGAAACTCTCCCACAACGGACAAGATTCTGAGGAGTGTGAGCGCCTGACTGCCTGTGCGGATGTATATCATCGTGACGAACCTCCGCTTTGGTGAATTACGCCATCGTGACTGCTCTCTTTGGCGTATTTTGGGCCGGTCAGACACCCCCAAAACGCCGATGAATACAGCGAATTTCTCTTGTTCAAAATGATGTCATTTTTGAAGGGCATTTTCCGGCCATTTTTACATATGTTTTTTTCGCCATAGAAGGCAGTTTTCATGGAGCTGCACCCCCTTATCCGGCATAGTCGATTCTGTGACCAGCCACATGGGAAAGTCCTTTCGAGGAACCACATAAACTTCCGTCCGATCTTCTGACGCTTCCGCGCTGCAGTAGTAATGGGAGCATACCGACGGCGCGTCATCGGGCATCACATACAGGACCACAATGTCCGAAACCATGTTGACCTCGATGTTGTCATGATCCCGTTTCTGTCGCTCCGGTCGTTCACGATCATACACATGGCGAAAGATCAGTACACAGTCCAGATACCGCGTCGGCGGCTGCTTCTCAAAAAAGCGCCGCATCGCCGGATAGAAAAATGAGCGGATATAATCCGCAGATCCTTCCGCCTTCTTCGGGAGCAGTGTAGGGAGGCGGACGGAGAACCAACCCTCGTCGGTAAACCCGATCTCCACGGGAATGCTCTCCGCCATCACCACCTCTACATCCACATCGGCTTTGGGACTGCCGGTGTATGCAGGGAGCGCTCTCGTCAGCAGCACTGTCTTTTCTGCAATCTCCTCCAGCTTCAAGGCTCGGTTGTAACTTTCCTCCGGATCACCGTTTTCGTAGAACCAGCGGACAGCGGCCGCCTGATCCCGAAGCCGTTTCGTTTTTTCCTCAACTTTGCCCAGCGTTTTCAGGTAACTATTTTCCGTTTTCATCCCGTGCCTCCTCCTCTGAATAAAAAATAACTTCCGGTTCATCACCGCCGTGAAACTCCACGGTTGCGAACAGGCACGGAGCCTTGGGTAAGCGGAGCTTCGGTGCGACGAGGATGTTTGGAAGGACAATGATGTATTTCAAGTCATCCTCTGGCTGGAGAAGCCGAAGTAAATGTTCTTCTCCTTCATACAGAACCACGATTTCATATCCGGTATTTTCCTTGAGGAAGAAGAGCTGGGACGGATAGACTGACGGGTAATGCGCCAGAGGCTCGACTTGATCTACAAACTTCAAAAGCACCCAAACAGCGAGGATCAAACGCTGCTCCGGTTTGCACATCGAATCCAGCCCAAGGTAATAGCCGCCGCCGACATCTGCGATACGAAGATCTCGCTTCAGATTTCGTAGTATCTTTTCCGAAGTCTTATCGTCCGGTTTGTTCAGTAAACGGATTAACTGGGTCTTGGGCAATGCGCCGTACTGGGAGAGCCATTTGATAACATGTTGCTCATCCTGTAAAATCATAAAAGGGTTCACCTCCTGTGCGTATTAGTATTGGAATGCGCATTTTACTCTGAATGCGTTTGTTCCTGCTGGCGTTTCAAAAGAATCGCCGCAAGCTCGGCGCGGTCGGTCGTGATCATTTCCTGTTCGTCTTTTGACGCCTTCACAACGACCGGCACCTTATTGCTGCCGCTGAAAATAAGCGCCTCACCTCGCTCAAAGCGCGTAATGGATTGAAGTTCCGTTTTGGTCAAATTCAGAACATCACGGACATACTTCGCTTCATCCTGCTCCAGATTGAGGATGATCTTGTTTTTGCTGTTGTTGATAATGGCGCGGCCGTATTTACCGTCCTCCAACCCGAAGTAATCGGAGATGTCCTGGCAAGCCGAAACAGCGGCGCCGCCGAAACCACGAATGGTTTTGAAAATCGTCAGGCAGAACTCAGCCGCCTGCCGGTTCGAGGTAGTGCCGACCAGCTTCCAGATCTCGTCGATCATGACGGCTTTCTTTTTGGTGAGGTCCGATTTCACGGAGTCCCAGATATAGTCCAAAACGATCATCATGCCGACGGGAAGCATCTTGCCCTTCAGTTCGGAAAGGTCGAAGACAATGTACTTATTGTCGAGGTCCACATTGGTCTCACGGTTAAAGGACTGCGCCGAACCCGTAACAAAACGGCTGACGATTACTGCCAGCCGTTCAGTCATGGGGTTATCAAGCAAATGCCGATGAAGGTCACCTAAGATCGGCATCTTCCTCATCATGGGAGGCGTTGCCGCTGCATCCTCATACACCGTGGAGTTGTCATGGGTGATCCCGAACTCCGCATAGGTCTCGATCAGCGCTTCGTCAAGCAGCTGTTCCTCCTCGTTGGTCATATCGGGAATAAGCAGTGAGAAGAAGATCATAAGCTGTTGAATCTTATTTGCCAGCATGGAACCTTGCTCCGTGTAGTCCATCGCATCGATCAGTTCCATCTCCGGCGCAATCGTGTGCCGGATGGCCATGATGTTGATACAGTGAGGAGACCCGGGGGCAATACGGATAAACTGTCCGCCGATACGGTTGCAGGCTCTGCGGAACTCATGCCCTTTGATCGGAGCAATGATAAAGCACTGAATACCGCGCATTCGCATTCGCAAGGCAAGCAGCTGTAATGTAAAGGTTTTGCCTGCGCCGCTGGTGCCAAGCAAATTGAGGTTGGCATTCTTGTTCTTTTTCGTATTAAATAGATCCACAATGCAGAGGGAGTTATTATACCGGTTAACGCCCAGCAACACACCGCTGTCGTCCGACATCTCGTAACTTGTGAACATGTATGTGGATGCGGCGCCGCTGGTTAGCACATTCCGCTGCGCTTGCTTTTCAAGAGACGGAACGACCTTCAGAAATGGCATCACAGATTTCAGTGCGGCTTCTTGTTGAAACCTGCAGTCGCTTACCATGACATCCATGGATTTGAGCATATCTGTAATCTGCTGCTTGCGCCACAGCAGTTCTTCATAGGATCTGGCCGATACCGTGACGAACACGGATATATAAAACAGATCCTCATTGTTATTGGCAATCCCGTGCTTGATGTAATATCCGGCTTGAATGGAATTGGTCAATTCCTCATAGTCGGTACTGGTATCCTGCATGCTTTGTAACTTGGTACGGTTCAGACGAATCCTCTGAGCGACTTTATCAATAGTTTTGCTGCGGTTTTCGCGGCGCAGATGAACATCTACATCGATGCCCTCGCCGGCATTGATCAGAGCCGACATCCATCCGGCACGGACTCTGCCGGGGTATCCGTTGCCCTTGATGTAGAGAAACGAGTAGTATAAGCCATCCATGATGACATATCTCGAATGGGACAGGTCAATTCCTCTCGGCGCAATGAAGTGAGCCATACGGATATGCGGAACCTCATCCACACCGATGACCTTGTTTTTGGCTACCATCGTGTCGATCACGACGCGCTCCACACGGGAGGAAAAAGACTCGTCCGTGCAGGAGCGGCGGTTAAAGAACATATATAGGATCTCAGCCGTCGCTTCATCTGGATCATTCGGTTGCAAAATGTTGTTCCCACACTGCATGAAATACGCGCGGGCATTCTGCTCGGCGGCCTGAAGCGTACCGTAGATCTGCGCCAAGTCATCCGTTTCATTGCGGCGTATATCTTCGTACTGAAATATCAAAAAGAAACGCCTTGTCAGCGCCTCACGGGTTCCGACATCCTTGACGAATCGGATATAGTCCTCGCCCAGCGCACGGCACTGTTCGTTCGGTTCGATTTCCAGCTCAGACCGTACCATGGCGATATGCTTATCTGAATCAGCTCTACGCGTCATACTCTTGAATTGCAGACGCACTGGCGAGATCTTCAGCCAGCTCGCAAAGGACGAAATGATATTGAATTGTTCTTCATCAGACCGGAGCATGAAGTTGATCGGCTCGATCTCCAGAATCTTCAGGTAGCGCCCATCCGTTGTCGTGATAACGCCGTGACTGATATCTTTGACAGGAATAAAGTCCTGAACAAACTCAAGCTTTTCGTTTCTTTTTGCTGCGTCCTTTCTTTTTTGGGACTTGCGCTGCGGCATATTTGTATCCCACCCTTCTAAAATGGAGTTTGCGGCGTTGCTTCAGATATTTGAAAATGTGACCGAGGTACTGAAACAGAGAGTACCCGTCTATGCCCATCATCGAAACAACCGCCAGTGGCAGGATCGTCAGCGTCATTACAATGATGCGGACGGTCCCGGGCATCGGGATAAGCATAAGCTCCGGATACCCTAAAAGAACCACCAGAATGCCGGTTTCCACGGCATTCCTCGGTTCCAGCATCCCGCCGAACAGTTTACCCGAATCGGTGTAATTCGCCGGTATCGCATATACATTGCTGTATTCTTTATCTTCCACTTTTTCACCTGCCTAATCTGAAAATCGTTGCGGTTGTGGTATAGCGACCCAACCGCAGGGCTTCGTTGTGATCGGGGACGAAAATATCCACGCGATGGATATCGTTTTCGATCCCGGTGCCGCCGCGGTCTTCCACCGTATACATGGTGCCGTTTATCATGATTTGCGTCCCAAATGGATAGTAGCTTGACATCGCCACCATACCGCAGGCGGTCTGCTTTCCGCTAGCCGTGATCCCGTCAGCATTGGCTCCGCAGCATTTCTCGCAAGCGCAATAGTGCGTGACTTCCACCTCAATGGTGTAAAGCGCCTCGCCGGTGGGCGTATTGTTGGTGACCGGCGCATCGAAATCTATGTTCGAGGGTCTGCGGAGCTGGAGACTGCTTTCATAGCTCGGCGTATTCAAAATAACGCCCGTGCCGCTGGAGGAGTGGACCCACATCCGTTCGCCGTCTTCCGAATAACCGGCAAACATGAGCACATGGTTCCAGCCGCTGCCGTCCGATTCCATCAGAAACCCGAGATCGCCCGGGAGCAGCTCGTCAGCCGTGATCGAATATGAGTTTTCCCACTGACCGCCGGTGTCTGCCTGCAGGCTGACGCCCAGTGCGGTCTTATATACCCAGTCGGTAAATCCCGAGCAATCCAGACCGTATGGTCGGATCGTTCCGCTGGATGGGGAGCCTGCAGCCGTGACCAGTTTCGGCGTATTCCAATCATCGTTCCAACCGGCGGCAGATTTTCCGCCCCAGAAATATGGAACTCTACCAACAAGGGAAAGCCCTGTTTCCAAAAGATGCTTCCTGGTTGCATTACTGTTCTGTCGATTGAGAAATGCGATCAGCTCGGTGTCTGTCAATGGAACGGCTGAACCTGAAGTCGTCGCCCCGTAAATGGTCATTTTAAGCGCGTTGGCCATATTGCGAATGGCCGCATCGTATGTGATGTTGAAGTCACCGTAGGCGGCATTCGGGTTAATGCCGAATGCAGTGGCAATAATGGAATTATTAAAGGGATGAATGGTACATTCAACATATTTGAGCGTTTTAATCGTCGGAGCAACGGTCTCAGTACCATTTTTCTGATAATAAGAAACCGATTTTGTCCCCGAAATAGAGCTGCCGGTGTAGATTGGAACCGTAACGGTAACGCTTTGGTATGCGTCAATCTCTATGGATTCCATGGTTTCCTGCGGTTCGCCCTGTGTGTAGTAGGTTCGTGTCTCTGTCTCATAACGGTACTGTGGTTCACCGTTGATGGTACCGGTGCGAACTGTACTGGTGACGACTGTCACCGTAACAGGTTCGTAGGTATAATAGACGCCGGGGACGGTGTATTGTTCTTCCTTTCCCTCATATGTAACGGAGAACATATCGGAGGCGACCGATTGCAGCTTTGCAATCATATCGTCTTTGCGGGTGTTCTTCTGCTGCAAGGAGGCGGAATAAGCAGCTAAGATATAACAGGCATCATAACCTGCACTGCTTTGCGCGTAGTTGATCAACGCATTCATGGAAGCTTCATGGTCATAACCGCCATCCATGATGATGCGATCCACTTTATCGAGCGCCATCTGATAGCCCTGGTCAACAACATCCGATACAGCATCGGTCATATCTGAATATACTGCAGTGACTGTTACTCCTTTATCCGGCTGGATGCCGTTCGTACCGAAGACCGAATCGAAAATAATGCTTGGCAGAGATACAACCATCACGACCAGAAAGACGACCACAAGGCAGATACAGACCAAAACCTTGAAAAGCGTGTGACGCATGGACCAAAGGGCGGCAATTGCCGCACCCCAAGGTCCGCCGGCCGCTGTGCCTGCAGCAATTTCAGATACGGCTTTACCGGATTCGACACCGGCTTTTACTACCCCGGCTGCAGCTTTAGTCGTTGCCTCCGCACCTTTTTGAGCAGCTTGTTTTGCTGCCTCTTTTCCGGCTTGTCCCGCAGCCTTCGCCGCATTACTTGCAGCACTGCTAAAACTGTCCTGGCCATCGCCAATCTGCTGCTTTTGCGGCTCTGACATGATTTGCACCCCCTTCATATAAGAAGCAGCCGGACTCCTAAGAATCCGGCTGCCCATTGATTATCGTTTTCTCTTTGGCGGTTTATTTCCGCCTGCCTTATCGCGTGGTTTGGGTTTTTCAAACCGGGACGGTGTTGTTTTATACCGCACAGTTTCAACCGATACGGTCCGAACATTCTCACCGTCATAGACCGGTTTACCGTTCTCGTAGACCGGCTTACGCTCCACAGCGGCAGTGCCGCGAATTGCATACCACTGGTTTCCACTTGCATCCTCATAGACCTGATAGTCACCACGGGGAGCGGCATACTGGGTTGCATCGTAGAACATGGTGCCAGAACCGTCTGCATGACGAACTTCCAGATTACCGTCTAAGCGATGCGTTCCATCCACTTGTGTAACCTGTTGCTCGTAACCGGGCATAAACTGCTGAAACTGCGTCTGATTGTAAGCGAGAGCCGATTCACCGGACTCAAAGGTCGGCGTTTCAGCCTGCGGCTGCATAGCATGCCACTCTACGCCGTTTGCGCTCTGTATCGTCGTATGCGGAGCTTCTGGCTCATCATAATATGCGCTGTTGTACCACATGGAGTTGCTGCCCGAAGGCGTGGTCGCTTCAACTGCGCCTTCATCAACAGTGCGCAAGACGGTTCCATCCTCCGCAGAGGGGAATGTAGACGCAACTGTTGCAGCTTCAGAGGGACTTCCGGAGAAGTCGGGAACATCGTAGAAACTGCCGGCGCCTTCGCCGCTTGCCATCTGATACCACTGGCTTCCGTCAGCCGCCATAACAACAGCGTGCGGTGCATCGGGCTTATCAAACTGTTCTGCACTATACATCTCAACTGCAGCAGCTTTGCCGTCGGCGCCGATTGCCGTCGTACTGATCTGGCCACCGGTGATATGGGTATCGGACAGCTTATAACCGTCAAACTGAGGCATGTAGTTGCTGAGGCTTCGATCAGCGATATCGCCGGCAATGGTACCGGAGACATTCGGAGAGCGAGCCGCAACCGAGGCAATCGAATCGCTCGTGAGCACAGCGCCGTTACGGGCCGCCATGCCGCCAAAGGTTCTGCCGACAAAGCCGATGGTTCCACCTGCGCCCATACGGGAACCGCCCTGTACGACAGCGTCACGAACATAAGAATTGCCCTTGAATTTGTTTGCGAAGCCGGCCGCAAAGCCGGTTGCGTCACCACCGGCACTTGCACTTGCCGCCGATGTTGCAGCACTTCCGCTGCGGAAAACGCTGCCTGCGCTGCGGAATCCTCCGCCGACACCGGTGATAATGCGGGCTGCCATCAGCATTTCCATACCCATGCTGGAGCCTGTCTGAGCAACATTCAAGCCCATAGACGCCAGATACGAGTCGAATCGCTGAGCAGTCTTCAGGAATGCGAGCGCACAGAAAAGCCAAAGGAAAATGCTTCCTTGACCCGTCGAAAGAGCGCCGCCGTTCGCTGCATAATAACCCATAGAAGAGTTGAAACCTCGTAGGAACCACACATTCATTACCAACAGCAAAAGCTGTGATCCGACCATACGGCACCAAGATCTGAATACCGGTGCCGTGGTCTTAGACGCGCCCATGGAGAATGCAAGAGGCGAGGTGTAACAGAGAACGCCGACTACGATGTATCGCTCCACAACCTCAAGCAGCAGTTTGAAGTAGTTCCAGCCCAGCGCAATCTCCAGAATGATCAGAAGTAATAGGCCAACTACCGAAACCACAGAGACGATGGTCGTTAGACCGTTCGATAATACATTTCCGATTCCGGCAAAGGTGAAGTCTTCCGCTGTCATTGAGAGATCCATCAACGCGGTATAGGGCGCTCGGGCAATCTGCAAAGTCAATGAAAAAATTGGTTTGGCGTATCCGATCAGCAGCGCAAACAGCGCACTTCGCGCAATTAGTACCAACGGATTTTCTGCCTCGGTAATCGGACCGCCGAATGCCCGAAACAACTGCCAAATCGTAATCAGGAATAAAATTGCCCAAGCTGTGTACTGCATGATGCTGAATGCCTTTGTGACGAACGGGAAGTATTCCTCCATCGCCGTCATTTCCGTACCAAGGGCATTCAGAAACAGCCCGGATACGGCATCCATCAGCTGCGTCACAATGCTGCTGACCCAATTAACGATACCTTCAAAAATCCAGTCAAGCATAAGTGATCACCTCCAATCCTGCTTGACGTGGGCGGTCTTAGATTGGTGTTACGGTGCCGCCACCGCCGGGCGAGTAATTACCGCCGGCAATCAACGGCTGCAGGTATGCGACGATAAAACCGAGCGAGTTCAGAATGATCCATGTGATCACGATCCGCTTGAGCCAGCTCGTAGCTTCATCAACCGCACGCTGGTTACGAGAAACCATTCGTACAACCAACGCAATGGCGGCGACCGTGACTGCGACGATGGTGCTGATGCCAACGACCTTACCGTACACATCCTGCATAATCGTGGAGAAACGGTCCCAGATTGTGTCCGCCATAACAGGCTGGAGCGACATGAGAAGTGCCGAACCCATGCTGACCATCGACCAGTAGGCAGCTTGCAGTTTGCTGCCAATCTTTCGTTGCTTGACCATGCCGATTTACCTCCTTCTTGAAAAATGAGCATGAAAAAATGCCGCCTCCATTGAGGTTACGAACCTCGGAAGCGGCATCTCTCATACCTGATCCCAGTTTGGGACGATAACAGTATAGCACTTTTCAATTTGCATGTCATCGGCTTGATCTTGCCGTTGTATAGGCAACTTCATACTTTTTGTAGGCATTTTATTGCCTTTCGGTTTTCACTGGTCCTTTTCGATCAAAGTGAGGATCTCAAGCCAGAAATCCACGCTGCTCGTAGGGGCGGACCAGAGACGAATCGCAAGAATTGAGGTTGCCTGCTCACGAAGTCTGTAATACTGCCTGGATGAGATATTCAGCCGGTACAGGAGTTCTTTATGGCTCAGCTTCTCCGGGGCAATGTAGGTCAGGTAAATCAGCTCATACAGCTTTTCACCGTTGTCCGGCTTATTCTTGAGTACGGTCAGGGCCTCATCCAGTCGTTTCAGCAACATGCGAGAGTTCATTACGCTTTCCATACGCCGTTCTGCCTTGTAATTGCCCATTGCCATCTCAAAATCCAGTTGCTCCAATAGCTCGTCCACCGTTTCATACTGCTTTTCCAGCTCCTCCGCAATGTCCTGTGGGGCACAGGTGATTACCCACACGAAAAGACGGTAGTGCTTGAGCAGCATCTCCGTGTTGTGATAGGCTTTTTTGCGCTTTTCCTGCTGGGCAGCACGGATCTTCTCATTGTCGATCTTCTGGTCACCCAAAATACCGCGTTTTGTCAAAAGTCCGATAAAAGCCTCTGATTGCAACCGGATCTTGTCTTCCTGCTGTTCATACAGCGATTTCTTATCCTTGTCATCCATATGTAAAATTCTCCTTTGCAAATGTGTTGAGATCCGTCTGGTCACAGGGACCGCGGATGTGATTCGTGAAATCAACTGCAGGAGAGTCATTATTCTTACTCTGGCAGTCATATTCACACTTCTTACAATTCCAACACAGAGAAAGATACGCGCGATATATGGGGGCGGAAAGTGCAACGCGACTTTCAGGCTCCTCATTTCCATCAATATGGAAGAGAGTAAGGACAGCTTTTCTACTGTACCATGCGACCAGCCGGTTAAGGTGATCGTGGTTGCTGCAGGTCCTATACGCATTCACACCGCGAAAACGCACCTCTGCAATAATGCGCACGATTTGCTCCTGTGTGGGTATTGTAAATTCTGTACCTGTGGGGTACAATGTATTGAACACGAGACAGCCGTAGGAACCGTTCAGACGAATCAGTCTGAAAACATCCCCATGCTTTTTGAAAAACCGAAAGACCTTCGTCTTTTCCCAGTTCCAGCGTTGTCCCAGTGATTCCAAGGTTAATGCGGCACCATATTTTCCATACTGGATTGCCGGCGCCAAATAAGAAAACGCATTGTCCGGATCCTCAAATACCGTGTGGCACCAGAGATCCAGCCATGCGTCTGCTTCTTCAAATATATAATTCTGTTCCGCGAGGCGATTAGGTATGCTACGGGGAAGGCATAGAAACCCGTACCCATCCGTGGCATATACCGTTCCATCGATACATTCAGCTCCGGAACATTTCACGACCCAATCGGAAATCTGATAGGTCAATTTCTTTGTTTTTGGATTTAACTCATATTCGATATATCCGAGCTGCGACAGCTTCTGCAGCGTCTCCAGCGCCTGTGTGCGGCTCCTGACGCTGAGAATGCTCTTTAGCCCTGTCATTCCACCTGCCCACATTCCAGGGCTTACAGTGTTGATATGGCCGCAGTATGAGGCATGTCCCTTACGAAACGCTGCTCGTGATGCGAGTTTTGCCCATGCGCCCATTATACCCTTGCCGTCCGGAAGATGGGATCGCAGCAACTTGACCCATTGGTATCGCATCAAGCATTTCATAGGTATACCTCCTCAAACTGTTTTCAGGCATGAAAAAAGGGCGATCTCTGTTAAGAAACCGCCCGGCAATCTACAATATTAAATTCTAACGGTCAGTCCGAGGAGCCGATAATGGGATAGGCCAATTAAGTACCAGTCATCGGACTTCTCGATCCGCGTGGGAATCCATTCGTCATTGACGAGAACGTCCATTGTTGTTCCGCAGTGCAGACCACCGTAGTAATCATCCAGACCGAACTGGATATCTATGTGGCTGGACTCATCGTTATAAATCAATACACCTTGCTTCATCGTGAATTCCTCCTTATAATGTAGGTATGGCTTAGGGCAGAGAAGTTTAATCCGCTAAGCCTGTTTATCCAAATGAAAAGGTCGGATAATTACTCATCCGACCTTTCGTGTGGCAGTTTTAACTTGTTTGTCAATTTGCTGTAATTTCCGCGTCTCCTTCCGATTTTATTTTGAACTGAATCATCCTCACCCCAAGAATTATGTAGGTTTGTCTGACTTGGGTATATTATATCACTTTCATCCGCGCGAGCGTCGATGGCAGGGGAAGCGACGGAATTGGCAAATCCTGTGATCGGCACCAGAGTTCCTGCACCGGCGTATTTGGCGATCTTGTCAAACCAGCCGATGCCGGTTAGGAGTCCTGCGAGGAAAATCAGTGTCACGGAGACACAAAGACCCGCGTGCTTTTCCGATAGTCCTGCCCATTGGTATAAATTTCCCAGAAGCTGACCGAAGCAGCAGAGGAGACCTCCAACCCAGAAAGCGCGCAGTGCGTTTCTAAGACAGTGGGTGTGTTTGGCGCGGGATTCGGCGTATTTTTTGTAGGCGTTTGTATCCATCAGGTTACCACATCTTTTCAAAAAAATTTCTTTTCGGCTATTATTGTGGGCAGAAAGAAAGAAATTATTCCGTTTCTCTTGACATTTTCTTAGGAATGACTATAATATGATTAAATGGAATCTAAAAGGAAATGGAACTTCATTTTCGCGCTGACTTTGAATTTCAGTAAGGTGGTTATGAAATTGAAACGAGTTTACCCGAAGCCTCAGGCTGATAAATTTGCCAGTATCCGGGATATGCTGGACTATACAGCTTCCTCTTACGGTGATGCGATTTTATATCGTTATTTTGTAGAGGGAAGTGAGATCGGTGAAATTTCTTACCGTCAGTTTCGCGAACAGGTTGATTGTCTGGGAACGGCGCTTGCTGCACGTGGTCTGCGTACCGCTACGATTGCTCTGTTGTCTGAAAGTCGTCCGGAATGGATGACGGCGTTTTGTGCTGTGGTCTGTGGCGGCGGCGTGGTGGTTCCGATGGATAAGGAACTGCAGGATGAGCAGATCTGCAATTTTCTCAATCGTGCCAGCGTAGAAGCCGTATTTTGCTCCAATCGCTATGCGTTGAAGCTGCGGTCATATCGTGACCAGCTTCCTTCGTTGAAATATATTATTGATTTTGATAATGCTTCGGAAGGGGATTCAGAAGGGATCGACGAGGATTATTCCCATCTGCTGCTGAAAGGAAATCTGCTGATTTCGGACGGATATGTGGAATATACCAAGGCACGCTTTGATACCTCGAAGCCCTGTACGCTTCTTTTTACATCAGGTACCACAGGAACCAGCAAGGGTGTTTTACTGTCACAGGATAATTTGACCGCTTGTATCTATCATTCGGTCAACATGGTGAATATTCATCGCGGAGATGTGCTGTTCAGCGTGCTTCCGCTGCACCATACCTATGAGTTGGTCTGCGGCGAATTAAGCGCGCTTTGTTTGGGCGCAACCATCTGTTTTAACAACAGCCTGAAATATTTTATGCGGAATATCAAGATTTTCCAGCCTACAGCGATGGTTCTGGTTCCGTTGTTTCTCTCTACGATCTATAAAAAGATTTGTGAGGAAATCCATAAGAAAAATCGCGACCGTCTGGTAAAAGGTGCTGTCGTAGTAACAAAAGCGCTTCGTCATGTGGGGATTGATTTACGCGGCGCAGTATTCTCTGAGGTGCTGAATGCGCTGGGCGGAAAGCTGAAAAATATCATTTGCGGCGGCGCGCCGATGGATCCGGAATTGGTAGATCGCTTCGGTGAGTTCGGTATCGGCGTCTGTCAGGGATATGGAATTTCGGAATGCTCGCCATTGGTTTGCGTGGTTCCATATACTGCGATGAAGTTCGGCTCTGTCGGACTGCCGGCTTATGGGACGCAGGTGAAAATCGTCCAAACGGACGAAAGCGGTCGTGAGTTAGATGCACCCGCATATGCCATCGGGGAAATCTGTGTCAAGAGTGCGCAGGTCATGATCGGCTATTATGAGGACGAAGAGGCTACTGCTGCAGCTTTCAATAACGAAGGATATTTCCGTACTGGGGACTACGGATATCTGGATGAGGATGGCTATCTGTTTATCACTGGACGCAAAAAGAATATTATCATTCTTTCGAACGGTAAGAATGTATATCCCGAAGAAATTGAGGAATACCTTTATAAGATCGATCTGATCAAAGAATGTGTCGTTTTGGCGCGTCAGCAGCAGGATGCTGACGATCTGATTACGGCAGTGATCTATCCGGATTTTGAAAAACTGAAAGATCAGAGTGACGAGGAAGTAATTGCTGCGATCAAAGCGGAAGTTGCGAAGGTTAACAAAAAACTGCCTACTTTTAAGCAGGTGCGGAATATTGAATTGCGCAAAACGGAATTTGAAAAGACGACGACAAAAAAAATCATTCGATATAAGGTATAAAAGCTGGAAAGGGAACCAATACCATGTTTGAAAAAATCAAGAATATTCTGGTCAGCGAAATGAACATCGAAGCGGATTTGATCCGTCCGGAGGCGGAAATGATTTCTGTTCTCGGTTTAAATTCGCTGGAACTTGCGGATCTTATCGTAATGTGCGAGGATCGTTTTGGGATTGTTTTTGAAGATGAGGATTTGTCTTCGTTGGTGACGGTTGGGGATGTCGCTTCCTATATAGAAGCTCACGCCTGATCTTTGCCCGCCGGGCGTTATATACATTATATATCCTTTTGAGGGAGTAGTAGGCGCGCATTGCGCGTAGTAAGTCAACATCCTGACGTTTGGTACGTCTGGCTTGCTTTAAATTACGAGACTCATGTATAACCTATGCTATATGTGAGTACTTGTTATCAGGAAGACTCAAGTATAGTCCTGTCGGTTATACTTGAGTCTTTTCCTTATTTAAGAGGTAAAGGAAGGGTTTACGGAATGTTTGAATGGGATTTTCTCTTTTTCTTCAATAGTTTGCTGCTCGGTGTCGGACTGGCGATGGATGCCTTTTCCGTTTCTTTAGCAAACGGATTGAATGAACCGCAGATGAAGCCGGGGAAGTTTTTTGGAATCGCCGGGGTGTTCGCTTTTTTCCAAGCATTAATGCCATTGACCGGGTGGATCTGTGTACACACGGTTGCTTCCCGTTTTCGCTCTTTTGAAACTTTTATTCCATGGATTGCGCTTCTTCTGTTGGGGTATATTGGCGGAAAGATGCTGTTTGAAGGCATTCGGCATCGGAAAGAAGAACAGGGACCGGTGTCCCTTTCCTTCGGTGTTTTGCTGGCGCAGGGGGTTGCGACTTCAATCGATGCACTTTCCGTTGGTTTTACAATTTCGGATTACCGAGCTTCGGCAGCGGTTGTCTGTGCGCTTTTGATTGCTGCAGTGACTTTTTTGATTTGTCTATGCGGTCTGTTCATTGGGCGTAAATTCGGAACACGCCTTTCCGACAAGGCAGCAATTCTGGGCGGTGTGATTTTGATTGCAATTGGATTGGAGATTTTTATCAGCAGCTTTTTTTCATAAGGGAAATTTTTGGAACATGAAATTACGATCCGTTAGAAAGGTAAGCTTTCTCTGATAAGAGAAAACGATGGTCATAGAAATGAAACAACATGCATTTGAAACCTTGTCTGTAGCCGATACTTGCCGTGTATGTCGAACCGACGCTGTGTCCGGTCTTTCAGAGGAAGAAGCAGCCGAACGGTTAGAGCGTTACGGTAAAAATAAGCTGGAGGAAAAAAAGAAGCGGTCGGTCGTTTCTGTGTTTTGTTCTCAGCTGAAGGATCCGATGATTTATGTTTTGTTTGCCGCGATTGCCGTAACCGCCGGGGTCTCGATTTACGATACGGTCCTTTGGCTGCGAGCCGGCAATGCGTTTGATTTCCTGCGAGCCGGTGATTGGCCAGACGTCGTTATCATTTTAGCAGTGATTCTGTTGAATGCGCTGATCGGCACCGTGCAGGAGATCAAGGCGCAATCCTCCTTGGATGCGCTGAAGCAGCTTTCCAGTCCGGAAACTACGGTCATCCGCGGCGGGAAGCGGATGCGAGTGAAATCCGAAACGCTGGTTCCCGGGGATTTGGTACTTCTGGAGGAAGGGGATACGGTCGGTGCAGATCTTCGATTGGTGGAATCCCATCATATGAAGATGAATGAATCCAGTCTGACCGGCGAATCCTTGCAGGTGGAGAAGGACGCGGGAGTGACTTTCAGTGAACCGGTTGGCGTCGCGGACCGTCGGAACATAGCTTACATGTCTACCCCTGTCACGTATGGTCGCGGTAGAGGAATTGTCTGTCGCTGCGGAATGCAGACGGAGATCGGTCGCATAGCAACGGCGCTGGACAGTGAACAGGAGGAGCCAACACCGCTGCAAAAGGTACTTGCAAAGTTGTCCCGCACTCTTGGCATGATAACCTTGGGGATTGTCATTTTCGTGTTGCTTGCAGATATTTTTTGGATCATTTGGGGCGGCAAGGGGATGCAGGCGGCAGCCTATATTGAGGCGGTACTTTCCGCAATTTCTCTTGCGGTAGCGGCAATTCCGGAGGGGATGCCTGCGGTTGTGACCATTGTACTTGCTCTTGGGGTGAGAAAGATGGTCAATGCCAACACGATTGTGAGAAAGCTACCCTCGGTGGAAACCTTGGGAGCAGTCTCTGTCGTTTGCTCGGATAAGACCGGTACGTTGACACAGAACCGGATGACGGTAGTGGAGACATACTGCAATCATCTGTTCACAAATCGGGATGCGTTTGCAGGAAGTCAGACAGAAGGTCTACGACTGTTGGCGCGCGGTCTTTCCCTTTGCTCTAACGCGACGGTAGACGAAGGCGTGAGCGGAGATCCAACCGAAATTGCACTGGTTCGTTTTGCCAATGAGCTTGGCATGCATAAACAGGAGCTGGAAGCTGAAACGCCCCGTATCGGGGAATTGCCTTTTGACAGCGACCGGAAAATGATGACGACTTTGCATCGGACGCCGGATGGCGGTTGCTCATACACCAAAGGTGCGGTAGATTCTATTCTGCGACATACGGATCGTATTTTGGAGAATGGCTCTGTGCGTTCGTTGACAGAGCGTGACCGCATGAAGATCAATGAGGCCAATGCGGTTTTTAGCGAGCGCGCTCTGCGCGTGCTGGCGCTCGCTTACCGTTCTGCGCAGGAAGCGACCGAGGAGAACCTGATCTTTGTAGGCTTGGTCGCTATGGTGGATCCGGAGCGACCGGAGGCAAAAGGTGCGGTGGAAAAATTTGCTCATGCAGGAATTCAAACGGTGATGATTACCGGAGACCATCGGGATACGGCTTTTGCCATCGCGCGTAAGCTCGGCATTTGTGAAAGCAGAGAGCAGTGTCGTACCGGTGCGGAGGTGGACGCTATGTCATGGGAAGCTCTGCGGGACTGCTGTAAGACCGCGCGTGTTTTTGCTCGTGTCTCGCCGGAGAACAAGGTGCAGATCGTCAAGGCGTTTAAGGCAAACGGTCATATCTGCGCCATGACGGGAGATGGCGTCAATGATGCGCCCAGCCTGAAGGCGGCGGATATCGGCATTGCTATGGGAATCACCGGCACAGATGTGGCTAAAGGTGCCGCAGATATGGTGCTGACAGATGATAATTTTGCATCTATCGAGAAGGCGGTGGAGGAAGGCAGAGGCATTTACGCGAATATTCAGAAAACGGTCTGGTTTCTGCTGTCGAGTAATATTGCAGAAGTATTTGCTATGTTTTTGCTGATCTGTATCGGAATGCCTGCGCCGCTGATTGCCATTCACTTGCTATGGGTCAACCTGATCACGGACAGTCTTCCGGCGATTGCGCTTGGTATGGATCCGAAAGCGAAGGACATTTTGGATGAAAAGCCGCGTGATCCGGACGAAAGCATGTTTCATGGCGGCGGACTTCGCGTCGTTATCGGGTACGGCGTCATTTTAACCGCGTCGGTGTTGCTTTCTTATTTTTCCGCAGGATGGGTTCATGGCGCGCATACCCTTTCTGCAGTTCGTGCCTTGTTGGAAGAGGAGGCGTCAGTGCTTGCACAGGCGCGTACAATGGCATTCTGCACACTTGCCTTCGGTGAACTGTTTCATATGCTCAACATGAGCAATGTGAAACAATCTGTTTTCCGTATTTTTGAACATCGAAATATTGTTATGGCGCTGGCATTTGTCGTCGGAGTGCTGCTTCAGTTGTTTGTGGTGGAGACGCCCGGTGTCAGTGCGGTGTTTTCTACCGTGCCTTTGTCTGCAGGAGAATGGCTGTTGACTGCGCTTTTCTCACTTCTGCCGCTGCTGATCCATGAAATGACGGCATTGTTTCGTTTATGGAAAAAGAAATGATTGAAAAAAATCTCCCTTGTCTTGTTGAAGCGAGGGAGATTTTTTACAGTTTGTCCGGTGCATAGCTGCTTGCCTTTCCGCATAGGATAGAGCGTGAAAGATCGCAAAATCAAGAAGCTGCTGTCGGTTTCTTTCACGCTGGTATCTGGTTATGAAGAGGTGTTTGTAAATGGTTTTGCATCGCTACAGACGTACCAAAAGAAGGCTGTTTATTTTGCTGCTTTTGGCGATTGCCGTCATCTTGATTTGGGTTTTTCATGCACGTTCTGAGACGATGAGCGTTCCCGCATTGCAGCCCTTTGATGGAATTTTGACAGAGGAGCCTATTTGTTCAGTTACGCTATCCCTGACCGGTGTGGAAAGCGAGGCGGCGTTGCGTCTGTTTGCTTCCGTCTGCGAGGGAATGAATGTGCGTCCTTGCATATTCGTTACTAACGAATGGTTGAAAAAGAATGAAGAATTGCTCCCTAAGCTCTCTTTTGCAGAGCTTGGCTTACTTTTTGAGGAGGCACCGAATGGACGTACCAAGAAAAAGACCATGTCGGCACTTGCAGAAGAAAATGAATCTTTTTTATCGTGGACCGGTTCATTTCCCCGATATGTAAGAATAATGTCGGGAGAACCGAATGAGTTCCTGTCTTCAGCGCTGCAGGCATATGGGCAAATTTGCGTCAGCAGCAGGAGCACCCTTTCGGAGGCTCCGGTTCCCGGCGGTGTAGCCGATTGCGGGTTGCTGAACGGCACGACCGGATATTCTCTGGCAAAATATTGTGCCGCAGCGTTGGCGGAAGGATACACGGTGACGCCGCTTTCGGAGTTGCAAAAGTATATATGAATTCAAAAATGTAAAAATCCAAAGATTACCAATTATATTTTTGGAATGTGGAGACAAAATAACAGCGAGGGAAAACCTCTGATATAAAAACGATGAAACGTAAACAGTAAAGAGAAAAGGAGAATAAACACTATGGCAAACAAGAGTCTTGTGCCCGAAGCAAAGTCCGCACTTGAGAAATTCAAGATGGAAGCGGCAAGCGAAGTGGGTGTTACGCTGAAGCAGGGGTATAACGGTGACCTGACTTCTAAGCAGGCCGGTTCCGTAGGCGGTCAGATGGTCAAGAAAATGATCGAGAGCTACGAGAACACCATGAAGGGCTAAATAAAAGCTCCTTATATCAGGCAAAGAAGGCTGTCGCAAATCCGTGGAAACGGATGGGCGACAGCCCTCTGTCTTTTTCAAAGCGTGTATTTTTGACGGTATTCACGGTATTGCTGCATAAAGTATTCGCTTTCGGAACGCACGCCGGATAAGTAGCGGTGCATGTCCATTTCATCGTGCTGCGTTTCCAAAATGCAGCCGGCAATGTTGGAGCAATGATCTGCCGCTCGCTCTAAATTGGTCAGGATGTCCGAAAGGATGAAGCCGTGTTCCATAGTGCATTCATTCTTTTGCAGGCGTCGTGTGTGGTTCAGACGAATCTGCTGGCGCAGCCCGTCTATGACCTGCTCCAACGGCTCTACGGAATCTGCTGCGGAAAGATTGTCCTGCTGAAAGGCACGAACGGTTAGTAGAAGTATTTCCGTGACCGCCTCTGAGAGCACCTGCATTTCATGCTCCGCATCCGGTGAAAATTGAATCTTCTTTTCACGGATCTCCTCAACGGATTCCAAAAGATTGACCGCATGGTCGGAAATACGTTCGAAATCACCGATCACACGCAGCAGCTTGGTTGCTTCGCTGCTTTCCCGTTCGGAAAGCTGCTGCCTTGAAATTTTGATCAGGTAGGAACCGATACGGTCCTCATATCGGTCTGCGGATTCCTCTTTGTTGCGAATCGCCTTTGCCGTTTCATGGTCGTAGGAGGCGAAGCTGTGCAATGCGCTCTGCATAGCTTCAACGGATAGCTCCGCCATTTCATTGACCGCTTCCTTGCAGTTGGAAAGGGCGATGCCTGGCGTGGTGAGCAAGTGTTCGTCCAGCTTTTGAAACTCAGCCTGAGGGGTGGCGTCCCGTACGGTCAGCTTTGCCAGTTGGACCAGTAATTTGCCGAACGGAAGGACTACCAATGCCGCTGCAAGGTTGATTGCGGTGTGAATCAGTGCGATATCAAATGAACTGGTGGGGGAGGAAAGAAAAGGGAAGTCAAGAAACAGGTTCAGAAGATAAAAAAGGGCAACTACCAGAGATTTACCGATCAAATTGAAGTACAGATGAATCAGCGCGGCGCGCTTAGCGTCACGTGATGCACCGAAGGAAGCGATCATTGCCGTGATGCAGGTGCCAAAATTTTGACCGAGTAAAATCGGAATTGCAAATCCGTAGGTGATTTCGCCGGTTACACAGAGCGCCTGCAGGATACCGATGGAGGCGGAGGAGGATTGGATAATCGCGGTTAGAACAGTACCGGTCAGAATGCCGGCAACCGGTGAAGAAAACGTCACCAAAAGCTGCTTGAATTCCGTCATTTCCCGAAGTCCGGAGACCGCATCCGACATAGTTTCGATCCCGAAAATGAGAACCGTGAATCCCAATAAAACCATGCCGATTTCTTTTTTTCGGCGGCTTTTGCAGATCATCAAAAGCAGGATGCCCGCCAATGCTAATATGGGGGAAAAGGAGGACGGCTTCAACATCTTCAGCCAAAACAGCTCAGACTCCAAGCCTGTGAGCGCAATCATCCAGGAGGTGATCGTGGTACCGAGGTTGGCACCGATAATGACGCCGACGGATTGCTTTAGGGTCATCATGCCTGCACTGACAAAGCCAACGACCATAACGGTTGTGGCAGAAGAGGATTGAATAACCAATGTTACAGCAAATCCGAGCAGAAAGCCACGAATTGGCGTGCCGGTGAACTTGACAAGCAGAGAACTCATTCGTCTGCCGGCACAGAGCTCTAAATTACTGCTCATCAAATGCATGCCCAACAGGAATAGGCAAAGACCGCCGATCATGGTCAGGGCGTCAAAAAAATCCATAGGATGACCGTCCTTTTCTTTTGAAATAAAAGCACATGCCTAACTCTCCTCCATTATATTATAAAGGATTTCAGAAAAAAAACAATAGCTTTCGCCAAATTTGTTTTTTGAAAAAGAAAAAAGAAAAAACCGCCGCACCATAATGCGGCAGTCTTTTCTTTAAATTGTTGTTATACCTCTTTGCTTCAGTTTGGTGGAAATAAAGTGCAGCCATAAGCGCGCCATTCTTCGATTTTTTCGTGCAGCAGCGATTCTTTGACATCAAACCGCTCTGCAAGGCAGGAAAGGCAGAAGAATTCCGTGGCACTTCGGTTGATCATTTTACGTGTGGCGCCGATTTCATCTGCTGACACTTGCTTTCCGCATTTGATGCACTCAGGCATCTACAATCGAGCCTCTCAGCATCAGGCAATTGTGAGGCGCAATCGTTTTAACTTCGAAATGATCCTTATGGACGCCCAGATCCTCCCCTGTCCACAGGTTGCGGAGATGGAGCGCCTTACCGGATACGCTTCCTAAGCCGATATCCGTGAGTGCCAGACAGGGATTGACATCGTTATCGCTGAGATTGAAGAAGCCGATCGCAAGATCGCCGCCCTCCAAATATTTAATCCATGCGTTCCAAGAAATCAGCGTTTCGTCAAAAAAGGTACTCACCTGGAAGGGTTGCCGATATGCGGGATCCTGATTGATCGCCAAAATCTCTTTATTTGTAAGAATTTCTTTAATCTCCTGAGACATTTCACGGATATCGCAGCCGATCATCAGCGGGGAACCGAAGAACGCCCAGATGGAGAAGTGGGTTCGGTATTCCTCTAAGGAGCATCCGCCGACGCCGACATTTCCCTTGCCTCCCATCCCGACAACCAGCATATCCATGTCATTGAAGCAGCCCTGACCATTGGTGGCAAGCAGGGGCAGCTGCTTCAGAGTCAACTCCTTAATAGAATTCCAGTTGTCAACGATATCACCGGTGGAACGCCACATGTGAGCGCCGGTTTCTTTGATCCAGTTCTGGCTCTCTTCTGCACCCCAGTTGCATGCGGAAAAGAGAATATCTCGCCCGCAGTTTGCCAGTGCAAGCCCCATCCGTTTGTAAAGAAGGCGTCCGGAATAGTTGACGGGGCGGTTACAGTTGTCATATTTAAGAAAATCGATACCCCAATCTGCAAAGGTTTTGGCGTCGATGAATTCGTGATCAAAGGAACTGGGATACCTTGCGCAAGTCATGGTACCGTCACAGGAATACATGCCGAATTTCAGCCCTTTGCTGTGGACATAATCTGCAACGGCCTTCATACCGCTTGGGAATTTTTCGGGATCTGCGACCAGCTCATCCTTCTCGTTTCGAGTCCGCATGGCCCAGCAATCGTCGATCACCAGATATTCATAACCTGCGTCCCGGAGACCGGTTTCTACCATGGCGTCCGCCATTTCACGGATCAATTGTTCATTGATATTAGGACCGAAAGTGTTCCAAGAATTCCAGCCTAAAGGGGGAGTTTTGACGATCATAAAAGATACCTTCCTCTTTCATTAAGAAAATTTTTCATGAACTGCAAATTTATTTTACCATATTTTTTCTTTGATTGCAAGACGGCGTTGCTATTTTCTTTGCGTAGTTTTCCTGTTGGTTCGAAAAAAATCTGCGCATAAATGCTTTGGAAAACGCGGATACTATGATCGTGCGGTTATAGCAAAATCTGATGGAAACTCAAAAGGAGTAAAATAAACATGAAAATAAAACGTTTTTTTCTGTTGCTGGTCGCAGTGGCGGCAATGGTGTTTGCCGTCGGTTGCGGTAACGACGGAGATACCTCTGGAAGCGCGGAAAGCAACGGGATGATTTCCCAGAACAGTACAGAGTCTTTGAGCGACAATCCGGTTTCCGATGTTCCGAATGTTTCTCATGAATCTGATATCGGTGACGATCTTTCCGACATGCTTTCCGATGCTGGCGATGATCTTTCCGATTTTACCTCCGATGTGGAGCAGGGCGTATCCGATTTGACTTCGAATGTAGAAAACGGTGCTTCTGATTTGATCGGAGACAACAACGTGGGGAATTCTACCGCTCAATAACTTGATTTAAAAATACCGGAATCACTGATTCGATTGTTATGCTGATTTTTGACCAAAACTGGTTCAAAAGAAGGAAGCATCGAATGCCGGGGCAGTCGCAAAGTGTTGTGTGCAACTTACGGCTGCCCTTTTTTATGCATGTTAAATAAGGAAAAAAGAAAATCTGAAATACCTATTGACCGAGACAGAAAAAACGTGTATAATAAAAGCAACACCCGTTATTGCGAAAGGAGAATTTAATTTTGAAAAAAAGTATGTGTTGGCTGTTGCTTCTGACTATGTTGGCGGCAATGGTACTGACCGCACTGCCCGCAGCGGCAGAGGAAGAAAGTGGGCTGACAAATGTCGCGCTCGGCTGCTCATATACAGGTTCTGCACCTTATACACTGGACGCAGATCAGTATGGTACGGATAACTACCGGTATAAAGTGGGTACGGAACTGACGGACGGTGTCAAGGGCTCTTCTTTGATCGGTTCCGAATGGTATGCTTTTAACGGTGCTTCCGAATATACCATTACGGTGGATCTTGGCAAAGAGGTAACCTTGCTTGCCCGTATCAGTGCGGAATTCTGCTCGAAAACAGATTATGCGATTGCTCTTCCGGCTTCCGTTCGTTTCAGCGGTTCTACTGATGGCAGCAGCTTTACGGAGCTGGGTACTGCGCAGGATGTGACGGAAGACGAGACCTACAGCTACCATGAGTTTAGACTGGATTTACTCAACAGCGCTTCCTATCGATATATCCGGATGACGGTTGCGTCGGGCGGTTTCTTTGTATTCTGCTCCGAAATTGAGGTATTTTCCGGTTATATCAATGAGTTCAGCATCTCTTCTGACAGAGCGTACATTGATGACAGTTATATCCGCGGCATTTCCGAGAAGACGTCGGTAGAGACGCTTGCCGAAATGGTCAATACCATGTCTGGGGTACTCCTGCTGGATGCTTCCGGGACGGAAAAGACCACCGGGTATTTTGCAACCGGCGATGTGGTTGAGAAGCTGCTTCAGGGAAATGATAGCGAGTCTTGGTATATCCTCATCGATGGTGATTTGAACGGAAACGGCAGCGTAGAGGCGAAAGACTATATGATGCTGAAGCGCCATGTGCTTGGCTCCTATAAACTGGAGGGTGCAGCTCTGGCTGCTGCAGATGTTGATCTGAACGGTAAGGTGGAAGCGAAAGATTATATGATGGTTAAGCGTCATGTGCTTGGTACTTATGATCTTTACGCGAAATATGAACCCGTCGTTGAGGTTCCCAAAGATGGACGCGGTGATGTGACCGAGGAGTTTCAGGATATGGATACTTCCGATCAGATTCAGACGCTGGAAAGCTATACTATGGAGCTGCAGCGCACAAATGAGACAACGTATTCCGTAACCTGTGAGACGTATGAAGGCACGATGCTGCTGACCTTCTACCGTACCGCATGGGGTACCTATAACCTCGGCAAATGGCAGTTGACAGATCAAGCCGGAACGCACGTATTCAGTGCCGGCTCGACGGATTGGGAATACGTTTACCGTGTCGCCTCCTCCGCTTCCGCAAGCTGGGTATGGTCTGGCGGCAACCATGCGAATGAAAAATTGCGCTCACTTCACCTTTACAATGGAAAGACGGAGGAAGAAATCTCCCTTTCTGTCGGTGAAACCGTTACGCTGGAAAATCTGAAAATCGTAGAAGAAACGACGCTGTACTGGGATCCGGCGGGTGATGATAAGGTTTATAACTATGATGAGGACAATCAGTACTGCGAAGCGGTTCGTACCTATACTATTGTCGGACCTCAGATTCGCTTGGCAGTGGATTATACGTATCTGAAGGATGCATATTATGACATTTCCTATACCTGTATGTTCCCAATTCAAAAGCAGTACGGACTCTACTGTGCGTTCATAGACGGTGATGAGAACTTGCTTTCTGTGATAGAGACCTTCAAGACCGGTAAGGCGGATTATTCCGGCACATTACATGGTGGAAATGCAGCGGAACGCTGTGTCATTTGGGGGTATGATGAAGGGGAAGCGTACAAATTCGATGTCCGTGTTCTGACACCGGAAACCAGCTGCAACAACTTTAATAATAGCCTGCAGACCGCTTTTTGGGATATGAACACCAATACGAATAAGCTTTATTTCTCTAAATTCCCGTCCGGCAGTTCTCTTGAGAAGGTCGAAGCCGGCTCTGAGATCCATACGGAGTGCCAGTGGACTTTTTATAAGGATTGAATTTTCCCCGTTCATATGTAAGAAAGGGACGGAACCTTGCAAAGAAAACACTTTGAACCGATCAACCTTGCCGCGGGGTTACTCCTCGCGGCAACGGCGCTGATGAATAGTATCGCAGGCTTTTTTCTCCCGCAGACGTTAACCGGTGTGGTGTCCCCATACCGTGTAACTACGCTTTCTTTTCTGGCGGGCGGTATCCTTCTGGTTGGGATTTGCGGTATCATGGCGGTCTTTGGACCAAAGCCGAAAAAGTGGATTGCCTTGGAGGCAGTTTTGACCGTTTTGGATGGTGCGCTTGTGATCTATCAGTTGGTTCTGCAATAATACTGACCTTTGAATCTTCTATTGAAAAATGACATCGGAAAGGAAGTATGACGTATGAAAAATATAGGAACCCTTTTCTTGGCCTGTATTCTGCTGCTTTCTGTATGCATCGTATTTGTTTCTGCGGAAGAGTTTGAACCGTTCACATTTCAGGTGAAAGGAGTCAATGGGCAGATTAGCGGTGAGGACTGTATTCTCTGCACAACGCAGGAGGCTTATGATTCCTGTAACGCGGCTTGGGCAGTCACCGTCCTTTGCAGAGCTCAGGAGGACGGTAGACTTCTTGTGGTAGAACAGCCCATTGCAGGCAGCGGCAGTGTACCGGATGTATCGATCGGTGATGGTATAGTTGCCTTGGTTGTACATTCTGCTACATCTGATCCGACGTTGGAAGACCAGTATCCGAATGTTTACGGGAAACTGGCAGCATTAAGTGCTGTTCCCGGCATGGTTATTGTACTGGAAGGCGTGGATTTGGAGAACGGGACGGGCAGCGGCAGTGCGACATTATATGAAAGCGTACCTGATAACGGTGAGACCGGGGTGGAATCTGAGGCGACATCCGGTTCGGATACGACCTCCTCAGAGGCCGAATCATCCGTAGCAGCGGTAAGTGAGGAGGAAAGCGACACGGATTTTGTTTCCTCCGGTGTGACGGAAAGCAGCGTTATGGGTTCCGAAAGCGCCTCTTCCACTGTAGGCGCCGTTTCGGAAGCATCGAACGGGTTATCACAGACGACAATCATTTTGCTTGTGCTGGCTGCTATCGTACTTGTTGTTGTGATCGTTGTGATTGTGATGACAAAACGGAAAAAGTGAGTTTCTGAAAGGAAAAAAGCGTATCTCTCGCATGACGGGAGGTACGCTTTTTTCGTTGAGGGAGATCAGTATTTTTATGGTGTTCCCTTTTTAGGGACAAATAGGCGAATTTCATAACCGGCATCTGTTTCTTTGCGCTGCTGTTCAGCTGAGAATCCCGCTTCTTCCAGTAAAGAAACTGCGCGGTCCAGTGTATTGAAGAAAAAGCGAACATCTCGGATCAGGGAAATGCGCTGCCTTGGTTTGACGGAAGACGCCGGTTTTTCCTCGGTAAAGGCGGTTTGCTCACTGTTGAGTCGATCGGCAAGCGCTTCTGTTTCAGCAGCGGATAATCCGTCTGTTACGGTTTGCAGAATTGCTTTCTTCCGCAGAGACTCGTCGCGGATTTTCAGAAAAGCGCGTGCGTGGCGTTCTCCGAGTTCGTTTTCCTCGATCAGCTTCCGCTCGCTGGGTGACAGCCGTAAAAGGCGGAGCTTGTTAGAGAGTGCAGACGGACTAAGGGATAGGCGGGCAGCCATTTCGGCTTGCGAGAGGGAAGTCATCAAAAGAAGGTTGCGAATCGCTTCTGCTTCTTCAAAATAACCGAGATTCCGCCGCTGCAGGTTTTCGATCAGAGCCAACTCAGCGGACTCTTTCCGATCTGCTATGCGAATGACGCAAGGCACCTTTTCTAATCCGGCAAGCTTGGCTGCGCGCCAACGCCGCTCACCGGCAATGATTTCGAAGCTCGGTCCGCGAACGTTATCCGGATAGGGCTGTGGCTCCGCTTCTCGTACTGTGACCGGCTGCAGCAGACCGTATTGCCGGATACTTTCGGAAAGCGCGTTGAGCGAAGCCTCATCAAATTGCTTACGCGGTTGCATCGGGTTAGGCGCCAATTCTTCTGTCGGCAGAAAGACCACTTTTCCGAACGAGCCTTTCCCGTAAATGGTTTTCTTTTCCGAACGCTTGAGTAACGGGAGCATTTTCAACGACCATTCCTTTCTTCTTTCTTGGCACATAAAAAACAGATATGATACCAATTGAAGAATACCATATCTGTTATGTCATTTTTTGTTGCAATGTGCAGCCTCAGAAAAATATTTTTGCACCCAGACAGAGATCGCCGTTAAATGACTCCAGCTCACCGAGGGTAAGGATGCCGTTTGCCGTATAGATGCGGAACCGATCACCGGCTTGTCCATGTAGAAATTTCAGTTTGGATAGCGAGATTTTTTCCCCATTTCCATACAGTCTGGAGAAGAAGGGTGGCAATTGGATTTGCGGCAGGTGAAGGAAAAGGCGTTCCACTGAGATCAGGTTTTCCTCCACCTGTGCAGCGCTCCACTCGCGTAATTCGTCCAAAGGAATGCTCTGCTCAATAGAAAATTGCCCTACTGAGGTACGCCGAAGCGCGCTCATGCAGGCGCCGCACCCCAAAAGGCGACCGATGTCCGCACAAAGCGTGCGGATGTAAGTGCCTCTGGAGCAACGTACGTCTAGATAAAACTCCCCGTTTTTTTGATAGGCACGTAGGGAAGAGATGGTGACCTTGCGAGGTGCGCGATCCACGACAATACCGCGACGTGCTAAATCCACCAGCTTCTGTCCGTTTTTTTTGAGTGCGGAATACATCGGCGGTATTTGCTCTGTCTCTCCAATAAACTGCTCGGCAGCGGCACGGAAAGCCTCTTCGGAGGGGAGGGCTCCGTTATATACCGATAAAATCTCTCCGGTGACGTCCTCACTGTCTGTTGTTATACCCAATCGAACGCAGGCTGTGTAGGTTTTCTCATGATCCATCAGGAAATCACAGGCTTTGGTTGCTCTGCCGATCATAACCGGCAGAACGCCACTTGCCAGCGGGTCCAATGTGCCACCATGCCCAACCTTTTTTTCGCCTGTCACTTTGCGGAGCTGTGTGATGACTACCTGTGAGGTAATGCCTACCGGTTTGTCTACCACCAGAATTCCGTTCATGTGAGCCGCCTTTCTACTTCATGCAGCAGTTGCTGACGAACTTGGCTGACTGTACTTTCCGGAACGGCGAATCCGGCAGCGTGGAAGTGCCCTCCGCCCTGAAATGTAGACGCCAGTTCTGCGACATTGATCTCCTCATTGGAGCGCAGCGAGCATTTGATACTATTCTCTTTTGGGCGAATCACCGCGGATAGAGCCACTCCGGCGATCTGCCGCGGGATCTGATTCAGGCATTCTGTTTCGCCGTTAGACGCACCTGTTGCAGCAAGCTCCTCGGCAGTGACGGTAACTAATGCGAATTGTCCGCCGAAATGCAGTTCTAATTTTTCGTATCCCAATTTTTCTACCGCAATCTGTATGGGTGTTTTACTTTCAAACAGCAGGCGATTGATCCGTGCAAAGTCGATGCCTGTTGCCATCAGCTCAGCGGCAGCGCGCATGGTTTCCGGACGGGTATAAGCATACCGGAAACCGCCGCTGTCGGAACTGATAGCGGCATATAGTGCCGCAGCGCTTTCTTGATCCAACGGAACGTCGAGCGCATGCAGAAGCTCATACACGATTTCTCCGGCAGCCGGATAGGTTTCCTGTAAATACAGACGTTCGCAGTTGATTGTATTGACTTCATGGTGATCGATCGAAAGTGCAAATGCTAAGGAAGCTTCCGATGGCGAAAGCATTTTCGGTGCTGCAACATCTACGCTGATCAGGGTACGCTGCTTCAGAGGCGGCAGTTCTTGGAGAAAGACTGTTTTTGTGTCCAGAAAGGAAAGTCGTTCCGGTATGCCTTCCCGGTTAAAGGCATCTGCCTGTTTTCCGATATATCGCAGCGCACGAACCAGTGCACAGGCGGAGCCAATGGTGTCCGCATCCGGAGAATTGTGTGTGAAGATCAGAAAGTTATCGTGTTCCTTCAGGAACGCGACCGCTTCCGATTCATGAATGCGGATTCCCATTTTGATAATCCTTTAATATTTTTGCAATATCCATCGCTTTTTCCGCACCGTGCTCGCGGAGAAATACCAGCTTGGGCGTTATCCTTAAATTCATCCGTTTTGCCAACTCGCCGCGAATGAAGCCGGCTGCAGAGGCGATCCCTTCCTCTACATCTCGGTCTGGTCCGAACACGCTGTAAAAGATTTTTGCTTGGGAAAGATCCTTAGAAACCTCTGCACCGGATATACTGATGAAAGCACGGCTGACGCGGGGATCCTTGACTACACGCAGAATTTCAGTCAGTTCTGCCGCTACCGCTTCATTTATTCGATCCTGTCTGTAAGCGCCCATCAGCGTTCCACTTCCTCCATGATAAAGGCTTCCAGCACATCACCGACCTTGATGTCATTGAATTTTTCCAATCCAATGCCGCACTCGTAGCCCTCCGCCACTTCTTTCGCGTCATCTTTAAAGCGCTTCAGAGAAGAGATCTTATCTTCGAAAATCACGACGCTGTCGCGAAGAACACGAATCTGTGCATGGCGTGCTACTTTACCGTCCGTTACATAGGAACCGGCAATCGTGCCGACATTGGGGACATGAATGGTTTGCCGTACCTCCGCATGACCGATGACGCTTTCCTTGAACGTAGGTGCGAGCATGCCTTTCATAGCAGCTTTGATTTCTGCAATGCAGTCATAAATGATACGGTAGGTTCGGATATCTACCTTGTCACGCGCGGCGGCATCCGTTGCTGTGCGGTCCGGACGGATATTAAAGCCAACAATCAGCGCGTTGGAGGCGGAGGCGAGCATAACGTCGCTCTCTGTGATACCGCCGACCGCCGTATGGATGACATTCACCTTGACTTCTTCGTTGGAGAGCTTTTCAAGGCTTTGCTTGACTGCTTCTGCGGATCCCTGCACATCTGCCTTCACAATGATATTCAGATCCTGAATACCATTACCGAGCTGATTGAACAGGTCATCCAGATTGACCTTGCTCGCATCTGCGCTGGTCTGCTTTTCGGTCTGCTTTCGCTGTTCCGCAAGATCCCGTGCCATTTTTTCATCTTTTACGGCAAAGAAGAGATCTCCTGCGTTCGGGACTTCTGACAGACCGGTAATTTCTACCGGAACAGACGGACCGGCTTCCTTGACGGTTTTTCCTTTGTCATTGGTCATGACGCGGACACGTCCGACTGCAGTGCCTGCGATGATGATATCGCCGGTATGAAGCGTACCTTTTTGCACCAAAAAGGTGGCGACGGTTCCTTTTCCCTTGTCCAGCCTTGCCTCAACGACGACACCCTGAGCGCTCCGGTTCGGATTCGCCTTCAGCTCCAGCATCTCTGCGGTCAGAAGGATCATATCCAGAAGCTCATCGATTCCTTCCTTTTTCAGTGCAGAAACCGGTACGCAAATCGTATCTCCGCCCCATGCTTCCGGCACAAGCTCATAGTTAGTCAAATCAGTCATTACCTTGTCGGGATTGGCACCCGGACGGTCCATTTTATTGATAGCAACGATGATAGAGACGCCTGCCGCTTTGGCGTGGTTAATAGCTTCTATGGTCTGTGGCATGATGCCGTCATCTGCTGCGACAACAAGAACAGCGATGTCCGTCATGTTTGCGCCACGAGCACGCATGGCAGTAAATGCTTCGTGACCGGGCGTATCCAGAAACGTGATATCCTGATCGTGTACATGCACGCTGTACGCACCGATATGCTGCGTAATGCCGCCGGCTTCGCCCGCTGTCACATGCGCATTGCGGATGGCGTCCAGCAGGGAAGTCTTACCGTGGTCAACATGCCCCATAACCACGACGACCGGCGCGCGGTGCTGCAGGGTTTCGGGGGCATCTTCACTGGAATCGATCAGACGATCCTCCAAAGAGAGTACAATCTCTTTATTTACAATGATGTGAAACTCATCCGCAACCAAGTAAGCGGTATCAAAATCGATGGCGTCGTTGATTCCTGCCATGACACCCATGCTCATCAACTTTTTAATGACATTGCTTGCTGTTTGCTTCATACGGGAAGCGAGTTCGCTGACTGTAATTTCGTCCGGAACGGAAATCGTAAGCTGGACGGGCTTAGGCTTATTTTGTGGTTTTGCGGCTGATTTTGCGCCCGACTTGCCGGTGCGAGTGTTTCCGCGCTGCTCCGGAGAAGCAAACTTATTCTTCTTTTTGATTTTCTGTTTTCCTGTGTGTGTGCTGTCTGGCACATTGGAGTCATATTTCAGCAGTTTTTCGTCGTATCTGCCGAGATCGACATTAGAGGTACCGCGAGTATCTACGACGCGAACCTCTGTTTTAGAGCGTTGCTTCTGCGGCTGCTGGGATTGCTGCGGCTTCTTTTTTTGCGCAGGCTGCGCTGCGTTTTGTGACTGTTTTTGTTTGCGGCGCGCCTCCTCTGCTGCCCTTTGCTGTTCCTCCGCTTTTTTTCGCTCCTCTTCCTTTTTGGCCTTTCTCTTGTCGTCAAAGGATTTAAAGTATGCGGTGATATCAATTTGGTTCTGTTGGGTAATCGCTTCTAAAAACACGCTGATTTCTTCATCTTCCAGCGCGGTCGTATGGCTTTTTCCGGCATACCCCTGCTTGGCGAACAGGTCGATAACGTCCTTGTTTTTGAGTCCGAAGTCCTTGGCGAGTTCGCCGACTTTATATTTTTTACTTGTTTCTGCCATGTGTATAATCATTCCTTTCGGGTTTGAAAGCGTATTTGGATAACCTTGGCATTTTTATTTTCTGCCTGAAGATGCTGGAAAAGCGTTTCAGGTCTTTTGACAGGATCTTGTGTAGGCGGTTACAAAGCCTTCCTGCAGAAGAGCGACGGCAGCGGTGTGATCCTTGCCGATCGCATGTCCCAGCTCGCACATTCCGAAAGAAAGCCTTTCTGTCGGCACGCCTCGGTAAGAAGCCTTGTCGATCAATTGCTTGATGGTGTTTTCGGAGGTGTCAGCAGCGACCAATACCAGCAGGGCTTTCCGGCTCCGGATGGCATCCAGCACACTATTTGTGCCAACAGCGATTGCACCGGCACGTTTCGCGAGACCTAAGACGCCGAGCGTCTTCTTTTGATTTTGTATACTTTCCGGTGTTCTGTCCATCGTGTGCCCATTCCCTTCTGTTTCCTTACCACGTATGCAGGAGCAGGAAGCCTACATATGCTTTTCGGTTTCCGCAATGCTGAGACGCAGGCTTTCGTAGACCGTATCCGGGATTTGCTCGGAAAATGCTTTTTCAAATCGGCGGTTTTTTCGCGCGGCATCGAAGCATGCGACGCTTCTGCAGATATAAGCACCTCTGCCGGCTGCTTTACCGGTGGGATCTGTTACGGTTGTTCCGTCTTTGCAGCGGACAACGCGAAGCAACTGCTTTTTTTCTTTCATTTCTCCGCAGCCAAGGCATTTACGGAGCGGAAGCTTGCGTTCTGCCATTTACATTAACCTTCCTGCTCTTCAATGGTTTTACGGCTTTTGATATCGATTTTGAAACCGGTCAGCTTGGCGGCAAGACGCGCATTCTGTCCTTCCTTACCGATAGCCAGTGAAAGCTGATCCTCCGCTACAATCGCACGGTAAGCGCGGTCTGATTCCGGTAGCTTGAGAACCTCATCTACCGTTGCCGGTGCCAGTGCGGCACTGATAAAATCTTCGGTGGTTTCACTGTAAGGGATAATGTCGATCTTTTCTCCGCAAAGCTCCTCTGTGACGAGATTCTTGCGGGCGCCCTTGGGGCCGATGCAGGCGCCGATTGGATCCACCTTTTCGTCGTTGCTTCGCACTGCAATTTTGGTGCGGCTGCCCGGTTCACGTGCGACGGACACGATTTCGATGGTGCCGTCCTTCAACTCTGGTACTTCCAACTCGAATAACCGTCGGACAAGACCGGGATGCACACGGGAAAGAACGACGGAGGGACCGCGGCTTTCCTTTTTGATCTCCGTTACAAAAACTTTTATGCGGTCACCGACCTGCAATGTTTCGTTGGGAATTTGTTCGTGGCGGAAAAGTACCATTTCGTTTTTGCCGATTTCCAATGTGGCATTTCCGGTGGTTGGATCCACACGGATGACGACCGCGCCGATGATCTCTTCCTTCTTATCCTCGTATTCTTTGATAATCATGCCGCGCTCCGCTTCGCGGATGCCCTGCACAATGACCTGCTTGGCCGCTTGCGCAGCGCTTCTTCCGAAGTTTTTGGTTTTGACTTCTACCTCGACGGTGTCTCCCAACTGGTAAGCAGGAGAATATGCGCGTGCTTCTTCCAGTGTTAATTCGGCATTTTCATTCAGGACTGTTTCTACAACGGTATATACCTTATAAATATGTGCTTCCTGCTTCAGAGGATCAATTTTGACAATTGCGTTTTCATTGCCGCGGTATTCTTTTCGGAAGGCGGAAAGCAGAGCAGCCTCCAACCGTTCCAGCATGTAATCCTGTGAGATGCCGCGCTCCTTTTCCAAAGCGGCGAGCGCTTCAAACAACTCCTTGTTAACGATTGTTTCTTCCGCCGGCGCTTTTGCGGCAGCCGATTTTTTCTTCATGATGTTGACCATTCCTTTCATTCTATGATATCACCTGGCAGGATGACGCTTCATGTTAGCGATTCGTCCGTCACCTCTTCACAGAGGGCGCTGAGCTTTGCAATCTGTTTTTTATCAAATCGACGTTCCGTTCCGTTTTCAGAGATACTGACGGTATCCTCATCATATCTGCAAAGAAGCCCTTCAAACTGCTTTTTTCCCTCGATAGCGGCAAAGGTGCGCAGAATGACGGGAAGACGTCGGGAACGCGCGTATTCGTAGTGCTGCGGGCAGCGCAACTCCCGTGGATTGCCAGTACTGGAAACCTCCAAGCAATAGCTTTCTTCGATTGGATCCAGTGCATCGATGACCGGATCGATCAGCCGGGTGACTACAGCGCAATCATCTGTGCTGATACCGCCGTCTCGGTCGATGGAAACCTCAAGGATGAATTCTGATGCCTCCTTATAGAACGTCACATCCCAAAGTGTGTAGCCCGCTTGCTCAATCAAAGGAGCGATGGATTCCCGCACTCGACCGGCAATGTTTTTCTTTCGTTCGGTTTTAGCGGGAGACGAAGGGGTTTTCAAGTCGCAGCACCTCCTGACAACAGTTAAGACTGGGCGTCAACCCAGTCTTAAACCATACCATATCTTACTTACTTCATTATAGCACAATTTTTTCAGATTACAAGAGGAATAGCGAAATTTTTTGAAATTTTTTTATCTTCAAGAAAGGTTTGACATTCTTTTTTCGGTATGGTATAGTATTTTCAAAAGGCAGGAAAGGAAAAGGCAGGATTTCGGGATGGAGGAGCAACGTTTTCTGGAGGCGATGCAGGCGGTGGAGAGGGAAGACGTCAAGACCGTCGGAATCGGAACCCTTTCCGAGAAGTTGCTGCATGCGGTTCTTAAGCGGTATTATGCGCCGGATGCTTCTTTTTGCGAAGTGCAGGTCGGTCGGTACATAGCAGATGTATTCGATGGGAAGCGGATTGTAGAGATTCAGACGCGAAATTTTGCCTATTTGCGTCCCAAGTTGAAATCGTTTCTGCAGCAGTATCCCGTAACTCTGGTCTATCCGCTGCCAAGGATTCGGTATCTGATCTGGACGGATCCGGAAACCGGCGAATTCGGAAAGCCGCGTAAATGCGGAAAGCAGGGCAATGCGCTTTGTGCTCTGCATGAGCTATACCAGATCATGCCGTTTCTGACGCATGAAAATCTGACTGTCGAGCTGTTGCTGTTTGATCTGGATGAATATCGGCTGCTGGATGGTTGGAGCCGGGACCGCAAGAAGGGGGCAACCCGTGTGGAGCGAATTCCGAGAGGCACTCCTACATGTTTTATACTGAAATCTGCAGCGGACTACCGGACGCTGCTGCCGGAGAACCTTCCGGCGTGTTTTACGGTTTCTGTTTTTAGAAAGCTGACAAAATTGCAAAATCGGCCGGCATACAGTGCCATTCATGTATTGGAATCCCTCGGCGTCGTTGTGCGGGATGGGTTGGACGGCAGAGCCGCAGTTTATCGATTGGTACAGACGTGAAAGCTTTTCTTCTACAAGTTCAACAGGGATGAAAAGCGGCTGTATTCCTCTTGGATTTCCTCTACAACCTCTCCGGAATATAGATCATATAGGTATGAATAGGAAAAAAAGCAATACCCGCTTACCCGTTCTTCTGCGTAGATCGCTTCCAAGCTGCGGGACAGGATGTCTTTTTTTCGGATCCACTCCGTTTGACCCTCTGCTGTTCCTGCAAAGGCATCCAGCACACCCTGTGAACCGAGCACTGCTTTGGCAGCATCCAGCCCGATCCAAAGCTGGATGGATTCGTTTGTTACGATTTCCGCCCAACGCTCCACCATTTGATCGAATGGACAGTAAGCGTTTTCAAAACCGAAGTAAAGCTGTGGGAGGATATAGTCGAGGTATCCTTCCTCAGAACACCATGTTTTGGCATCAGCATAGTATCCGTCTGCCAGTGAATCCAAGTTTCCGGCTGGCGCGATGCCGAATTGCTTGTCTTCCCCGTAAAGATGGACCGTTTCATACAGGAGCTTGACCATCAGGTTGATGTTTTCCCTCCGGAACTCTCCGAGAGAAGCAAAGGAGCTGCGTGAAAATTCCTTTTTATCGAAGGTGACATCCGTCGTGGGGTAAAAATAATCGTCTAAGTGGATGCCGTCTAAGTCGTATTTGGTCAGAATTTCGGCCGCGCCGGCTGCAATGAGTTCCCGCACCTCCGGATAGGATGGATCGAGATAGAGCCTGCCGTCCACTTCCTTGACTTGGCCGCTGCTTGCGTCGTACCAGTCGCGCACGGCGTATCCCGTAGGAATCAAAAGCATCTCTTCCGGAGTGACCAGACGCAGTGGGTTGATCCAACCGTGGACGGAAATTTTGTATTTCCGTGCGACGGATAGGAAATCCTCGATCGCGTCATATTCGATGCTTTCGCCGTATTCACCAGCAATATATTTTGAAAGCGGATACAGCTCGCTTTCATAAAGGCTGTCTCCGTTTGGGCGCAGCTGTAAAAAAACGGTGTTGAAGCCGTCCCGTATCAATGTTTGGCAGATGGTTTCCGCTTTTTGCAGAAAATCCTTCTCGTCCCGCTGGTCATTTCCGTCCCGGTAGATCGGTTGCATATCAAATTGGGAGAGCCAGACCGCACGTATGTAAGAAAGTGTTTCTTGTGGCGAATCGGAAGATGTTTCCTCCCGTATGCTGATACGGGAATAAGTGAATGCCGTATTGGTCGGCGATGGCTCTGCCGGCGTAGGAAGCAGGCTTCCGAATAGCAGTGCCAGCAAAAAGGTGAAAAATCGTTCCATGCTTTTTTGCTCCGTTTCTTTTTGAATCTGTCATATTGGTATTTTTACGCCGGCTTGTCCGAAGTTATGCAGATGTCCCGTATTTTTTGAAGGGAAACGGTGCAATCCTCAAATAAAAAATCCGATCGGTATTCGAACGGATCTCAGAAAGGGAAAATTATGTATACGAAACATCAATGGGAAACAGAAATGCATTATCCTTTTTCCTATGTGCAGTATCTTCCACCGGATTTTGATCCGCAGAAGCGGTATCCTCTGGTCTTTTTTCTGCATGGCGCGGGGGAACGAGGAACCGATCTGGATGTTGCCATGCGGCACGGATATATGAAATATGTCCGCGAGGAAGGGAAAGAATATCCGTTTATCTGTTTGGCACCTCAATGCCCGGATCATCGGTACTGGGGCTGTTATACCGAGTCACTGCTGGCATTTTTGGATGAAATGCTGGAAAAACTGCCGATTGATCCGGATCGCGTCTATCTGACCGGCTTAAGCATGGGTGGGACCGGTACATGGATGCTTGCAATGTCAAGACCGGAGACCTTTGCAGCCCTGCTTCCGGTTTGCGGCAGCGGTATTTACTGGAATGCTTTTGAATTGAAGCACATTCCGATTTATATCTGTCATGGCGACTGCGACACAATTGTGCCGGTTTCCGAAAGCATTCAGATGCTGAGTGCCGTCAACCGAAACGGAGGAAACGCACAGATCAAAATTTATTATGGCGTTGATCATAACGCTTGGGATTATGCTTATACGGATGATGAGCTGTTGGCATGGCTTTTGAAGCAACGTCGGGCAGGGCAATCAGATTGATCGCCCTGCTTGACGGTTTCCGGGGGTTAGACCGGATATTCATATTCAAAAGAGGCGGATGTCGTCTCAAATGAAAAGAGAGTGCGGTTGTTATGCCGGAAGCAGTAAGCGGCGCGTCCCGATGCGCTCTCGTGAATGGTTCGGCTCATGCTTCCGTTTTTAGGAGCGTAAAGCGGTTTGGCATGTTCTAAAGATAGTCTGACGGATAAGAGCGATTCTCCCTGCCGAATGATGATTTCCCCTTTCCGGATTTTGAGTGCCTTGGCGCCCAAATAGGTTGCCAGCCGATACTCTTTTCCGTGCCATAGAATGACGCCGATGATGCCCGTAAAGTGAAAGGATCCCAACGGAATATCTGCTGTACTGAGCATCAGAGATCCGCCTTCAAAGCAGCACTGCGTCCATGCATATTCCTTCGGGAAGGAGGAGCCACGATCTCCCTCCATATATCCGACGGCTTTCGAAAAGCGGTAGTCCTTTCCGTCGATACAAAGCGTTCCGTTCACGCTGTGCTTCATGCTGAATACACTGTGCCGGCATTGCATCAGGGGGACATATCGGAATGGTCCCATGATATCGTAACGAATCGAAGAAAAGGGACCAAAGCGCAAAACGCCTGTAGCGGAAAGCTCCGGTGTTCGAATTTGTAGGCGAATTCCTTCCTTTCCAAAGTAATTTTCCCCGATCAGGATGCGGGTGTTCCCACGGATCGTTCGGAATTGATCATAGGGGGTGCAGATGCTCCGGGAACCCTCCTCTGTCAGTATCTGTATGGAACAAAAACATGTTTTTCGGGTTTGATGAATAGCGGGAATTAAGGCAAGGGTTTGTGTTTCGGATTGGCATTTAAAATACCAGCCGCAAAAATAATCTCGCATAAAAAATATCCCATCCTTCCATGAGGTTTCAGGGATATTTTTTCCTATTTTTTGGGAACGTATTCAAAACGGTTTGACCGGTTTTTGCAGGTCGTAAGTCCCTAAAATATAGCGCTTGAGTTTCATATAATCCACAGCACTGACGGTTTTTCCATCAGTCAGCATAAGCGCCCTCGCTGTAATCGGAGTTGGGGAATAGGTACCGAGTACGGTTCGCTTGGCGATCATGTAGTCCGTTGCGGAAACTTTACCGTCCCCGTTGGCATCACCCTGTAGTACGATACGAAGCGGCGCACCATCCCATATTAGAAAGGCGCCTGTTGCTGCGGTTTCCGCGTAAAGTTGGATATTATCACATCCTGACAGCGCCCGGATCTCCTCTACTGTGCAGCCCTCCGAAAGACCAAGCAGCCAGGAAGTACCATCCTCCGCTGTCTCAATCCAAAGATCCGGCATTCCATCCAGATCAGGAAGAGCCGCGGTAGAAACGGCAGGTGTGAAGAGGAGGTTCCCCTGCAAATCATAAAGATCGGTGCCTTGCAGCCGAAAAGCAGTGTTTTCCGAAGAAATTTTTACGGAAATCAGCCCAAAGGAGTCTGCAAATGCGTTTTCTGCGATTTTATCAATCGTGTCGGGCAGGGTAATCGATTCAAGCACCGGACTTTTCCCGGCGAAAGCGGCATCGCCGATTTCCGTAACCGGGTAGGAAAGCCCGTCAAAGAACAGGAGATATTCCGGCAGCACGACATTGGATGCGGGGCGCGTGAAGCCGCTTTGCCCTGACATCTGTGTGTAATACGCATGGATCCGTTCCTTCAGAACG
Organism: uncultured Ruminococcus sp.; assembly: GCA_964549435.1. Taxonomy (GTDB): domain Bacteria; phylum Bacillota; class Clostridia; order Oscillospirales; family CAG-382; genus Coliplasma. The sequence goes on from CAZJVB010000001.1 coordinate 56,830, forward strand.
AGCCAAAGATCTCCGTCATGGACGAAGCTGTCGCTGCTTGCCTGATATCGCATCCACTGAGGGCAGTTCTTGCCGCTGCAATCGTAATGCTGGACGACTGCTTCTTCCGGCAGATCGTACCGGATCAGTAATTCTGCAACCAATACCGCTGTGTTTTCAATAGTTTTCAGAAATATATCATTTACCCAGCGCTGGAAGGCCTCTCCCGAGAAAACGAATGCTCCTGAGCTTCTGACCGGTGCGCCGTTGACACATAGCTCAATACCGATGCTTGCATAATTTTCCGAACTGCCCGCATGCCATGCAGCATATTCATCGGGGATCGTGTGATAGATTACAGTTCCGTTGTCTACCGTATAGTGCCATGATGAATCACTGGTCCCGTTCAGTAGCTTACGGTGATAAAGGGAAGCGGTTGTAGAGGGTTCCACCGTTGCAGTGTTGTGAATAACAATGAGACGGATGTCATTGGTCAGATTGGAGAAATTGGCATTTTCCGCATCTACAAATTCAGCATGTACAGTTACTTCATTGCTGCTGCCAGCGCCGAGCAGATAGTCTCCCTCCCGGCTGAAATCAGCGGAGGAGGGCGTCAGCGAGCCGCTTTCCGCAGCAGGCGTGGTATCCAGATAACCGGACACCACTGCATAGCCGTCGCGCAGGGTATAAATCACTCCCTGCGTGTCTATGTACTGCTCCCCTTCAATTGCTTTCTTTTGTATGCGTGTTGTGTTTGCACGTCCTTCCACGACTGCTTCACAAAGAAAGATGCTTTGACCGGTTTTACCCTCCAGAGTGACCCGGACGTATCTTGCTTCTGTTGCGGCGTCCGTTGTCAGATTGAACAGCCCGCAGTAAGGATCCGCAGTGAGGTCACAATCACATATACCGTCTCCGATATATGTGAATTGCCTTCCATCTTCTGAAATCGCATACCTGACCAGAGAGGGGAAGTAAACGCCCGCTGAGGTGTTCTGCAGGCAGGATACGGTAAAGTGTCGCAGATTCTGATAAAAATTGCCGAGATCCAGTATGATCTCGATCAAAAAGTCGCCTCCGTCCGAAGTGTAGCCGATCCATCCGTCTGTTTCGCTGTCGCTTAGCTTTTTACTTGCGAAGATATGGTCAGTCAGCTTGGTGCCGTCGTCCTCATAACCGGTTGACGGTACACATCCGAATGGATCGAGCGTGTAGGTTTTCCCGTAACTGACCGGTAGCGGGGATAGGGAATCGCTTGTTGGAGATTCCGCTGCTGCAAGGAAACTGCCGGATAATGCTCCGCAACTTAGGACGCTGAGCAGACAAAAGCACAGAAATACGGAAACGCTTCGTTTCATGGAACGTAAACTCCTTTTCTTGTGAGCTGATATTTTTATTATAGCAAAAAAAGTTCCTGCTTGCAACCATTTCCGACAAAAAATACAGTAAAATGTGCTTTACAAATGGTTCCTTGCGTGTTATAATGTATAAAATCGTCAAAATGAAGAATTAGACTTGCATCGTAAGTAAAGGCAGGGTGTAATATGAAGGAACAGGATGAGGATGTGTTTCGGAACAGCCGTTTCCGCAATAGTCCGGAGGGGAAGCGTTATCGTTATATTTCACGACTGTTTATCAGCGTGTTTGTGATCTGCCTATTACTGATTTATCTGCTGTTTCAGACGGATCGTGTCGGGGGTGCGATTTCTTGGCTGATTGGTTCTTTGCGTGCTATTTTCCTTGGGCTCGCTTTTGCGTATTTGTTGAACCCATTGGATAATTCTATCCGTCGCTTCTTTTTACGGCGTTTTTCTTCCAAGGGAAAACTGTCTCCGAAAAAGGCGGCATCCCGCTCCCGAATGCTGGGAATTCTTTTGTCTACCGCGTTCGGTATCGGTGTTGTGATTCTATTGCTGATGCTGATTATTCCCTCTTTTATTGATAGCGTTGCGAACCTTAGCTCCATCATCTCCAATAACTTGGAAAAGATCAGTATTTGGGTGGATTCTCATGCTGATTCACAGGATCTGCTTTCGACTGTCGTCAACCGTTGTGTGGACGCCGTACAGAACTGGATCAATGAGGATTTGAGTGCGTATGCCGCGACCGCTACGGCAACGCTTCTGTCTGCCGGCATGCAGATAGTGTTTTATCTGATGGATTTCATCATTGCATTCATTGTCGCTATCTATACACTGCTGGAAAAGGAAACCTTTGTCCGCAGAACGAAAAAACTCATCTATGCCTGCTTGAAACCGGAACGCGCCAACCGTTTGCTGGACATCTGTCGGCATGGCAACCGCATTTTTGGGAGTTTCTTGTCCGGCAAGTTGCTTGATTCGCTGATTATTGGCATTTTGTGCTTTTTATTGATGTCCATTCTAAGTGTTCCTTATGCCGTATTGGTCAGTGTCGTGATCGGCTGCACGAATATCATCCCGTTTCTTGGTCCGTTTATTGGCGGTGTACCCTGTGCTGCGATTATTCTGCTGGCTTCACCGGAAAAGGGAATCGTGTTCATTATCATGTTTATCATCCTCCAGCAGGTGGATGGCAATGTGATCGGACCGATGATTCTTGGTGATAAGACAGGTGTCAGTGCTTTTTGGATCATCTGTTCGCTGCTGTTTTTTAAAGCTCTTTTCGGACTGCTCGGAACGGGAATGAGTATTTTCGGTATGATAATAGGTGTACCGCTGTTTTGCGTGATTGATTATGTACTCACTCAGAATGTCAACGAGCGACTGCAAAAAAAACAAATGGACGCAGGACAGATCGATTTCAAGGATGTCGAACTGTATGATACGGAGCGAAATTGCTTTGTTTCGCTGCCTCCGAAGGAAGAGACGATTCCATTTTCGCAGCGTATGCGGGAACGGAAGGAACGATTTTCCTCCTTTTTCCGCTCCAAAAGGAAGAACCGTAAGGAAAAGAAATAACCTTCGGAAAATCGTGCTGCTGTCCAGTCGGTAACCCAAAAATTTCCTATGCCACCCGTCCTTTTCAGAACAGGACGGGTGGTTTTCCTTTCGGTTTACGAACATGGTGTTCGTAGTTGAATGGTTTTTTATTGATTTTATAGACGAAAATCGTCTTATAGCTTCTTGCAAATGTTTATAAAAGCAAGAAAAAGTCTTTATTTTCAAGTCTTTCCAAATATATTTTTAGATTTTCTGCAATATTACCGTAACGACTTTCTTTACCACTTGTTTTCAAAACCTTCGGTACGGCAGCTCATCATTTACAACTGCTCGCTTTTCTTTTTTTTTGCTACGCATAATATACATTGTTTGCATCGTATCACCTCCGATTCCCATAATATCATTTCAGCTATTCGGACTTGTATGATTGCTCATGTGGTCTTCCGGAAGTGGTAGCCGCCATTGAACGCATGGAAAAGAAAGGGCCGCAGCTTTGTTTTTTGAACAAAACTGCGGCGTCTACGCTTAATTGATTAACCGACAGTGATGGTAACCGTCGTTTCTTCAGACCATGTCAAATAGTTGGAATAACGGAAGGAGAAGGTATCCGTGCCGGTAAAGCCTTCATACGGGATGTAAAGATAACTGCCATCCTGACAGAGCGTGAGCATGCCGTGCTCCGTAGAAAGCGTCAACTCCGCAATCGCCGTTGTTATCGAATCGTCGAACAGGGAACCTTCCAAAATGTCACCTGCTTGGCATGTGACGGTAAAATTATTGATTGTTTCCGGTGCTGTCAATGTGCCCTTGATGAAACCATAGGTAGCGTCATAAACGCTTCTTCCCATTTCGGTTTTCGAGTAGCAGGCATTATAGAAGACAGAACCGCCCTGATAATACATATGAATACTGTCTGTCATATACCCCGCATCGATTCCGTAGCCCAAGTATCGCATATACCGTTTATAGTAATTCGTATGGGAAAGTGCCGTGTCGTCAATTTCAATTTCAATGCACATGCCAAGTTGACGAATGTAATCCACTGCTTTATACAGCTGGGAGACCGGAACCGTATCGCGGAACACGTAGTTCGGCTGCATGCAGGCAACAGAGAAGCCGTAGCTGTTCCAAGCGGAAAACCCTTTCGCTGTGTAGTAGGGAATCCAGAACAATTGAGAGCCTTTGGATTCCGCAAGTGCGGCAGTTGCATTGATGGTATCGTAGTCCTCATCGTATGGAATGGATTCCTCGAACCAGTAGAAGCCTTCAAAAGACAGGTTTTCATAGTTTGCCTCTTCAAATGCTTCCAAATACATATCCATGAAGCCGCCGATGACCTTTATACGATCCTCAAGCTTGGAGAAATCCTCGCTGATTCCATCGCCGTCGAAATCACCGAAATTGGTTGCCGTGGAGGCGGGATACATGATGGTAGCATAAACCTTCACTTTGTAGTCGTCCGGCAGCGAAAGCGCCTGTTTCACTTGTGCAGTGGTTTTGTTCAGCGCGTCGAAATCCCGTCCTTCCTGAAAGTTTTGTTCAAATTGGTATAACCAGTCGGAAAGAACAGTCGGATTTTCCAGTGACGCATACGGATAACCGCCGCTTGGCAGGCTGGCAACGGACGGAAGGAATAAATATCCATCAAACATGGTGTCTTTGATGTTGCCGTCCTGATCCAAATAGGCAACGTAGGGGAGGAAGTAGTCCTCATCGCTGGGAATGATGTTGTAGTAGATGAGCGCTAAATCGGAGACACCGCCAAGCAGATCTTCACTCGGTGCCGCGAAGCTGTTCGTAGTTGACGGATGATCGCTGAGTTCGGAGAGCTTGATGGTCTTGCTTGTAATTGCCTGCGTGCCGTAGACCTCGATTTCATCCGCATAAGAGTGCGGTACAACCGCAAAGTTAACGCAGATAAATCTTGCTTCAACCGGTTTTTCCAGTGTCAGCTCCGCGGCAAACATGCCGCTGTCGGAAGTGACTGTACAGAGGGCGGTGCCTGCCGCATACCAGTCAATTCCGTTTTCTGAAAGATACAGGTTGGTGGAAGTCGGTGCTGTGATTCCGTAAGATTTATATTGCAGGTAATTGATTTTGAAGCCCGTGATGGAGCTATTGTAGCCCAGATCAAAATAAATATTCCGGGTGCCGCCGTTTCTCGTTTGGTTCCAATACCCGTTGTTATAGACAGTGTTGGGAGAATACTTTCCATCAGTCAGAACACCGGCTGAAACCGGAGAGTTGTATGCGCCTTCTTCCTCATAGGTCAGCTCGGTGCTTGCACTGATCTGATAGGGAAGTCCTGCGACTAAATTGACCTCTTTGGTGGAGGCATTCGGCCAATACAGAGTTTCAGTAACCTCTGGGAAGGTGACGGCGGGATAGAGAGGATGGGTAATATCTTCCCCGTAATAACTGACACTGGCCTCCTCGATCAAAAAGCAGTCGGAGTCGGTTTCCGGCAGGGAAAAGCGGACAACCTGTGCGGAGAAGCCTTTGGTCAGCCGAAGCGCGAAAGTAAAATTGGTGACCGTAAGATCATCCGGCGCATATACGCGTCCGATCTTTTCAAAATTCGTGCCATCCTCGGAAATGTAGAAGTCCACATAGTAGGGAAGGGTATAATGGAGGCTGGCCTGCTGGTACATGGAAAGCTCAAAATTGGCAAGCCCGTCAACGGTTTTTCCGAGCTTGACGTCTATCGTCAGCGCTTGACCGTCCGCGAACCCGACATAGGCGCCGCTTTCATAACTTGAGCCTGTTTCACTGCCATCGGTAAGCAGGGAAGAATTGCTGTCTGGAAATGTTTTGCAGGGGGAATAGGAGGTCACATAGGAGCAGCCCTTGGAGATCTGAACGGCTTCCTTGTCTCGTGTGATGACCGTGTTCCCAAGCGCAATGTCATCTACGGACGGTTTGTCTTGATATGATGCGCTTAACTGCTGGAGATAATTGACATTAACTGCACTGCCTGCTGTGTTGGCAATGATGATCAGTTCATCTAAAAACAACCATCCGCTTTGTCCTTTGATATCAAAACGAACATATTTTGCTGTTACGGGGGCGTCCAGCGTCAACCATGCCTGCTGCACGGTGTCCGCCTCATAGGTGGGAGTAGTAAAGAAGCCGGTACGCGTCCAATTTTCGCCGTCAGCAGAATAGTAAACACGGCAAGTGCTGATCGGACCGATTCCTGCCGATGTGGTAGCAAGATAACTGATGCCGAATTTATAGATCTGCTGGTCATCGGCACCCATATCAAAAGTAACAGTCAGCGTTTGTCCGCCGTTTACAATATAGCCGGAAAACTTTTCATCTGTATAAGAGGCGCCTTCCGGGGCGTACAGACCGTCGCAAAGCTCGGTTCCGTAACTGTCTGCATATTTGTCGTCAGCAGCAATGCTGGTTGTGTAACTCTTGCCGATGCTGACGATCGTTTCATACTGGATATCAATCGTGGAGTTGCTGGTTTCATAGGAACTATCGGAGTTGTCCGAGGACGGATCGTCGGAGGGATCGGTCTCTTGCGCGCAGGATGCAAAACTCAGGAGCAGCATCAGCAGCGCCAAAATCAGGGATACCTTTCTTTTCATCATTGGTGTGTGCCTTTCTTTGAATAAGTTCTTTTCTTATGTGGAGTTACGGAGCGGACCGATCAATCGGTTCCCTGTTGGGTATAATAGGCGACCGCAAGATCGACCACCAGTCCGTAACTTGCCGTACCTGCTTTCTCCCCCTGCGAAGTCAGAAATGTGTTGTTGACCGCATTGGTTACGACAGAGGCAGTGCTTTGGCTGTATTTTTGAAAAAACAGGGAGTAAGCATAGAATTCTCCCTCCGCCGCTCCTGGCAGTTCCTGCGAGGTAAATTGCCGATACAGTGACTGATCGGCTTCCCAAAGAGCGTCCATCAGGTATTGCAGCATATTTGCATAGCCGGAATAGCGGATAAACGCGTCATCGCTTCCGATACAGACCAGATAGGCGACAAAATTCGCCTCTTCCTCCTTAGCAATCCCGCGTTGATGAGAAAACTCATGCGCAACAGTGAACGGTCGGATGAAATCCGGGTAATTGAGGTTGATATTGACTTCGCCGGTCATAAAGGTATAGACGCCGGAAATGTGCGTATAGGTGAACAGAGATGAACTGGCAAGCGGCTTCGCACGTGTCCGGAAGTGTCCGATATAGTCCGTCTCGGCGGCATACTTTGCAAATGCTTCGTTGACCTTTTCGATCAGTTCATCGAAATCATACGGCATAACGGATTCCCCGTTGAAACGAAAAGTAAGCTCTCCCTTGAGCGCATCGATTTCGTTACAAAGCAGAACGGCGGTGTCGTAAAGCTCCTGCGCGCTGACTTCACGGTCCTCTAAAGAGAGATTCTCTGCCAGAGAATAGCGGAAGTAGCAGGGGCCAAATGCCGTTAGGAATAGGGTGGCAATTACCAGAATCCCGCAGATTAACGGCAGCAGCCAGCGGTAGTAATTGGCAGTGCTTTCATCCCGCTTCATAGAACGGCCGGAGAAAAAAAAGTAGGCGGCGATCAGGAGAGGGAGGGAAAGAATGATCCATTCTGCGATGGAGAAGTGCAGGATGCCCGTACATTTGGCAAGCAGAAATCGGATTGCCTGTGAAGGATAGCGCGCCCAAAATTCCGCAAATGCCGGGATCAGACGCGCCAGTAGATAGATCAAAAGTCCAAACAAGAAGCAGCCCGCCGTAATCAGGACATACGGACGGCAGAATCCGCGTTCCTGCAATTTTTTTCCCAAGGAACGTTTTTCCTTGGCAGTAGGCAGGGAATCCATTACAAAATCATGCTCCAACCGAACGGATCCTCTATTTTGCCGTATTGGATCCCGGTCATTTCGTCGTAGAGCATTTGGGAGATCTTTCCGATTTCATTGTGATTGATCTCAATCCGCTTGCCGTCCCAGTTCAGCTCTCCGACCGGTGAGATAACGGCTGCGGTGCCGGTACCGAACATCTCGTCCAGCTTTCCGGAAGCATGGGCGTCATAGATTTCCTGAATGGAGACCTTCCGCTCCTCCACCTCGTAGCCCTTTGCACGCAGGAATTGGATCGTGGAATCTCTGGTTACGCCGGGGAGAATGTTGCCCTCCAACTGCGGCGTGACCACCTTTCCATCCAGCACAAAGAAGACATTCATCGCTCCTACCTCGTCGATGTATTTGTGCTCGATGCCGTCCAGCCAAAGCACCTGTGCATAGCCCATCTGTTCTGCTTTTTCCTGCCCGATCAGAGACGCTGCATAGTTTCCGCCTACCTTTGCAAAGCCGGTGCCGCCTCTGACGGCGCGGACATACTCATCCTCGACCACGATTTTAACCGGGGCGAGTCCGTCTGCATAATAGGAACCGGACGGAGCCAGAATGATCGCGAATTTATAGTGCTTGGAAGGATGAACGCCGAGACCGACGTCTGTTGCGATGATGAACGGGCGGACGTAGAGAGAAGTCTCCGGCTCGGTAGGAATCCAGTCCGCGTCAAGTAATACGGTCTCGCGAATCGCCTGCAAAGCATCCTGCGGATCGATCTTCGGAATGCACAGTCTGGCATTGGTGTTATTCATACGCTCAATGTTTTTCATTGGACGGAACAGCCGTACTTTGCCTTCCGCGTCCTTATAGGCCTTTAAGCCTTCGAACATCTCCTGCGCATAATGAAAGACCACGCAGGCGGGGGACAGAACCAAATCATGAAACGGCGTGATGCGCGCGTCGTGCCAGCCGTTTTCCGGATCGTAGTCCATTTCAAACATATGATCGGTGAAGATTTTTCCGAAGCCGAGTTTGCCATTTGGCTTTTGCTTCGGATTTTTTGTTTTCTCAATTCTGATTTCCATGAGGGATGTGCGCTTCCTTTCCGTTTAGCGGTATCCGTTGCATTCCTTGTTTATTAGAGGAGAGCTGCAACTGCATAGGGATGATATGAAGATAAAAATACCTATACTAATATACTCTACCACGTTTGGCTGAAGATTGCAAGGGGTTTTATGAAATTCCCCTGTCTAGCTCTCTGCCAAATTTCCGATCTCTTTTTTGGTGATAATCGACAGTTCATTCGTTTGTGCTGTGAAGTTCACACGGAGTTCACATCCAACTCGTATGCTATTAATAAGGAAACGTATATGCCGATCATTTTCCGTTCGGTGTTGCAGTGTTGTGTTTTAAGAAAGGGGCTTTGGTTATACATGAATATTTTACGCTTCCTGATCCCGAAGAGTCATGTTGCCTATTTGGAGGAGACCGCTACGGTGCGCAACGGTTTGGAAAAGCTGCGTCATTACGGTTATACCGCGATCCCGGTGATTTCCAAGGATGGTTTGTATATCGGTACGGTGACCGAAGGAGATTTTCTCTGGCAATTGCTGGAACAGGGAGAGTATCAGTTAAAGCTGTTGGAAAAGCGATCTGTTTCAGAGCTTCTGAGATCCGGTTGGAATCCTCCGGTTCGCGCATCCGAAACGATAGAGCAGTTGTTTTCCAGATTGATGGATCAGAATTTTGTTCCCGTAGTGGATGATCGGGGCGTTTTTGTCGGAATCGTTACCAGAAGGGCAGTTCTTGAAAACTGCGTCCTCTCCGGAGAAACCAATAGTTTACATCCGGTTCATAGTTTCGAAACAATTTGAGCGTATCATTATCTTTGATCATATAAAGGCGTTGATGGGAAGAGTATGCCTCAATGGTAGTCAAAGCGAGCCGCCGACGGTGGAAAGGGCGGTACGGATTTGCGGCGGAAGAACCTCCCGGAGTTGCTGTGCGGAACCTTCGGTTTACCGGGGAAGTAGGTGCAGACGTGAGGCACGTGATAGCCAAACCGCATGGAAGTGCGGGCAAGTGGCTCTCGGCAGGGGAGCAAAACGGGTGGTACCGCGGAAACAGCATGTTATTGCGCTTTTCGTCCCGATTCTTGAAAGAGGATCGGCGAAAGGCGCTTTTTCTTTCCGTCCTTACGGTTTGATATTTCAGAAAGGGATTAAGATATGATGAAAAGAACAATTTACTGCGGGCAGCTTTGTGAGGAGTTGGTGGGCAGCGAACAGATCTGCTGCGGCTGGGTGCAGACCGTTCGGGATATGGGCGGTGTGATTTTTGTTGATCTTCATGATCGAGAAGGAACCCTGCAAGCAGTATTCGATCTGGAGCGTCTTGGCACGGAGCAGTTCTCTGTTGCAGAGGGACTGAAGGTGCAATCGGTGATCAGCGTACGCGGTACGGTTCGACTGCGGGATGCCGAGACGGTCAATCCGCTGCTTTCGACCGGAACTGTAGAGCTGGCTGCGGCTGCTTTGGAGTTGCTATCTGCTGCAGAAACGGTTCCGTTTTCTCCGGATACCGAGGCTGATGTCCGGGAGGATCTGCGTCTGAGATATCGATATTTGGATCTGCGCCGCCCGAAATTGCAGCAGAATCTGCGTTTTCGTCATCGTTTGCAGCGCTGTGCGGAGGAATATTTGGATTCCTGTGGTTTTGTATGCGTAGAGACGCCGATGCTTTGTAAGAGCACTCCGGAAGGCGCTCGTGACTATCTGGTACCCTCCCGTGTGCACCCCGGTTCCTTTTATGCGCTTCCGCAGTCGCCGCAGATTTATAAACAGCTGCTGATGGTCGGCGGCATTGATCGCTACTATCAGGTTGCCCGCTGTTTTCGGGATGAGGATCTACGCGCTGACCGTCAGCCGGAATTTACACAGGTGGATATGGAGATGTCCTTTGTCGATCAGGAGGATATCCTGTTGCATTTAGAACACCTTTTTAAGCACCTGTTCCGTGCATGTATGGGAAAGGAGATTCCTGATCCTTTTCCGCGAATCACTTGGCAGGAAGCGATGGACGTCTACGGAAGTGATAAGCCTGATCTCCGATTTGATCTGCCGATTGTGGATATCACATCGGTCGCTGCTCGCTGCAGTTTTTCTGTGTTCCGCTCCGTAGCTGATCAGGGCGGTGTCATTCGTGCGATCAATGTGAAAGGGAAAGCGGACTTTACCCGCACGCAGATCGAGGATTTGACTGCCGCGGCAATGCGCCTTGGTGCGAAGGGTATGGCGTGGATTGCAGTGCGTCCGGATGGGGAACTGTATTCGGTTCTGACTAAATTTTTCAAGCCGGAGGAGCTGCGTGAAATTTTGGACGCCTGTGGAGCAAAGCCGGGCGACTTCCTTCTCTTCTGCGCTGACCGGCTTCAGACTGTCCGCAGGGTGCTCGGCGGCTTGCGAAATGAACTCGGCAACATGCTGGGGCTGAAGGATAAACAGGAGTTCCGTTTTCTGTTTGTCACGGATTTTCCGCAGTTTGAATGGTCGGAAGAAGAAAAGCGTTATGTGGCTACGCATCATCCGTTTACCATGCCATATGAGGAAGATGTACAGTATCTTCTGACCGCGCCGGAAAAAGTACGTGCACAGGCATATGATGTGGTATTAAACGGCGTCGAACTCGGCTCCGGTTCCATTCGTATTCATCGGCAAGATGTACAGGAGAAGATGTTTGAAGCACTTGGTTTTTCCGCCGAGCAGATCGAAGAGCGTTTCGGTTTTATGGTAAATGCCTTCCGGTACGGTGTACCGCCGCACGGTGGCTTTGCCTTTGGTCTGGATCGCCTGACTATGCTGCTCTGCGGTGCGGATTCCCTGCGCGAGGTGATCGCTTTTCCAAAGGTGAAAGACGCCTCCTGTCTGATGACACAGGCGCCGTCCCCGGTGGATGATTCTCAACTTGCCGTGCTTGGACTGCTCGGCGGACCGGAAATTCGCGCAGAGCGTGAAAAGCGTGAGAAGCACAGACAGCCAAAGGTGGACATCGACCATGTTGCCTCTTTGGCGAGGCTGAAACTGACAGCGGAGGAACGAGAGACGCTGCCGGCGGAGATGGAAGCGATCATCGGATTTGCTAATCGTCTTGCTGAGATCGAAACGGAGGGGGTACCTGTTACCGCACATGTGGCGGATCTGGAAAATGTCTGGCGAGAGGATATGGTCGGTGAACATCTTTCGCGGGATGCGCTTTTGCAGAATGCTCCGACTAAGGAAGAAGGATATATTACCGTTCCCCGTGTGGTGGAAGAATCCTGAAAGGCAAGGACCTGGATATGAAAGCAATTTTGAATCAAACTGTTGCGGAGTTGTCCGCTTCCCTGCGCTCGCGCGAAGTTTCGTCTGCAGAAGTTACTGCCGAATACCTGCGGCAGATTCATGCCGTCGAGGATACCGTCGGCGCTTTCCTGACCGTCTGTGAGGAAGCGGCACTGAAAACTGCCGCCGAAGTAGATCGAAGACGTGTCGCTGGCGAGGAACTCCCACTTCTTGCTGGTATTCCGATGGCAGTAAAGGACAACCTTTGCACGAAGGGGATCCGAACCACCTGCGCTTCGGCAATGCTGCGCAACTTTGTCCCTCCGTATGATGCAACCGTCTGCGAAAAGCTGTATGAGCAGAATACGATTCTTCTGGGCAAACTGAATATGGATGAATTTGCGATGGGTTCCACCAACGAAAATTCAGCTTATCAGGTGACGCGCAACCCCCGCAATCCCGATTATGTACCCGGTGGCTCATCCGGCGGTTCCGCAGCTGCCGTTGCGGCAAAAGAAACGCCGTTTGCACTCGGTTCGGATACCGGCGGCTCGATCCGTCAGCCCGCCTCATTTTGTGGCGTGGTAGGGATGAAGCCTACTTACGGGCGCGTTTCTCGTTATGGATTGGTTGCGTTTGCCTCCTCTTTGGATCAGATCGGCCCGCTGACAGGCAACGTTCGGGATAACGCTATGATTTTGAATGCGATTGCCGGACATGATGCGCATGATGCAACCAGTGTCGATTTTCCGGTGCAGGATTTTATGTCTGATTTGGAGCGGGGCGTCAAGGGGCTGCGCATCGGTCTGCCGAAGGAATTCTTCGGCAAGGGAATTTCCGAAGAGGTCAAGCAGGCAGTGCTGAAGGCTGCCAAAACGTTTGAAGCGCTTGGTGCGTCGATTATTGAGCTCTCTCTTTCCGCTGTGGAGTACGCTTTGCCCGCCTATTATGTCCTTTCGTCAGCGGAGGCTTCCTCCAATCTCTCTCGTTTTGACGGTGTGCGTTACGGCTATCGTGCTCCCTCTTACGATGACATCACCGAATTGTATCAGAATACCCGCAGCGAGGGATTCGGCAGTGAGGTTAAGCGCCGGATCATGCTCGGTTGTTTTGCCCTCAGCTCCGGTTACTATGATGCGTACTACAAAAAAGCATTGCAGGTGCGCACCTTAATCCGGCGGGAGTTTGATGCTGCGTTGGAAAAGTGCCATGTGATCCTGTCTCCGGTTTCTCCCACGACGGCATATCGTTTGGGTGAAAAGACCTCGGATCCTCTGCAGATGTATCTCGGTGATATCTATACCGTTCCTGCCAATATTGCGGGACTTCCGGCGCTTTCGCTTCCGTGCGGTGTCGGAAAGGAGCATTTGCCGATCGGCATGCAGCTGCTCGGTGCTGCATTTGATGAAAAAACGCTTTACAGGGCAGGATATGCTTTTGAACAGGAGGTGGCGTCCAGATGAAAGATTACAAAGGCTATGAAATGGTCATTGGTTTAGAGGTGCATTGCGAGCTTAAGACCAAGACCAAAATTTTCTGCTCCTGTCCGACAGATTTTGGTGCGGAACCGAATACTCAATGCTGTCCGGTTTGCATGGGAATGCCGGGGACGCTGCCGGTGCTGAACCGGAAAGTGGTGGAGTACGCTGTCAAGGCGGGACTTGCCACCAATTGCACCATTGCCCGGTACAGCAAAGAGGATCGGAAAAACTATTTTTATCCGGACCTGCCAAAGGCATATCAGATTTCACAGTATGACCTGCCGCTATGTGAGCACGGCTGGCTGGATATTGAAACTGATGAAGGAAGCAAGCGTATCGGGATCACGCGCATTCATATCGAGGAGGATGCGGGCAAGTTGGTGCACGATGCAGAGAAAGGCACCATGATTGACTGCAATCGTTGTGGAGTGCCTTTGATTGAAATCGTTTCTGAGCCGGATATCCGTTCTGCTGCAGAAGCGGTTGCCTATGTGCGGAAGTTGCGTTCTATTATGTTGTATACCGGTGTTTCTGACTGCCGCATGCAGGAAGGGTCTTTGCGCTGTGATGTCAATTTGTCTGTGCGTAAGGTTGGGACGGAAGCTTTCGGTACTCGCACGGAGATGAAAAATATCAACTCGTTTACCTTTATTCAAAAAGCGATTGAATACGAATATAAACGGCAGGTGGACGCGTTGGAGAACGGAGAGGTCATTACACAGGAAACACGTCGCTTCGATCCGTATACCGGCAAAACCTCCTGTATGCGCAAAAAGGAGGATGCCAATGACTATCGGTATTTTCCGGATCCTGATCTGCCGCCGATTCGTCTTTCCGAGGACGTCATCGAACATTTGCAGGGACAGATTCCTTCCCTTCCGGATGCGCGTAAAAAGCAGTATGTGGAACGGTATGGTCTGACCGCCTATGACAGTGAGCAGCTGACCGGCTCGCGGGAATTGGCAGACTATTTTGAGGCGTGCGCAGCATTGACCTCGTATCCTAAATTACTTGCAAATTTGCTGATCGGCGAAATCTTCCGGATTCTTCCGTCAGAGATGAGTGTACAGGATTTGAAAGCCGCGCCTGCGCATTTTGCAGCGGTTTCCCAGATGATGGGTGACGGGAAGATCAATTCCGGTACCGCCAAAAAGCTGGCAATAGAGGTTTGGACGGCCGATATAGATCCGGAGGCTGCAGTAGAAGCACGCGGGCTTGCTCAAATCAACGATGCTGCCGTGATTTCGGAATGGATCAGGCAGGCACTTGCGGAGTCTCCGTCACTGCTGACAGATTACCGCGCGGGAAAGACGAAAGCGGCAACTGCGTTGATCGGCTGCGTGATGGCAAAGTCGCAGGGGAAAGCCAATCCTGCTTTGCTCAGTCAGTTGGTTATGGAGTATCTGAAAGCCGAATCATGAAAAAGGGCGGGAGGTCTTATATTGACCTTTCCGCTCTTTCTTGTGTTTGTTCAGATTTCTTTTCGGATCTCCTTTTCTGTTGCATCCGGGTATAGCTTATGCATGTGCTCTGTTATTTTTGCCAGTGCTTCCTCCTTGGAGAGGTCATATTTTGACCGCACACATTCCGCTCCGAATTTCATTTCTGCGGTACAGTAATCTGCGACCGGCCAGCCGTATTTTTTTCCGGTGCGGTTCAGTTTGTGTTCAAATCCGCAAATGACTACATAGGTCTGCATCATCAGCTGCGTGATTGCACTGTCAAAGCCGCTTTCTCCATTTCTGGAGAAGCCGGCTGTCTCCTTGAGACGGTAGGAAGCAACGGAGGACTGATTCTCCAATGCGTCCATCAGCAATTTGCTTTTTCGGGATGTCATTCCCAATTCATATTGCGTGTCAAAATCAAAACCGTTGCGGCGGTAGGATACGAAATAAGGGAACCAATCTTTGGAAAGGAATCCTGCTTTTTTGCCGAAAAATTTACCGTAAACAACCTTTCCTTCTGAGGCTGCGAGTGCACGCCAACGCCAAGGGTTTTCCTCTGTCGCTGATGACCAAGCATGGCTTGAGGTCAATTCTTCTAAAGAGAAACCGGTTATATGACTGCGAAACAGGGGCAGAAATCCGACGGTATCGATATACTCGTATAATTCGTTGATCGTTTTGATCCGTTTAGGATCATGGGGATCCAGCCCTTCCATGATGCATATGCCGTCCCGTTCGTACATCAGTGCAGCTCCTTAAGATCGTAAGGGGTGTTCTGATAAACGAAATAGTTTAACCAGTTGGAGTAAAGCAGGTGCGCGTGTGCACGCCATGTATTGATCGGCGTTTGGGAGGGATCATCGTCTGGGAAATAGTGTTTCGGTATCTCGATTGCAATTCCCTTGGTGAGATCGCGTTCATATTCCTTGAGCAAGGTATCATAATCATATTCCGGATGTCCGGTGACATAACATTCTCTCCCGTCGTCGGAGACCAGCAAAAAGATGCCGGCTTCCTCCGATTCTGCAAGAACTGTTAACTTTTTACAGGCATCGACATCCTGCCTGCGGAGATAGGAGTATCGGGAATGCGGTGCGTTAAAGCGCGTATTGAATCCTCTCACCAACGGATTTTCCGGGACCAGTGTTGTATGGCGGAAGATGCCGGAGAGCTTTCTTTCCAAAGGATATTTTTTGATGCCATAATGGTAATATAAACCGGCATATGCTCCCCAACAGACATACATGGTTGAATATACGCTGCTCTTAGCCCATTCCATGATGCCGCAAAGCTCGTTCCAATAATCGACCTCTTCAAAGGGAAGATACTCGACCGGCGCGCCGGTGATAATCATACCGTCGAATTTTTGCTTCTTGATGGCGGAAAAATTTGTATAGAAGGAGCTGAGATGTTCCTCCGAGGTGTTGCGCGAATAATGGGTTTCCGGTGTCAGTAAGCAGACATCTACCTGTAAAGGCGTGTTGGAAAGCAATCGCAGCAATTGGGTTTCCGTGACAATTTTTGTGGGCATCAGATTCAGAATGGCGATTCGCAGCGGACGGATATCCTGACTGGAAGCGCGGCGTTCGTCCATAACGAAAATGTTCTCCTGCTTCAGAGTTTCGGCGGCAGGCAGAGAATAGGGGATACGAATGGGCATAACGGCGCTCCTTTGGCAAATCGGTTTTTCTTTTTGTGTATGTTAAATTATAGCATGCTTCCTTCCGCTTTTCAATACTTTTTTTCAAAACACTATGGAAAAAGCGATCGGGCTGTGCTATAATGAGGGCGTTTTCTATTGGTTTGTTGCCACGAAAAGAAAGAGGGCAGGTGGTGTAAATATGGGTGCAAAAATCTTTCGTTTGAAAGAAGGCGCTGACCGTTCTTTAGCGATCAATACTGCTGCAGAACTGCTGCAGAGCGGAAAATTGGTTGTCTTCCCGACCGAAACCGTTTACGGGATCGGCTGTAATGCGCTGGACAGACAAGCGATTCTTGCGCTATATGCAGCAAAGAAGCGCCCGCCGGAAAAACCGCTGCTGCTTCACCTTTACAGCATGCAGCAGGCGGAGCAAGCGGCTGTACTGGATGATCGCGCGCGCATACTGCTCAGCGCTTTTACCCCCGGTCCTCTGTCTGTGATCTTGCCGAAACGTTCCTGCGTTCCTTCTGAGTTGACCGCCGGCGGTGAAACGGTCGGGCTGCGGTTTCCGGGAAATGCACTTTTTTTAGAGCTTGCGCGCGCGGCAGGCGCGCCGATCGCTGCGACGAGTGCCAACCTTTCCGGTTTTACGTCTGCCAAGGATGGCGAGGCAGCCGCTTCACTTGCCGGAGTTGCAGATTTGATTTTGGATGACGGTCCCTGTGAATATGCGATGGAATCAACGATAGTGTCCCTGCTTGCTGCGCGTCCGAAAATTCTTCGGCAGGGCGCGTTGTCCAGAAAACAGCTGGAGGGAGTGATCGGCGTATGCGATTGATTGGAATGACCGGGCGCAGCGGAGCCGGAAAGACTACGGTCGGGGTTTGTGCAAAAGAGATGGGAATTCCGGTGCTGGATTGTGATGCAATCTATCGGGAACTGACCTCCGGTCCTTCTGATTGCCTGCGGGCTATTCAGAAAACGTTTGGTGAAGAAACGGTTCGCTTCGGTGCGCTGTACCGTCCTGCTTTGCGGGAAAAGGTGTTTGCCGACCGGGAGGCGATGAAGCAGCTTCATTCGATCACGGCACTTTTTATGGCGCGAGAGCTGCGGAGTCGATTGGAGCATATTGATGCGTCGATGGTAATTCTGGATGCGCCGACACTGTTTGAAAGCGGGTTGGATGCAATATGTCACCGTCTGCTTTGCGTGATTTCTACGGATGAATTTTGCCTTCGGCGCATTATACGCCGGGATAGGATCGGAGAAGCGGATGCGCGGGCTCGCTTGGCGCAGCAGCATTCGAATGCGTTTCTAATAGAACATTGTGACATTGTACTGTTTAATGAGGGCACGGAAGAGAGCTTTCGGACGGAAGCATTTACTGTCTTGTCGGCTCTGCAAAAAGGGGGAATCTGATTGAAGCGGAAAACCCGTATACGTCTGCTTGCACTTGCGTTTATTTTACTGTTGCTTGCGGTTTCAGCGGTTTTATTTCGGAAACCCTTGGCAAGACTGTATTATGTGCGGGAATATGAGGATTTCATCTCCGCAGCTGCTACCGAATATCAGGTGCCGGAGGAGCTCGTCTGCGCTGTAATTTGGTGCGAGAGCCGGTTCCATCCGGAGGCGAAATCGGTTGCCGGTGCATGCGGACTGATGCAGCTGGCTCCCGCTACCTTTCAGGAGGTTCTTTGGAGGTTGGGACTTCCGGAAGACGGGGATATTTTCTCACCGGAACAGAATATTCGTTGCGGGACTTTCTATTTGCAGTATCTTTACGATCTGTATGGAGATTGGGAAACGGTGCTGGCGGCGTATAACGCGGGGATGGGAAACGTCAATACCTGGCTGGCTGACGCAAGGTACAGTGATGACGGCGTATCGCTTCGGGAAATACCTTTTTCCGAGACGGCTTCCTATGTCCGTAAGGTATTAGATACACAGGAAATCTATCGGTCGCTCTATGCAGGGCGCTGAAATGGAACGAGAGGTATAGGATGATGGAGAAAGAATTTGCGAAAACATTGTTGAATGAACCGACCAAAGCGTGCAGAACACAAGACACTTTGGCGGTAGATGCATTTTGCGAGGAATACCGTATGTTTATGGATGCATCTAAAACGGAAAGAGATGCTGTCCGGAATGCTGTTGCGATGGCTGAGAGAGCCGGATTTTCAGCATATACACCGGGTGAACCTGTACAGCCGGGGCAAAAATTTTATTATGTAAACCGAAATAAGAGTTTGATGCTGGCTGTGGTTGGGACAGAATCGATGTCAGAAGGATTTCGCATAGTAGCGTCACATATCGATTCCCCCCGTTTAGATCTCAAGCCTGCGCCACTGTACGAATCCGCTGGGCTTGGCTATTTTAAAACGCATTATTATGGTGGGATTAAAAAATATCAATGGACGGCAATCCCCCTTGCATTGCATGGCGTAGTGTACCATCAGGACGGAAGCTGTACAGATATTTGTGTTGGGGAGGAGGAGCAGGATCCTGTATTGTATGTCAGCGATCTGATGCCGCATATAGCTAAAGATCAGGTTTCTAAAAAGGGCGCTGAGATGATTTCCGGCGAAACGCTGAATTTGATTAACGGCTCTTTGCCGTTTGATGAGGAGGATGGTGTAAAACTGCGTATCCTCTCCATCCTTTACGAAAAGTACGGTATCAAGGAGCGGGATTTCGCAACTGCAGAACTGTCTGCTGTTCCTGCGCAGAAATCCCGTATCGTTGGTTTTGACCGCAGCATGGTTGCTGCGTATGGGCAGGATGATAAGGTATGTGCCTATCCTGCTTTGCGTGCTTTGACAGAATTGGAGGCGCCGCTTCATACTTGTGTCGTATTTTTGGCGGATAAGGAGGAAATCGGCTCTGAAGGGGTTACCGGTCTGCGCAGTGAAGCGTATGCGTCGTTTCTCCGTGACCTTTGTGTAGGTACAGGTGTTTGCGATCGTACGGCGTTCCGAAATTCGGTTTGTATTTCGGCCGATGTCGGAGGAGCCTATGATCCCAGCTATGCGGATGCCTATGAAGCGGGAAATTCCTGTTATCTTGGCAATGGCATCGTGATTTCCAAGTATACAGGAGCCCGTGGTAAGAGCGGCTGTTCGGATGCGACGGCAGAATTGATGTCACGTGTAACGCGGATACTGGACAAGGCCGACATTGCATGGCAAACCGGCGAGTATGGAAAGGTTGATCAGGGCGGCGCAGGAACCGTCGCGGTGGACATCGCGAAACTTGGAATCGATGTAGTAGATATCGGTGTTCCGTTGCTTTCCATGCATGCGCCTGTGGAGCTCGCTGCCAAGGCGGATATTTACGCGATGTATCAATGTGACGAGGCGTTTTTCCGGAATTAGAGAGAAAAATAAAGAGCATCATAAATCACGACCTGCCAGAACGCTGTATCGGCGTTTAGCAGGTCGAACATTTTTTTCGTATCATCGAAGGGATGTATGGTTCCTAATTGGTTATTTTGTGTCTCTTGAATTTACAGCCATTCAGTATCTCGGCATATATTATAGGCGAAGCGCCTTTGATTCTTTCTTACCGATCGCTTTTTCAGCTTCTATCCGATCGCAATTTTTCCACATAAATCAATTTCTTCCGGCGTTCATATCCTGACAGAGGCTTTTTAAGCTCCGGATCGACTTCTCCTTCTGCTTGATATACCTTTCCCTCATTTCTGATTTGTCTGCCGTTGCAACCGGCATACTTTCTTCGCATATTACTACCTCCCCTAATAAATATAAAAATAATGGTAGACACAAGGGTGTCTACCATTATTTTATCACTTCACGAAGGGGGAATGCGGGTGGTTTTATATCATTGATTTATGCGTTTATGAGGGAGTACCGAACTGCGCATAATAAGGTGTTTGGAACTTAACGGTAAATACAAATTCATAGTACGTTTCAAATTCACCTGCAACGGGGGTATCATCATCCGGATCTTCCGGTTCAGTAGTGTCGGAAGTATCCTCTGACGTTTCCGTTTCTGTAGAAGTGCCGAACACCTTTAAAATATCCTTGGATGCAAATCCGATTTCGTAGAGTGCGAGGTTTGCTCCGTTATATGCATCGGAATACAGCGGTAGGTAGACCTCCTCAAAGATCGTGGTTGCATCAGAAAGCTTTTCTTTAAGATCATCCTCGCTCAGCCCCGGAAAATCTTGATTGATTTGCGTCTTCAGAGCTGAATCCAATTGAATGTCCGTATCATTTGCGTGATTGGCGATGAATTCTAACATCTGCTGTGTGCGGGCGGTAAGCTGTTCCTCTGTTTCCGTCGGGAACAACTGCTTCAGCTGATCGTAGACGCCTTGTTCAAAGAGTTTCTGCATTGCAGCACTGTATTCTTCCGCAAACGCTTCAATAGCTTCCTTCAGCGCTTCTTCACATTCCTCGATGATTGCATTGCAGTATTCGGTGATCAAAGCGGAAAGTGCATTGTCAAGATTGGTACTGACAGTATCGGCAACTTCTACTTCTAATGAATAGTTGTACTCTTCAATAAATTGTGCTGAATCCGGAATCGCTTTCAGCGCAGAGAGGTAAGCAGAACTGTTGAGCACTTCCTGTGTTCTTTCTGTAACCTTATCGTCGATGAGAGAGACGTAAGTTGCTTCGATAGCGTCCTGCCACTGGCTGTCTTTTCTTACCAGTGTTCTGTAATTTTCCCAAAGCGTATCCGGATCGTTTAAAACTTGTTCCAAAAGCGCTTCAATTTCTTCCTCGGAGGCATCTGCATTTTCCGACTGCAGCTGTTCTTTGAGCTTCTTTTTGCGGGAACTGGTGCCGAAATCATCTACCAAATCCTGCTTGACGGTTTCTAAAGCCGCAGCGCGGAACTGTTCTTCATAGGCTTCGGTTACTTCTGCTTCCAAACCTGAGGTATAGGTGCGTTCAAGGCGCAGCACATACGTGGCAAGCAAATCATTATAAATGCTTTCTTCTGCGGCTCTTTGCGCTTCTTCACTCGCTGTCTGATAATCGAAGTCAATTGCAGTACCGGTAATCAACTTCTGATAATGAGGCTGGATAATGTTCCAAAGGATGGATTCATAATCCGGCTCGGACAGCATCCATTCAACCTCCTGTCCGTCTTCATCCAGCGTGGTGCCGAAGACGAATTCCTGAGGCTCAAAGGTAAAGCCGATGGTTTTGGATTCGACTGCATCGATATTTTGATTTCTTGCGTCCGTCCATTTGTCTATAGAATCTCCGGCGTCTGCATCAGTGTATGCAATGAAGCAGTTTCCGGTATATGCATAATTCATGATATAATCGGAATTGATATGAACGACCTGATTGCTTTCCAAACGGTAATGCTCATTTTCCACGCCGTAAAGGAATGTATTTTGCAGATCCGCGTCCGTATATAATTCTGTCAGGATTTCCATGACGTCCGTCTGCCAGCTGGAGGGGCAAAGGGTGGAAACGCAGTAAATACTGTCAATACTATTTTCGCTGGTTGCAATCGGGACGGAATATTGGTTGTAAACGTAGTTATTTTCCGCAGCAAGCAACTCCATCTGC
This sequence comes from uncultured Ruminococcus sp., assembly GCA_964549435.1. Lineage (GTDB taxonomy): Bacteria > Bacillota > Clostridia > Oscillospirales > CAG-382 > Coliplasma. The sequence goes on from CAZJVB010000001.1 coordinate 78,952, forward strand.
TCTTTAGTGCCGGAAAGAAATTTTACGGCAAACGCGACCCCTTCATCTGCGCCGGTTTGACCGGCATCGTTTACGAAATAGCCAAGTGCACTGTAGCGTGCCAGCATCGTGAGGTATTTATTGACCGTTTCGTCAGTATATGTGTTGCGGACGTAACCGCTTGCGTTGACATAAGCGGCAAAGCCATCCTCAAACATATAAGAGAAAGTAGAGGGGGTAACTGTGTTCGCAAGAGGCACGACACCGGGATTCTTCTCTTTTACAAGCGCGAGATATTCCGAGAGGTCTTCCAAGCTGTAGAGAGTTTCCTGTGCCACACCGCTGACTTCCAAAACATCTTTGTTGAACACAATATATGTATATTCTCCGATGATGGTGTTACAGGGGACGCCGTATGTCTTGTTGCCGACTTTTGCCGCGTTGAAAAATGAGGAATGAACGTAGCTTTTAATCGCCTTGGCTTCATTGCTCAGGACGGTATCCAGTGCAGCAAGATCGCCGTTTTCTGCCAATTTCAGATAGGAGGCATAATCGGTGACAAGAAACAGATCCAAACGGGGGCATTCCAATTCGATTTCAATGCCGTTTTCCAAGTCATTCAGAATCGCCTCGCCAGACATCGCAGTATATCCTGCGGCAATGGCGCTATCCGTGAGCTTTGCAGTGTTGACAAGGGATTTTTTTTCTTCGGATTCGTTGTTTCCGCCTATGTTGGTGCCGTTGATGTAATCGCTGACCTCTACCGTTTTGGCTTCGATCAATTCATGATATTCATCGGCTGAAACCATGACCAGTTTGACTATCGAACCAATACGATAAAACAGCGTGCGGTTCAGCTCGTATTCTACCTCTGTGATCGCACGATCTGTTGTAGTGTCTCCGGTAATGCAATACAATGTATAAACCGGTGCCGCTGTGTCTACCAGTTCTGTCGCTCCCGAACAGGATGCCAGTACGAGCGGCAACGCCAGTACTAAAGCCAAAAACAAACAGACAACTTGCTTGCGCATAATCGAACCTCCTAAAGGACCAAATTCACATCATACTATGACTACAAGCATTATACAATAGTTTTTATTCTTTGTCAAGGTTTGAATCTATCAATATCTTGTTAAAAAACTTATGGATGTTGCATAACTTCCCTTTTTGTGGTATGATAAAGTCGGTTGATGGCCGAAGCAAAAGGTTGCGATTGCATTCCGTCCGAAAGAAAACAATTGTTCCACATGGTCTGCAAAAGAAGCTGTGTATATGACAGAAACAGGGAACAGAAAGTAATAAAATAAAAACAGGGGAGTCCTTCTATGGATGATTTACTTTACCGACGTCTTTTTTCCGATCTGCCGGATTTATATACCGATCGGCTGCTATTACGCAGGCTTCGGCACGGGGACGTTTATGATGTCAATGAGTATGCCTGCCTTGAAGAGGTGCCTCGCTATCTTCTCTGGACGCCGCATTTGAATTTGCGCGAGACACAGGGGTATTTGGAGTTTATGCTAAAACGTTACCGGAAGGGCCTGCATTCCGATTGGGGTGTTACGCTGTCCGATAGCGGAAAGGTGATCGGAACCTGCGGGTTTACCGCTGTAGATTTGCAGAATGAAAGCTGCGAACTCGGATATGTCCTTTCCCCTGCATATTGGGGGAAGGGATATATGGATGAGGCGTTTGCCGCTGTCCTGCGGGTTGCTTTCGGTACGTTGAAAGCGCATCGTGTTACGCTGCGGATTTTGGAGCATAACGTGCCCTCCGTCCGTTTTGCGCTGCGCCACGGTTTTCGCTTGGAAGGAAAGGCGATAGACGCCTTACTAGTCAAAGGGAAATACCGTACAGTCTGTTATTATGCACTTCTGCGAGAGGAATATTTCGGTGAAAGGGAAGAGACGCTTCTTAAGTGAATAAATGGCTGCGTGGGATCAAAAAATGCGATGCCGTAACGAAGGTGAAAAATGGGGACGGCTATGAACAGCTGTCCCCATTTTTGTTGTTTTTACCTTCTGAATGTGACTTATATAATCTCCGTTTTCGAGGGCAATGTCTACGGCAGGGTCATTTTCTTTCCATGTGGCAAAACCGCCGTCTTTAAAATCCGACTGTATTCTTCCTTTTAACGAAAAAATACACAAGTGACCGGAACACGCACTTATTCTGGTGCACAGCTTTCTTTGTTTTTATAGGGCCGGTACCTTCCTCAATTATATAAGAAAAACAACGCAAGGCGTTGTTTTTGATAATTGGCGGTAACTTTTTGCCGGTTTTGCTGACGAAAAATCCGTCTTAAGTTTTATACGGCTCTGGTAACCTTGCCGCTTCTCAAACAGCGGGAGCAAACGGCAATCTTTTTGTTAGAACCATTTACGACAGCGTTGACCTTTCTGATGTTTGCTTTCCAGGTTCTTGCCGTCTTTCTGTTAGAATGGGAGACATTGTGACCGAAAGACAAACCCTTTCCGCAAATGCTGCATTTTGCCATATCTATACACCTCCAAATAGCTTCATAAATTCGCGAACAATTTAATATACTATATTTTTTGCCCTTTGTCAAGAGATTTTGCCGGATTTTTTGAATTTTTCCGCTACAATTCCGATATCACCTGCTCCCATGATAAGAACCGTATCGCCGGGAGAGGCGATTTGCTCCAAATAATCCGGAATGCTGTCCTTTTCTTCTATGTAGACTGCGCCGGTTTTTTCTGCGAGCAATGCCGAAGATACTTCGTTTCCGGCTGCTTCGCGTGCCGCATATAATTTGGTCAGGATAAGCAGATCGGCATCGGAAAATGCATTGCAAAAGTCACTGAACAGATCGTGAAGTCTGGAGTAATTGTGCGGTTGGAAGACGCAGATGACTCTCCCTTGGGTAATGGCTCTGGCTGCCGAGAGAGTGGCACGGATTTCATCCGGATGGTGCGCATAATCGTCAAATAACCGCGCACCGTTTAGTTCACAAAGAAATTCAAACCGGCGATGAACCCCGTGGTAGGAATGTAATCCCTCTGCGATTTCATCCGGCGACAGACCGCCGGAAATAGCAGCGGCAACGGCGGCAAGCGCGTTGGCTATATTGTGCTCGCCCGGTACGCTTAGCTCCGCATGAAGCAGAAATTCCCCGTGACAATAGACGTCAAACTTTCCGAAGCCGCTTTCGAGATCCACATTCTGCGCGGAATAAGTTGCTTCAGGGGCGCCGGATGCGCTGAAGGAGAGCAAGGTTCCTCCACAGGAGGTTGCCGCGGCGCGGCAGTTTTCGCAATCATAATTGATTACGCGGATTCCCTGTTCTCCGGCGTTTTTCAGGAACTTGGAGAAAGAACCGATCATCTGACCGATAGAATGGAAATAATCCGTATGATCTAACTGGATATTGAGGATGACCGCGATCTTTGGAAAAAAGGAGAGGAAGCTGTCTTTATATTCGCAGGCTTCGAAAATGAAATTTTCATCTCTGCCGATACGGTAGGCAGCGTTTAGTTCCGGGAGGACGGCGCCGACAACGACGGTAGGATCAAATCGGGAACTGCTCATAAAGAGGTGCGCCAGCATGCCGGAGGTCGTCGATTTGCCGTGCGTTCCCGCTACTGCAATCGAACGGGGATAGGAAGCTGCGATACACCCGAGCAGTTCTGCGCGGGAGAGGATCTGCGCGCCGGATTCCTTTGCGAGCAGCATTTGCGGATGCTCCGATGTGACCGCAGCCGTGTAGCAAACAAGATCTACACCGCGGAATGCTGCCCTGTCGTCAGTCAGCCAGATCTGTATCCCCGCTTCGCGAAGGCGATCCAGCACTTCGGAGTCGGTTCTGTCATAGCCGCGTACCTCAAAGCCCTTTTCCGTTAAAATCATCGCCAGGGCGGACATGCTAATTCCGCCGATACCGATTAGATATACGCAACGATGCCGCTTCAATTCAACAATATTCATAAGTAACAAAACGACCTTCCGGAAGAATTCTTTTCCAACAAAAGGATACTTTACATTATATCATTCTTTCCGTAAAAAGGGAAGTGGTTTCGGAAAATTTTTCTATGGAAAAGATTGGAAGCGCGGTGCCACTACAAAAAACCGGGATGTTTTTACAACGAAAAACGTCCCGGCGAAGAGTATTTCTGTTTCCTCAGTTGATGCTGCTTTTGTAGGCGTCAATGGTTTCCTGCATAGCGGTTTCTACTGCAATACGAATTCCATCCCATTTGGAAACCAAGTCATTACTGTTTTGATACAAAAGATAACTATATACACCGATAAGCTGTCCCCCCCAGTCGAAAATGCCGCCGAGGTCGTAAATACGGCTGTTGCTGACGAGGTCCAGCATATAGGAATCGTCATCATCCGTGACAGATTGCAGCTTCAGCGTCGTCTCATAGAAAGCGGTCGTGACGCTGTTGGTTCCGAAGAGGGAATCACTGCTGCTGTAATAGCCGAGCAGCTCCATCAGATAGCAGGTCGCATTCAGGTTCTCTGTATTGGTAACCGGAATGCCCATGACGTCAGATTGGTAAGCATTAACGCCGCAATAGTAGCTATCCTGGGCTTCGTTGTATTTCGGAATCGGCACGACACCGGGATTGACTTTATCGGTCAAGTCACTTTCCTTGATGTTGAGAAGCGTATCGATATAAGCGATACGGAACAGGGCATGGTTGGATACAAACATGTTCAACACATCGTCCCATTTGGATTCTGCAGTGAGCTGTTCGACATAAAGAGAGGTGGTACTGTCCTTAAGCATTTCGTAGACATAGCCAAATGCATTGAGTGAACGTTCCGTAGCGACATTGAGCACGATGTTGCCCTGTTCGTCTTTGGATGCCGTCACTGTTCCGGAGCCGTTGGTCAGCATAGTGGCACCGGTGTATCCGTCCGTGGTGATTCCGTAATAGGCGCCGGAAGTCATCCAGTTTCCGTCGTCATCGGGACGTGCGAATTCCTTTGCCATTGAGTACATCAATTCATAGGTCCATTCTCCATCCTTTACGATATCGTAAAGAGAACCGTAGCGTGACTCGAAATATGTGGCGTAAAGATCCTTGTTAAAGAAGACGGCGGATGTCATCAGATCATCCGTAAAGATCGCATCGCCGGCAACAAAGAAAATTTTATCGGACAGTGTCAGGTAGGCATTTGCGTTCTGGTCCCACCAAGGCTGATTGAGCTCCAGCATATCGTTCAGCGAGTAGAACCAGTTTTCCACGACTGTCGGAACCATGTAGTAAACCGCATCGCAGACGATGTCGTAATCGTCAATGTTTGTGGCGATGTAGTTCCCGATCTCGGTACCGGGTCGGGTGGTTTCCTCTACATTGATTTTGATGCCGTATTTTTCTTCGATATAATCGTTGCGATTCTGAACGGCGGTGTTGATGACCGAACCCTCATATTCCTCGTTTGGGACAAACTGTTGGGAGTAGCGTTTGGAACGGGTGAGGATAGTGATTTCCGTATCACCAAAGTTTTTTTCTTCCAAAGGAAATTGATTATCTGCAACAGATGTGGTGTTTGACGTGCCTCCGGATGAGGAGGGCTGTTTTTCCGCGCTTTCTTGCCCGCATGCAGTTGCGAACGGAATCAATAGCAACAAAAGCGTCAGAAACAGAATCAGGCTCTTTTTCATGGAGTCGCTTCCTTTCTTCAATAATATTATTAAATAATTATCTTTAATTATATTCCGTTTTTGTTGTTTTGTCAAGGTACATTGCAAAAATATGGAAAGAAGAAAAGAGACGCCGCATGATTGTGCGGCGCCTCTGCAAGACTTAGGTCTTATTTGCTTAACTCAGCAAAATATTTGATTGTGCGAACCATCTGAGAAACATAGGAATTTTCATTGTCGTACCAAGAAACGACCTGCACCTGGTAAGAATCCTCGTCAACCTTGCAAACCATGGTCTGAGTAGCATCGAACAGAGAACCGTAGGTCATGCCGATAACATCGGAGGATACGATCTGGTCGGTGTTGTAGCCGAAGGATTCGGTTGCAGCGGCTTTCATTGCCTCATTGACGGAAGCCTCGGTGACGTCCTTCCCCTTAACGACAGCAACCAGAATCGTGGTGGAACCGGTAGCGGTCGGAATACGCTGTGCAGAGCCGATGAGCTTTCCTTTCAGTTCGGGAATAACGAGACCGATCGCCTTTGCAGCGCCGGTGGAGTTCGGAACGATGTTCATCGCACCCGCTCTGGATCTTCTCAGGTCGCCCTTTCTCTGAGGACCGTCAAGAATCATCTGGTCGCCGGTATAAGCATGAACCGTGGTCATGATACCGGAGAGAATCGGATAAGCATTGTTCAGTGCCTGTGCCATCGGAGCGAGGCAGTTGGTAGTACAGGAAGCAGCAGAAATGATCTTGTCGTCAGCGGTCAGAATGTTGTTGTTGACATTGAAGACAATGGTCTTGGGCTGCTCGAAATGGTCGGGATCCTTCTTGTTGGAAGCCGGAGCAGAGATAACAACCTTCTTCGCACCTGCAATGATATGCTTGTTCGCATCAGCAATATCGGTATAGAAACCGGTGCACTCCAAAACGACATCGACCTGCAAAGCCGCCCAAGGGCAGTTGGCAGCATCCTTCTCTGCATAGATCTTGATTGCCTTTCCGTCGACAACGATAGAATCCTCCGTAGCCTCGACGGTGTGAAGCGGCTCTTTGCCGAACTTACCGCAGAAAGCACCCTGCGCAGTATCATACTTGAGCAAATGTGCGAGCATTTTAGGGCTGGTCAGATCGTTGATGGCAACAACCTCATAGCCTTCAGCGTCAAACATCTGACGGAACGCCAGACGACCGATGCGACCGAAGCCGTTAATTGCAACTTTAACAGACATGAGACAATACCTCCAAAAATAAAATTCTTTTGTTTGGTTTCCTTTTTTTACCGTCTGTTATTGTATAACAAAACTTTGAAAAAAACAAGGGCTTATCATGAAATTTTATCCTTTAAAAGAACTATTTTCTTGTCCATTTTTTCCAATATAGTTGCGGATACGCAGTTTGGCGTGGCAGCGGTCCGCAATTGCCCGGCACATAGCAAGCTGGTATTTGTCCAGTGTTTCTCCTACGACGGACATCTGCACGTCCGGCACATGTCGGGTGCACGCTTCTGTAAAGGAGAGCATTGCTTCATATGCCTTTTTGCCGTAAACAGGATGGCAGAGTGAGACATAGTCCTGTGCGTCCGGCGTATTCAGGCTGATGGAAACGCAGTCGATCAGCCCTTCAAATCGGGGTGTAACATCCTCGCCGTATAGAAGCGGAGCCTGTCCGTTGGTGTTGAGACGGATCGGCGTGCGATAGGAAGCCTTCAGTTTTGCCGCAGTTTCCAACAGGGTATCCAACCGCATTGTCGGCTCTCCGTACCCGCAAAAGACGAATTCCTTACAAGCCGGAAAGTAAAGAGCCTGCACTGCGGAAAATGCTTCTTCTGCCGATGGCTCGATTTCCAGCCAAAGGCTGCCGCTTCCGTAGGCGCCGTCTCCGTTATGCCGGATGCAGAAGGAACAATCGTTTGTACAGCGGTTGGTCAGATTGATGTAAATGCCGTTTTCTACACGGTATGCGAAATTCTTAGCCTTCAATGCGAAAGAGCCTCCTTGCGTTTTCTTCTGCGAGGCGTTCCACCGTTTCATACGGGACCTGCCGGATTTCCGAGAGCTTTTGTATGGTATATGACATTTTGCCGCTGTCGTTGCGCGTGCCGCGGAAAGGAACGGGCGTCAGGTATGGGCAGTCCGTTTCGGTGAGAAACCGGTTATCCGGTACCATCGATGCAACTTCGACAGACTGCCTTGCATTGCGGAAGGTTACGACGCCGGAAAAGGAAAGGTACCAGCCGGCAGCCAGCAGCTGTTTTGCCATTTCCACGCTGCCTGAATAGGAGTGAAAGACGCCCTTTACAGTAGGAAATTCGTGCAGGATGGAGAGGATATCCCCGTGCGCTTCCCGATCGTGGATCACAACCGGATAGCCGGTCCTTTCGGCGAGCGAAAGCTGCGCTCTGAAGGTCTCCTGCTGAACGCTGCGGGGCGGTGTTTCGTAATGATAATCCAGACCGATTTCTCCGATGGCGACTGCCTTCGGGTGCTGCAGCATCTGTTCGATAGCTGTAAGCTCCCGATGCCCCGCATGCTCGGGATGAATGCCGACTGCGGCGTACATGTGTTCATGTGCTTCGGCAAGCTGAAGCGCGGCAGTTGAGCTTTTCACCGAGCAACCGATATTCACAATGCCGCTGACGCCTTGCTCGCCGAACATTCGAGCAAACAACGCTTCCCGGTCTTCATCGTACATTCGGTCATCATAGTGTGCATGTGAGTCAAACATCAGCGTATATGGCTCCCTGTGGGAATGGTATTGTCTAAAAACAGAACTTTGACTTCGTCTCCTTGATCTGCCGCCAGAATCATGCCGCAGCTTTCCACGCCGCGCAGTTTGGCGGGCTTGAGGTTGGATACCAAAATCAACTTTTTACCGACAAGATCTTCCGGTCTGTACCATTTCGCGATGCCGGAAACAACTTGGCGCGTCTCTTTGCCGATATCCACCGTCAGCTTCAGCAGCTTATCGGATTTTTCAACCGGCTCGCAGGCGACGACCTGCCCGACGGTCAACTCCACTTTGGAGAAATCGTCGATAGTAATCAGCCCCTGGGGGGGAATCGGTGTCTTGGTCTTTTTCACTTCCTGTTTGGCGCGTTTGGCTTTTTCCTCCTGTTCTTTTGCTATCTCAGCAAGTAGCTTTTTCTCATCGATGCGGGAGAACAGAATCGGCGTTTCTCCTAAGCGACCGCCGGTACAGGCATAGGTGTAGGCGAAGGAACCGTTGCAGATTTCCGTTGTCTGTGCGGTGATATAGGTGTTGATGCGGGCGGCGGCGTCGGGGATAAACGGCGTCAGCATGATATTGCAGAGCCGGATGCTTTCGATCAGGTTTGCCATAACATCGGCAAGTTCTGTTTTCCGGCTTTCCTCTTTTGCTAAAACCCAAGGCGTTGTTTCATCAATATACTTGTTGCAGGCACGCAGCGCAATAAAAACCTGTTCAATCGCTTCTGCTGCTCCGTACGCTTCCATCAGGCGATAGGCGTTTTGCAGTCGTTCCGACACTGTTGTCTTGAGCGTGACAGCGGGCGCAGGATCTTTTCCGCTGTATGCGGGGATGACGCCGTCAAAATACTGCTTGATCATGGCACAGGTGCGTGAGATCAGGTTTCCGAGCGTGTTTGCAAGATCGGCGTTGATGCGCTTGATCAGCGCTTCATAAGTGATGCTGCCGTCGTTGTAGTAGCCCATTTCGGACAGCAGATAGTATCGGACCGCATCTAAACCGAACCTTTCGATCAGCTCGTCGCCGTAAATAACGTTGCCCTTGGATTTGGACATCTTTTCCTCGCCGAACAGCAGCCACGGATGCCCTAAGACCTTCTTTGGAAGCGGTAACCCCAGCGCCATCAGGAAGATCGGCCAGTAAATCGTATGGAAACGGACGATATCCTTACCGATCACATGGAGATCTGCCGGCCAGAGGCGTTCAAATTGCGCAGAGGGCGTTTCCGTATCATAGCCGATCGCGGAAATATAGTTATTCAGGGCGTCCAGCCAAACGTAGACGACATGCTGTTCGTCAAACGGAACCGGGATGCCCCAGCGGAAGCTGGATCGTGAAACGCAGAGATCCTGCAGACCGGGTCGAAGAAAATTGTTCAGCATTTCATTCCGGCGGGAAACGGGGGTGATAAAATCTTCATGTGCTTCAATATATTCGATCAGCCGGTTGGTATAATGAGACATCCGGAAGAAATAAGCTTCCTCCTGTTTGCGTTCTACAGGTCTTCCGCAGTCCGGACAACAGCCGTCCTTTAACTGGGAATCCGTCCAGAAGGACTCGCATGGCGTGCAGTAGTTACCTTCATAGGTTCCCTTATAGATATCGCCCTGCTCATAGAATTTTTTAAAAATGCGCTGCACGATACGAACGTGCTCTTCATCTGTGGTGCGGATGAATTTGTCGTAGCTGATGTGAAAAGAATCCCAAATCTCTCGGATCTGCCCTGCAACGCCGTCTACATAGGCCTGCGGCGTGATTCCCTGCTTTTTTGCTTCCTCCTCAATTTTTTCTCCGTGTTCATCCGTTCCGGTTAAAAAGAAAACGTCGTAGCCCTGCAATCTTTTGAACCGTGCGATAGCGTCGGAAAGGATTGCTTCGTAGACATTGCCAATGTGGGGCTTACGCGAGGTATAGGCGATGGCGGTGGTCATATAAAATTTTTCTTTCATAAATGTGACCCTCCTTTCAAAATGTATCGTTTCCGGTCGGTGTCCGCTTTTGCAGACGTAGTTCCGCAAAGAAATCGGACAGCAGCTTGGCGCACTCCGCCTCGAGTACGCCGCCGGTGACTTCGTAATAGTGATTAAAATGATATTTGCGCAGATCCAGTACGCTGCCGTAAACGCCGGCTTTCCGATCGTAACAGCCGAATACGACGCGTTGGATGCGGGAATTGATGATCGCGCCGGCACACATCGGGCATGGCTCCATCGTAACGTACAACGTGCAGCCCTCCAGACGCCAAGCGCCCATTGCCTTGCAGCCTCGATCGATTGCTACCAACTCCGCATGAAGCAGCGCATTGCGCTTCTTTTCCCGCATATTACGACCGGTAGCGATGATCTTTCCGTTCTGAACCAGTACGGCACCGATAGGAACTTCACCAGCGCGCGCGGCGGCTTTTGCGCGCGCGATTGCCTTTTTCATAAAATCAAGATCTGTCATCGTGTCAAACAGGCGCGGCAAAATAGTACAGCCAAAGCAGGAACGCATATCCGGCAATGACTAAGTATAAAATGGGATTTCCGACTGTCAGGCGGAAAGTTGTGCGCCCGGTTGGAAGCCGGCGCTCCTCCGGCGTTTTCCGCATGAGTTTCCGTTTGCGGAGAACACGGAAGATATAGATCAGCGCGGAAAGAATGCCGAGCAGAATCATGAGGAGGGTATATATACCGGAAAGCCAGGAAATCTCGTCTATCTCGAAAACGAAGTACCAATAGGTGATTCCGCCGGAAATGGCATTGTTGAGCATGTGCAGCAAAGAACCGAACCAGATCGAACCGGTGCAGACGTAGGCATACCCGGCAAATATGCCAAAGCCGAACGCGAAAATAGATTGTGCGGGATCCAGATGCATCAGCCCGAAAATCAAAGAACTGATGAGGATCGCCGGCCATTTTCCGACTGTGGGTAACAAGTTTCTGAGCATGATGCCTCGGAAAAGCCATTCTTCAAAGATTGCCGGCAGGATGCTGAGATAAAGGAAGTAAAGAAGGATACCGGGAGCGGACAAAGGCATGCTTGCCGGATCCACTGGCGTGTCGAAAGGGGCGAGCAAGTCGCCGAGCACTAGATTGACAATCAGATTCAGCAGGTACAACAGACCGATTGTCATCATAAGATAGAGAAAAGGAAGGCGCGGTGTTGAGAGTGGACCGGCAAACGGGGATAACGGATTTTTACGGAAAACAATCAGCAGGAAGCAGCCGGGAATGAGCATCATCAGTAGATAAAGAAGTATTTCCGCAAGTACTACGTGCCATTCCACGGTAAAAAATTCCCGCCCGAACAGATCGATAAGCACATCCGTGGCAAAAAATGACCAGATCAGATTCAAAACCAGCATCAACAGACCGGCGAACATTACCGCCGAAATGCAGAAAAAAGCGCGTCCGGTTGTATGCTGCTTTCGCATGGATTTTTCTGTCATAAGTTCCCCTCCTTCATGTCAAAGGGCGCCCATGTATTTCTTAGTAAAACAGAATTATAGCATATTTTTCCCGCAGTGTCAATAAAAGATTCCCTTGTGTTCCAAGTGTATGCCGCTCCTCTTGACCGCTGCTTCATCTTCAAACCGATATCTTGACGATCTGCTTTGTTCTTACGGGTTTCCTTGATTCTGCCCGTAGCCTTTTGCCGTTGTCATGGTATTTTTTGCCAGTACGGAAGCTTCTGCAGTCGGCGTACAGATGAGTTCCCAAAGCGGTACGCGCCGCAGCAGTCTGTCGAGCAGGGAAAGCGTGCGGTCTGTGATCTCCGCATCCCTCGGAAGGAGCATCTGCGGCAACGCCATTGGCAGCGCCTCTTGAGCTGTCAGGCATCGAATACGATTCTGCCCGCCGCGTTTGAGAAAGCAAAGCCCCCTCAGCGGAACACAGACAGGACGTTGCCAGTTTTCCTTGCCTGCCCAAGGCGTCCCGCAGGCATAAAGCTCGCCGTCCCAGAAGCGAAAGATCGGCTTATCTCCGTTGACGGGCCGCACGGCGTCGCCGTATACCTCATGCCATAGGGCGATATGTGTAGACTTTCCGGTACCGCTCGGTGCGGCAAATGCGTAGGCAGCCCCTTCCAGTTCGATGACTGCCGCGTGAAACAGAAAGCCGTTCCAAAGCGGCAGATGCGTTCCGATATTCCGATACAGACAGATGGTTTCCAAGTATCCGCAGCTGTGCGGTTCGGCTGATGCTTGCCGTTCGGCCTCCAGTGCCGTTTCATCCGCACGGACAAAAAAGGCTTCGTCCCCCGGTTCCGTCCGATAGGCAAGACAAAGGTTCTCTGCATCGGGAAACCGGTTTTCTATACCGATACGCAGATTTGCCATCTTTACGGTAAACATACGGTCTTTCCTTTCACGAATATACTATTTTCGGAATGCAGTATAGCACAGTTTGTAGCTGTTGTCCAGCAAAATTTCCATTTTAATGGAAGCAGACGTCAAATTCTCTCTTGACAAAACCGGGAAGAACGGGTAAACTGTAGCAAGGCAAGGTGGTTACAGGACCGCGTTGCCTCCTACCTATATTTGATTGATCTTTTTGAGAAGGGAGACCGTTATGCGTTTCGGCTCTTCTGCTGTGGAATATCTGATCGTCGGGCTCGGCAATCCTGGCGAGGAATATGAATTGACACGTCATAATATCGGGTTCCGCGCGCTTGACTATGTTGCCGGCGTCTGCGGCGCGGAGGTGCACCGTTTGAAACATATGGCTTTGACAGGGAAGGGAACTGTCGGCGGTCACAATGTGCTTCTTATGAAGCCGCAGACCTATATGAACCGTTCCGGGGAAGCTGTCGGAGATGCTGCCCGATTTTATAAAATCCCGCCGCAGCACGTTATCATTCTGCATGATGACGTTTCGCTGCCTGTCGGTGCCATGCGGATCCGGCTGAATGGAAGTGCCGGCGGTCATAACGGTTTGAAATCTGTGCAGGAGCAGCTTTCCTCCGACCAATATATCCGGATCAAACTTGGCGTCGGTGAGAAGGCACATGAAGAGATGGATCTCGCCGATCATGTGTTGGGAAGATTCTCCTCTTCGGATTACAGTGCGGTCAGCGCTAATTTTCCTGCGCTCTTTTCGGCGCTGGAATTGATCGTTTCCGGTGAAGGGGTGCAGGCGATGAGCCGCTACAACCGCAATGTGCAGAAAACGAAACCGGAATGATGAATGAAATTTGCCGGCAGTTTGCCAAAGACCGTGAATACCGATCCCTATTGGAGGGAATTCGGGAAAATCGCACCCCCTGTGCGGTCAGCGGGATGTGCGATTCGTCGCGCCCTTTTTTCGCCGCCTCGCTTTTGCGGGAGCTGGGCGGGAAAGGGCTTGTCGTGGTCCCGGAGGAAAAGGACGCGTACGCCATGCAGCGTCTTCTTTCCCGTTTCTTTGAACGGGTACTGGTATATCCCGTACGGGATTTTGTATTTGAAACGATCAGCGCGTATTCCCATGAGTGGGAGCACGAGAGACTGAGTACCCTGAAAAGTGTCTGCGACGGCGACTATGATGTCATCATTGCCGTGCCTGACGCGTTGATGCAGTATACCGTTCCGGCTGATGTGCTGGAGAAACAGACGATCCGGCTGAAATTGGGGGATGAGCTGCCGATAGACGGTTTTTGCCGGAGATTGGAGCAGATGGGCTATACCTGTGCCGAGGTGGTGGAAGGCGTCGGGCAGTTTTCTCGGCGCGGCGGGATTGTCGATGTTTTTTCCCCGCAGTATCGCGAGCCCTTACGGATTGATTTTTTCGGAGACGAGGTAGATCTGATCGGGTATTTTGATATGGTGGGACAGCGAACCATCGATAATGCTGTCTCCGCTGAGATCATTCCCTGTGCGGAGCTGCTGCCGGATGAAGGCTCTTATCTTCGTTTGGAGCAGGAATTGACCGCATTGCTGAAGGGGTTTCGAGGAGAGGAGAAATACCGCGATCAGCTGAAACAGGAACTGGAGGCGGTTTTCCGTCGGGAGCGGCTGCGTTTTGCAGATCGGTATTATCCGGTATTGTACGGCAGAGAATTCTCCTTGTTGGATGCGCTGGGGAAGGCGTGCCCCACTTTGGTTTTGGATTCTCAGCGTGTGCTGGAGCGTGCTAAAGGTTTTTTTACCGAAACCTCCGGCGTACTGACCAGACTTGCAGAGAGTCGACTTTGCCGGTTGAAAGGCGGGATGCCGCTGATGGATGCGGAGTTATTTGCAGTGTCGCTGCCCGTCCGAACCGTTCTGGTGGATTTGTTTGCCCACGAAGGTACTGCGTTTGGCATTAAGACTTCATACTCCCTTTTGACCAAAAGTACCTCCGGCTTCGGCAGCAATGTAGATCTTCTTATTGAGGAAGTTACGGCTTTGACAGAGGCGAAGCTGCAGGTGCTGTTTTTATCCTCCGGAGAACATGCCGCCTCCAATCTGTTATCGGTTTTGGAGCAGAAAGGCGTCCGTGCTGTACCTTACAGCGGGGAGCTGCATCCCGGCGTTGTCAGTGTGTATGTCGGCGGCTGGGACTTCCTGCCACGCGGATTTGAGCTGCCTTCTGCCGGTTTTGTGCTGCTGACGGATCTCTCGCCCGGTTCTGAAAATGCGCCCCGCAAGCGCAGCCGTACCGCTTCCCGTAAGGCGGAACGTATCGCTTCATATGCGGATCTTTCCGTCGGCGATTTGGTTGTTCACGTCAATCATGGCATCGGGCGGTATATGGGAATTCAAAATCTAACGACGGACGGCGTTTCCAGAGATTTTATTAAAATCGTATATGCTGATGGCGGCGTCCTTTATGTTCCCTGTAATCAGCTGGATTTGGTAAGTAAGTATGTCGGCGGCGATGAGCATACCCGTTTGTCTAAGCTCGGCGGCGTTGAGTGGAAAAAAGCCAAGGCGCGTGCCAAAGCGGCGGCTTCCGATATAGCTAAAGATTTGATTCGACTCTACGCAGAGCGCCGTGCGCGTGCCGGGTATGCTTTTCCGCCGGATGATGATCTGCAGGAGGAGTTTGACGGCAGCTTCGAATTTGAGGATACTGAGGGGCAGGTTATCGCTGCACGGGAGATCAAGGAGGATATGCAAAAGTCTTATCCGATGGATCGGCTTCTTTGTGGAGATGTCGGTTTCGGAAAAACAGAGGTTGCCCTGCGCGCTGTTTTCAAATGTGTATTCGCAGGGAAGCAGGCGGCGATCCTTGTGCCGACGACCATACTTGCCTCTCAGCATTATCAGACGATCCTGTCCAGATTCCGGGGATATCCTGTGGAGATCGGCGTGCTTTCCCGGTTTGTCCCGAAAAAAGCGCAGACGGAAGCACTGGAACAGCTGAAAAGTGGGAAGCTGAATATTATCGTCGGTACGCATCGTTTGCTGCAGAAGGATGTCATTTTCAAGGACTTAGGCCTGCTGATTGTAGACGAGGAGCAGCGCTTCGGTGTTACGCATAAGGAAAAGCTGAAGCAGCTTGCTAAGGATGTGGATGTTTTGACGTTGACGGCAACGCCGATTCCGCGCACATTGAATATGGCGCTGTCCGGCATAAGGGATATGTCGGTGCTGGAGGAAGCACCGGTAGATCGCGTGCCGGTGCAGACCTTTGTGCTGGAACACGACGAGGAGGTCCTATGTGAAGCGATTCGCCGGGAATTGCGCCGCGGCGGGCAGGTGTTTTATCTGCATAATTTCATCGATTCTATCTATTCCAAGGCGGCGGAACTGGCAAAACAGTTTCCGGAAAGCCATATTGCGGTTGCGCACGGGAAAATGGAACGCGAGGAGCTTTCTGAGGTCTGGCAGGAGATGGTGGAGGGGGAAATTGACATCTTGGTTTGTACGACCATTATTGAGACCGGCGTCAATATTCTCAACGCCAATACGCTGATCATTGAGGAAGCCAACCGGATGGGGCTTTCCCAGCTGCATCAGATTCGGGGGCGTGTCGGGCGTTCTGCGCGTAAGGCATACGCGTACCTGACCTATCGCAGAGGCGGGGAATTGAGTGAGATTGCGGAGAAACGGCTGGAAGCCATTCGCGAGTACACGGAATTCGGTTCCGGTTTTAAGATTGCTATGCGGGATTTGGAGCTGCGCGGCGCGGGAAATCTTCTCGGTTCGGAGCAGAGCGGTCACATGGAGGCAATCGGCTATGATCTGTATGTTAAAATTCTGGAAGATGCCGTTAATGCCGAAAAAGGAATCGAGCCAAAAGCGGAACGCAACTGTACATTGGATTTACAGGTGGATGCGTATATTCCGGAGCGTTATGTTGGCGCTGCCCGATTGCGGATGGATGTTTACCGTAAAATCGCAACGGTTTCCGATGAGGAGGAGCGTCGGGATTTGGAGGATGAACTGGAGGACCGTTTCGGCGAATTGCCTCCTCCGGTCCGGAATCTGATCGATGTGTCGCTGATCCGTCATGCGGCGATGGATGCCGGCTTCACTTCTATTGAGGAGAGGGGCGGAATTGTCTGCCTTTACCATCCTGCGATGGATGCGCAGGCAGCGTTGCGACTGCCGCATGCTCCCGGTTTTCACGGGCGCGTGATGCTGACGCTTTCCGGCAAAATGCATATCGCGGTGCGAATGCCTCCGGAAGCGGATCTACTTGGCGATGTGCGGAAAATATTAAAATTGTACATAAAATTCTCACAATTATCCATGGACAAGAGGGAATGAACACGGTATAATAACATCAATGTCACGGATTTTCATTAAAAAATCGGAGGAATCACGGATGAGATCGTTAAAAAAGAGCATCATGCTGCTGTTGGTCCTTGCTCTGACGCTCTGTTTGCTGGCGTCATGTTCCGGCGAGTCAGCGGCGATGCGGTATGGGGATCGGGTGTTGAGCGAGTCGGATTATGCCTATATGATGGCGTTTATCAAGGGATATTACGAGTATTACTATTCCTACATGGCAAGTTATTATAGCTATACCATCAGTATGGATCAGTTATATGATCAGGAGGTCGGAGACGGCATTACGTTTGCGGAGGCATTGTCCACATCGATTCTGGAGGATGCCAAGAGACTGCTGATCGTAGAGCAGCTTTGTGCAGAAGCCGGATTGACTGTCAGTGATTCGGAAAGTCTGGCGGATATCAGCGAGGCTTTGCAGGAATTGGAGGACGATTACGGCGGAGCGGATGCGCTTGATATCGAAATGGCGAAGCTCGGTCTGAAGCGTTCTTCCTGGGAAAGATACGAGCAGTACAATCTTTTGAAATCTCTCCTGAAAGAGTATCGTTACGGGGAAAACGGTGTCGCACGTATTTCCGAAGCGGAGGTTCGTCAGGCGTTCACGGAAGGATATGTCAAGGCGGAAGGGTACCTATATAGCTATCTGGTCACGGATAGCAGTGGGAACCGGGCAATGTATGCGTATGATTTTGCCTCGGATTATGCAGAAGAGGATGTAGAAGCCTATTTTTTGCGCACCTTCCTGAAAATCAGTGCGCTTCGCTTTGAAAAAGAAGAGGCGGCAGAAAGCGCTTATGCAGCGCTTTCCGACGGAAGCGCCACCTTTGATGAGTATAAAGACAATGAGGACTGCGAGGTCACGTTTGAGGATGCTTTTGTCGGTCAGAGCGATATGTCGGAAACGTTGTATGAAGGGCTCAGAGAGGCGGGCGAGGATTCGTGGTACCTTTCCGGTGAAGAGGACGGCTATTATTATGTTGTGTTCTGCTCTCCGTTTACCGTATCGGATCTGACGGAAGAGGTGGAGAACGATGTTCGTGACGCGATGCTTGCGGAGGAAGCGTATTCGTACTTCCTTGACAACTATGTCACGGTTCGCCATATTCTTTACAGCGATGAAGAAACGGCAAAGCAGGTCTATGCGGATCTCTTGGCGGGGACGACTACCTTTGCTGAGCATGAATCTGAAACGCAGGACAGCGGAGTTCAGTATACCTTCACAAAGGGTACTATGGTAGACGAATTTGAGGAAGCGGCTTATCAGACCGAGGTGGGCGCTTATGCATTGGTAGAATCCGAATTTGGTTGGCATGTTTTGACGCGGCTTGAATTGGATTTGACCGGATATGAGTACAGCGATGTGGTTGCGGCGATGTCCCGTCTTCTGCTGCAAACGGCTGCGCAGGAACAGTATGAGGCAATTTGTGCCGGCTCAGCCTCCTTTGAGGAACCGGCGGAGGGTGCGTTGTATTCCTATTCCGAGCCTGCGCTGTTGGAGCTCTCTGAACAGAATGAACAATTGCAGGAGGCACTGAAAAATGCGCAGGAGGGCGAGGTGATCATGGTTGATCTGGATGCCTACGGCGTGTTTATCTTGCGGAAGCATGCAACAACGGATGAAGATTTGAGCAGTGTTTATGATGAGGTCGAGTCACCGCTCATTGAAAATGCATTCGCGGCTTATCTGCAAACCTTTTTTGATGCCGTAGTCGTGAATACCTCTATCACAGATCAATTCGATGTTCGCACTGCGCAGACATTTTACTATTGATTATTGATAAGCTCTTAAAGGAACGGCTTTCCGCCGTTCTTTTTTTTGCCTGATATCAGCACTCTCGTAAAAAGAGTGCTAAAATTCATATTAAAATAAAGAAAGACGGTAAAAAAATTCATATTTTAAGGCTATACTGTGTCTGTAAACGGAGTGATATCCGATTTTTAAAAGCATTTCATAGAAAGGAGTGCTACTTTATGAATGAACAAAAACTGACTGCAAAATCTGCGGATGCGCTGCGCACTGCGCAGCAGATTGCCGGGGAATACGGAAACCAGACGTTGGAGCAGATTCACCTGCTGGATGCGCTGCTGACGCAGGACGAGGGGTTGATTCCGCATTTATTGGAAAAATGCGGAAAGCAGCCGCGTGCCCTTGCTGAAGCCTGTTTGCGCGAGATTGAAAAATTGCCGAAGGTTTCCGGAGCCGGTATGTATCTTTCCAAAACGCTGTCTCAAACCTTGGATGATGCGGAAAAGCTTTCTGCCCGGATGGGGGACTCGTTTGTCTCCGTGGAGCACTTGCTTTTGGCATTGCTGGATGCGCCGGATTCGGTGCTGAAAGCTCTGTTTCGGGAGTATGGAGTGGAGCGTGGTGCTGTCGAGAATGCGCTCAAGGAGATCCGCGGCAATACTCGTGTAACCGGCGACCATCCGGAGGAAACCTATGAAGCGCTGACAAAATACGGCACAGATCTTGTAGAACAGGCGCGCCGTAATCAGCTGGATCCCGTGATCGGGCGGGATGAGGAAATCCGAAACGTCATTCGGATCCTTTCTAGAAAGACAAAAAATAATCCAGTACTGATCGGGGAGCCGGGGGTCGGTAAGACGGCGATTGCAGAAGGTCTGGCGCAGAGAATCGTTGCAGGGGACGTACCTTCCACATTGAAGGATAAAACCATTTTTTCGCTGGACATGGGTGCGCTGATTGCGGGCGCAAAATACCGCGGTGAATTCGAGGAGCGCTTAAAGTCGGTTCTGAATGAGGTCAGGAAAAGCGAGGGCAGAATCATCATGTTCATTGATGAGCTCCATACCATTGTGGGTGCCGGCAAGACCGACGGTGCGATGGATGCGGGAAATCTGCTGAAACCGATGCTTGCGCGCGGTGAGCTTCACTGTATCGGTGCAACCACGTTGGATGAATATCGTCAGTATATTGAAAAAGACGCTGCACTGGAACGACGTTTTCAGACGGTTTTGGTCTCGGAGCCAACCGTGGAGGATACGGTTGCGATTCTGCGCGGTTTGAAGGAGCGCTTTGAAAATTTCCATGGCGTGCGGATTCTGGATTCCGCGATCATTGCCGCCGTCACGCTTTCCAACCGTTATATTACAGATCGTTTCCTGCCGGATAAGGCGATCGACCTGATCGATGAGGCCTGTGCGATGGTGCATACAGAGATCGAATCGATGCCGACCGAATTGGATGTGATTCGTCGTAAGAGCATCCAGCTGGAAATTGAAGAGGAGGCCTTGAAAAAGGAGGATGACGAAATCTCTCGTGAGCATCTTGCAGAGGTGCAGAAGGAACTTGCCGGCGTCCGAGAACAGTATAATGCTTTGAAGGTCAAATGGGAAAATGAAAAATCCGGTCTGGATAAAGTGCACGATCTGAAAACAAGGATCGAGCAGGTGACTGCGGAAATTGCGGCTGCGGAACGGGAATATCGGCTGGAAAAAGCGGCGGAATTGAAATACGGGGAGCTGCCGAAGCTGAAAGAGCAGCTTTCGCGTGCCGAAGAACAAATGACTGGCTCGGAAAAGAAAACCATCCTGCGGGATAAAGTGACCGATGCGGAAATTGCGGGGATAGTAGAACGCTGGACCGGCATTCCGGTTTCCCGTTTGATGGAGGGGGATCGCGAAAAGCTGCTTCATTTGGGTGAGACTCTGCATCAGCGAATCATTGGGCAGGACGAAGCGGTGGAGAAGGTAGTCGGATCCATTTTGCGTTCCCGCGCGGGAATCAAAAATCCTAACCGTCCGATTGGCTCGTTTCTGTTTCTCGGACCGACCGGTGTCGGTAAAACCGAGCTGGCAAAAGCTTTAACAGAAGCATTGTTTGACGATGAACGCAACATGATCCGGATCGATATGTCGGAATATATGGAGAAATATGCTGTTTCTCGACTGATCGGCGCCCCTCCGGGATATGTCGGATATGAAGAGGGTGGGCAACTTACGGAAGCAGTTCGCCGTAAACCGTACTCTGTCGTTCTCTTTGATGAGATTGAAAAAGCACATCCGGATGTGTTTCATATTTTACTGCAGGTGTTGGATGACGGACGGATCACGGATTCTCACGGTCGTATCGTAGATTTCAAGAATACGGTGATTATCCTGACCTCTAACCTCGGTTCGCAATATATTCTGGAAGGGATTCGCGAAAACGGTGAACTTGCGCAAGAAGCGCGGGAAGCGGTTACAGCGTTGCTACGACAGTCTTTCCGACCGGAGTTTCTGAATCGTTTGGATGAAACAGTATTTTACCGCCCACTGACGAAAGAAAACGTCGGTCATATTGTAGAACTGATCCTTGCCGACGTCAATCGCCGTCTTGCCGATCAGTATCTGACGGTTCGTCTTACGCCTGCGGCAAAAGAGTATGTTTTGGAAGGCGGTTATGATCCGCAATATGGTGCCCGTCCGTTAAAACGATTTGTCCAGCAAGAGGTTGAAACCCTTCTTGCCAAGCATATCATTGAAGGAAATGCGGTGCCACATACAGTGTTAACCGTTGACCTTGTTGACGGTGCTCTGCAAATTCAATAGATTTTTGCCCCGCATTCGTGTATAGGATGCGGGGCAATGCTGATTTTTGGGAAGACTACTTAACAGCAGAGCTTACTGCCGGACAAAATTTTTGGTTGTTTGTTTTAATTCCTATTGACAAAGTATGTTTTATGTGCTATCATCCTATTGTCTGAAAAGGACATGATTTCACGGAGGTGATCTTGTTGAAGGAAGAGGAAAAGAGAATTTATGTTGACCACGCTGCAACAACAGCTATGAGTCGGCAGGCATTGGAGGCGATGTTGCCCTATTTGACGGAGGAATACGGAAATCCTTCCAGTCTGCATACAGTAGGACAGCGGGCGGCCGAAGCATTGGAACGTGCACGTGGGGAGCTTGCAGAAATGCTGGGGGCAACCTCACGGGAACTTTATTTTACTTCCGGCGGCAGCGAATCGGATAATCAAGCACTGATGACTGCCGCAAGATGGGGAGAAAAGAAAGGGAAGAAGCATATCGTTTCAACGGCATTTGAGCATCATGCTGTTCTGCATCCGCTGCAGCGATTGGCGAAGGAAGGCTTTGATGTGACCTTTCTGGATGTACACGAGAACGGTTTGGTCTCCGCAGAAGAGGTACGTCAGGCGATCCGCCCGGATACTTGTCTCGTAAGTGTGATGTATGCAAATAATGAGATCGGTACAGTGCAGCCGATCGCGGAGATCGGAGAAGTCTGCCGCGAAAGGGGCGTTCTTTTCCATACAGATGCGGTGCAGGCAGCGGGGCATTTGCCGATTGATGTACAGAAACAGAAGATTGATCTGCTCTCGTTATCTGCCCATAAGTTTCATGGACCGAAGGGCGTCGGGCTGCTGTATTGTCGTAAGGGAATTCCGCTGCAGCCACTGCTGGAGGGCGGTGCGCAGGAACGCGGTAAGCGCGCCGGAACCGAAAATGTTGCCGGAATCGTCGCGATGGCAGTGGCATTACGCGAGGCGGTAGAGCGGATGGAAGCAAACGAAAAGTATGTACGTGCTCTGCGGGATCGTTTGATTGCGGGATTGGAAAAGATTCCGCATGCTGCGCTCAATGGTGACCGGAATGCGAGACTGCCCGGAAATGTCAACTTTTGCTTCGAAGGGATTGAAGGCGAATCCTTGCTGCTTTTATTAGATTTGAAAGGCATCTGCGCTTCTTCCGGCTCTGCATGCACATCCGGTTCTCTGGAGCCGAGTCACGTGCTGCTGGCGATCGGGCGTCCGCATGAAGTGGCGCATGGGTCTCTGCGTCTGACGTTGGATGTGGAGAATACAGAGGAGGATATCGATACTCTGTTGCATTGGATTCCTTGGGCGGTTACCCGTTTGCGTGAGATGTCACCGGTTTGGAAGAAATTGGCCGCGGGGGAAAGCACGTTTTTGCTTTGAACGCTTGAAATAGAATCAGAAAGGAATGAGAGAAAAATGGCTTTATACAGCGAAAAGGTAATGGATCATTTTACAAATCCGCGTAATGTCGGGACGCTTGATGACGCTGATGGCGTCGGAGAAGTCGGGAATGCCCGCTGCGGAGATATCATGAAAATATACTTGAAAATTGATAACGAAATCATCACGGATGTTAAGTTCGAAACCTTCGGCTGCGGTTCTGCAATTGCATCCAGTTCGATGGCGACGGAAATGATTAAAGGAAAATCGGTTGACGAGGCGCTTTCTCTGACCAATCAGGCGATTGCCGAAGCGTTGGACGGGTTACCGCCTCATAAGATGCACTGCTCCGTTTTGGCGGAGGAAGCCATCCGGGCGGCGCTGGAAGACTATTATACTCGTTCCGGTAAGCCGGTGCCCGTTGAAATATTGGCAAAGAAAGAGGAATAATGTGCAGTCGGGAGGCAGTTCGCCTCCCGACTTTTTCTTGCTCTCATTCCGGCTGTACGCATGGAGATGCTGAAAATTGCAGCCCGTGCATTCGGTTGACGCAGCAGAGCGTGTCAAGCGGACGAAGTTCTTCGTACCAATTCCACGCGGCGTCCGGAAGCAGAGAATGGTGTTTGAACGGTTCGATGGAAAATAGCTTTTCGTGGATTTTCTGAACTTTTTCCGTGAGCTCTTCTGTGCCAGCGTCCTTATCAGTGAGAAGCTGTTCCATGATGAGGGCAAGCGACTGCATCTGCTCCTTGGAAACGATTGCAGTCAAATGCGTGATATCCGCGCTATAGTTGTCAAGAAAGATATTCTTTTGATTTTCTATTTCGACTGTACGGAAGTATAAAAAGGGCTGTGAGGATTTTTTGAGTGCGAGGAAGCGGTGCTCCGTCCATTGTGCCGGCGGTATTTCACTCTGGGGCGGGAGTTTCAACGCTTTAACGGAGGCCGTCATGTCCTTTGCTCGGTAATCGTCCATCAGGAGCACGCGGTCTGCATAACCAAGATATTCACTACTGCCGCCGATGACAAGCACGGTTGAGACGCCTTTGCTGAGGACAAGCTCCCTCACGCGGTCTGTAAACGGTATAATCGGATCGTTTGGCACGATTTTTCGCATCCTGTCATCGCGTATCATAAAGTTGGTTGCGCTTTTGTCCTCGTCAATCAGAAGCAGCTTAGAGCCGTTGCAAATGCTTTCTACGATATTTGCAGCTTGTGAAACACTTCCGCTGGCATGAAGTGTGGAAAATATTCCTTCGTTTTGCGTGGGGAGAAATCGAAAGAATGGAGTCAAATTCAGTTGGTGGACCGGTCTGCCGTCCTCGGCATCGATTTTCAAAGCGCTTCTGTCTGTGATGACGTATTCCCGTCCGTCGCCGGGGATGTGGTCATAGATACCTTGCTCGATGGCGTCCAGAAGTGTCGATTTGCCGGAATAGCCTCCGCCGGTGATCACGGTTACGCCCTGACGAATTGCCATTCCGGTCAGTTCCGTTCCATCTGGGAGGCAGATGGTTTCCCGAAGTTCCTCCGGTGATCGAAAGGGAATTGCATTTTTCATGGGCTGCTCTGTGCCGTTTTCTCGCGGCAGGATACTGCCTTCAGCAATGAAAGCGCACAGCTTTTGCTGCTTTATATACGCGCGAAGGAATTGCTGGTTCCGGTACACTTGTTTGTAAGCAGTCGCTTTCTCTTGATCAAGTGAGTGGATCGCATCCTCAATCCTGTCTAAAAGTTCTTTGAGCGCCCGGAATGTTGCTTTTGCGTTTATGGATAGAGCGTTGACAAGCGGAACCTGAAAATGAATTTCTAAAACAAAAGCATGAGCTTGTCTGTCATGATATATTCCGTTTCTCCGGAGTATCTTATGATTGATGGGCTGCGCTGCAAAGCTTGCTTTTTCGCGGCGATTTTTATCTGTGTTGGCGTAATCGTCACTTAGCTGTTTGCATAGCGGGGAGAAAACATGCAACAGGTAGGTTTCCAATGGCAATATGTCAGTACCGTCCGTATCCGTCAAGACGGTTGTCGGGATCTCTACATACAGTAGAAGTCTTTCGGCATTTCTGTGACCGGTTCCTGCAAACCGAAAACGCAGGGAGCGATAGGAATAGGTCTTTTCTTTTTCCGCGTCCTCTGCTCTTTCGGCGAAGCGGTCATTATACAGCCAGTGAAGTTCGGTTTTGCTTTTTCCCTGCATCTTTAAAATAGTGGATTTGAATCTTTGCATGGATGAATCGTCCTTCTTTCAAAATAGTTTGCATAAAATGACTTCTACGCGAAAGACGATTCTTTTTGGGCATTATAAAAGCGCGTCCGTATCCGAACACGCTTTCACATATTTCTACCCGTATCTATAAAATGCGGTAAGCGGCAGTCAATATGGCGTCGGATATCAGAAGCTTAAGAATCGTCATATAGAACCACCTACCTTTCATGCGTATAATCATTTGATGATAGTCGTATTATAACACATAGGCAGCAAATAGTCAAGAGAGAAATATCGTTTTCATAAATAAAAATCCCGGCGAAACGCCGGGATCTCAAAAATTGATTTAATGAATGATGATCTTTTCGGTTTCCTTGTCAAAGAAATGGATCAGAGAAGTATCAATTGCAATTTCTACATTGTCGCCGGATTTAGCTTCAGAGCGGGAGGACACGCGAGAAATCATATTGATCGGTTCACCTTCCTCATCATCTCCGAAGTTCAGATACAGGTAAATTTCTGCACCCATCAATTCAGTGAATTCTACATCTGCCTTAAGGATCGAATCCTTGAATTTTTCCATGTAAACCGGCTCGTCATGCAGCAACTCCGGACGAAGTGCGGCGATGACCTGCTTTGCAGGCTTTCCGGGTTTTCCGATGTATTCCTGCAATTCTTCCGCTTCCGCTTTTTCTCGGGGGAGAAGAAGACTGTTGCGACCGAACTCCATATAAACGCCGTCTTCTTTTCTGATCAGATTGCAGTTGACAAAGTTCATCTGCGGCGTACCGATAAAGCCGGCGACAAAAATATTACAGGGCTTGTCGTAGAGATTCTGAGGCGTATCAACCTGTTGGATCAGACCATCCTTCATAACAACAATGCGGGTAGCCATGGTCATAGCTTCTACCTGATCGTGGGTAACGTAAATAAAGGTGGTTTTGAGCTTGATATGCAGCTTGGTCAATTCGGTTCTCATGGCAGCACGGAGCTTTGCATCCAAGTTGGACAGAGGCTCGTCAAGAAGGAAGACCTTCGGCTCACGGACAATGGCACGCCCCAAAGCGACACGCTGTTTCTGACCGCCTGACAGCGCCTTCGGCTTTCTGTCAAGAAGATGCGAGATGTCAAGAATTTTTGCGGCTTCTTCCACACGCTTTTTGATTTCTTCTTTTCTGACTTTACGCAGTTTCAGACCGAATGCCATGTTATCGAATACGGTCATATGGGGATACAACGCGTAGTTCTGGAACACCATGGCGATGTCTCTGTCTTTCGGCGCAACATCATTCACGCGCTTATCGCCGATAAAGAGTTCGCCCTCCGTGATTTCTTCCAGACCTGCGATCATGCGCAGTGTTGTGGTTTTACCGCAGCCGGAAGGACCGACGAGGATAATAAACTCTTTGTCTTTGATTTCCAGATTGAAATCCGATACCGCAGTTACACCGCCCGGATATCTTTTGTACATATGCTTGAAAAGAACACTTGCCATTGCATGAACCTCCTGATGAGGACAAAAATGCACCTCAACCGTTTCGCATAAAATTTCTGCTAATATAATAGCAAAAAAACAAAAGGAATGTAAGTACCTAACTACCCAAAATTTAGTTTTTCCTTTTAGTAATCATGCACAAGTGCCGAGAGAATTCTGTCATTCTCGTTCCAGCCCTTCTACGCGACCGTTTTCTCCCGATGTGGTGATGTCGCCGCCGATAATACGGTTTTTATAGATCAAAAGCGTGGCATATTGCTGTTCCCCATCTTCCGATTCCAGAGCATAGGTATAGCGCATCACGGTTTTGCCGCGGTATTTCTCCAGATTCAACCCCTGCGACTTTTGCAATGCATTATATTCTTCATAGACGCTGTCGAATACTTCCGGAATGACCACTTCATCCGAAAAGACCGGTTTGGGATTGACCTTGTATCCGAGTTCGCTTAAAAATGCAAGCTGTTCCTCGACGGTGGTGATTCCTTTGTAATCCAGCGCCGTGACCGCCACCTCGCCGGAAGAATCAATGACGGGGATAAGCGCGACGATTCCAACCAGTACGGCCGCCGAGAACAGGATGGCGGTAAAAAATTTGATGCTGGAAGCCTTTACTGTGCATACAAACATAACAACTAACCCTTTCCGAACAATCTCGTTTCAAGTATATTGGGAAAGGATCGGAAGTATGAAGCCGTAAAGGCAAAAAAGGGAAATAATTTTTCTGCGGCGTGTCGTCAGGAATGCAGTTCCTTGTCCAACTCTTCATATTCACTATAAAGCGAGTTCAGCTGTTGCTCCAGTTGTCCGGTTTCCTCATATAAACGGTTCAAAAGAGCATAATCGGTTGCGATTTCAATGTTTTCCTGCCGTTTTTTGTTTTCTGAGAGCTTCTGTTCGGCTTCTTCGATCGCTGCTTCCACGGTTTTATAACGAGTTTCTGCTGCCTTTCTCCGGTTTTTCCGGCGTTTGGCTTCCTCAAAAGAGCGCTTTCCGTCGCTGTCTTCCCGGCTTTCCTTCTCTGTTTCCGCATCCTTTTCCCGCTTTTCCAGAAAATGATCATAATCTCCGTGGAATAGCAGGTATCCTTCCGGGTATCCCTTACAATTCAGCTCTAGAATGTCGGTTGCCAGCGAGCGGATAAAATAACGATCATGCGAAACAGCAAGAATCGTGCCGTTATAGGCTCGCAGAGCCTCCTCCAGCGTTTCCTTGGAGGCGATATCCAAATGATTGGTGGGTTCGTCGAGGATCAGAAGACTCACGCCGCAGGAGATCATCTTGGCGATGGATAACCGTGCTCGTTCTCCGCCGCTGAGAACGGCGACTTCCTTGAAAACCTCTTCTCCGCGGAATCCGAAAGCGGCGAGCAGCCCGCGCACCTCTGTCATTCCCATGTCTGCGTAGACGCCCCAGAGCTCATCCAGCACGGTATTGCCGGGATCCAGAAGCTGCTGTTCCTGATCGTAATAGCTGCTGCTCTGATTGTAGCCGAACGCAAAGCTGCCGCCGTCTGCCGCTTCCCGCCCTGTGAGGATTTTCATCAGCGTGGATTTCCCGCTGCCGTTGGCGCCGGTTACGAAGAGCCGGTCGCCGCGCTTCAGATGGAAGGAAAGATCCTGAAACAGGAGATTTTCCGAATATCTTTTGGTAAGCCCGCGAACGGACAGAACCTCTTCCGACTTGGAAAGGCTGTCTGCGATCTGAAAGGATACACCGCGCGGCGCATTCTGCGGTCGGTCGATTTTTACCATGCGTGCCAGCGCTTTTTCTCTGCTCTCTGCGGCTATAATGTTCCGCTCTCGGTTCCAACGCTTCTGGTTTTCGATAAACGCCTCAATACGCTTGATTTCCTTTTGCTGCTGCTCATAATGATGCAGCTGCGCTTCCAACTGCCGGTGTTTCTTTTCTTTGAAAGCGCTGTAATTGCCGCTGTACATTTGACACTTTCCGTTTTCTATTTCCATCGTATCTGTGGTGACGCGGTCCAGAAAATACCGGTCGTGTGAAATGATCAGAAAGGTTTTTTTAGAGTTTCGGATAAAAGATTCCAGCCATTCGATGGCTACGATATCTAAGTGGTTGGTCGGCTCGTCCAGCAGAATGATATCTGGTTCGCGCAGAAGCAGACGTGCCAACAACAGCTTGGTCTTCTGACCGCCGGAAAGGTTACATGCGGGTTCCGGCAGATTTTTTTCGGTGAAACCGAATTTTTTCAGAATGGCGGAGGTTTTGACACGGTATTCGTTTCCGCCGCACAGCCGGAAGCGCTCTTGCAGTTCGGTAAACGGTTCAATGGCACTCCGGTCATCTTGTTCGATTCGCTTTTGCAGGTCCTCCAGTTTTTGCTCCATGGAGATCACTTCGGCGAACGCCTCCAAAGCGGTGTCGTAGACCGTACCGTTGAGCTGCTTGCTGTCGGTGATCTGCTCAAGGCAGCCGATTTCAGCGTCTTTTTGAAGATAAACGCTGCCGCCGGTTGCTTCCAGTGCGCCGCGCAGGATGGAAAACAATGTGGTTTTGCCGGCTCCGTTGACACCGATAATGCCTACCTTGGCTCCTTGGTTGATGGTAAAGGTTATGCCCTGCAGAATCTCTTTGACACCGATGGAATAGGTGATCCTGTCACAGGTCAAAATATTCATGCTCATGAAAGCTGTGCTCCGGTTTTCTGAAAACTGTTATTATCATTATTATATCATAAAATTCATTATATCATAAAAGAACCCGCTTGTCAATTTAGACAGAAAGAATTCACAGATTGATTCGTGTTTCCGATCTGATGCTCTTGACAAACCACGCGAAAAGGAGTAAACTACTAAGAAAAGTCGAGGAGGTGCATTCATGCGGGGGACTTTGGTTGTCAATCACTATTTGACCGGAGATAAGTATGCTTCCCAAACTTCGCTTTACCTTGCGGCTGCCGAACGGCAGGAACTGGAGTTGACGGTTCGCACGAATGCTGAACCGGTTGTTTCTGGCTCTGATTTTGTTCTGTTTCTGGATAAGGACGCGCGTCTTGCGCGCCTTCTGGAGCTGGGGGGGTACCGGGTATTTAATTCTGCGTCGGCAATCACTCTTTGCGATGATAAATCCCTGACGTATCTGCATCTTCGTAACAGTGGGCTGCCTTTACCGGAGACCTTACTTGTACCGATGACCTTCTTTGCTTCCGATTGGTCTGAAAATCCGTTTATTGCGTATGCAGCCGACGTGCTTGGCTTTCCCATGATAGTCAAAGAAGCCTGCGGTTCGTTTGGAAAACAGGTTTGGCTGGTGGAAAACTGTGCGCAGCTGGTGGAACGTCTGAACTTTTCCTCTCCGAAAACGATGATTCTGCAAAGGTTTGTCGCTTCCTCCTGCGGACGGGATATTCGGATCCATGTGGTCGGCGGGGAGCCGGTTGCCTGCATGTATCGCTGGTCGGATACGGATTTCCGCGCCAACGTTTCCGCAGGCGGCAGCATGAAGCCGTTTTGCCCGGATGCGGCCCAGAGGGAGGTTGCAGTAAAGGCTTGTCAGCTGCTCGGACTGGATTTCGGCGGCGTGGATCTGCTGTTTGGGGAAGGAGAGGAACCTCTGTTATGCGAAGTCAATTCCAATGCGCATATTTTGAATATTTTGCATTGCACCGGGATCAATGTTGCGGAACGAATTCTTGCATATATCCGAAAGACGATTTCGGAACAGGTTGAAAAAACGTGACCGGTTGGCTGTTCTATACGGTGGAGGGGGCAGTCCGTAACCGGGCGTTTATCCATTTTTGGATGGCGGCCGCCGCTTCGCGCGGCGTCCGCATGGAACTGCATCTGACGGGGGAGAGTTGGCATCCGCCCCTGCCGGATTTTGCGGTGGTGCGGGCGATGGATCCGGCATTAAGCTTTCGCTTGGAGCATGCGGGTATTCCGGTGTTCAATCCCGCTTCGGTAAGTGCATGTTGCAACGATAAGTGGAAAACGTATGCGCTTGCAGCAAAACTTGGCGTGCCTTACCCGAAAACAACGTATCTGCCGGATCCCGCCGGGATGTCTCCGCATCCATTCCCGTATGTTCTGAAAGCATGCGGTGGTCATGGGGGCACGCAGGTTTTTCTCGTAAGGAATACTGCCGAAGCTTTTGCGGCTTCGGAAAGCTTAAGGGGAGTTCCTTCCGTTTTGCAGGAACCGGTTTCGGAGCTTGGCAGAGATGTTCGTGTTTATGTGTTGGGCGACCGTGTTTTAGCGGCAATGCTTCGCATCTCAGAGGCGGATTTCCGGAGTAACTTCTGTCTTGGCGGGAAAGTGGTTCCCTATACTCTGTCGACTCCGGAGCTGGAAATGGTGCATGCAATTATGAAGGCGTTGCCTTTCGGTCTTGCAGGCATTGATTTCCTTTTTCATGAGGGGAGAGCGGTGTTCAACGAGATTGAGGATGTGGTTGGGTGCCGAATGCTTTACAGTTGCACAAAGCTCCAACCGGTGGAGGAGTATCTGGATTGGATTCTTCAGCGTCTCGGTACTTTTTCTACCTTGAAATAGCGGATCTTCTATTGCATTTTTCGAAAAATGTGCTAATATATCTTCATAGAAATAACAGTGACGGGATATGTCGGGAGTGTGACGTCAGGGAATGAATGAGAAGGACTCAATACAAAAAGCGGATCTGCTGCTGAACAGAATTCTGCGCGCGGATGCGGAGGCACGTCAGATGACTGCTGCCGCTTCTTCCGAACGGGATGCTGCCGCTTTGAAACTTTCAGAGGAAAAAACTGCGCTGCGCAAGGAATATGAAGCGGAAACCGAGAGATTGCTGCAGCGGGTTCGGGAATCTGTCCGGAAATCGGCTGGCAGCAGATTGCAAGCCATTGAGACGGAGAAAAACGGGAAGCTGCAGCAATTGGATGCACTTTCTGCATCCCGTACCGCTGCTTGGGTGGAGCAGATTTTCGCAGCCATTTTGCGAGGTTGACGGGGGTTTTGGAAGAGGGATACAATGTCTGTAAATGCTTCATATGCGGTTTTAACGCGCGTGCGTTCACAATATGGAAAACGTTTGCGGGAAGTGGATTATCTGGAAATGGCTTCCTGTAAAAGCGTGCCGGAAGCGGCGGTATTTTTGCGGGAACGGACGGCATACGGTTCCTACCTTGCGCTGGGAGAAGCGCCGCCGACCCGAGGTCTGCTGGAATTTCAGCTTCGAAAAGCTTTGATGGAGCGGAGTTTTGTACTTTGCCGATTTGGCAGGTCGTCGGGTTCGGATTTTTTGGAGTTTGTTCTGCTTCGCAACAGCGTGAACGAATTGCTCGGGTTTCTTCGCTGCCTTGCGGCGGGCAGACCGGAACGGTATCTGCTTTCCTCAATGGAGATTCCGGAAGTCTCCTCCAAATTTTCTCTGCGCGGGCTTGGTCATGTCCGCAGCCGGGAGGAACTGATTGAATTTCTGCGGGGTACATTCTTTGCGAATATTCTGACGCCGGTTCTCCGTACAGGCGAAAAGGTAGATTTGGCGCTTGCGGAAGCGGTTCTGGATCGCAGTATTTATGAATATATGGAAAAACAATTCACGTCCTGTGCTTCCCGGACAGAGAGGGCGGCACTTTCTGAGATTCTGCTTCTGAAGGCGGAGTTAGGCGACATAGAGCTGCTTTATCGCGCCAAAAAATATTATGAAATGAGTCCGGCGCTTCTCCGCGCCATGCTGAGCGGATTCCGCTCAAGGCTCTCGCAGGCAGAATGGGAATCTATGATAGCGGCATCGGACGGAGAAGAGGTTATGCGGATTTTTCTTGCCGGACGTTACCGCAAGCTGGTGAAGGAAAGGGCTTTGGACGCTGCCGGAAGCTGGTCTGATTTTTTCCTGCCGGAGCTTCTGCGCAGGCGGATTCATTTTTCCGTCGAGCCGTCTGTTGTGCTGTTTGCTTACCTGAATTGGCTGGAACTGGAGGTAAAAAATCTGATTTATGTAATTGAGGGTGTGCGGTATCGTCTCCCTCCGGAGGAAATTTGCAGTCTGCTGCTCCTGCCTGGTAAGGAAAGGGTTTAAGAAATGTCTGTCGAAAAAATGAAAATGAAAATGCTGTTCGGCAAAGCAGAACAGCTGAATGAGGCAATCGGTGCAGTTACTTCACTCGGGTTCGTCCATTTGGAAAATGCCTCCTCTGTGATGGCGGATGCCAAGGACTTTTCACCCCTGAATGAGGAAAATCGTGTGTCTGCGGTTTGTTCCCGCGTTGAAGAGGTCATCCGTTCCTGCGGTGTGGATCCTGAGACAGTGGAACCTACTCCCGGCGAGGGGGATGCAGAGGCAGATACCGTGCTGTCAGGATTGGATGAGGAGCTGCATGCGCTGCAGAAGGAGTGCTCTGATTTGGAAGCGTGTATCCGGCAACTGGAGGAAGAGCGCGTTTTGCTGGCGCATTTCGCTTCGCTGGAAATTCGTTTGGAGGAATTGCGAAGTACGGAATTTGTTTCTGTCCGTTTTGGCTGTATTCCGTTGGACAGCTACGAAAAACTTAAGCAGTATGGGGATACCGACAATCTTCAGTATGTCGTTTGTTCATCCGATAAGGAATCCTGCTGGCTGCTGTATCTTTCTCCGTGCGATGACGATGAAGCGGATCGGATTTTCGCTTCGCTGTTCTTCCATCAGGCGGATCTGCCGGAAAAGGATGGAACGCCGATTGAAATATCGGCTTCGGATGCGGAGCGCATCTATGACCTTCATGTTGAGTTGTGTGCTGCACAGGAGCGCTTGCTTGCCTTTTCGCAGTCTCACCAAGGGGAGCTGCTTTCGCTTTATGCCCACTTGAAATACCAAAGTGCCGTATTTTCCTGGAGACGGTATGCATGCCGGTATCGTGATACTTATGCGGCGTTAGTTTGCTGGGTACCGGGGGATCGATGCGGAGAGTTAGAGGAAGCGCTCGGAAAAGTGGAGAGTTTTACGGTTTCGGATATGGTTGCCGGACATGGTGCCGTTCATATGACTCCTCCTACGAAACTGCGTAACTGGCGGATTTTCCGACCGTTCCAATACTTCGTGGAAATGTACGGCTCGCCTTCCTACCATGAGGTGGATCCAACAGTTTTTGTGGCGCTGACCTACACGCTGCTTTACGGTATCATGTTTGCGGATGTTGGACAGGGACTGCTTCTCTCTTTGGCAGGATTCTTGATGTACCGATCTATGCGTAATCCGGTCGGAAAGATCCTGATTCCCTGCGGTTTATGCGGAGCCATATTCGGATTTCTGTTTGGAAGTCTGTTCGGAAATGAGGAAGTGCTGAATCCCGTATATCATGCGATTGGGTTGCCGGGAAAGCCGTTTTCCGTCATGGAGAACGCCAATACGCTGCTTGCGCTGTCCATTGGGATCGGCGTCGCGCTGCTGCTTGCTGCAATGGTTGTCGGAATCTGTTCCTCCATTAAGAAGGGAAATATCGGAAATGCTCTGTTCGGCGCGAACGGAGTGGCAGGAATTCTTCTTTATGCTTCACTGCTTTGCCTGATTGTGCAGGTGTTTAATATCACGGTGCCGATTCCTGCTGTTTTACTGGTGCCCGTCGGGATTCTTCTTCCGGTTTGTCTGGTGTTCTTCTGCAAGCCGCTCAATTCTTTGCTTCGGGGAGAAGGATTTCAACTTGGGGAGTCTGTCGGGGATTATGTCATTGAAAATTTGTTTGAACTGATCGAAGTGTTCCTTAGCTACTTTACTAATACACTGAGTTTTCTGCGCGTCGGTGCCTTTGTCCTGATTCATGCGGGTATGATGATGGCGTTTTCCGCGTTGGCTGAAATTGTCGGCGGCGGTGCGGCAGGCGTTGTTATGATGGTGATCGGAAATATATTTGTTACCGTGCTGGAGGGATTGCTGGTTGCCATACAGGTGCTTCGTTTGGAGTTTTACGAGATGTTCAGCCGTTTTTACGATGGGGACGGCAAGCATTTTGCACCTGCCGTGATGCTGCGTGCAAAAACCGCTTTGAAACTGCGCCGCGGTCAAAAAGCTTCCGGCACCGGATGACGCGGCATACGAATAAAACGATAAAAACCGAAAGGAAATGTTACTAATTATGCTTACCACAATTCTTGCTGTTCTGCTTCCGCTGCTGGCGCTTGCCGGCTCGATAGCTTTCGCTTTTTCTACGATGAGGCGAACCGGAAACGGAAAGACCGCATTTCGCCGCCAGTTTGTTTCTCTTGCGATCGCTCTGCTGGTCTGTTTTTCGTTGGTGTTTGCCGTTTCTGCGGCAGAGGATGATTCCGCTGCTGCCGTGGCAGATACAGCGCAGGAGACTGCCGCTGCTTCTTCCGGAGCTGGTCTTGCCGCCGGTCTTGGTTTCATCGGTGCGGCTTTGAGTATTGGTTTGGCTGCGCTTGGCGCCGGCATTGCCCTTTCCGCCGGTGCTCCTGCTGCGATCGGTGCGGTTGCGGAGGATCCGAAATCTTTTGGTAAATCTATGATTTTCGTTGCGCTCGGTGAAGCAGTTGCCATTTACGGATTCATTATCGCTTTCCTGATTATTCTGCAAATGCCGGATCTTTCCGCGCTTACGGCTCTGTAATTATGCGCTTCGTATTGATTGCGGATACGCACGATACCTTGATGGGAATGCGTCTGGCAGGCGTAGAAGGGGCAGAAGTGCATACACCGGAGGAGGTGCGCGCAGCGCTGGAGCAGGCGGCAGACGATCCGGATGTAGGGATCGTCATGATCTCCCCGCGGCTCGCCGTGATGCAGAAGAAGCTGGTGGACAACATACGTCTGAAAAGGAATCGTCCGTTGATTGTAGAGGTGCCGGACCGGCATATCGGTGAAACAGCGTATGTGGATCGGATTACCGGATATATTCAGGAAGCTATCGGCGTTAAGATCTGAACCGGTAGGACAGCATTGCCAAGGAGGGCATGAGTATGATGACGGATCAAAATCATCTGACATCGTTTGTCGCTTCCATTCGTGAACGCGCGGAGCAGGAGCGGAGCGAGATTCTTGCCGAATCGGAGAAGGTAAGGCAGGAGCAGCTGGACGCGGAGCGTAGGCTTCTCGCTCAGGAGAGGGAGCAGGCATTGCGCGATGCGCGTGCGGAAGCGCAGCGTGAGACCGGTCGTATGCTTTCGGAGGCGGTGCGCAGCTCTGCGGCTGCTGTTTCCGAAAAGCAGCAGGCGATCAGGGAGTTTGTCTTTGACAAGGTGGAGAGCCGCTTGCTGGCATTTGTTTCTTCGGAGGAGTATATGCTGTTCCTGCAGCGCTCTGCTGAACGGATTGTCGCGGCACTTTCGTCCGGGGATTTGTGTGTCTACCTCAGCACGCGCGATTTTGCATCGGCGGATACCTTTATGCCGATGTTTCCCGCGGGAACCGAGTTTTATGAGGATGCAACCATTCGTTTGGGCGGTTTTCGCGCACATACAGCGGATGGGAAAAGGATCGCTGACGACACGTTGGATGCTTTGCTGAAAGAACAAAAGCGCCGCTTTGCGGAAACAGCCGGGCTGGATGTGTGACAGCAGGCACATGGCGTGGAAAACCATTGATTTTTCACGCTCTGTTTTTGCCAAGGAAGGCATGGTGATTGTATGAAGGATACTGTAATTTATGGTGTGAACGGACCGGTTGTAACCGTTCGCGATACCAAATGTTTTTTTATGCAGGAAATGGTGCTGGTTGGTCATGAGCATCTG
This sequence comes from uncultured Ruminococcus sp., assembly GCA_964549435.1. GTDB lineage: Bacteria > Bacillota > Clostridia > Oscillospirales > CAG-382 > Coliplasma. The sequence goes on from CAZJVB010000001.1 coordinate 115,257, forward strand.
GTAGGCGAGGTTATCCGTGTTTCCGAACAGGAAACGTTGATTCAGGTGTATGAAAGCACGTCCGGCGTTCGTCCCGGAGAGCCTGTGATTTCAACCGGAGCGCCGCTTTCCGTTACGCTTGGACCGGGTATTGTCGGAGAGATTTTTGACGGTATTGAACGCCCTTTGCGCGCCATTGCAAAGAGCGACGGCGCTTTTATCGGCAGGGGTGCCGCCGCCGGTATTCTGGATGAAACTAAAAAGTGGAAAACACATGTATTGGTTTCACCGGGAGAGGAACTTGTCGGCGGTGATGTCATTGCAGAGGTGCAGGAAACGGAAAGCTTTGTGCACCGTTCCATGGTGCCTCCATCGCTTGCAGGTACGGTTGTTTGGGCGGCACAGGATGGAACCTATACGATTGCAGAACCGATTCTTCGTCTGCGCGATGCGGAAGGGCAGGAACATGAGATTGCGCTTGCCCAAAAATGGCCGATTCGTTTGCCCCGACCGTTTCGTGAACGGTTGCCATTCACGACGCCGTTGATTACCGGGCAGCGTGTGATTGATTCCGTTTTTCCGATTGCAAAGGGCGGAACAGCTGCGATCCCTGGAGGATTCGGCACCGGGAAAACTATGACGCAGCACCAGTTGGCGAAGTGGAGTGATGCGGATCTGATCGTTTACGTTGGCTGCGGAGAACGCGGGAACGAAATGACGCAGGTGCTGGATGAGTTTGGCGCCTTGATTGATCCGCGTACCGGTAAGAAACTGACAGAACGGACTATTTTGATCGCCAATACGTCTAATATGCCGGTCGCGGCTCGCGAAGCATCTATTTATACGGGTATCACATTGGCAGAATATTTCCGGGATATGGGCTACGATGTTGCTATGATGGCGGACTCTACTTCACGATGGGCGGAAGCGTTGCGTGAAATTTCCGGTCGTTTGGAAGAGATGCCGGCTGAAGAAGGGTTTCCGGCGTATCTGCCGTCGCGTCTGTCTGCTTTTTATGAACGCGCCGGAAATGTAACGGCCCTCTGCGGTCAGCGCGGCTCCGTCACGGTGATCGGTGCGGTTTCACCGCAGGGGAATGATTTTTCCGAACCGGTTACGCAGAATACCAAGCGGTTTACACGTGTCTTTTGGGCGCTTGACAAATCTCTTGCCTACGCGCGTCATTATCCTTCAATCAATTGGATTGACAGCTATAGTGAGTATGAGCCGGAGCTTGCTTCCTATTTCAATACCATGGTGGATCCGCATTTTACGGAGTATCGTCGCAGAATCGTTTCCCTGTTGTTGGAGGAAAATTCGCTGATGGAGATTGTCAAGCTGATCGGCGCGGATGTCCTGCCGGACGATCAGCGGCTGATTATTGATATTGCTCGTGTCATTCGCGTCGGTTTTCTGCAGCAGAATGCATACCATCCGGACGATACCTACGTGCCGCTGCAGAAACAGTTTTTGATGATGAAAATTATTCTGCATCTGTATGATGCTGCGAAGGCACTGATTGAATCCGGGAAGCCTGCTGCACGGATTGCCGAATGCGGTCTTTATGAACGGTTGATTCGGATGAAATTTGATATTCCAAACGGGGATTTGTCCGGATTCGATGTTTGCCTGTCTGAAATCGACGCAACCATTTCGGAACTTTCCGAGAAGTGAGGGAAAACGCATAATGATCATTTCCTATCAGGGCTTGCATGAAATATCCGGCTCGCTGATTGCTTTAGAGGGTGTTTCCGGAGTCGGCTATGAAGAGCAGGCGGAAATATTGCTGCGGGACGGCAGCGTTCGCACCGGCAAGATTGCCCGTATCGACGGGGATCGCGTGGTGGTACAGGTGTTTGAAGGTACGGGCGGCTTTTCTTTGGAGAATACTGAAATCGTATTTCGCGGACGACCGATGTCGCTGCCGTTATCTGCCGGTATTCTGGGACGCATGTTTGACGGAACCGGTAAGCCACGCGACGGTCTCGGTCCGGTTTTTGCCGACTGTACGCGGGATATCAACGGATCTGCAATCAATCCGGTGGAACGTGTCTATCCCCGTAATTATATCTGTACAGGAATTTCTGCAATCGACGCGCTTGCTACTTTGATCCGCGGGCAAAAGTTGCCGATTTTTTCCGGTTATGGAATGAAGCATAACGAGCTTGCCGTACAGATTGTCAGTCAGGCAAAGATTGCCGGGGAGGAAAATGCGCAGTTTGCGGTCGTTTTTGCTGCCATGGGTGTCAAAAATGACGTTGCGGATTATTTCCGGCGCTGCTTCGAAGATGCCGGTGTTCTGGATCATGTCGCGATGTTCCTGAATACCTCCAATGATCCGATTATCGAACGGACCGTAACACCGCGCTGTGCACTGACTGCTGCGGAATATCTTGCTTTTGATCTGGGAATGCATGTATTGGTAGTCATGACGGATATGACTTCCTATTGTGAGGCATTGCGGGAGTTTTCCTCCTCTAAGGGAGAGATTCCCGGAAGAAAAGGGTATCCCGGATACCTTTATTCCGATCTCGCCTCTCTCTATGAGCGTGCCGGTATGGTTAAGGGCAAGAAGGGTTCTGTTACACAGATTCCGATTCTGACGATGCCTAACGATGACATTACTCATCCGATCCCCGATCTGACTGGGTATATTACGGAGGGGCAGATTGTTTTGGATCGTGCGCTGGACGGCAAGGGAATCTATCCGCCGATCAATGTGCTTCTGAGCTTGTCCCGTTTGATGAAGGATGGCATCGGGGAAGGATATACCCGTGCTGATCACGCATCCTTAATGAACCAGTTGTTTTCTTCCTATTCCAAGGTGCAGGATGCCCGCGCACTTTCTGCAGTCATTGGTGAGGATGAGCTTGCCGAAACGGATCGGCAGTATCTTCGCTTCGGACAGGCATTTGAAACGAAATTTATCGCTCAGGGGGCACGCGAAAACCGTTCTATAGAGGAAACATTGGATTTGGGCTGGAAGCTGCTTCGGCTGCTTCCTGCGTCGGAAATGGATCGATTGGATCCGAAGCTGATTGCGCAGTATTTTTCTGCGGAGGGTTGATCATGGCAGGTCAGGTGATTGCTACCAAGAGCAATTTGCTGCGGCTGAAAAAGACGCTTGCTCTTGCGCAGAATGGATATGAGCTGCTGGACCGCAAGCGCAATATTCTGATTCGCGAAACGATGGGAATGATCGAGCGGGCGCAGGATATTCAGATGCGGATCCGGAATGCCTATCAGGAAGCATATGATGCACTCCGTCGCGCAAATATTCTTTTGGGAATCGTGGATGAAATTGCAGACGCCGTACCGATAGACGATCAGCTTCATCTTTCCGGTCGCAGTGTCATGGGAGTGGAAATCCCTTCGGCATGGGATGATTATGCGCCACCTGCCGCGCCGGGCGGTTTTCACCGCACCAATGTCGATCTGGATGAGGCATACCTTAAATTTAATGAAGCGCGGAAGCTGACTGTGGAGCTTGCTGAATTGGAATCCGGTGTCTACCGTCTCGCAGAGGGAATCCGGAAGACGCAAAAACGCGCCAATGCGCTGAAAAATATTATGATTCCGCGTTATACGGAGGAGATTGCCGTGATCTCCGAGGCACTTTCGGAGAAAGAACGGGAAGAGTTTGCACGCCAGAAGGTAATCAAGAACCAACTGGAAGCCCGTTCCGTGAAATAAGGAAGCGCAGCTCTCTTTTTCGTACAAAAGAAGCGGTCGGCGCCTTTCAAAAATTTGTAGAAAAGCGTATTGCGTTTCTTGTGAAAATGTGATAAAATACACTGAATATTTTTGGGCATCATTTTATGAAAGAAATAGGAGAGCAAGTTTTGACACGCAACTTAGCACGCAAGGATTTAAGAAATATCGCAATTATCGCACATGTCGATCACGGAAAAACCACGTTGGTGGATGAAATGCTCAAACAGGGCGGTATATTTCGGGAGAATCAGGTGACAGAAGAACGCGTCATGGACTCCAACGCTTTAGAACGCGAACGAGGAATCACCATTCTTGCCAAGAATACCGCAATTCACTACAAGGATGTTAAGATCAATGTTGTCGATACACCCGGACATGCGGATTTTGGCGGAGAAGTAGAGCGAATCCTGAAAATGGTCAATGGCGTTATCCTGTTGGTGGATGCCGCAGAGGGACCGATGCCGCAGACGCGCTTTGTTTTGCAAAAAGCGTTGGAGCTGAACCATCGCGTCATCGTTGTGGTCAATAAGATTGATAAGCCGGACGCCCGTTTGGATGAGGTGCCGGATGAAGTATTGGAGCTTCTGATCGATTTGGACGCGAATAACGAACAGCTGGAAAGCCCGGTTTTGTTCTGCTCCGGACGGGACGGCACTGCTTCTCTGTCTCCTTACGAACGAGGCACCGACTTGAAGCCGCTGTTTGATACGATTTTGGAGTATATTCCCGCTCCTGAGGGAGATCCGGAAGGGGAGCTGCAGTTGCTGGTCTCCTCAATCGACTATAATGAATATGTCGGACGCATCGGAATCGGACGCATCGAGCGTGGTACAGTAAAAGTGAATCAGGAGGTTTGTATTGCAAACTTTCATACCGGCGAGTCTCCCAAGAAGACCCGGATTGTCAGCTTGTATCAAATTGACGGGTTGAACCGCGTGCCGGTGGAAAGTGCTTCCGTCGGTGATATCGTCTGTTTTTCCGGTGCGGAATCGATCACGATTGGTGATACCGTCACCTCTGTGAATTGTCCGGAGCCTTTGGAATTTGTTAAAGTCAGTGAGCCGACGATGGAAATGACCTTCTCCGTAAACGATTCACCGTTTGCCGGTCGCGAGGGGAAATTTGTCACCTCGCGTCAGCTGCGTGATCGCCTGTATAAGGAGCTGCAAAAGGACGTCTCCCTTCGTGTAGAGGATGGGGATACGACCGACAGCTTTAAGGTCTGTGGGCGGGGCGAAATGCATCTGTCTATTTTAATTGAGACGATGCGCCGAGAAGGCTATGAGATGTCCTGCTCAACACCGAAGGTGTTATTTAAAGAGATTAACGGCGGAACCTGTGAACCGATTGAGCAGGTGTATCTCGATGTCCCGAATGACTATTCCGGCGCAGTTATCGAGGAGCTCAGTCGACGTAAGGGCGAGTTGATTGCGATGAATCCGAATGCTGCCGGGACGCGCATGAAGATAGAATATAAGATTCCGACTCGTTGTCTGCTCGGTTATCGCAGCTTGTTTATGACAGCAACGCGCGGTGAGGGCATTATGAATACCGTATTCGATTCCTATGAACCGTACCGCGGGGATATTCAGCTGCGCTTCACCGGTTCTTTGGTTGCTTCCGAGGATGGAGAAACCACTTCCTACGGTTTGTACAACACACAGGAGCGCGGCAACATGTTCTTGGGACCGGCAGTTAAGGTTTATGCGGGACAGATCGTTGGTATGAATCCAAAACAGGGAGATATCACGGTGAATCCCTGTAAGCAGAAGCATTTGACCGCCGTTCGCTCTTCTGGCGCGGATGAAAAGCTGATTCTTGTTCCGCCGATCATTTTTTCGCTGGAGGAAGCAATCGAATTCATCAGTGATGATGAACTGATTGAGGTCACGCCGAAGAGCATCCGGCTGAGAAAGCGGATTTTGGATAAGGATCTCAGGCTTAAGGCGGAAGCACGGGCGAAAAGATCCTAAAAAAGCAGGAGGGAAAGTTCATATTATGCGTATATTATTTCAGGGTGACAGTGTAACAGATGCCGGTCGCTCATATGAGGATCCAACAGATCTCGGTCCCGGTTATCCGGCGGTGACGGCGCGTCTTCTTCGGGAGGCATTTCCCGATCGTTCACTGGAGTTTCTCAATCGTGGGATCGGTGGCAACCGAACCTCCCAGCTTGTTGAGCGCCTGCAGCGTGATTTTTTGGATTTGCATCCGGATTTGGTGACACTCCTGATTGGTGTTAACGACAGTTGGCATCGCTGCCCGCCGACGTGTATTGAAACCACTGATGTGCAATTTGAGGAAAATTACCGTATTGTCTTGAATGCACTGCGAGAGAAGCATATTCCGGTTGTAATGTTGGAGCCGTTTTCATTACCTTCAACGGTTGTTCCGGATTTTCGAGCAGATTTGACTTCAAAAATTGAAATTGTGCGCAAGCTTGCAAGGGAATATGCGTTGGCATATCTGCCGTTGGACGGACTGGCCGCTGCGGATGCCGTACGGTATGGCGTTACGCATCTGACAGATGACGGGGTGCATCCGAATGAAGAAGGACGCATTTGGCTCGGTACGCTGTTAGCGAACACATTGCAGCCGTTGCTTCGTGAAAAGTTTGCCTTATAAAATTTATAATAGGTTGATAGGGAGAACCTCCTGCGAAAGCTGCAGGAGGCTTTTTCATGTCAGAAGAAAGGTGAGAATATATCCGCCCATATTATCTTCGGAAACCAATACGCTTTGATAGGAGGTGGGGACGATAAATGTATCGCCCTGCTGTCTGGAGATCAGATAGTTGCCGGACTGGTAAAAAATATTCGTCTCCAGCATTTGCATGTAGCTTTCCAATGTCAGATAGTTGTTCATAATGATTTCTGCGTGCGGACATCCTACATACCGCAAATGCCATGGCTCGTAGCCAAGTCCTGTTTCTGACTGACCGTAGGAAGGGTAACGGATGATGAAGCCGTATTCCTGACAATGATCATTGACGTACCTTCCTGCCTCGGTTTTCAGTAGCGCCATTCCTGCATAGGAGGGGAGATAAACATCTAATGCCAACCCCGCTTGATGCTCGCTTGCGCCAACCTCAGTGGCTGTATTTTCACTCTCTGCCAGTTCCAAGAGTTGATCTTCTGCCGTCCGATAGGCGGAATTGATGTATAGCTTTTGTCCGAATGTATTTTCTACGTTAGATGCAAGAGCCGCATAGGCATCTTGTATGCAGACATTCATCAGAACATCTGTGTCGCGGTAGGGAGCGATATCCGGTGAAAAGTTATCCGGAATGCGGTACTCTTTGTTAATCAGCAGCAGGGACTGGTTGCTTTGACACCGGGGATCGGAAAATAGCTCTTCTGCGGAAAGCTCCTGTGTTTCGATGGTTACGGCATCCAGTGAAAAGCTCGACATGGCCGCTTTGATGTCCTGTTCGAGTCGGTAAACGATGTCGCTTCTGCCGTAGATAAATAACGCTGCAGCGAGAAACAGAACGACCATAACGGTTGCGAGAATGTAAATCCAAAAGTGCTTCTTTGTTCCTGTCGTTGTTTTATGTGCCAAAGTAATCTCTCCTTTTTAAAGGGAAATGCTCCCTTCCTAACTGTTCTAACACAAATAGTACGGTTAGAATATAGCACAGAGAAAAGAACTTGTCAAGAGGATTTTGAAAAAAAGAAAAAGAAAAAAACACCCGAGCGTACGGGTGTTTTAGCAGGAGACTTATTTACTTCGTGCGGCAATGATATCTGCCATCTCACCGACATTTTTCATCGAACTGACTTCCTTCATTGTGAACTTCACCTTGAACTCACGCTCGACCGCGCCGATCAGCGTAATGTGTTCCAGACTGTCCCAGTCTTCGATATCCTTTGCGGTAGTTTTGCGTGAGACGGTGATGCTCTTGTCGTCAAATACCTTTCGAAAAATGCTGTTCAATCGGCTGAAAATTTCTGCTTCGCTCATAGTAATTTCCTTCTTTCCGTTATTGATCGATGAGGGTGTTTTCGTTTCCGTTGACACAAATGACATGATTTTGCGTTTGATAGGCGTCAATTTCCAATTCCCAAACCGTATTACCTTCGGAATCCTCATTCGTTTTACTAAATCCGAATTTTGCGTATAGATCCTTGACCATGCCGTTCTTAGCGGTGGGGAAGTAATATCCGACGATGCGGCGGATACCGCACTTTTTTGCTTCTTTAACCAGCGTATCAAGCATGGCAAATTCCATCTCTTTTTTCAGAACGCGGCAGCTCATTAGCCAAAGTTCCATGTGGAGAGCTTCGCCATCGATCCTGCCGATGACTACGGAAACTACGCCGTTGTCTCCAAACCGGTCCCATAGTTTTCCGTAAAGGCAAATATGATTACCGTCGGCTGCTGCGGCGCGAATTTCCTCCTCCGTGTAGCGGCGCGTGGTCAAATTAAACTGATTGGATTTATTGGTCAGCTGTGTGATACGGGCAAAATATACCTCCGGAAAAGGCAGAATATCTGCTTTCATCTCAAGGCTTTTCAGGTATTCTGTATAGTCAACGAAGGAAAGCTCTAATTCTTCCCGTTCTGCGTTGGCGCGGTACATTTCATTGCGTTTGCTGTCATCCTCAGAGATGACCGTCGCCTCAAAATACCCGTTGCGGTCCAGCGTGCGGATATAGGTATCCGGAGAGATCATCTCCGGAACTGCCATTCCCGGAATACTTTCAGCGACCAACGCGCGTTCTGTTGGATTATCGTCTACAAAAACGAAGGAATCCACACCGAGATGCATTTGCGTTGCTGTCAGCAGGAGGTTACGATCTTTGTTTTCCCAGTCGGCTTTGATAACGATAAAATCCTCCGGACGGAGAACGCCGTCCGGGTGGTTAAGCCCGTCTAAGGCATTCTGCAAATCGTTTTTGGATGCAACGGTCAGCATTACGCCGAGCTGTTGGTGTGCCTTCAGGTACTGCTGAAATGCCAGAAAGCATTCTGCAGTCGCTGTCTCGCTGCCGATTTCGATACCGTCTGCGCCGTCGTCCCCGACCACGCCTCCCCAAAGCGTGTTGTCCAGATCCAGCGCGAGTACTTTTTTGTTCTTTCCGAACAGTGATTTAATGATTCGAACTGTGTTGAACGCCCAATATGGAATGGCATCCAAAGCGCAGGCGTATTTATAGAGATACCAAACCGAATCATCCAGCCAACGATCCAGACCGTAGCAGGCGGAAATATATTGGAGATCATTGAGGTAGAAGCTTTCTTCTTTAGCGGCATAAGCGGCAAATGCAAGGTTTAGCCGGTTCACAAAGAACACGCTTCCGTGCATTTCCCAGCAGTCACGGTTTCCGTATAGGCGATGGCCGGGAAATTCAAAGGTATTTTGGATAATCGGGCAGTGATACGCATCCTTCAGACGTTTCCACATGGCTTCGTATTGCCCGTAGGCGTCTGTAAATTTGTGTTCGGCTTCCGCTTCCGAATCTCCAGGCTGCGGCAAAAGATTTTGCAGATTGCGGAAGGAGGTGTGGATATAGATAATGTCGGGACGAAATTCGTCCAATTCCGGATTTCCGAACATCGCATCCTGCCAGAACTGCGCATATTCGGATTGATAGAAGACCGGAGAGATGCCGTCTTTCAGCAAAAACAGCTCCATCATTTTGCAGAAGTCGTCGGTAGTTGAGCCCCCTAAAACGGCGATACGTTTCGTAGTGCGGCTGCTTCCGTCTGCCAGCAGTTCACGGCGGATAGCTTTCTTGTTTTCTAAAAGTTCCTTGCCGTCAAAAGGATACGTGAGTGAAATCATCAAAATATCTTACCTCTCTCATCGGTTTTCAGCGACTCTGCTTCTCATTGTGTCATCAGCGTTGTGATGTAGTTGCGTTTTGTTCCCGCTACGGAAAAGGCGGAAAGCGCAAAAGTAACGTCTGTAATCTGGTTTTCCTCGATAAAGTCCAGAATGTTGCAGGAGAACTCGCGGAGATCTACGACATAGACTTCCTCGAATCCCGCAATTAGGAACGGCGCCAGTGCGTTGCCGAAGCTGTCTTTGATGATCAACATCTTTCTTCCGTTCTGCACACCGGTCTCCACCCGGACTGCATAGCTGTCGCCGTATATGAATTTGATGTAGGACTGAGAGGAAGAAAACATTGAGCCGGAAAAGGAAAAGCGGTAGCTTTGCGAATAATAGTGCGCTGTGTAGGTTTGCTTCGGTTCATACCAGACAAAGGTTTCCGGATAACTGCCTAACTCCGAAACATCATAGGTTTTATAGACGGAACCTAAAAAACCGTCAAAGCTGTATTGATCAAACTGGGAGAGCGGCGCGAAATCGGCGCCAGCCTGCCTGCAAAGCGCTTCCGCCGCATAATATGCTCCTAAAGCAAACCAATGATGATCGGTTCGGGCGTAAATTTCTTCTTGGGTGTGCGGGGATAGCGCTGAAAGCAGATCGACAAACTGTACATCGACCAATGCGTCCCGCAATCCGGTAAAGCAATCCGCCGTTTTGACAATAGAGGACTCATAGCCCTCAGGCGCATAAAAGGCGCAGGCGAGCGGGATTGGCATGGCATATACATTAACGGCATTACCGACTTTTTCTTTAAAGCTGTTCATCAGCTTGGCGGTTTCTGCGCCGCTGCTTGCCGTGCCGCCGAACAACTCCATGCCGCGATTGCCGCAGACCAAAAATCCGTTGACCATATGCGGCGTTGGGTTTAGAACCTCGGGCTGACTTTGCGTAGTCGATACCTGCTCAGAGTTATCGGGCGGGAGGGAAGGCACTGCGGAATTCGAGGAGATTTCCTCCGGGGAGGTCGCTTCCGATGCTTCTGAAACCGGCTCGGACAAAGATTCCTCCAAAAGTGAGATATCGGAGATGGTAGGGAGCGCGGATGGTTCTGTCGGGACAGAGTGTGATATTGTACTGCTTTCTTGTTTTGCAATTTCCTGCTCAGCACAGGCAAAGAGCAATGCCGCAGTGAACAAACACAGAAAAATAATCAGTATTCTTTTCATCAGTCAAAAAGTCCTTGGAGGTATCCTATATAATTACTGCCTACGGCAGATAGTGCGCATTCTGCAAAGAGAACGTCTGTAATTCCCTGTTCCGGAATAAAGGTTTTCAGATTACATTCAAAATACCGCGCGTCAACGATATAGATTTCCTGAAAAGAGTAAAGCAGATAGGGAGCGAGTGCATTGCCGTAGCTGTCCTTGACGATCAGTAACTTGCGTCCGTTGGTGCAGGCATTGGATTCCAGCTTGACTGCATAGGAATCACCGCCAATGAAGGTCAAATACCAACTGGATTTGGCGTCATCACTGATATTCAAAAACAAACTGTCTTTTTCAGTAGGATTCTGAAAGCTGTGATTATAGAATGTTGCTCGATATGTGGCGGCTGGTATATAGGTGACAAAGTCTTCCGGGTTATTCAAGAGGGTGGTATTATAGCCGGTATACTTATACATTGTACCGAGATAACCACTTCTCACTTTCTTTTCATAGGTGGAAAGATCTTGGAATGGCAATCCGAGATCCGATGCTAATTTTTGTGCTGCATAATATGCGCCGAGTGCTGTCCAATGATGGTCGGTACGGAAATAGATATCTTCTTCGGCATGCGCTTTGAGTGTATCATATACGTTAATGGACGTAACCTTGGAGGAAAGGCGCTCCTCGATGGCCTGCAAATCATTTAGCGTTCGATCAGCATAATCCCCGTAAGTGGCTGATGCTTGGATATAGTATGCGCAGGATTTTGGAATGACCATGGAGTAGACATTGACGTTGGGGAAAGCTTCCGCGAATTGATTCAGCGTCTGTGCAAAGGTAGGGATACGTTTTAGCGTTCGATCACCGGAATAGATCTCCATTGCGCGTGTTCCGAGAATCAAAATATCATTGCAAAGTTCTTCGTCAATCTGTCCACTCTGTTCTTCGCTGGAGGTTTCGCTGGAGCTCGTATTTGTGCTGTTGTCGGGTACACTGCTGTCGGTCCCGCTGTTGTCATTGGATAGAGTTCCCTGACTCTGTGTAGACGACGCGTCGGAGGTGTCGTTATGATTGGAAGTATTTCCGATCACTATTTCCGTTTGACCGTCTTCTGAGCGGATAATCGTTTCCTTTCCGAACCAATTGCTGATGCGTGCATATAGATCCTTGAAGCGGTCGCGGTTATGAACCGTATCGGTAAAGTAGTCCGCTAACTGTGAAGTATAGCTTCCGTCCAACAGGGAACTGAAGGAGAACTTCGGCTTTTCGGTCAGTGTATCATAGTCGGAGACTGTCTGCCTCGGCAGAAAAACACAGAATACGAACATAAACAAAAATGTTCCCATGATCAGGAATAGACTGATCAGCTTGGCAAGACGAAGCAGGAATGACGATGTCTTCTTATTCATGGATGATTACCCCCTTTTTATCATTCAAAAACGGAAATACAGAAACGGATTGTTTTTGGACGAAACCAGCATGATTGTGCAGATGATCAGCATGCCGATACAGCAGATGGAGGATACCACCTGTACGCTTGCCTGTACCGGGGCGCTTCTGGTACGCAGGAATTCCTTGATCTTCGGAAGGAGTGGGAAGCAGATCAGCAGCGACAGAAGGAAAATCCATGCATATTTCATAAAGTAAACGTTGGTGCGCAGTGTTTGGCTGTACGGTCCGGACGTGAATTCGTCTGCACGGAAGAAACCGTTGCCGGAAAATCCGAATAGATTTTTGAAAAAGGTGCCCATTTGAGAAAAGAAGCTGCCGAGATTTGAACAATCGTCATAATAGAAAATCCCGAATCCGATGATAATAACGATCTTATTGTAGATGTGCATGATAACATCCGGCACTCTTTTCAGACGCTTTTTGCCCAGCTTTTGCTCAATAAAGATGAACAAGCCGAAGTATAGTCCCCACGCAATAAAGTTCCAGCTGGCACCGTGCCAGAGACCGGTTGTAAACCAGACCAAAAACAGGGAGAGCCATTGTCTGCGTTTTCCGAAAATCGGAAGATACAGCAGGTAATCCCGGAAGAAACTCCCGAGAGAAATATGCCAGCGCTGCCAGAATTCCTGAATGGAGCGGCACATGAACGGATAACGGAAGTTTTCGTCAAAATGAAAGCCGAAAATACGTCCCATGCCGATCGCCATATCGGAATATCCGGAGAAGTCAAAATATACCTGCATGGAATAGGAAATCACGCCTATCCATGTTGCTGCAACAGAGCTTGTCCCGATCGTCGTAGTCAAATAGTTTTCCGCAATGATCGAAAGGGTATTCGCAAGAACAACTTTTTTGGTTAGACCGATGATCAGACGCGAAAAGCCTTCGGTGAGATCAGTCAGGGTAGTTCTGCGATCTTCAATTTCCGATGCAATGGTTGCGTAACGGACGATTGGACCGGCGACCAACTGCGGAAAGAGAGAGACATATAGGAGAAGCTTGGCGTATTCCTTCTGCACCGGTACTTTTTCCCAATATACATCGATCACATAGGACATGATTTGGAACGTGTAGAAACTGATGCCCAGCGGCAGAACGACATGGGTGAGGGGAATACCGGTACCGAACCAAGAGTTGATATTTTCAATTACAAAATCCGTGTATTTGAAAATGGCAAGCATGCCGATATTGTAAATCAGGGAAATAACCAGAGAGAACTTGCAAAGATGGTTACCGCGATTGGCGTCGATGGAGCGTGCCAACAGGAAGTTGATCGCTGCACTGAGCAGCAGAAGCACCAATTTGATCGGTTCTCCCCATGCATAAAAGAGCAGGGAAAAGACCAGCAGCACTGCGTTGCGATAGCGAATCTGCTTGGTAAACAGATAGCAGCCAACACAGAGCGGTAGAAAAACGAACAGAAACAGCAGAAGCGCAAAGTTCATGACAGGAGACCGTCCCTTTCTTGACGCGGCAGCAAACCGGCAAACATGTTCGGCAGATGAGCTCTCACCGCAACCCCAAAATATACATTCAAATTATATACCAAATGTTGCCGGAAGTCAATAGAAAATAAAGAGGTTCATCATAAAAACCCGGTCTGTTGCTGTGCTTCTCCCGCATTGGGATTTCGCACAGGACAAACCGGGCTTGCATGGTCCAATCGGGCAGTCTCAGCTGTCTGCGGATTTTTCAATCAAAAGATTCAGCTCCGCTCCGAAGAATAGAATGAACATGCAGATATATAACCAGAGCATGAAAATAATGATGGCGGCGAGACTGCCGTATATATTCGCATAATTGGAAAAATTATTTACATAAAAGGAAAAGATGAAAGAGAACAGAACCCAGCCGACAGCAGCGATGACTGCTCCCGGAAATTGGGCTGCAAAGCTGGTTTTCCGATCCGGCAGCACCTTGAACAGCAACGCGAAGAAAAAGGTCAGAAGCAGCAGACCGATCACGAAGCGCAGCGAGGACAATGCATTCATCAGATTAAAAAGCTCCGGGAACCGTGTGACGAAAAGCCCCGCAATGGAGGTGCCGAACACCATCAGCAACAGTGTGGCAACCAGAATCAGAATAAATGCCAGCGTGTAGAATACGGAAAGCGCGCGTACCTTCAGCATGCTTCGGCTTTCTTTCACCTCAAAGACGGAATTTAATCCGTCAATGATATAGTAGACGCCCTTGGAGGCGGACCATACGACGGCGATCGCAGAAAAGGAGGTCATGATGGAGGAGCCGCTTTCGAAGATATTGCGAACAATGTCATCGAACAACCTGCCGACGAGAGAGGGGAACAGACGGGAAAAGTCTCCGATGAACTCTTCCGCTGAAATAGAGAGGAAGCTGGTCAGAGAAAAGACCAAGATCAGCAGCGGGACGATCGCAAACAGCATAAAGAATGCTACCTGCGCGGAGCAGGCACCTACACGGTGTGCACTGATTTTACGCGAGAAGTAACGGATAACGGTTATCAATCGAATCACATACTTTTCAAGATGCAGCCGCGCATATCCGCTCTGGATCAGCACGGTCAGAAGAAATACCGCGAGGGCTACTGCCAGAGAAGCGATGCCGATCATGCAGGAACTGAATCTGGTCAGATTCATTTCAAACAGATCTCGGAAGAAAGCAGCGCAGAGCAGATAGACCGCGCCAACCGTAAATATCATTGCACTTTTGATACGGTCTAAAGGCTGTGAAACCCATAGCAGACCGCAGATTGCGCAGATCGCGGTACAGTAGGCGCAAACTGTTGAGATGTCTTCTTGAGGGATCGGGTAAAAGTTGCCGAGCAGAGTGGCGAATACTACGCCCGCTGTGATGGCATTTCCGGCAGGAAGCGCTTTTCCTAATGCGTTGGCAAGAAAATTTCCCTGAATTCGCTTCTGCGACGGCTGCAGGGAAAGCAGCAGGGAGGGAATGGCGACAGTCAGACTGCTGATCAACGTCAGTTGAATGGGAATAAACGGATATGCGCACGGCAGAAAAATAAAAAGAAGGCCGAGCAGAATGGAGTAAACGGTTTTCGTCAGGAACAGCGAAGCGCTTTTTTCCAAATTGTTGACTGCACTCCTTCCCTCCGACACCACAGATGGAAGTCCGGTGTAGTCCGAATCCAGCATAATCATATCCGCGACATTGCGCGCCGCGTCCGTACCGTCGTTGATTGCGACGGAGCAATCCGCTTCCCGCAGAGCGAGCACGTCGTTTACACCGTCACCGGTCATGGCGACGGTATGTCCGTTTTCCTTCATGGCGCGGATCAGCAGCTGCTTTTGGACGGGAGTTGCGCGGCCGAATACGGTATAGGCTTCTGCTAATTCACGGTAATCCGCGTTTTCCGGAAACAGAGAGAGATCAAAATATTTGTCATAGTCCGGAATGCCGGCTCCCCGTGCGATGCGCGCGACCGTGATCGGGTTGTCGCCGGAGATCAGTTTGATCTGCACGCCCTGACGCAGAAAAAAGGCGACGGTGTCGGCGGCTCCGGGGCGGATGGTATCGGTCAGCATGACCAGACCGATTGCCTGTCGGTTCTGCGGCAGCGAATCCGTCATTTCACATTGCTCGGCGAAAGAGACGCAAAGGACGCGGCATTCGGTAGCAAGCGTATTGGCAGCCTGCAAGCGCTCGCTTTCCTTCGATGTCAGCACAAATTCGGGGGCACCTAATATATATGCGTCGCCGGTTTCGGAATAGACCGTGCAATACTTCTTTTTGCTGGAAAAGGGGACGGTTTTGACAGCTTTGCGTGTTTTCCGTCCGCGGCAGTAGCGTTCAATTGCCGCGATGGTTTCGTTACCGGAGGTATTTTCCGCGATCATGGCAAGCGCATCCAGCAGGGGTTCCTGCTCTGTCTGGAACGGGAGAATGCTGGCGACAGTCAGCTTGCCGTCGGTCAGTGTCCCGGTCTTGTCCAAGCAGAGCGTATCCACGCGCGCCAGCGTTTCCACACTGTAAAGCTCCTTGACCAGAATCCGTTTCTTGGAAAGACGGAAAACGGCAAGCGCCATAATACCGGATACCAAAAGAATTAACCCTTCCGGAATCATACCGACCATTGCCGCGACCGTATTGCGCACGGCGGCAGCGATGCTAAAAGAGCGTTGTCTTTGCAAAAAGAAAAACAGGACGGCATATGGAAAAATCAGCAGAGTTACCGTATCGATAATACGCCGCAACGCCAAAATGATCTCAGAGGACTTTTTCCGGTATTGCTTTGCGCCTGCAGAGATCTCCTGCAAAAGGCTGTCCGAGCCTACCTGAATCACTGCGGCGACACATTCCCCGGTAACGAGAAAAGAGCCGGAAAGCAGTGTGTCTCCGTTTGTTTTGTACACTGGCTCACTTTCTCCGGTCAGAAGAGCCTCGCTCACTTCGCAGTCACCGTAAATCAACGTGCAGCCTGCAGGAATCTGTTCTCCCGGACGAAACAGAACAATATCACCGTATACGAGCTCTTCGGATGGGATGCTGCTTTCCTTGCCCTCGCGGCGTACTGTGACCATGGAAGCGGTCATCACCGAGAGCTTGTCCGTTGCCAGTTTGGCACGGATTTCCTGAAAGATACCGATGACAACGTTGCAGAAAACAACGCCGAGAAAAAGAGCGTTCTTGAAGGATTGAACCAGAAACAGTGCTGCTGCCATCAGCAGATTGATTAGATTGAACAGCGTCATCAGATGTTCACGGACGATACGCGGGATACTTTTGGTTTTCAGGATCGCGGAGCGGTTGTCAAGACCTGCCTCTGTGCGAAGACGGACTTCTTCGGCATTCAGGCCGGTCAGAATATCCGGCATTCGGTACTCCGTTTTATTCGGTTGCTTCCTGCGTTTTAGCATCAGAGTTCCTCTTTAAGTAATTCCGCATCCGGAATTTGTAAAAATGTATAAAGATTATAACACTAAAGACAGAAAAATGCAATTGACTTTCCGCAAAAAATATGCTACAATATGCAAAATTATCAAGTATGGCTTTTGTGCAGGTGGAGAGAAAGGAGACGGACGATGCTTTTCCTGAAAAGTCGATACAGCCCGGAACAGTTGGCGGCTCGCTGGGACGCATGTACTTCTCCTGCGCGGTTCGCCGGAAATGACGAGCTTCTGGATACTATCTTTATTGCATCCCGGAAGAAGGATCGTGTCTTCCTGATCCGGAAAGCGAGTGGGGCGCTGGATCCCTTTGCGACGGTGTTTCGTGGCAGGATTGTTTCCTGCGGCGGAGGCAGCGGTATCAAAGGGCATTTCACCAAGCGCCTTTTCGATTACCTTATTTTACTTCTGTTTGCTCTGGCAGATGTTTTTTTCTATTGGCGCGGGATGCGTGCGGGTCCCGTTTCCTCTTCGATGACAGCGGGTTGTATAGTGTTTGCAATTATTTTGCTGCTGCTCGCCATACCGCTTCGTTCACCCCGGCGTCGCTACCGTGCATTTCTGGAAGAGATCACTTCTGCAGCTGCTCATAACGAAACATAAATTGTAAAGGAGATATTCATAATGATGGATTACCAGGAAAAATTCGGAAAAGAGGGGCTCACTTACGACGATGTGCTGCTGGTTCCTGCGGAGAGTCACGTGCTTCCCGCAGATGTCGATACCTCTGCTCAGCTGACTCCCAAAATCCGGCTGAATATTCCGCTGATCACTGCGGCCATGGATACGGTGACGGAATCAAGGATGGCGATTGCCATGGCGCGTGAGGGCGGGATTGGTGTAATCCATAAAAATATGTCGATTGCGGATCAGGCGGATCAGGTGCAGCGGGTAAAGCGCAGTGAAAGCGGCGTTATTAACGATCCGATCTTTCTTTCCGGTGATCACTTGGTCAGTGATGCGCTTGTTCTAATGAATAAATACCGAATCTCCGGTGTTCCCGTCTGTGACGGCTCTGGAAAGCTTTGCGGAATTCTGACCAACCGCGACATTCGTTTTCTGGACACTTATGATCTTCCGATTGCTGAAGTGATGACAAAGGACAATTTGGTTACCGGTCGTGTCGGAACGACACTGGAGGAGGCACAGAACATCCTCCGCGCACGGAAGATTGAAAAGCTTCCGCTTGTAGACGAAAAAGGGTATCTGAAGGGGCTGATCACTATCAAGGATATTGAGAAAGCAAAGAAGTACCCTCATGCTGCCAAGGATTCGCAGGGACGCTTGATTTGTGCAGCCGCAATCGGTGTGACGAAGGATGTTCTGAAGCGTGCCGAGGCGCTGATTGAAGCGGGGGTGGATGCGCTTGTACTGGATTCTGCTCACGGTCATTCCGAGGGGATTCTGAAAGCCTGTCGCGCCGTGAAGGATGCGTTTCCGGATATGCAGTTAATTCCCGGCAATATCGCGACTGCAGAGGCCGCCGAGGCGCTGATCGATGCGGGAGCGGACTGTATCAAGGTCGGCATCGGTCCTGGCTCGATCTGTACAACCCGTGTGGTAGCGGGAATCGGTGTGCCACAGATTACGGCTGTGTTTGATGCCGCCTCCGTGGCGAGAAAGCGAGGCATCCCTGTCATTGCAGACGGCGGAATCAAGTATTCCGGCGATCTGGTTAAGGCGATTGCCGCCGGTGCGGATGTCATTATGATCGGATCTTTGGTTGCGGGTTGTGAGGAAGCGCCCGGCGAATTGGAAATTTATCAGGGACGTCAGTTCAAAGCCTATCGCGGCATGGGCTCCATTGCCGCAATGCAGCACGGCTCCAGCGATCGGTACTTCCAAACGGCAAATAAAAAATTGGTTCCGGAGGGAGTGGAAGGGCGCGTGGCGTATAAGGGACCGGTGTCTGAGACGGTTTATCAGCTGATGGGCGGCTTGCGTTCCGGAATGGGATATTGCGGTGCGCCGGATATCCGTACTTTGCAGGAAACCGGCAGATTTGTGCGCATTACCAATGCCGGTCTGCGGGAAAGCCATCCGCACGATGTTTATATCACTAAGGAAGCGCCAAACTATTCCAAAGGGAACGAGGCGTAATTGCCGTCAGCTTTTTTTCGTGCGTATGCCATGTGTTGCGGGATTGTCGATGATGGAACCGTTTTCCCGGAAGCGGGAACCGTGGCAGGGGCATTCCCAGCAGTGTTCTTCTTCGTTCCAGTGTAGTGCGCAGCCTAAATGTGAGCAGCGCGGCGTTTTTGGTGTGAGAAGACCGAGTAAGGATTCGCCGCAGTTTTGGAGCAGCGGCAGAAGCGGAGATTTCCGGTTTGGCGCGAATATGCCTGCGTACCCGTTTTCTTGACCGGTGGTAAGATCTGCCAAAAGATGAGCGCCTATCATGGAGCCTGTCATGCCCCAACCGTTGAATCCCGTAGTGACGAAGACCTCCGTTCCTCCGGAACGGTAGGAGCCGATATAGGGAAGGCTGTCCAGACTCATGCAGTCCTGATTGCTCCAGGCGGCGACCTCTTTTGCCTGCGGGTAGTATTGCCGCGCAAAGTCACGTACGACGGCAAAGCCGCTGCCCTTTTTTCCCGGTCTGCGGTCACCTCCGCCGATCAGAAGCAGATTGCCGTAATTGCGGAGATAGATGCCTTTTTCCGCTTCGTCCATGATGGTGCAGCCAAGCAGTGGCGCGTTCTCATATGCGATGACGAATGAACGCTGCTGATACAGCTTTACAAAATAGAATCCGTGTCGGTTGATGAACGGAAAATGTGTCGCGACGATCACCTTTTTGGCATGAACGTGAGCATGTTCGGTGATGATGGTTGTCCCTTCTAATCGGACGGCTTTTGTATGCTCGTAAATGGGAAGCGCGTTTGCGATCCCATAAAGAAATTTAAGCGGGTGAAACTGTGCCATATCGGGCATCCGCACCGCTCCCGCGATCGGAAAGGGAAGCGGGGTTTCGCTAACGAATTCTGCCGCGAAGCCCAGCGAGCGCAGGGCGGCGGTTTCCTTCTCCATACGTTCCCGGCTGTGCAGAGAATACGTCAGCGAGGAGATGGTTTCCAAATCGCATTCGATTGTCTTTGCGAGTGTCCGAAAGCGTTCGATTGCCTGCAGGGAGGCTTGCAGAAAGCCTTTTGCCGTTTCCCTTCCTTGCTTTTGAATCAGGTCAAAATACAGCGCTTCATTTTGAATGGATAGAACAGCAGTTGTGTTGGCGGTAATGCCGGAGCCGATGGTTTTTTCCTCTAACAGGATGCAGTCAATACCGCGTTCGCGCAGGGCGGCTGCGCAGAGGATGCCGGCCATTCCTCCGCCGATGATGGCGATTTCGGTTTCAACATCTTTTTCCAGTTGCGGAAATTGTACAGGGGCGGTTTTCTCTTGCCAGATAGAGCGCATAGGGAGTTCCTTCCGTTTTTTGTTTTTAGTATCCGCAGTTTGCGGCAAAATTATCAATGTTTGTTCTGAAAGGACGCCTTCCGGTATGAACGAACTGGAACTTTTGACCGGCAGTTCAAAACTGCCGGAGGATCGTATTCGTTTCTGTAATGCCCGCATTGTCAATCTGATGAGTATGTACCTCAATTTCATGCCGAAGGCGGTGACGCCAGAAGCATTGGAGGATATCGCGTCCTCCTGCCGCCTTCCGCGGGAACGGGCTTATGCGGAATGTCTTGCCGCTCTTTGTGAAGTGGGGACCGATCGTGCAGAGCGGGCATTTACGGCAGAATATTTTGTGCCGATGGTGCATGAGCTGGATCCGGCGGTATTTGAGAATGATCCGTATTACCGCACCGTGCATATTCCTGCCGGGAAGCGTGGACCGTGGGAATGGAAAATGATGGAGCTTGCCCCCTGCGAAGCGTTTGTTTGTCAGGATTTCCGCGTGTTTCCGGACGGTCGCATGGTGCCGCAGATCGGATATTTTCCGCGGGCGTATTCCTATCCGGCGGTGCTTGAGAACGGCAGGGAGTGGATGACCTTGCTTCCCAATGAGACAGTAACAACGCTTCCTGCGGTTGCTGAGGCAAGCGGAAATGTGCTGACATATGGATTGGGGCTCGGTTATTTTGCATTTATGGCGTCGGAAAAACCGGAGGTGCATGCGGTTACGGTGGTGGAAAGGAGCAGAGAGGTTATCGATCTGTTCCGAGAGCAATTGCTGCCGCAATTTCCGCATGGCGAAAAAATACGGATTTGCTGTGCTGATGCTTTCGTATATGCACAGAATGAGATGCCCAAGGAACGCTATGATTTCGTGTTTGCGGATATCTGGCATGACGTCGGGGACGGAAAAGCATTGTATCTGCGTATGAAGCAGTTTGAGCCGCTTTCTCCCGGAACGAGATTTGCCTATTGGCTGGAGGACAGCATTCGCTGTTATCTTGCCCGCGAACTATGGCCGCCGATTATTGGGTAGATTGAAAATAGAAAGCAGGTTTCCTATGCGATACGATGCCTTGTTGTTTGATATGGACGGGATGCTGGTAGATACGACGGAGGGCGTTCTCAAAAGCGTTGTTTATGCTTTGGATGCGTTCGGTATTCAGGTGGAGGATATCCGCACACTGATGCCGTTCATGGGACCTCCACTGACCTATTCCTTCCGGACTTTTTATGGCTTTTCGGAGGAGGATGCCAAAAGAGCGGTCGAACTCTATCGGCGTCGATATCATGCCAAGGGACAATTTGAGTGCCATGTTTTTTCCGGTGTGCCAGAAATGCTGGAAAAACTGCTGCAGAAGGGGTACGCTCTTTGTGTCGCGACCTCCAAGCTGGAATCCTTTGCAGTATCGATGCTGGATAGATTGAATATTTCCAAGTACTTTTCCGTCATCACCGGCTCTAATCCGGAGGAAACGATCAGCACAAAGGATGAGGTGATAGAGGAATCCCTGCGGCGGATGCATCTTTCCGACAGAGCGCGCGTGCTCATGATCGGTGACCGGAAGTATGACGTACTCGGCGCTGCGAAATGCGGTTTGGATTCTTTTGGCGTTTATATGGGTTGCGCAGAATCGGAGGAACATGAGAAGGCGGGGGCGACGTATATCGCGCGAGGGATTGCCGAATTGGAAAACAGGTTGCTTCTTTTTTAATTTTTCTGTTGCATTTTCCGGAAAAGCGTGCTATACTATTCCCCAGTGAGTTCGTAACCATCCTCACTTAAAACAAAACTAAGGAGACAATTAAATGAAACAGGAAAAAGTCCGTCGATTGACAGAGGCTGCCATGATCGCTGCTGTGTATGCGGTTCTGACGTTTCTGCTTTGGCAATTCTCATCGCTGCAGATTCAGGTGCGTGTTTCGGAGGCGCTCTGTATTCTCCCGCTATTTACCTTTGCTGCCGTACCGGGCTTGACGGTCGGCTGTCTGTTGGTTAATCTTTTGATGGGAAATATTTGGGATGCGATCTTCGGTACATTGGCAACGCTGCTTGCCGCATTGGCGACTTATCGACTCGGCAAACAAAATGCCGGTTGGGCAACATGGCTTGCCCCTCTTCCATCTGTTGTGTTTAATGCTTTGATTCTGCCATTTGTTCTCTATTTCGGATATGGTTTTACTACGTTCGGAGAGGCAGAGGGCATGGGGATCGTATTGGGGTTGAATATGCTTTCCATTTTGATCGGGCAATGCATTGCCTGCTATGGACTGGGAATCCCTCTATACCTTTTATTGAAGCGAACCAAGCTGTTCGGAACAAAGGAAACATGATTTTCCGGGAACAGTCAGAAATCGGAATGCGGAGTTTTTACGCTCTGGTTTCCACAAAGTCCCGAAAGGGGCTTTGTTTTTTCGGAAAGATAATTAACAAATCAGAAGCCCATAGGGAAATTTTCTCCATATGGCTTGACAGAATGCAATTTTTGATGTAAAATCAACTCGATAAGGAGATCCTGTCGTATCATCGTATCAGGAAGTCGTTTCTGTGCCCTTTTGTCGTCTGTTGTTTCTCACGGATGGATTATGATATAGAAGAAACGAGGTGAAATGATCATGTATAATGCCTTGGAAGTCAACGATGCGATCAGGCGGTTATGCAAGGAGAAAAAGATTCGCGTCAACGATCTGCTTTTTCAGTCTGAATTGGGAGTCAATGCGCTTAGACAGATGGTTGCCAAAAACGATATCTCTGTATTTCGACTGGCCAAAATCGCTGATACTCTTAATTGCTCCCTCGATTATTTGCTGAAAAGAACCTATGAACCGAGTATCAACATGCTGAAGATTGATAGAGATCTTACCGTGCAGGATGCTTATGACATCGCTTCTGATTCGGTCAAAGACGCGGTTCGCGCATTGCTGAATTTATAAAAGATGCGGAACCCCGCTCTTTTCCGAACGGAAACAGCAGACGAACTATTACGGGGAAAGATTCGTACATGATTTTTTCATTTTCCTATTGACAAATTTGCAAAAAGCTGCTATACTGCTATAAACTGTTGATGCGGAGATAACGGTGGTTATGCTTGTACAGAGAGCCTGCGGTGCTGAGAAACGGGCGAAACACAGACCATCAAATGGACCGCGGAGGGTGCAGTCAAAGGCTTTGCCGAGTATTCTGCAACGTGTGGGCATACGTTAGTTGCTGGGGATATGTCTGTATCCTGCTGAGTGCACAGTTGATAGGAAACTGTGAATCAAGGTGGCATCGCGGATCATTTATTGTATTCGTCCTTGACAGAAGCTGTATTCTGTCAAGGGCGTTTTCTTTGTGTATGCCCTGAACAGAAGCAAAACCATTGTGTTTGGAAAGGAACCTGAGATGCAGATTTTGCCAGATTTTGAAAAAGTCAAAGAAATTGCGGCTTCCGGTGAATACAAGGTGCTTCCGGTCAGTTGTGAAATCCTCTCGGACAGCTGTACGCCGATCGAGGCATTGCGTGTGCTGAAGCATGTGTCCGGTCACTGCTATTTGCTGGAATCCGTCGCGGAAAAAGAAACTTGGGGACGTTACACGTTTCTGGGATATGATCCCAAAATGGAGATCACCTGTATGGACGGCATGATGCAGGCGGGAGATCTTCGTTTCCGAACAGAGGATCCGGTATCCTATATCCGTCAGATTTTATCGGCATATAAAAGCCCGCGCTTTGATAACCTGCCTTCCTTTACCGGCGGGTTGGTGGGATATTTTTCCTATGATTTTTTGGGCTACTGTGAGCCATCCGTTCGTATGCCGGTGGAGGATACTGAGGCATTTCGTGATGTCGATCTGATGCTTTTTGATAAGGTTATTGCTTTCGATCATGCCCGGCAGAAGCTGATTTTGATCGTTAATATGTTTCTAAAGGATGGAGAAGCCGGCTATCATAAGGCGGTCTTGGAATTAAAGCAGCTTGCGGAGCTGCTCCGGCATGGCGAAAAGAGCAGGGAACCGGGAGGCCATCTGACTGGTGAAGTCACGCCTTTGTTCGACCGGAAAACATATTGTGCTATGGTCGAAAGAGCAAAGCAGCATATTCGGGAAGGAGATATCTTTCAGATCGTGCTATCAAATCGTTTGAGCGCGCCTTTTGAGGGTAGCCTTCTGAATACCTACCGTATTTTGCGTACGCTGAATCCTTCCCCGTATATGTTTTATTTTTCCGGCACGGATGTTGAGGTTGCGGGTGCTTCTCCTGAAACACTTGTAAAACTCGAAAACGGCGTCCTGCATACCTTCCCCCTTGCCGGGACGAGACCGCGGGGAAGGACGGAAGCGGAGGATCTGGCGCTTGAAAAGGAGTTGCTTGCAGATGAAAAGGAACTTGCAGAACATAATATGTTGGTGGATCTGGGCAGAAATGATCTTGGGAAGATCAGCCGGTTCGGTACCGTGGAGGTGGAAAAATACCATTCGGTTGAAAGATATTCCCATGTAATGCATATCGGTTCAACAGTTCGGGGGCAAATCCGGGAACCGTTTGACGCGTTGGATGCGGTTAGCGCTGTTCTTCCTGCCGGAACTTTATCAGGTGCACCCAAGATCCGGGCGTGTCAGCTGATTGGGGAGCTGGAAAACAATAAGAGAGGGATTTACGGGGGCGCGATCGGATATATTGATTTTACCGGCAATCTTGATACCTGCATCGCTATCCGGATTGCCTATAAGAAGAACGGAAAGGTGTTCGTCAGAAGCGGCGCGGGTATTGTGGCTGATTCCGTCCCGGAAAAGGAGTACGACGAGTGCATCAACAAGGCCGCTGCGGTAGTCAGCGCCCTGAAAAAAGCGGGGGAGGCGGATTTATGATTTTGCTGATCGATAATTATGATAGTTTTTCCTATAATCTATATCAGCTTGTCGGCGCGATTGCACCGGATATTCGGGTTGTACGGAACGATGAGATCACTGTGAAGGAGATTGGAAGTCTGCAGCCGAGCCATATCCTGCTCTCTCCCGGACCCGGGAGGCCGGAGGACGCGGGGATTACCATGGCTGTGGCAAAAACAGTTGCAAGGCAGATTCCTACTTTAGGTGTTTGTCTCGGACATCAGGCAATTTGTGCGGCGTACGGGGCGACTGTCACCTATGCGAAGCGTCTCATGCACGGGAAGCAGTCCGAAGCGACTTTGGACAGGCGGTGTCCTCTGTTCACGGGCTGTTCGGAAACGGTATCGGTGGCGCGTTACCACTCGCTTGCCGCCGATCCGAGAACCATACCGGACTGTTTGTCGGTTACCGCTATGATCGCTGACGGTGAAATTATGGCGGTGCAGCATAGGGAATATCCGATCTTCGGCGTGCAATTCCATCCTGAATCGATTTTGACGCCCGAAGGGAATAGGATGCTGAAAAATTTTATTGCACTGTAAACGTATAAGGAGGAACTTAAGATGATCAAAGAAGCAATTGTGAAAATTGTGGATAAGCAGGATTTGTCCTATGAAGAAGCATATCAGGTCATGAATGAAATCATGAGTGGGGAGACAACTCCGACGCAGAACGCAGCTTTTCTGGCAGCACTGTCCACCAAGAGCACAAAGGCGGAAACCGTTGATGAAATTGCCGGATGCGCTGCGGCAATGCGTGCCCACGCGTTAAAGCTGGAAACCGATATGGATTTATTTGAGATCGTAGGTACGGGTGGGGACGGTGCGCACAGCTTCAATATTTCCACCACCTCCGCGTTTGTTGCTGCTGCCGGCGGCATGAAGGTTTCCAAGCATGGGAACCGGGCGGCATCCTCTCAATGCGGTACGGCGGACTGCTTGGAGGCGCTTGGCGTCAATATCAATCTGGAGCCGCAGAAATGCTTGGAGTTGCTGCAGGAGGTTGGCATTTGCTTCTTCTTTGCGCAGAAGTATCATACTTCGATGAAATATGTAGGCGCAATCCGTAAGGAACTCGGTATTCGAACTGTATTTAACATTTTAGGTCCTCTTACCAATCCTGCCAATCCGAAGAGGCAACTGCTCGGCGTATATGACGAATCTCTTGTAGAACCGCTTGCAAAGGTGCTGACGAGCCTTGGCGTGCGGCGGGGAATGGTTGTATATGGACAGGATAAGCTGGATGAAATTTCATTGAGTGCACCGACAACGGTCTGCGATTTCTCGGACGGAATATATCAAACGTATGTGATTACGCCGGAGGAATTCGGCTTGGATCGTTGCAGAAAGTCGGATCTGACAGGAGGTACGCCGGAAGAGAATGCTTCTATTACCAAAGCGGTTCTATCCGGGGAACAAGGGCACAGAAGAAATGCCGTGTTGCTCAATGCCGGTGCCTCTCTTTATGTCGGGGATAAAGCAAAGACATTGGCAGAAGGCATTGCATTTGCGGCGGAATTGATTGATTCCGGGAAAGCAATTGAGAAGCTGGAAGCATTTCGTGAGGCGAGTAACCGATAAGGAGACTAACTATTAAAAGTCAATACCCCCAACGAAGATTTTGCAAAAAAATG
>CAZJVB010000002.1:0-126968 GCA_964549435.1 uncultured Ruminococcus sp.
GGAGAGATAAAGCTATCATGTTTTTCTGCGGTGACACCGGTCATCGGCTGGAACCAATGGGTGTAGTGTGTAGCGCCGTGCTCGATCGCCCAATCCTTCATGGCGCTTGCGACCGCATTCGCAACAGAAAGATCCAGTGTCTCGCCCTCTTCAATGGTTTTCTTCAGCGAGCGATACGTTTGCGAGGACAGTCGGGCTTTCATCACCCGATCGTCGAATACCATGCTTCCGAAATATTCCGTAACTGCTTCCATAAATACTCGTTCCTTTCCCAAACGATAATGAAATAGAAAAGACAAAGGCATCCCAGAAGATTGCTTCTGAGACGCCCTTGCCTCTTTGCTCGTAGTATACACTCGATTTTCAAGTTTGTCAATAGCAAATTTCATTTTTTTTGAAAAAAATTCGGAATTTTTTGAAAAACAGCTTTTGTTTTGAAATTTGGGTATCAAAAAAATTCATTTTGGAAGGACTTTTTTCGAGAAACCGCTTGACAGACGCCTATCAAATGTGATATAATGCCGACTGTGAGCAATGGCGTTCACGGTCGGGAGTTTTTTCTGCCCTGACCGTGGGCGCTTTTTTCGGAAAGGATAACGGTATGAAACTTTTAGAAGGTCAAATCAGAATCCCGTCCGGCTGTGCGATTTCCGCCGTGATCTCCAAAGAAGGGAAGCGTATGACCGGTGAAGCTGTCATAGAAAGTATGAAGCCTATGCATGATCGCTCCAACGGGCTTGGCGGCGGCTTTGCCGGTTATGGGATTTACCCGGAATACAGGGAATTCTACGCGCTTCATATTTTCTATCAGGATCGGGAATCCCGTCGGGAAGGGGAGCAATGGCTTAAGGAAGCATTTGAGATTGTGCAGGCGGAGGACATTCCGATTCGCAAGATTCCTGCGATCACGGATATTCCGATCATTCGTCGCTACTTTGTTGCCCCTTTGCGCTCGGTGCTTTCCCGTCTGCAGCTGGATGAGGAAGAGTTTGTTGTTCGCACCGTCATGAAGATCAATACTTCGCTGGAGGGGGCATATGTGTTTTCCAGCGGAAAGAATATGGGGACCTTCAAGGCGGTCGGATTTCCGGAGGATGTCGGCGTATTTTACCGACTGGAGGAATATGAGGGATATTCTTGGACTGCCCATGGCCGCTATCCGACCAATACGCCCGGCTGGTGGGGCGGTGCGCATCCCTTCACTTTGCTGGATCGTTCGGTCGTACATAATGGGGAAATTTCTTCTTACGACGCGAATCGGCGGTTCATTGAGATGTTCGGGTATCAATGTACGCTGCAGACGGATACCGAGGTCATTACGTATATCGCAGATTATCTGATGCGCAAAAAGCATCTGTCTCCGAAAGAACTTGCTTTGGTGATTGCGGCACCGTTCTGGAGCACGATCGGCAAGAAGGATACCCCGGAGCGGGAGAAACTGACCTGGCTGCGGACAGTTTTCTCCAGCCTGTTGATTACCGGCCCGTTTTCCATCGTGTTAGGCTACACCGGCGGTCTCTTGGCACTGAACGACCGGTTGAAGCTGCGAAGTATGGTGGTTGGTGAAAAGGCGGATCGCGTATTTATTGCCAGTGAGGAAGCGGCAATTCGGGCAATGGAGCCGGATGCGGAAAAGATTTGGGCGCCCGCTGGCGGCGAGCCCGTCATTGTTCATGTAAAGGAAGGTGCATTCTGATGGGAGTCGAGTATCTGACGCCGGATTTTGAAGTGTTGCGGAATACAGATCGTTGTATCGCCTGCAGGGTTTGCGAGCGGCAATGTGCGAATGAGGTGCATTGGTTTGATCCGAAAGACGGAAAAATGCATTGTGATGAGAGCCGCTGCGTGGATTGTCAGCGCTGCGTCTCTCTCTGTCCGACGCATGCACTGAAGATCGTTAAAAATGAGCAAATATTCCGCGAGAATACCAATTGGCAGGCGGATACCATCCGTGAGGTATATAAACAGGCGTCCAGCGGCGGTGTGCTTCTCTCCTCTATGGGCAACCCGAAGCCGTTTCCCATCTACTGGGATAAGCTGTTGCTGAACGCTTCGCAGGTCACCAATCCTCCGATTGATCCTTTGCGCGAGCCGATGGAAACGCGCGTATTCCTCGGAAAGAAGCCAACGGATTGCGAACGGGACGAAAACGGGGAGCTAAAGCTCAATCTGCCTCCGCAGCTTTCGCTTTCGATGCCGGTGATGTTTTCCGCAATGAGCTATGGTTCTATCAGTTATAACGCGCATGAGAGCCTTGCGCGTGCGGCCACGCAGCTTGGTATTTATTACAATACCGGGGAAGGCGGTCTGCATGAGGATTTCTATTGCTATGGGGAGCATACCATTGTACAGGTGGCATCCGGTCGGTTCGGTGTCCATGAAGATTATCTGAATGCCGGCGCTGCTGTGGAGATCAAAATGGGGCAGGGTGCGAAACCGGGTATCGGGGGGCATCTGCCGGGGGCAAAGATTGTCGGTGACGTTTCCCGCACCCGAATGATTCCGGAGGGATCAGACGCTATCTCTCCTGCGCCGCATCACGATATTTATTCGATTGAAGATCTGCGGCAGTTGGTTTATTCCTTGAAGGAGGCGACCATGTATCGGAAGCCGGTGATCGTCAAGGTTGCGGCGGTTCATAATATCGCCGCGATAGCCAGCGGGATTGCGCGCAGCGGTGCCGATATCATTGCGATTGACGGTTTCCGCGGCGGTACCGGTGCTGCGCCGACACGGATCCGTGATAATGTAGGCATTCCCATTGAACTGGCACTCGCCAGTGTGGACCAGCGTTTGCGTGACGAAGGTATCCGGGATCAGGTTTCACTGGTTGTCGGCGGCAGTATCCGAAGCGCCGCTGATGTAGTCAAAGCGGTAGCATTGGGTGCTGACGCCTGCTACGTGGCGACGGCAGCGCTGTTGGCGCTGGGATGCCACCTTTGCCGCACTTGTCAGACGGGAAAGTGTAATTGGGGGATCGCGACGCAAAAGCCGGAATTGGTCAAGCGTCTGAATCCCGATATCGGTTCTGAACGCTTAGTAAATCTTATGACAGCTTGGCGGCATGAGATCATGGAAATCATGGGCGGTATGGGAATTAACTCGATTGAGGCTTTACGCGGCAACCGCCTGATGCTCCGCGGAGTCGGCTTGACCGGAAAGGAGTTGGAGATCCTCGGGGTCTCGCACGCAGGGGAATGAAACGAATTTATGTAAATGAAAAATGGTGTCTCGGCTGCCATCTTTGCGAATATAACTGTGCATATGCCAATTCCGGCGATACGGATATGGCAAGGGCTTTGAAGGGGAAACCCATCTATCCACGTATTCATGTGGAAGCGGATGATCGGATTTCCTATGCGGTTTCCTGCCGCCATTGCAAGGATCCGATCTGCGTTCGCAGTTGTATTTCCGGGGCGCTTTCCATAAAGGACGGCGCTGTGTGTATCGATCAGAGCCGCTGCGTCGGCTGCCTGACCTGCGTGCTGGTATGTCCATATGGCGCGGTGGCACAGAACGGGGCTGGAGTTGCGCAGAAATGCGAACTTTGCCTGAAAAATAGTTGTGGCTCGCCCGCCTGCGTCAAAGGATGTCCAAATCGGGCGATCGTTTATGAGGAACGGAGGGAAGCGGAATGAAACGTTATGTAATTGTCGGAAACGGAGTTGCCGCTGCCGGCTGTATCGAGGGCATCCGTGAGGCGGATCCGACCGGTTCGGTTACGGTGGTTTCCGGTGAGAATTATCCTGTTTATTGCCGCCCTCTGATTTCTTACTGTCTGGAAGGGAAAGCGTCTCCGGATCGGATGAATTACCGTCCGGCGGATTTCTATTCTGCCAATCATTGCGACGTGCTGTATGGCAGACAGGCGGTTCGTTTGGATCCGAATGCCCATACTGTGCTTTTGGACGATCAGACGGTGCTGCCATATGACGCTCTCTGCGTAGCAGCCGGTTCTTCGCCGTTTGTCCCGCCGATGGAAGGGCTGGAAACCGTGGAAAAACGTTTCTCTTTCCTGACAATGGACGATATGCTTTCCTTGGAACAGGCGATCACGCCGGATGCGCATGTGTTAATTATCGGTGCCGGGCTGATTGGGTTAAAATGTGCCGAAGGGCTG
Source organism: uncultured Ruminococcus sp. (assembly GCA_964549435.1). Lineage (GTDB taxonomy): Bacteria > Bacillota > Clostridia > Oscillospirales > CAG-382 > Coliplasma. The sequence goes on from CAZJVB010000002.1 coordinate 4,121, forward strand.
AAGGAACGCGTGGCGGATATAACCGTCTGTGATTTGGCTGACCGTGTGCTGTCCAGCATATTGGATGCGGATTGCGCTTCCGTGATGCAGAAGCATCTGGAGGAAAACGGGCTTCGCTTCCGTTTGGAGGACAGCGCGGTTCGCTTTGACGGAAATACTGCGTATCTTCGCAGCGGAGAAGCGGTACCGTTTGATATTTTGGTGTTAGCGGTTGGTGTTCGTGCGAACAGCCTGCTGGTGCGCGAAGCGGGCGGAGAGGTCGCACGCGGTATCGTAGTGGATACGCAAATGAAAACGACCTTGCCGGATGTTTACGCCGCCGGAGACTGTGCGGAAGGCTGGGACAGCTCTTGCGGGCAGCGCCGCGTGCTTGCGATTCTGCCGAATGCGTATGCGCAGGGACGTACCGCCGGTCGGAACATGGCCGGGCTGCAGGATGCGTTTGAAAACGCGATTCCAATGAATGCGATCGGCTTCTTCGGGCTTCATGCACTGACGGCGGGCAGTTACTTTCATGAAGAACAGGGCGGAGAGATGTTCGAGGAACGCCGCGATGGGCGTATTCGTCGTCTGTTTACTAAGGATGGATTCCTGACCGGTTTTATTCTGATTGGCAACGTGGAGCGTGCAGGGATTTATACCGCGATGATTCGGGAAAAACGTCCACTTGCCGAAGTTGACTTTGCTTTGCTGAAAAAAAATCCAACTTTTTTGGCTTTCAGCAAAGAAACCCGTGGAAATTTGTTCGGAGGTGTGATATAATATGATGGTAATTCAGGCAAATGGAATCGATTGCCGGTCGCTGAATGAGGCTTTGCGGAATGCCGGCGGGGAATGCGAGATTCACGGCTGCCTTGGACAGAGATTCCTTGCGGCGGGACTGAATGCCTGTTCCCTCACCATCCATGGGGTACCGGGCAATGCGCTTGGTGCCTATCTGAACGGGGCGGAAATCCGGACGGACGGAAATGCGCAGGATGCGGTCGGGGACACGATGAACGCCGGAAAGATTGTCGTAAACGGTAATATTGGTGATGCTGCCGGCTATGCGATGCGCGGCGGGATGATTTTAGTAAAGGGAAACGCCGGTTACCGCGCAGGGATTCATATGAAAGCATATCGTGAGAAGCTTCCCGTTATGATTATCGGTGGTCGTACCGGCAGTTTTCTGGGTGAATATCAGGCGGGCGGTCTGATTGCGGTGCTTGGTTTGCATGCAGACGGAAAAGAGATCGTCGGGAATTATCCCTGCACGGGGATGCATGGCGGTAAACTGTTTTTGCGCTCGGATTGTGCGGGGATTACGTTCCCGAAGCAGGTGAATACACGCCTTGCAACGGCAGAGGATAAAGAGGAGCTTCGTCCTTCCTTGCAGGAATTCTGCAAGGAATTCGGGTATGATTTGCGGGCACTGCTTTCATCTGCGTATACGGTGGTAACGCCGGATAGTAAGAACCCGTATAAGCAGATGTATGTAGCAAATTGATCTGAAAAGGAAGAGAGAATTGTATTTGTACGTTCGGTACAAGCGGTGTGGAAAGGCATGGGAAATATAATGAACGCCTCAGCAGAAGAGATCATGCAGTATATTCGGGAGGAAGATGTCAAATTCATCCGACTGGCTTTTTGTGATGTATACGGCAGACAAAAGAACATCTCCATCATGCCGACAGAACTGCAGCGTGCTTTTTCTCAGGGGATCGCCATCGATGCATCGGCAATCGAGGGATTTGGCGGCGAAGGGTATTCCGATCTGTTCCTGCGCCCGGATCCCTCCACCATCGCCGTTCTCCCTTGGCGACCGGAGCATGGAAGAGTTGTTCGAATGTTTTGCGGCATCACCCATGCCGATGGCAGCGGTCTGGAGGCGGATTCGCGTGCGCTTTTGCAGAGAGCGATTGCGGAGGCGTCGGCGGCGGGGATGTCCTTCTCCTTCGGTTCTCAGATGGAATTTTATCTTTTGGAAACGGATGAGTGCGGCCGGCCTACTGCACGCCCGTTTGATCAGGCAGGATATATGGATATTGCGCCGGAGGATAAGGGAGAAAATGTCCGGCGGGAAATCTGTCTGACACTGGAGCAGATGGGAATTTTCCCGGAAAGCTCACATCATGAGGAGGGACCGGGACAGAATGAGATCGATTTTCGCCACTCCGATGCTTTGACAGCAGCGGATCATACCGTTACATTCCGTTCCGTCGTGCGGACCATCGTTGCCCGCAACGGATTATATGCAGATTTTTCTCCGAAGCCGTTTCCGGATCAGCCAGGGAATGGATTTCATGTTCATCTTTCTGTGCATGCATCGGACGGAACGGATGTCCTTCCCTTTGTGATCGGGGGAATTCTGGAGCAGATTCCCTGTATGACCGCATTTTTTAATCCTGAGGCGGCTTCTTATGACCGTTTGGGCAAGCATAAGGCACCGAAATACATAACTTGGTCATCCGAGAATCGTTCTCAGCTGCTTCGTATTCCGGTGTCAGTAAGCGGTGAGCGGCGTGCAGAACTGCGTTCGCCGGATCCTTCGGCGAACCCTTATCTGGTTTTTGCCTTATTGATCTACGCCGGTCTGTATGGGATCCGGCATTGTCTGTCTTTGCCGGAGCCGACGACGCTTTGCTTGCATGATGCGCCTGCGGAGGTGCTTGCGAAGTACCGCCGTTTGCCCGAAAGTCTGTCTGAGGCGCAGAGGCTGGTGAAGGAATCTGCATTCATCAGGGAACATTTACCGGAAATGATTACGCGTGCCTACTGCGAACGCGAATAAAAGCAATCGGTCTTTGCCGGGAGGAGAGCATATGGCTTTGAAGGAATGCGTCTATCGCGTTCTGTTGGTTTCCGCTTCGGAAAAATTCAATCATTCCCTGTGTGCTTTACTTCCGGGAGCTTCTTTTTCTCCGGTGATAACAGTCGGCAGCTTGGGGGCGGCCAGACGTGCGCTGCTGGAACGGGATTTCGATTTGCTTCTGATCAATGCACCGCTGCCGGATGAATTCGGCACACGATTGGCGATGTCCGCTGCTACAGACAGTGATATCGGCGTTTTGCTGTTCGTCAAAAATGAACTGTATGAGGAGATTTCAGTAAAGGTAATGGGCTGTGGCGTGCTGACACTTGCGAAACCTACCTCTCCGCAGATGATTTTACAATCGCTCCGCTTGCTTTGCGCATCCTGTGAGCGGTTACGAAGAATAAAGAAGCGCAATGTCACATTGGAAGAAAAAATGGAGGAAATCCGGCTGGTCAATCGTGCAAAATGGGCGTTGATCTCAAACTATTCCATGACGGAAGCCGACGCGCACCGCTATGTGGAAAAAATGTCGATGGATCGCTGTATCTCCAAGCGGGAGGCTGCGGAGGAGATCCTCGGCGAGCAGACCTGACTTGAATACAAAAAAGCGCTTCCTGCGAATGGTTGGTATCGCAGGAGGCGCTTTTTCTGTCTTTTCTATCCTTGTAAATGCTGTTCGTAGAATGTATTGATCCGGTTCAAAAGATCTTCATTGACGGCGTTGATTTTTTCCTTCTCGACCGAAGCATAGAACGTTTCTTTTTCACTGTCCGGAATCTCACCGTCGTATTTTCGGTATAGCTCTTCCCATTTCTGATTGGTCTGTTCAATATAGGCAAGACTGTCTTTCGAAAAGAAAATGGAATTGTGACCATTTTGCCCTTCTGCAGTGTAAAGGAGATATTCTACATTGGGATTTATAATTTCCTCCTGTTTGGAAAGGATACTGGAATCGCTGATCATTTTATCCTCGCTGCCGTGAATGATTAAAACCGGCGTATCGGTGCTGTTTATTGCGTCTACCGCCGATAGAGAGGCGTTCTTTCCAAATAGCGCTTGGTTGTAGATCCACATAAACGGATAAACCGCATAAGCGGCTTTCCCCATCATCCCTTCGGCAAATTCCGTAATCATCTCCATGGGGACAGCATAGCCCGCCACACTTGCGGAAGCGGCAACCGTATGGTTGAAATGGAGTACGGCGGTCACGGCATAGCCTCCCCAGCTGTGACCGAACAGGAAGACCGGCAATTCGGAAAGTCTGCTGTCCTGTTCTGCAAAAGTAAGCGCAGCGTCGAGATCCAAAGCGGATTGAGGGAGACCCATGGTGCCGCTCCCTTCGCTTTCGCATGAGCCGGTCGCATCATAGGCGAATACGCGCCAGCCACGGTTCACGAACCAAATGATTTCGTTGATGTATCCTTCATGTCCGCCGCCGATGCCGTGCGCGAGGACGATCAATCCTTTCTCATTCTCTGCCCCGTAAATCCATCCCTTCAGCATATTTTTGCCCGACAGAAAAGAGACTTCCTCGCGGGGGTATGCCGCTTCATAATGATCATAGCGGTAATTTGCGGTATATGTCGGATACTCGCCCCTGCTAAAATTTTGCTTCATCAGGATCACTACGACCAGCATGGTAATCACGCAGAGCAGGAGAATAAAGGCGATCATCAGAGACAGAATGAGCTTCATCTTGTTTCGTTTCTTTGGTTGCGTCTGCGCCGGTACGGCGTTTTTTTCTAAAAGTTCCGTGTTCATAGTAAACCAACCTGTTTGTATTCTTGAGATAGCGCGATAGAAAAGGAGATGCGGATCCATGAAGCTATCATCCGGATCCGCATATAATAGGACGATTTACTCCGCCTTTGCCAAAGAACAGATGATGTCCGCCGTTTTTTCGATTCCGAACGTACCGCTGTTGAGCAGCAAATCGTAGTTGCGTCTTGCACCCCATATGCTGTCGGTAAATTCTTCATAATGGCGTGCGCGGCGCTTATCGGATTGCGAAAGCAGCTTTTCCGCTTTTGAAGCGTCTTCGCCGTATTCCTCCACGATTCTTTTTAAGCGGGATTGCTTGTCAGCATAAATAAAAATACGCAAGACATCCTCCCGCTCACGCAGAATATAGTCTGCACATCTCCCGACGATCACGCAGGGCGATTCCGCAAATTTCAGAATGGTTTCCCGTTGTGCAAGGAACACCTGCGTGTTCAGATCCAGCGGGATGCCTGTCTGGTTCATATAACCATAACTTGTTCCGATGGCAAGGTCATAAAGGAAAGAGCGGGTGACTATCTGATCATTTTCTTCGATCGCTTCAACGGCAAGACCGGACCGTTTTGCCGCTTCGTCTACCAATTCACGATCGTAATACGGAATTCCGAGCCGTTGGGCTACTGACTTGCCGATTGTACGACCTCCGCTGCCGTATTCCCGTCCGATGGTGATAAGTTTCATACGTGTACCATTCCTTTCTTCTATGCTGTTATCATTTTACTATAGAACCCCGCATTTGTCAATAAAAAATTGCAAATGCTTATTCAAAAACTGCATTGTGCATGCAAATGAAAAAGATTTTTGTAAAAAATGCACAGAAGAATAGGATGGCTTTCAGGATCCTGCGGCAACGAGCAGCCACGCGATTGCAAGCTGTGAAAGCAAAGCGCACACACCGGTCATCCAAAAGATGGGGTGATTGGTTTTATGGCGAAAAAGGAGCATGGAGAGCAGCGCACCGGGCGCACCTAAAAGCCACATGCAGCCGAGCAGCGTCCGTTCACGGATTCGCCGGGTATGCCGGATGGCAAACCATTTGTCAGCTGCAAATAACAGGAACGCAAGGGCGCTGCAGATCGCTTCCGCTATGAAAAAATATGAGAGAGCTTTCATAGTAGCTTCAGCGAAGAAACCCATTGACGATCTGTTCCTCTGCCTCTTTTTCCGTCAGACCGAGAGTCATCAGCTTGATCAGCTGTTCTCCGGCGATTTTTCCAATGGCAGCTTCATGGATCAGACTGGCATTGACGTCGTTGGCGTTGATTTTCGGGACCGCGCTGACGGAGCCGTGATCCATAATGATAGCGTCGCATTCCGTATGACCGTTGCAGCGGCTGTTACCATTGATACAGGAGAGGAACAGTTGGTGAGAATCGTCTTTTGCTATCGAGCGGGAAACGACATGCGCGCCGCTGTTCTCGCCGTTCAAATCAACGGTGAAATCTGTGGTAGCTGTCTGTTTTCCGTGTGTCAGAATCTTTTCGCGGATGATGAGCGTGGCACCGGAGGCAAGTGCGGCGCGGGTTGTGCGCACCGTAGAATCTACCCCTTTTATTTGCGCAGTTTCCATTTCCATGTAGCTGTCCTCCGCCATTTCAATGACGGTGGTGGGATTCAGAATACGTTTACCGCTGCCGTCTCCCTCGCCATAGTGCTTTTCCACATATTTTAATTTGGCATTTCTGGCAAGGTGAAAGGTGTGAATGCCGTCGTGTTCGGATTTCAGACCACCGGCATTATGAATGCCGCAGCCGGCGACGATCAGTACGTCTGCTCCTTCTCCGATAAAGAAATCGTTGTAAACCAAATCATCCAATCCGGTTTCCGTCAGAAGGACAGGGATATCCACCCGTTCCCGTTTGGTTCCCGGCTTGATGAGGATATCGATGCCCGGCTTGTCCCGCTTGGTTACGATGTCGATATTGGCAGTTGTATGCCTTCCGGCAAGCGCGCCGTTGGAGCGGATATTATACGCGCCTTCCGGAATTTCTTCCAGATCAGCGATATTTTTCAGAAGATCTTTTTGTATGGTGTCAAGTATCATAAGCAGGCTCTTCCTTTCGAAACCGTCTGTTCCCCGGGGTGCAATGCGGCGCAGGTCCGTTCGGTGAGCAGATCAGGCAGAATCTCACTACACGTACCATCCTGCCGGATTTTGCCGTCGGCTATCACGATGATACGGTCGGCAATCTTTAAAATCCGTTCCTGATGAGAGATAATCAGAATGGAGCCGTTGCTTTTCCGGTATAGCTTTTCAAAAACTGCGATCAGGTTATTGAAGCTCCATAGGTCGATGCCCGCTTCCGGTTCGTCGAACAGGGAGAATCTGGTACCCCGTGCCATTACCATAGCAATCTCAATGCGCTTGAGCTCTCCTCCGGAGAGGCTGGCATTGACTTCCCGGTTTACATACTCTTTTGCACAAAGTCCGACCTCGGAAAGATAGGTGCATACTTCCGGTGCAGAAAGCTTTCGTCCCGATGCAAGGGAGACCAAATCCTGTACGGTCAGTCCTTTGAAGCGAACTGGCTGCTGAAATGCATAGCTGATTCCCTTTCGGGCCCGCTCTGTAATGGACATGGATGTGATATCATCACCGTCTAAGAGGATCCGACCTTCTGATGGGAGGTAAATGCCTGCGATCAGTTTGGCGAGGGTGGATTTTCCTCCGCCGTTTGGACCGGTGAATGCGACAAAACGCTCATCAATTTTCAGGTTGATATGGCTGATGATCTCTTTTCCTTCCGTTTTATCTTCGGCGCGGTAGGAAACGTCCTGTAATTCAAGCATAAGGTACCTTTCTGAACGTATACGATACGCTCCTGAATACATTTTTTTGTGTGATGCGGATTCAATGCAGATCGAAGCCGTCTGCCGCCTCCGTGTTGTTGGCGGAGGTGCCGAACATAAATGCTTCGTTTCCATGAAGAATCGGGACACAGTCCTGTCCGGCGACGACATAATGCTCCAAAAGCAATAGACCGTAATTTTGCAGAGCGTGATATAACCTGCGCGTTGCATCGAGATCCGCACCGGAGGGGATCGCTTTTCCGTTCGGATGATTATGTGCGAGAATGACCGCGCTTGCGCCCAATCGTTTTGCAGGTTCCAGAAGGGAACGAAGTGTAACCCGTACCGCGCCGGTCTCGTTGCTCATCACCGTTTGCCGGTGAAGGAGGGTGCCGCTGTCATCCAGAAAGAACAGAATTGCCCGCTCTTTACGAAAACCGGAAAACTGGCGGGGCAGATAGATGCAAAGAAACTCCGCTGAGCTGAATTGTTCCTTGTGCATCGGTCGTTCCACGCGCTCGGTCAGATAATGCAGCAGAGAAAACAGTGCGTCAACACTGCTATTGAGGCTGGCAACTGCGTGGAGCTCCTCAGGAGCTGCTGCTAAAACACCGTCCAGCGAACCGAATGCCGCTAACAGGGTTTCCGCTGTCGGACGGGTGTCTACGCGCGGGATTGCAAAAAACAAAAGTAATTCCAACAACTCGGTTTCTGACAGTGCTTCTGCACCGTTGCATAGAAATTTTTCCCGCAATCTTTTGCGGTGTCCCGCATGAGGATACGATTCTGCTGCCATCTCCATACCTCCTTAGTTACCGATTTTATGTTTTATTGATTTGATAGACGAAAACCGTTTTATCGCTTCTTACAACTGTTTATGGAAGCAAGGAAAAAATCTTGATTTTACTAGGATGTTTCCGTTCCTTTTTGAAATGTTTTATAACAAGCATAGGAAAGGGGTACCTTTTCCGTAAAAAATATTTGTTTCTGTCTGCGACAATATAAAATATCCCAAACCCTTACGAAAATTTTACGCTGTGCCTTTTATTGCACTATAAACTCTGTCCATTCTATATGGTTGTATTGCATAATAGCATCTGCTTTTTCCTGACCAGTCGAAACAAGGAAATATCCTTTTTTGAACATGAAACTATGTTTCGGCGAATAATTAGTTCTCGGCGTATGAGAGCACAATATACCTTTCGCATCAACCAACAGTTCGCGTCAGACATATTTCAATAGCCATTGGGATCCGATATACTGCTACTTTTGATATCGTGCTGCTTCTGGGCTCGCTTGCCTATAAAAGTAGAGATATAAAGTCGTTTACCATCTTGTTGTAAATATCATATACTCTTTTTTCGAGGCTGTTGTGTAGATATTCATGCCAAAAGACAAACGAGGTAATGACATTGGCGGCTGCGATATGACGCACAATGTCCTGCTTCTGCAGATGTTTGCCGGTCAGCTCTTTCACTGCTGTCACATAAGAATCCAGAAAATATGTCATATCCAGTTGAGTACCATCTGCACCAAGCCTGCTTGCGAAAAAACCAAGGTCGCCCGATGCTCCTCCTGATTTGACATTCTGCCAGTCGCAAAGAAGTAGATTTCCGGTGTTGTCCTCCAGAAGATTGTCCCAATGACAGTCCCCGTGAACCAATACCTGTTTCTCCAAGTCATGCCACAAAATAAGGGTATTTATTCTGTCTGCAATCTTTTCCACTGCACTTTCCTCAAATAGACCAGGGTGTTCTTCCAGTATGCTTCTCCAGCCGTTCATACAGTCGTGGATTTCTTTCTTGGTCAGCGTCTTTGTTTTTTCAGTATTCTGAATGACAAACGATGGTATTTCGTCTGTGTGTAGTAAGGCCAATACTTTTGCAATTTTCCGAATCATCTCCTCGTTCAACGCATTTCGTTCTGGCTGGTGATACTTTTTCATAAGGATCATAAATTCCTGCGATGAGACTTCTACTTTATATACTTTTGGCAGATAGACCCTTTTTTCCCCCACCCGGTAAAACGTTGTCTCACGCACGTACTTTTCAAAGAGGTTGTCCCCCAATGAATGACGCATTCCATATTTTAGAATATACTCACCATCAATCTCGTATACTTCTGCGCCACTTTGCCCCACCTTGATTTGCAAAGTGTTGTGCCCGCTCAAAAATTCATGAAGGTTCATCTGCTTTCCCCTGTCAATCCAAACAATTCCCGCAGCCAGTCGATGGACAGACGGATGTAATTCGTTTCTCTGCCGCTTGAGGGCGTTGCCCAGATTGTTCCGTCACACCAGGATGTTCCATGACCGCCCTTGGGAAAGATGTGCATTTCAAAGGGAACCCTATTTCTTTTCAGACTCTCAGCATAATACAGTACGTTCTCTACATTCGTAAGCTCATCCTCATAGGTATTGTATAAAAAAGTAGGCGGTGTGTTTTTGCTGACCTGCTCATCACAGGACACAAGTTTGAGTGTTTCCTCATTGCCATTGCCCACATGATCTTGCAGAAAACTCCTGCAATGATCCAATCTGGCTGTAAGAATAGCATAGCATAAGATGGCTGCATTTGGTTTGCTCCGTTCATCCGCTAACCGATTCCATAAAGTGCTGACACTGGCGCAAAGGTGACCTCCCGCTGAAAAACCGCATATTGCAATGGCGTTTTCCAAAACGCCCCAATCTTTAGCTTGCGCCCGTACCAACCGGATCGCTGATAAAAGGTCACACTGCGGCTCTGGAAAATGATGGGGCTCGATGCAGTAGTTCAGCACGGCGGCATGAAAGCCAGCCGCATTAAATTGTAGAGCTATTCTGTCCTTATCTCCGTCTACCAGCTTCGTGTAACCTCCACCCGGCGCAATAATAACCATCGGGCGCATTTTGTTACCATTTTCGACTAAATAAAGTTGCAACGTTGGAATAAATCCGTAATCTGTTGGCTTCTCTCGCACATTGATTTGATAATACCTCATAATAGAATCCACCTTTCCTTGCATTGATATTATGGTGATGCAAATTTCTTACATTATAACATCTTAAGAAAAGGTGGTGTACAATTGAAAGGTTATGTTTTTCCAATGTCCTCTAAAAATCTATAGAGTTCCTCTGCCTGACCTTTGGCCGTTTCTAAGGCTTTCAGGTATTTATCCGACCGAGAAACCAGTTCTTCATCCTCCGCATTTCCCAGCAGGATTTTCGCAGCGCGATTGTGATCTCCAGAGTCAAATTCTGTCAAAAAGCGCAGAATTGCCATACAACTGTACCCAATATCTAACAACAAGCGTATTATGTGCATTCGGTCGATTTCGGTATGCCCATATACTCGGTGAGCGTAGGTCGGTTGCCGTTGAAGCAATCCATTCCGTTCCCATCCCCGGATCGCCTCCGGCGTTGTCCCTAAGAGTTCCGCCGCCTCCTTCTTTGAATAGTTTTTTCCGTCATTTTGGATCGGAATATACTGATTTGTCAACAAATTGATTGCCCTTTTTGTAAGGATCATATCGTTCTCAATGGCCTGCCGGTAACGATTGGCAGCAATCTCATAGGATTCCGGATTCCATGCTTTGGCGCCTTTGATCACTTCCATACTGATTTTGCGCAGATGGGCGCTGATAAATCCGCCAAAAACTAAACTGCACACGCGAACCTGCAAGATATGATGTTCATTGAAAATCCGATAGTGATTCTGGAGCCTTTCAACAGGCTCCAAAAAGCCTGCCGATTCATAAAATCGGATTGTACTCGCCTTTACACCGGTTTTTGCAACCATCTCCTTGATGTAATATACGACCATCCCCCCTTGCTCTGTATTCATCAAATGTTTCGATGACTAGTATCTTAATGGGCAAAAAACTGATATTTTCAAAGGACTTCGAAGTTTAATATTTTATGATAGCACAAAATCAAATACTGTCTTTAATATACCATATAGAAGCAGGAAAGTCAATGACGCAGAGGGATTTTTGCCGGAAAAAACGGAATCATACAGCGATAGCGGAAATGCGAGCCGGGCAGGCACAGGAATAGTGCCCGCGTCTCTATTTCGAATACTTCATGACCGCTTTTCCAACCGCTTCCACAGACACACCATAACGGCAGCAGTGATGATCATCGCAAGGAGATCTGCGATAGGTGCTGCCCAAAAAATGCCGGTGACTCCCGATCTGATCGGCAGGAGCAGAGAGAACACGATGAGAAAAGCGTCCCGCAGGATAGATAGCGGCGCCGCTGCTTTGGCGTATCCGATGGACTGCAGGAAAATAGCACAGACCTTTTGGACGCAGGTAAACAGGATCAGGGCAAGGTAAATTCTCAGACATTGCACTGCAAATTGCGTATAAAGGTCGCTGTCTGCACCGAACATACGGATAAAAAGCTGCGGTACGGTTTCGAACAGAACTGTACAAAGCAGGCAGATGCCCGCTGTCCATATCACAATTAACTTTAACAATACCTTTACCCGGTCAAGCTTGCCCGCCCCGTAGTTATAACCGACAATGGGTTGTGCACCTGCGGCGATGCCGATGGCAATATTCAATACGATCTGGAATAGCTTCATGATAACTACAAATGCTGCCAGCGGGATATCCGCCCCGTAGATGGAAGCAGCGCCATAACGTACCAGCAGGATGTTATTGATGACGGTGATAACAACAATAGAGAGCTGTGTCAGAAAGCTGGAAGTGCCCAGTATTATGATTTGCTTCAGTACCGGGAAGTGAGGGTGGAAGCTGCGCAGCGAAATTTTGTATGTTTTACTTCTCGTTAAATACGCGGCGCAGATCAGGAAACTCACGAATTGTCCTAAAATAGTTGCGTAGGCGGCGCCTTTGATTCCTGTGTTCAAGACGAAAATAGCGATCGGATCGCCGATGATGTTGAGTAGTGCGCCGATCAGCATAGCTCCCATCGCATAACGCGGGCTGCCGTCTGCACGAATAATGGAAGCCAACGTATTCTGAACAAGAGCAAGCGGCATCATGGCATAGATGATAAAGCCGTATTCATGTGCCAAGGTCAGATTTTCTTCGGTAGCACCGATCAGTAGAAGGAGTGAATCCCCCCATAAATAACTGATGGCGATGATGACAATACCGGAAAGAAAAGAACCGAGAATGCTGTTGCCTACATATCTGTGGAGATGCTCTGTTTCATTTCTTCCTGAGGATACGCTCAGTGCAGCGGCGGCGCCGTCGCCGAAGAGAAGGGAGGCGCCCCAGCCGACTACCGTAATCGGAAAAATGACACCTGTCGCTGCATTTCCTATATAACCGATGCCGTTGCCGACAAAAATCTGGTCAACGATGTTATAAAGACAGGAAATGATGAGTGAGCAGATGCAGGGGAGCGCGAATTTTTTTAAAAGCTTTCCCGGTTTTTCTGTCCCTAAGTACTTGTTTTCTTGCATAATATTCTCCTTGTTTGCAGGCAAAAAAACAACGCATGCTTGCACATGCGTTGTTAAGGGGGAAGTGTCACACATGTAGCAGCATCTGTACCGTAATCAGATTTACGCGCATAGCGCAACATGTGTCGTTCTTTAACCATATTAAATTTTATTTTTCTAAGTATAGCATGTTTTGTAAAGAAATGCAAAAGGACTTTTTCACAATTTTCCGTTCTGAAAATGCATGAAATTTTTACTGCATTTCCCGACCTGCGTGACCTCGTTTATTTTCCGCCTGTCAGAAGGGAAAGCAGCCACAACGTGATTTGCTCTGAGACAGAGGATAGGTACGCTTCTATTGCTGCCGGATCATCAAGTCGGAACTCGATCTGACTTTCCCATGCAAGAATTTCCTCTTCGCTAATAGACAGGGAAGCCAGATAACGGATTATCATCGATTGCAGAGACTGCAGTTCGATGCCAAGCTCGCTTTCCAGTCGGAGCAGCTCTTCTTCGGAGCCGTTTTTTAAGAGAAACGAGACTGTGACTGCTGCCATCAGGGGTTCGGACGGATCCTTGCTCCCCGGTTCTTCCGGCTGCTCCGAAAGCATATAGGTGCCTAGAATCACGCGTTTCAGAATCATGTAATCCCGCGCACTGACATAGCCGTCCCCATCCAGATCAGCGGCAGCTTTGGCCGTTTCGGAAAGGACATAGGTGCCCAGTATGTGGCGTTTCAGCGCCATATAGTCAATCGCCGTTCGCTGTCCGTCTCCATTGAGATCACCGAGCAGAACGGTTTTTTCTGCGGCGGCAGGGACAAGAAGGAGCGCAGCCGCCATCGCGATACAAAGGCAGATCGCAAGAACCCGTTTAGCCATGAAAATCACCTTTTTTACTGTTTTTGATGGATTCCAAGTGAATATAGAATTGCTTTCCGATCCTGTCGCCGGCGTAAATTCCCACGCACGATTCTTTTTGCTGATCGAATCTCATCGATAAGGGTTTTTGTTTTTCCGGACGATAGATAGAAAGGCTGCAAAGATGACCACCACCGCCGTAAAGGCGGCAACCATAACGACCGTGCCGATAGCGGGATCGATCTCATCGGCAGCAGCACTGACTTCCGATGCAGTCAACGGAAGAAAAGGGAATAAAAGCTTCAATGAAAACCCTCCGATCATGGATAGCGTCGCTCTGCTCGTCCGGCTATGCGGGGAGGGGGAAGCGGCGCCGTACTGACACCGTTAGGGAAAGCGTCTCAGAGCAGGGACTCTACCTGCTCGCCTCTTTCCAGCTTGTCAAAGAGCAGTTCCATATTCATCAGCATACGCGGATAATGGAACGGACCTTTCCACATAGAACCCTTCTGCGTATGGGAAACGGTGCCGTCCTTATGCAGATAACCGTACCATTCGCCGCAATCCTTATCGGCAAAGTGACCGAACGCATAGGCATGTACGCGTTCGAACAGATTCCAGTATTTCTGATCGCCGGTGATGCTGTAAGCCAGCAGAGAGGCGATCAGCGCCTCATCGTGTACCCACCAGAGTTTCATATCATGCTCCAACTGCTCCGGCGGTCTGCCGTTGACGTCGGTGAAGTAGATATAACCGCCGTATTCCTTGTCCCACCCCCAGTCGGAGGAGCATTCAAAGATCTGTAATGCGGTTTTTAACAGCGCTTCATCCTTGGTATAGAGGTACTGGTTCATCAGGAACCAGCTGTTTTCCATTGAGTGTCCGGGGTTGATGCAGCGACCGGCGGGAGTATCGATGAATTCGCCGTTCGGACCGGTTGTTTCCAATACGCAGCCGAGTTCCGGCTTCCAGTGCAGCTTGATAATACGGTCCGCCATTTCGTTCGCAATGGCAGTGTAATATTCTGCTTTCTCCGGATCGCAGCGGCGGAGAAGCTGCGCGGAGGAGACCAGCACCATCGGGACGGCAACTGCGTCCTCCTCGCGGGTTTCTGCGTAGGATTTGGGCGTGATTTTATACGGATCGGTCGAGGGATCGCGGAACATCCGCAGCATGCCTTCGAAGCATTCCTCCGCTTTGCGGATATAGCTTTTGTCACCGGTCATCAGACCGTATTCTGCCATAGAAAGCACATAAAAGCTTTCGGTATACATGTATCGTCTCTTGCGCAGAGGTCTGCCATCCTGCGCCAGCGTGAAGAACATTCTGCCATCCTTATCCGTCAGATGTTTTTCTATGAAGTCCACGCCGGTTTTTGCAGCCGCTATCCACTCGTCTTTCTTCCCGTAGCGGTTGCAGAGCGTGGAAAAGGTCCAGAGACACCTGCCCTGAAACCACCCGGACTTATCCGTGCTGTACAGCTTGCCCTCGCGGTCGACGCAGGTGAGATATCCGCCGTACTTCCGGTCGATCAGATCGCTTTGCATCCAAAAGGGAATGCAGTCATCCAGTAACTGGTGACGGTAAAAGGTTTTGTAGGAGGTAAAAAGCGTTTTGTCCATAAAGTCACGTCCTTGTTTTTTCAGTTTGTTCTGTAATTGTTGGATATAGATACCGATATTGTACCGCGTTTTAACCGGATTGTCAATCAAAATCTTGGAAAAAAATTGACAAATGCGAAACGAAGTGATATAATCACAGAAAGCAATGGGTTTTGAAGGCTCAGAGGCGTGACGGCGATGGAGGTAAACGGTCATGAAACGAAAATGTGCTGCTTGTTTGGTGCTGCTCTCTTTTCTTTGTGTCTTACTTTGCTCCTGTTCGTTTTCATTGGAGTCTACGCTGAAAAAGGTAAAGGCATACATCAACGGGGAGGAAATATCTGAGGTACCGGAGGATTTTGTGGAATCCCGCGAGAACGGCAGCTATTCCTACGATGTATACCGGGAGTATGTCGTTTTGACAGGATATCTCGGCGAGGACACTGCAGTGACCGTTCCGAGTCAATTGGACGGACTTCCGGTTCGCCGGATTGCCGGGCTTGCGTTTTATGAGGGTGTTGCGGTAGAATCCGTGGTTTTGCCGGATACCGTAACCGAGTTGGAGGATAACGCTTTCTACTACTGTACTGCCATGTCTTCCGTGACGCTGCCCGATTCCATTACAAAGCTCGGGAATAAATGCTTTTCCTGGTGCAGTGCGCTTGAAGAGATTACCCTTCCGGCACAAATCACGGAGATTCCTTCCTACTGCTTCAACCAATGCGTTTCTTTAAAAACCCTGCATTTGCCGGCAGGGATTACCTCTGTCGGAATCCGTGCGTTCTCCGGCTGCGCCTCGCTGGAAAGCCTTCTGTTAGGAGAAACGGTCACCTCAGTTGGCAATTATGCGTTTCTTAACTGTACGCTGCTAAAGGTTTTAAGTCTTCCGGGGACGTGTACGCTGGGGCAGGATGTATTTACGGGTTGTTCCGAGGAGCTGACTGTAGTGACGGCAGAAGGCTCTCCCTGTTGGAAAGCCTGTGAGTCACTGGATATCCGGTTGTCTCCGGATCTTTCCGGCATTACGCTGCTCCCCGATGTGAGCGGGGAGGACGTTCCGGAAGTTTCGGCGGCGGATTCCTCGGACGGGGAATAAGGTTGTAAAGATCAAAAGATGTATATAGATGATAAGGATAAAGGACAGAAACTATGGAACCGCTTTCTTTGAATGTACTGCGAAAAAAGTATCTGGAATTTTTTGAGAGTAAGGGACATCTGCGGATGGATTCTTTTTCCCTCGTCCCGCAGGACGACAATTCCTTGCTACTGATCAATGCCGGTATGGCGCCGCTGAAGAAATACTTCACCGGGGAAAAGGTGCCGCCGCGCAAACGCGTAACCACCTGCCAGAAGTGTGTCCGCACGCTGGATATCGATAATGTTGGCAAAACTGCCCGCCACGGTACTTTTTTCGAAATGCTCGGAAATTTCTCCTTTGGCGATTATTTCAAGCCGGAGGCGATTCCGTGGGCGTGGGAATTTCTGACGAAGGTTCTGGAGATTCCGGCAGACCGTCTGTATCCAAGTGTGTATGTCGAGGATGAGGAGGCGATTGAGGTTTGGGAAAAGACCGGCGTTCCGCGCGAACGGATCACCCGCCTCGGCAAGGAGGATAACTTCTGGGAGATCGGCTCCGGCCCCTGCGGTCCGTGTTCCGAGATTTATTTTGATCGCGGGGAGAAGTATGGCTGCGGTAAACCCACCTGTGGTGTCGGCTGTGACTGCGATCGTTTTATCGAAATTTGGAATATTGTATTTACCCAGTTTGATGGGGACGGAAACGGCAATTATACCCGTTTGGCGCATCCGAATATTGATACTGGGATGGGGTTGGAGCGGCTTGCCTGCGTGATGCAGGACGTAAACAACCTGTTTGAAGTGGATACAATCCGCAATATTATGCTGAAGGTCTGCGAAATGGCAGGAGTGCAGTACGATGCATCCGAGTCGGAGAAGGACGTTTCACTGCGCGTTATCACGGATCATATCCGCACTGCGACGTTTCTGATCAGTGACGGTGTGCTGCCGTCTAACGAGGGACGCGGCTATATTCTGCGCCGTGTCCTGCGCCGCGCTGCGCGTCATGGAAAGTTGTTGGGAATTCAGGGACCGTTCCTGTCTACCCTTTGCGATACCGTGATTCAGGAGAGCGGGGAGGCGTATCCGGAGCTGGTTTCCCGACAGGAGTATATCCGCAAGATTATCGGCGTAGAAGAAGAGCGTTTCCGTCAGACGCTGGACGCGGGTCTCGGCATTCTGGATAAGATGGTAAAGGAAGCGGCTGTGTCGGGACGTAAGGTGCTTTCCGGTGAAGAAGTTTTCCGTTTGTACGATACGTTCGGTTTTCCTGTGGATCTGACCAAAGAGATTCTTTTCGAAAAGGAAATGACGCTGGATGAAGAGGCGTTTCATGCGCTGATGCAGGAGCAGAAGAAACGCGCACGTGAAGCACGTGCTGCGCTTGGAGATATGAGCTGGGCGGACGATTCCGTCGGCGGAATCGATAAAACCCGTCCTACGGAATTCGTGGGATATGATACGGACGCGACGGTTACAGAAATCATCAATCTGATCGATACCAATGAACCGGTATCCGTTCTTTCCGGCGGCAAAGCGGTGGTCGTTCTGGAGCGCACGCCGTTCTATGCGGAAATGGGGGGACAGGTAGCAGATACCGGCGTGATCCGGCAGGAAGGCGGCGTGTTCCGCGTGAATGCCGTGAAAAAAACCGCTGAAGGCGTCTATCTGCACTTTGGTGAGGTGGAGGAAGGCAGTCTGTCTCTTGGGCAATGTGAAGCGGCAATCGATTCCGGACGCCGTATGGCGATCCGCCGAAATCATTCTGCAGTACATTTGCTGCAGGCTGCGCTGCGTGAGGTATTGGGCACACATGTGCAGCAGGCCGGCTCTTATGTTGATGAGCACAAAGCGCGCTTTGACTTTTCCCATCCGACTGCGCTGACCGGCGAGGAACTGCGTCAGGTGGAAACACTGGTCAATCGGGTGATCCTTGACGGCGAGCCGGTTGTGACCGAGGTCATGACGCCTGACGAAGCGAGAGCGCGCGGCGCGATGGCGCTGTTCGGTGAAAAATATGGAAGTCTTGTCCGCGTGGTTTCTATGGGAGATTTTTCCAAGGAGCTTTGCGGTGGTACCCATATTGATCATACGGCAAAAATCGGTCTTTTCCGAATCCTTTCGGAGTCCTCCGTTGCTGCCGGTGTGCGCCGCATTGAGGCAGCGACCGGTATGCGTTCGCTGGATTTGATGCGGGAGGACCAAAAGCTGTTGGCAGAGGTTCAGGTTTCTGTAAAAGCGTCCGGTACGGAGGAGGCACTTCGGAAGATTGAAGCGCTGCAGACGGAGATCAAGGCGCAAAAGCATGAACTGGAGCGGCTGGAGCTTACCGGAATTAGAGAAAAGCTTTGTGCTGCATTGGAGCAGGCAGAAACCGTCGGTTCTGTCCGCCTGATTCTGGCATCCTTCGAGGGCACGCCGATGGAGGCGCTGCGCAATGCGGCGGACAATTTGGTGACCGACATGCCGGATGTGCTGCTTGTGCTGGCAACCGTCCGGGAGGGAAAAGTGCAGCTGGTTGCGGTGTGCGGCAGAGAGGCGCTGGCAGTCGGTGTGCATTGCGGAAATCTTCTGAAAAAGATTTCCCCGATCGTTGGCGGCGGCGGCGGCGGTCGTCCGGACAGCGCAACCTCCGGCGGCAAGAAGCCGGAAGCACTTGCGGAGGCCTTTGCTGCGGTCGGGGAGACGCTTGCGCAACAGCTTGGAATCTGAATTTACAAACATAATAATTTAAGGAAGAATGCGAAAATGGAAGATTGCCTGTTTTGTAAGATCATTGCCGGGGAGATCCCTTCGAAAAAGGTCTATGAGGACGAGAATGTATTGGCCTTTCATGATATCAATCCCAACGCGCCGGTGCATGTTTTGGTGATCCCGAAGGTGCATATCTCGTCGATTGCAGCCGTGGATACGCAGAGCATTGGAGACGTTTCCCGCGTTCTGTTGGCGATACCGAAAATTGCCGCTTCTCTGGGACTGGAGGAGCACGGGTACCGTGTGATCACCAATTGCGGGGAAGACGCAGGGCAGACGGTGAAGCATCTGCACTTCCATATTTTGGGCGGCAGGAAGCTTCCGGTTACCCTCGCATAACGTTTCCATGTTAAAAAACCGCTTCCTCTCCGTTTTCGCTTTGGCATTCGCGGCGGGCATCGCCGTGATGTTTCTTGCGGGCTCGGAGGGGGAAGCGGTTTGTTTTATCTGCTTCGCCGTATTGATGGGATTGCTCTCCGGCGGATATTTTTGGGCGCATGTCCGTTGTCGGGAGCTGAAAGTATGTCTTTTGTATCCGCTGCTGATTGCGGCAGGATTGTTCTGCGGCTCCGGCTGGCTGCTGCTTCGCTCCGTTCCCTACGCGGCATGCGAATCGTTTGTCGGAAGTTCGGATACCGTTGAGGGAACGGTTACAGAAAGCGGTTCTTCGGCAGGAAGCGGGTATATTGAGCTGCGTATTGATCGGAGCAAGGCGGCATTGCCAAAAGGAACGCATATCCGGCTATATACGGATGCGGAGCAGGAAATCCATATCGGCGATCGGGTTGGCGCAGAGGTGACGTATCTGTCTCTGTCTGGCTCGCAGCAGCGCGCAACCGGTGTGAAGTTAACTGCAGAAGGAACAATCCTGACCGTTCGCGGCAGTGAAGGGATGCTTGCTTCCCTGCGAAGTGGGATTCTGCGCTCCTGCTATGCGCTTTACGATTCCTATGGCGTTTCCGGAACAGCGCAGACCTTGCTTGTGCGGGAGCGTTCCGGGCTGTCTGAGAAGACAACAGATGCTTATCGGAATGCAGGGCTTGCACATTTGCTGGCAATCAGCGGTCTTCATTTGACTATTTTAGTGGAGGCTTTCCGGCGGCTGCTTTCTTTATTCCGTGTCCGGAAGCAGGTGCGTGAGGCTGCTTCGCTTTTGCTGCTCCTGTTTTATTGCTTTCTGACTGGTTTCTCACCTTCGATCGTGCGAGCGTCGGTGATGCTCGGCTTTGTTCTGTTTGGAGAAATCACGCTGTTCAGGGGAGATCAACTGACCGCATTGTTTTCCGCATTGCTGCTATTGCTGCTCGGAAACCCGTATTCACTGCTGTCGTCCGGTTTGCAGCTCTCCTTTCTTTCCTGCCTCGGTATCGTGTTGCTGAGTCCTTCGGTTCTTTCGTTACAGCTGCGTATTGCAGGCGGCCGAAAGGCGAGATTTCATCGTTTGCGAAAGGGAATTGGCGCAATGGCAGGTTCCTTTTTGCTTTCTTACTCCGCAGTTATCTTTACGTTTCCTGTCACGGTGTTTCGTTTTGGTACCGTTGCGTATCTGGCGCCGCTTTCCAATCTTTTGATCCTGCCATTTTTCGCTCCGATGCTATCTTTATTGATGCTTTCGGTGGCACTGTTCCCTGTTTTCCCGCTGGGAGCCGGTGCTCTCGCCTTTTTGCCCGGTTGTTTTTTCCGTTTACTGGAGCATGGTCTTGTATCTTTAACGGAAAAGGGGATCGGCAGCGTAGAGATAAGCGGAGTGCGTATCGTATTTCCCGTGCTGCTGTCCGTGGCGGCGATTCTTGCCATGCTGCTGCCTTCCAAACGAAGCTTTCGGCTGCATTTGTCGATTTTTATCATTTTTGCACTTTCTTTGGCAGTTTGTATTTTGCCGCTTCAGAGCGCCGGGTGCATGCCGATACTTACGGTGTCCGCAGAGGACGGTTACGTTCTTTCTATCAACGGAACAGAAGTCACTTTGCTGGATCTCGGTTTGGAACAGTCATCGCTTTCGTTTCCGGACGATCAGGAGGTTCCTTCGATCGATGCGTATATCGTGTCGGAAGCAACCGCTGCCGCACAGGAACGGCTGGAAACCGTCTTGGCGCTTTGTCCGGTTGCACGCGTTTATCTGCCGGTTTTTTCTCGTGAGGGGATAAAAAACGATCTTTCTTCCCTGAAGGCATTGGCAAAACGGAAAAAATGTGATATAATAGAATATCATTATACGGTAGAGACAGAAGCATTGCTGTATGACGCGCTGCATGGATACGCGAAAGCTCCGTACAGCATTACCGTTCTTCTTTTTGGAAAAGATGTGCCGCCCATTTCTGAAAGGGTAGTGCTGTTACCGGCGTATGAAGGGGATATCAGTACCTTGCCGCCGGAGGTGCTGTATCTGCCGGTGGATTGGGAAGGTTCCCTGCCGGCTGGCAGTGTGCATTTCTACAAGACAGTCGTGACCCTGCAGGGGAAGGAAGGAGACGCGTCGTGAGCGCTTATGCATCGAAAAAAGGTTCTTCAACGGACGAATTGAGGAAGCGGATAAAGGAAAATCGGCTCAGCGGCGTTTACTTTCTTTGGGGAGCAGAGGAGTACACCAAGGATTTCTATGCGGAGAAGCTCCGGAAAATTGCCAAGAGCTCTCCGCTGCCGGAGTTTAATTATGTGATTTTTGATGCGGAAACACAGTCTCCCGGTGATCTGGAGGAGGCGACGTTTGCTCTTCCTTACCTTTGGGACTGTAAGGTGATTGAAATTCGTAATCTGCTTCCCTCTAAAGTTTCCGCTGATGACGGAGCGTACTATGCGCGGATCTTTGCTTCTCTTCCGGAATATCTGACGGTGTTGCTGGTGTTGCGAGCCGGGGAGTACGGTAGCGTCAAACCCGGCGCGGAACCTCGAAAGGTTGGCCCGGAGGAGAAAAAGACCGGCTTCAGGCAGATGCTTGCTGCCATAGAGGAAAATGGTCTTGCGGTGGAATTTGAGCCGGAAAAGGGCGAAAAGCTATATCATTGGGTTGCTAAGCATTTTGCTGCACGCAGTGTGCAGACGGAGCAGAATCTTCCTTCGGTTTTGATTTCATACTGCGGCACGGATATGTATACGCTGCAGGGGGAAATCAGCAAACTCTGTGATGTCTATACAGGGAGCCCTTTGACAGAGCAGGATGTCAGGACTTACTGCTGTCCGAACGAAAGCTATGTTTTCTTTGATGCAGCCGCCTGTATGAATCGCCACGATATTGTCGGTGCAAAACGAATCCTTTCTGGTCTGCGGCTGACGTCGGATGCGATTAGCATGGCGATTGGCTACCTCGCTTCCCACTATCAACTGATGATGCTGGTAAAAGCCGGGATGGACTGCGGAAAAACTGCCGCGCAGATGGCGGCGGAACAGAAGCTTCCTGTCTGGAAGGTGAGCAAGGCGATGTCCTCGATTTGCAGCTCCGATCCGGCAGTGCTGCAGTATGCAGCTGCGGAGATCGCTTCCGCCGATGCAAAGCTGAAAAGCCTGCGCGGGGATCCTGCGGCAATCTTGGAACTTTTGGTATACAGGATCTGTGCTTATGGAACAAAAACATAAATTAAGACTTCGCTGCCCCGTCGTGGTGGAGGGAAAATATGATAAGATCCGTCTGGCAAATATTGTAGAGACGCCGATCCTTGTATTGAACGGATTTTCCGTGTTCCGGGATGAGCAAAAAAAAGCGCTGCTGAAGCGGATCTGTGCGGAAAGCGGTCTGATCCTGTTTGCGGATAGCGACCGTGCCGGCGCGCTTATCCGCGCGCGTTTAAAAGGTGTTTTAACAGAAGGGACCGTCTATCAGGTCTATGCGCCGCAATTGGAAGGGAAAGAAAAGCGAAAAAAAAAGAATTCAGCGGACGGGTTTTTAGGGATTGAGGGAATCGACGGAACTCTTCTGTATGAGCTGCTTGTTCCTTTTGTTTCGGAAGCGGACGTGCCTGTGGGCGCAGGTGTTACGCGCGCCATGTGGTATGCAGACGGCTTTTCTGGCAGCGATGGCGCGGCAGAAAGGCGCAGAAGGCTGGCACGCGCTCTGCTTCTGCCGGACAATCTGTCCTCCGGAGCGCTGCTGGAAGCAATCAATCTCTCTGTCAGTGCAGAGACGTATCAAAGGGTTAAACAGACGCTATGAAAACGGTTGGAATTTATACGCTCGGCTGTCGTGTCAATCAGTATGAATCGGTAGCGATTGCGGAGGCTTTGGAGCAGCGCGGCTTCTCTGTACGGAAGGATACGGAAGTTTGTGATTATTATATTATCAATACCTGCTCGGTGACGGCGGAAAGCCAGCGGCAGAGCCGCCAGACGGCGCGGCATTTCGCTTCCCGCGGCAAAACGGCTGTATTGGGATGCGCATCGCAGAATCTGAAGGGGGAATTCCTCTCTATCCCTAACGTCTTTTATGTGGGCGGCTGCTCGGATAAGCTGAAGGTCGTGGAGGCTATTGCGCAGGAACAGACTGCCGATGCGGTTGGAGAAATGATGTCTGCACCGTATGAAACTATGTCGGTCACCGGGAGAAGCGACCTGTTTTCTTCCTGCCGCGCTTTTTTGAAAATTCAGGACGGCTGCAACGGGAAATGCTCCTATTGCGTTATCCCGTCGCTGCGCGGACCGTCCCGCTCCCGTCCGTTGGAGGAGATTATTGCCGAAGCAGCAAATTTGGCGGCAGCTGGCTATCGTGAGGTTGTACTGACCGGTATAGAGCTTTCCGCGTATAACGCTGCGCCGCTTTCAGAAGTGATCCGTCGTCTGCGTCCTCTGCGGGTGGCGGGAGTTGAAAGGGTGCGGCTGGGCTCGCTTTCACCGGGCAGCTTGACGGAGACGTTTTTGCAGGCTGCAGCGGAAGCGGAAAATTTTATGCCCCACGTGCATTTGTCCCTGCAATCCGGGAGTGACCGGATCCTGCGTCTGATGCGTCGTCCGTATACAAGGGAGAAGGCGCTTGCGGGCATTGGTCTGCTTCGTACCTATCTGCCGCGTGCGTTGGTCAGTGCGGATTTCATTACCGGTTTTCCGACCGAAATGGAAGAGGATTATCTGCAAACGGAATCGTTTGTTAAAGAGGCGAATCTGCTGCATGTACACGCCTTTCCGTTCTCGGAGCGCGCGGGGACACCCGCAGCGGTGATGCAGGGCGCGCTTCCAAAGGAAATCCGGAAGCAGCGGTGTATCCGCTTGAACGCCGTTTCTGATTCCTGCCGGGAACAGATTTTGGCTTCCTTTGTCGGCAAGTCCGTGAGGGTGCTGGTGGAAAAGCTTGCGGACGGCATTGCTGCCGGTCATACAGAGGAATTTTTGGAATGCTGTTTTCCGGCGGAAACGGCAGCGGTGGGCGAAATAAGAACCGTCGCCGTGGTTGGGAAGAGCAATGGGCGATTGTTAGGCAGAGAGCTTTGTGAAATCGCGTATCCTACAGTAGGGTAAATCATCTTGATAATTAAGAAAGGCAGGATCATAAAGATGGATATGGATCGGAATACTAATGCATTTGAACAGGAACCGCCCCGCTCTGCGGAAGCGCTTTTCCTGCACAAAATGTTTTCCTCGGACGGTTGGGGGACCAAACTGATGACGCCGATCGCAAAGGTCGGTATTGTGCCGGAAACGGTTGCTGCTGCGTTTCGTACGTATCTGAATCAAGTCGGAGTCGGAGAAACGTTTACGTTGACCGAGCTGCTGACAACTCCGGAATTTCTTCTGTACCGTTCGGAGGTGATTGGAAAACCCGGCGATGGTATTTATCTGTTGACCGGGGCGGTTTCGGATCCGCATCTGCGGCGTTCCCTGCTGCAAAATTCCGTTCCCGGCCTTTGTGCGCTGCTGCTTGCTTCCGGCGGCGCCGAGCTGCGGGTTCCTGCAGAAATGACACTGGAAAAGATGGCAACCGAACGGTTCCTGCTGCTGCGGGAACGGGATGGGGACCGTCTTTGCTCCTCCGATGCGGTCAAGATGGTACGCGTCGGCACGGTGCGACCTGATGTTTTGCGTGTTTCTAATGCTGTCGGCGGCGCTGCGGAATTTACTCTTTCTTCATTGCTGTCGGCGGCGCCGGTGGAGCTGACGGTCGGGAACGCGGCGGCGGAGGTTTTTGAGCAGGGCTTTTCTGCCGCACTCACATATGGCTGCTGCTGTTTGCTGCCGGGGGGATATTTTGTCAATCTTGCCGCCGATCTGCCGCTTGCGGAATTGCTGGCGGGTGCTCTCGGTATTTTCGGCGCGGCAGTGAAATATCGTTTCGGACTTCCGCCGATGCGTTATCAGCCGAATGGAAAGACCGGGCTGGTCGTTCCGCGTCCGACCGTTTTTTCGGGGGATGTGATTTATGCGTTCCGACCGAAGTGCGGTACGGACAATCGACCGCTTCCGGTTGAGCTTGCGAAATTGCAGCGCTTTCTGACAGATGCCGTGCATGACGGAAAAATCAAAAGCGTCCTTCCCTTAAAGAAGAACGCTTTAGAGATGATGACAAAGCTGGGGGGCGAAGAGCTGGTATACTGTGCGGAACGGGATTTTCCGACGGATTGTTTCGCTGTGTTGGCTGTTCTGTCGGCAGGAGCCGATGTCCCCGGTACCCGCTTGGGAAAATTTCAGACCAGATAATCCAGTATCTGTCCGATATTGTTTAGCATGATATCCGGACGGTTGTTGTCATTGACATCCTCCGGCTTGCTCTCGCCGGTCAGTACCAAAACGGAGAGAAGCCCGTTATTTTTTCCCAGGGCGATATCCGTGTACAGGCGGTCTCCAACGATTGCTGTCTTTTCCGGTGGAATATGAAACAGATGCTCGATCATTGCTGCTGTTTCGTGCTCCGGTTTTCCGAAGTATTTCGGCTTGCGGTTGGTGCAGGCGGTCAAAAGAGCACAGAGGGCGCCGCTGTCCGGCATAACGCCGCCCTCCATCGGACAGACCAGATCCGGATGGGTGGAATAAAATTTGGCGCCTTTCAAAAGAAGATTACAGGCGGTTTCCAGTTTTTCATAGGTAACCGTGGTGTCGAAGGAAACGACGACGATCTCTGCCTGTTCGGCGGGAGCTTGTCCCGCACGGTTAGTCAGATGAATGCCTTCTGCACGGAAGGCATCCTCCAGCGCCTGCGTGCCGACAAGGTAGACCGGCGTGTTCGGGTGGTGAAGCTTCAGGTATGCGGCAGTCACGTCGCCGGACGTCACGATGTCCTCGCGCGTTGCCGGAAAGCCCATGCGATTCAGCCGTTCCACATAGATTGCCGGGTTTCTGGATGCGTTATTGGTGAAAAAAATCACTCTGCGTCCCCGTTCCCGTGCTTCTTTAACAAAGCGGAGCGCCTCCGGAAAAACACGTTCGCCAAGGTAAATGGTACCGTCCATATCCAATACGAATAGTTCGATCTGCTTGAGTTGTCTTAATTTACTTTCCAACATGAAAATCACCTTTCTGTGGGACACACTGTCCCTGAGGAGAGATTATAACATAAAGAAGTCTGTATTGCAAGAATGAGAGGAGGATTTTTTCCATGGGCGGAAAATATTATATCAGCGTAGATCTTGAGGGCGTTGCTTGTGCGGTCGGTGCCTACGGTCAGGGGCTTGCAGCTGGCACGCCGGGCTACACGTTTGCAGCTGCACAGGGAACGCGGGAAGCGGCAGCAGCGGCAAAAGCGCTGTTTGATTGCGGCGCGGAAGAGGTATATGTCTGGGACTGCCACGGAACCGGGTTCAATTTAGAGTATCGCGCATTTGACTCGCGCGTCAAATTTGTGATAGGCGCGGGCAGTCGGAAGCGGTTTCCCGGTCTGGAGGAAGATTTTTCCGGTGTTCTGTTCATCGGTTATCATGCTTATGATGCTAAGGACGCTACTCTTTGCCATGTTTATTCCTCTTCGACCTATACCGGGATGAAGATCAATGGAGAAGAGGTTGGAGAGCTGCAGATTGATGCCGCGATTGCCGGAAAGAAGGGAGTACCTGTTCTGTTCGTTTCTTCGGATGATCTCTGTGTCGCACAGGCAAAGGATTCATTTCCGGATGTGGTATATGTGGAAACCAAAAAAGCGCTTGCTTGGAACAGCTGTATCAGTAAACATCCGGATGCAGTCTGTGAGGAGATCCGTACTCGGGTATGTGCGGCGATTCAGAAAAAGGGAACGGTATATCGGATCCCCACGCCATTTTCCTATGAGGTCTCCTATAAAAGAATCGAATATGCGCAGAGCTGTGCGCTGAGAAATCCCGACAATACCCCGTTCGGATGGGAGGGAGCGTATACCCGAAAGGGCATGCTCGCGGATCCGGAACATATTTTTGAGTTCTGAAAGGAGGGATGGTTTGTGAGAAGTGCGGATACCGCTTTGCGCTGCGCCAATCTGCGTCGGATTCACCGGGATCGGATGCGCCCTTTGCGGGTGCTGAAGGCTTTGGACAACAGCGCGATTTTTGAGAAAAGTCCGGTGGAAATCAAGGAAGGATATGTTATTGCCGACCGGGATACCGGAGACCTGTTTCTCACGCTGATGCTCCGCAGTCTCTCGACAGTTCCGCTCTTAGCGCTGGATATTCGGATTCTGCTTTATCGGGAGCAGAATTGTGTTCCGTATCAGAAGCTGAATTTTCGGTATAGCTGGGAGGAGGCAACCTTTGGTGTGCGTCTTTTGAACGGCAAGGAACTGAAGGAAAAGAGAAACAGACCGGAAAAGAATCTGGAATGCGGGGAGGAATTTGGAGAGGGGATCTATATCCCGTTGCCGGAGAGCTATTTCAAGAAAATGCAGATTGAGCTGGAAGGCGTTACCTATGGAGACGGCAGATATGAAAAGCTGGGGCTGGTCGCCGGTGGGAAAGCTGCTCATTTTCCGGATGTAGATAGCGAGCTTAAGCAAGCGTACAGGCACCTGAATATTTTTGAGGAAGCAGAGCAGGAGCATCCGATCCGCGTTTTGCCGCAGGCGGGCGAAAATGTATGGCTTTGCTGCTGCGGACATAAGAATCCGATAAAAGAAACGCTATGTGAAGCATGCGGACGGGATAAGAACTGGCAGTTTGACAATCTGACGCTGGAACAGCTGGAAAAGACAAAGCAATCGTATGTATCCGATCCGGAACGGCGGATTCTGCATGATAAAACCAACTACCCGCAGAACCGATATTTGGAATCAGAAAGGGAATTACAAAAGAAAGTGGAACGGTGCAATCAGGTCATGCAGCGTATCGCGGCGCAGGAAAAGGAGAAAGAGCATAGCCGTAATATGGTCCTTCCGAAGATTTTTCTTTGCATCGGCGTTTGCTTCTTGGCTATTTTTTTACTCAACCTGCTTGCTTGGTATTTGCAGCTGTTTCAGTAGACGGCGTTTTGTATGAAGGTCTTGTCACGGAGGGCGCTGTCTTTGCAAGAGATCCTTTGACCGCCGTTTTCGTGAGAGTTGGCATATCTTGAGAGGATATCAAGAAAAAGGAGGCTGCCGCAAACAGTTGCGGCAGCCTTTGCTCGACGGTTTCGTCCGATAAGTGTATTTATTGGGAAGGAATCGTAAGGGAGACTCCTCTTTTTTTCAGTTCTCCATTTTTTCTTTCATGAAAGCGGAGAAGCGCGCCAATTTGTCAGAGGCGTTCTGCCCGGAGGATCCCCTGACCAAGAGGTATACCTTAATTTTCGGTTCCGTTCCAGAAGGGCGCACAATTACTGCGTCGCCGTCGTTCAACTCGTAATACAGGACGTC
Source organism: uncultured Ruminococcus sp. (assembly GCA_964549435.1). GTDB lineage: Bacteria > Bacillota > Clostridia > Oscillospirales > CAG-382 > Coliplasma. The sequence continues at coordinate 32,881 of CAZJVB010000002.1, forward strand.
TGAGGAGGGAAGACCGGTCGGTGCTTCTTGCCCGTTCGCATCGCGGATCGTTCCACTTAGGTAGTCGCGTATACGGCATACGCGACTTCCGGCGATCTCCGTCATGCCATTGCGCCGCAGCGACTCCATTTTGTCTTTCATTTCCCGCATCGGATCCAAACCGTGAATGACGAAATTCAGAACATTTTCACGATAGTATCCGTAGGTTTCATAAATGAGACGGAGTGCGTCTGAAACGCTTCTGCCGGCAGCAGCGTGATAACAAGCCATTTCCGCAACCAGCATGGCGGCGGCAATTGCGTCCTTATCTCGCGCGTATCCGTCGGAAAGGTAACCCTGACTCTCTTCATAGCCGAACAGGAAGGTGTATTCGCCGCTTTCTGCCCAAAGCTTGATCTTTTCCCCGATATATTTGAAGCCGGTCAGGACACTGATATGCGCGACATTGTTTGCATCGCAGATCGCGTCAAATAGATTGGAGGAAACGATGGATTTGATCGCACACCCGTTCGCAGGGAGACAGTTTTTCTCCTTGCGGATGCGGATGATATAATCGATCAGCAGTGCGCCGATTTGATTGCCGTTCAGGGCGGAGAATTTACCGTCTGCGCCGCGTAACGCTAATCCGATGCGGTCTGCATCCGGATCGCTGGCGATGATTATATCGCAGTGCAGCTGTTCCTTCTGAATGATTTCTTCCGCGAGCGCAAAGCAGTCCGCGTTTTCCGGATTGGGGGAGACGACGGTAGGAAAGCTTCCGTCCGGAACTGCCTGTTCTTCTACAACACGTAGATTGGTGATCCCACAGCGTCGCAGGCATTCCGGAATCAGCCGGTATCCGGTTCCGTGCAGTGGGGTATAGACCATATTCAGCTGGTTTCCGTAGGAAGCGGTTAACTCCGGCGCCAGCGCGCAATGCAGAACAGCTGCGAGATACGCTTCATCCGTTTCCTTGCCGATCAGACAGATGCGTCCCTCTTGTACGGCTGAATCAAAATCAGCAATCGGGACAGAAAAAATATCCGTTTTAGCGACCGTTGCCGAAACCATATCGGCGTGCTCTGGCGGAAGCTGTGCGCCGTCCTCCCAATATACTTTATATCCGTTATATTCTTTCGGGTTGTGAGAAGCTGTGACATTGATCCCTGCGATGCATCTGTAGTGCAAGATAGAGAAAGAAAGCTCCGGCGTCGGGCGGATGCCGTCAAAGAGATATACCTGAATTTTAGAGGCGGCAAGCACGCATGCGGCAGTACGCGCGAACCGTTCGGAATTGTGCCGGCTGTCGTAGTTGATGACGACTCCGCGCTGCTGCCCGCCGGATGCCTGTATGAATTCAGCTAACCCTTTGGTAGTCTGGGCCACGGTGTAGATGTTCATGCGGGAAATACCGAGATCCATGGTGCTGCGCAGCCCTGCCGTACCGAAACGCATCGGTGATGCAAAGCGCTCCATAATCGCATTTTCATCTCCGCGTATGGCTTCCAGCGCCAAACGATCTTCGCCTTCCAAATGCGCGAGCCAGTTTTCATATTCTTTTTTTGCTTCCTTGGTGATAATGCTCATAGTTAACGCCATCCCCTTCCTGACAATGAACGAATCTTTATTTCTGATTTTCTTTCTGAGCGAGCGCTTCGCGGAGTGCTTTTGCGAGCTGATCCGGGCAGGAGGTGTTCTTCATTCCGCAGCGCGTTCCCTCTAAACGGGCAATGACTTCCTCCGCTTTCATCCCTTCGCAAAGGCTGGCGATTCCTTTCAGGTTTCCGTTGCAGCCGCCTTCATAGGAAACGCGGGTAATGATATGCTGCTCGTCCATTTCAAAATGAAGGGCACGGGAGCAGGTTCCGTGACAGGCATAGGTATATTCCATAATATTTCTTCCTTTATATAATATGTGCGTTTGCGCAATTCTCTGGATCGGCGCTTTGCGAAGCCTTAAAGCCCCGCCTTTTCCTATTATAACAAAAAAAGAGAATTTGTAAAGCACTTTCTTTGCTTTTGTTTCAGTGTTTCTGCTTTTGTTAACAAAATGTTTACATTTGGGGCTGCCTGCTCATATGGATTTTTTTGAAAAAAGGCTTGACAATAAGTACTATATGTGGTAAAATCAGAAACGCTTGGTGTGCGATGAAACGGTAGATTGCTGCTCCAAGAGGGCAGGGAACTTCCGCAGAGCAGGTCCGGAAATCGGGCGCAGAGGACGGCATTTTTTTTAGGGCGATGTAAGAAACGCCCGGCACGGTGTTCGTTCTGCTGCCACTAAAAATCATTTCAATACTTTTAGGAGGCAAAACCATGGCGAAAGAAAGAATCAGAATCAGACTCAAGTCTTACGATCATACCCTGATCGATCAGGCGGCGGAGAAGATTGTGGAAACCGCGAAGCGCAACGGCGCATCTGTTTCCGGTCCGATACCGCTCCCGACTGATAAGGAAATCGTGACGATTTTGCGCGCTGTTCACAAATATAAGGACAGCCGCGAACAGTTCGAATATCGTACGCACAAGAGACTGATTGATATCATCAAGCCGTCGAAAGCCTGTGTGGACGCGCTGATGAATATCGACCTTCCCGCTGGCGTTGATTTTAGCGTCGAGCTTTAAGCAGTTGACAAAAACAAGGTCATGTTGAGCCGTCCGGTTCAACCAATAACCAAGGAGGAATTTATACCATGAAAAAAGGCATCATCGGCAGAAAACTGGGTATGACGCAGATCTTTGATGAAACTGGCAAAGTGATCCCTGTGACTGTCATTAACGCGGGTCCGTGCACTGTTGTGCAGAAAAAAACAGTGGAAAAAGACGGCTACGCTGCAGTCCAGCTCGGCTTTGTTGATTTGCCGGAACGCAAAGCGACGAAGCCCGCCAAAGGACACTTTGAGGCACATAAGGTTTCGTTCAAAAAGTATCTCAAGGAATTTCGTCTCGAAGACACCGCTTCTTTGAATGAGGGCGATATCGTGACGGCCGATACCTTCGCCGCCGGCGAAAAGATCGACATCACGGGCATTACAAAAGGTCATGGCTACAGCGGCGTGATTAAGAGATGGAACGCTCACCGTCTGAGAATGACGCACGGAACCGGTCCTGTTCATCGTCAGGTGGGTTCTATGGGCGCAAACAGCGATCCTTCCCGCGTGTTCAAAAACAAGCATATGGCAGGACAGTACGGTCACGAACAGGTAACGATGCTCAATCTGGAAATCGTGAAGATAGACGCGGATAACAATCTGATTGCGGTTAAAGGCGCGGTTCCCGGTCCTAAGGGCGGCATCGTTTATATTCGCAACACTGTGAAGTAAACGGAAGGAGGAAATAGGAAATGCCAACACTTAACGTAGTGAATATGGAAGGTCGTGCCTGCGGTACGATTGACCTTTCCGATAAGATCTTCGCAGCGGAGATCAATGAAGCCGCTGTCCATTCCGTTGTCAGGGCGTACCTGCTCAATCAGCGTCAGGGAACACAGTCTGCGTTGACCAGAAGCGAGGTTTCCGGCGGCGGAAGAAAGCCATGGAAGCAGAAGGGGACGGGACATGCGAGACAGGGCTCGACCAGAGCACCGCAGTGGACGCATGGCGGCGTTGTGTTTGCGCCGAAGCCCCGCTCCTATCGCATCAGCATCAATAAGAAGGTAAAGAGACTTGCGCTGTTCTCCGCTCTGTCTTCTAAGGTTTCCGAGGGCGAACTGATTGTCGTGGACAATATCGCGGCCGCGGAATACAAGACGAAGGCAATGGTGGGCTTCCTCTCTGCAATCGGCGCTGAGGGAAAGACGCTTGTCGTTTTGCCTGAGGCGGATGCGAAGGTCGTTAAATCTATGGCGAATATTCCGGGCGTTGCGACCGCTCCGGTGAACGCAATTCATGTTTACGACATCCTGAAGTACGGCAAACTCGTAATTGCCAAGGATGCGGTGGCAAAGATCGAGGAGGTTTACGCAGAATGAAAACGGCATACGATGTGATCCTGAAGCCGGTCATCACCGAGGCTGCAATCGAAAATATTCATCAAAAGAAGTATACCTTCCGAGTTGCGAATGATGCCAATAAGATTGAGATCAAAAACGCAGTGGAAGAGATTTTCGGTGTTCAGGTCGAAAAGGTGACTACGATCACCATGAAGAAGAAGCCCAGAAGAATGGGTTATCACTATGGATATACCAGTGAGTGGAAGAAAGCGATTGTCAAATTGAAGGCAGACTCTAAGACGATTGAGTTCTTCGACAGCTTGATGTAAGAAAGGAGTAAACGGAAATGGCAGTTAAAACTTATCGTCCCACTACTCCGTCACTCAGAAATATGGCGACTCCTTCGTTTGAGGAGTTGACAAAAAAGAAGCCGGAAAAAAGTCTGCTGACCGTCCTGAAGCATAAAGCGGGTCGCAATAATACCGGTAAGATCACCGTCCGCCATCAGGGCGGCGGTAATAAGACGAAATACAGAATCGTCGATTTTAAAGGCACTTTCAGCGAGGGCGGCAAGACGGTTTCTGCGATCGAGTATGATCCGAACCGTACCGCGTATATCGCACTCCTTCGGGATGAAGCGGGTAAGAAGAGTTATGTTCTTGCAACCGACGGTATTAAGGTTGGAGATGTTCTGTATGCTGGTCCGCAGGCAGATATCAAGCCGGGAAATATTCTCCCGATCTCTGCGATTCCTGTCGGTACTATGATCAATTCCATCGAACTCTATCCCGGAAGGGGGGCACAGCTTGTTCGTTCTGCTGGCGCTGCTGCGCAGTTGATGGCAAAGGAAAACGGTATGGCGCAGATTCGTCTTCCCTCCGGTGAAGTTCGCTTGGTTCGTTTGGAATGCAGAGCGACGATCGGTGTGATCGGAAATCTTGAACATGAGAACATTAAGATCGGCAAGGCAGGTAAAAAACGCCATATGGGTATCAGACCGACCGTGAGAGGCTCCGTTATGAACCCTTGCGATCACCCCCACGGCGGCGGCGAGGGCCGCGCGCCTGTCGGTCACCCCGGTCCTCTGACTCCTTGGGGCAAGCCCGCGCTGGGTTATAAGACCAGGAACAAGAAGGCTCGCACCAATAAATTTATCGTCAAGAGACGTAATGACAGATAAAGGAGGATATGAACGATGAGCAGAAGCGTAAAAAAAGGTCCCTTTGTTGAGGCCAAATTATATAAACGCATTTGTGAAATGAATGATAAGGGCGAAAAAAGAGTTCTGAAGACTTGGTCCCGCGCTTCCACGATCTTCCCCGAATTCGTCGGTCATACGGTTGCCGTCTATGACGGCAGGAAACATGTTCCGGTGTATATCGTTGAGGATATGGTCGGTCATAAACTCGGCGAGTTTGCAGCGACCAGAACGTTCAAGGGCCATGCGGGCTCCAAAACTTCCAATAACGGAAACTGATCGCGGGCTGAGAGGAGAATAAACGATGGAAAACAAAGTTTCTAAAGCTTACCTTAAGCAGCTTCGCGTCTCTCCCCGAAAGGTCGGGATCGTGCTGGATGAAATCAGAGGCAAGGATGCAGCCGCTGCGCTGGCAATTCTGAAGAATACCAATAAAATGGTTTGCGAGAGCCTTGAGAAGCTGCTGAAGTCGGCCATGGCAAACGCCGAGCACAACTTCGGCATGGATGTCGAGAAGCTCTATGTTGCGGAATGCTTCGTGACACCCGGCATTCTGAAAAACATGAAGAGAGTGATGCCCCGCGCACAGGGCAGAGCGTTCCGTATCATCAAGCGCACCTCTCATGTTACGATCGCTCTGAAAGAAAGAGACTGAGGAGGGCTAAAATGGGACAGAAAGTTAATCCGCACGGGCTTCGTGTCGGTGTGATCAAAAATTGGGATTCCCGCTGGTATGTAAAGGAACAGGATTTTGGCGATACCCTTGTTTCCGACTATCAATTGAGAAAATTCTTAAAGAAGAGATTGGCGCAGGCGGGAGTTCCGAAGATTGAAATTGAGCGCGACAACAGCCGGATCAAGGTCATCATTCATTGCGCAAAGCCGGGTATGATTATCGGCAAGGGCGGCACAGAGATTGAAAAGCTCAAGGGCGTTATCACCAAGTTTCTGAAGACGCCTGCCAATGTTGCAGTCGATGTCAAAGTGGTTGAGGTTAAGAGCCCGGATATGAATGCGCAGCTTGTCGCTGAAAATATCGCGGCACAGCTGGAGAAGAGAATCTCTTTCCGCCGTGCCATGAAACAGGCGATCGGCAGAACCATGAAACTTGGTGCGAAGGGAATCAAGATCTCCTGCGGCGGTCGTCTCGGTGGTGCTGAGATTGCCAGAACCGAACATTATCATGAAGGTACGATCCCGCTTCAGACGCTGCGTGCCGATATTGATTACGGCTTTGCAGAGGCTAATACAACTTACGGAAAGATCGGTATTAAGGTCTGGATCTATAAAGGCGAGGTTCTCTCCGAAGTGAAGCGCACTACTGTTCGCGAAGGAGGTAGACGATAATGTTAATGCCGAAAAGAGTGAAATACAGACGTGTTCACAGAGGCAGATTGACCGGCAAAGCGTACCGTGGAAATAGGATTACCAACGGTCAGTTCGGTCTTGTCGCTCTGGAGCCTGCTTGGATTACCAGCAATCAGATTGAGGCTGCCCGTGTCGCTATGACGCGTTATATCAAGCGTGGCGGTAAAGTCTGGATCAAGATTTTCCCGGATAAGCCGATTACGGAAAAACCCGCAGAAACCCGAATGGGTTCCGGTAAGGGTTCACCCGAATACTGGGTGGCGGTTGTGAAGCCGGGAAGAGTCATGTTTGAAATGGACGGCATTGCTGAAGCGGATGCGCGTGAGGCTATGCGTCTTGCTTCCCATAAGCTTCCGATCAAATGCAAGTTTGCCACGAAAGCTGACCTTGAAAATCAGGAGGCGTAAGAAATGGATATCAAAGAAATCAAGGAAATGTCCGCTTCTGAACTGGAAAAGGCCGTTAAAGAGCAGAAAGAAGCGCTTTTCAAGCTTCGCTTGCAGCATTCTATCAACCAACTCGACAATCCTATGAAGATCGTGGAAACCCGTAAGACGATCGCAAGGATGCTGACCGTTCTCCGTGAGAAGCAAATCTCCGGGAATGTGTGAGAGAAAGGAGTTAGAACATGGAAGAAAGAGCTATGAGAAAGACCAGGGTGGGCAAGGTTGTCAGCGATAAAATGGATAAAACCATCGTCGTCGCGATTCGTGATAATGTTAAGCACCCTCTTTATAAAAAGATCCTGAAGAGAACCGTGCGTTTTAAGGCGCATGATGAGAAGAACGAGGCGAAGATCGGTGATACTGTTATGATCATGGAAACCCGTCCGCTCTCTAAGGAAAAGAACTGGCGCCTTGTCGAAATCGTCGAGAAGGCCAAGTAAAGCAGGAGGTACAGAATGTTACAGCAGCAATCCCTTATGAAGGTTGCCGACAACACAGGTGCTAAAGAACTTATGTGCATCCGCGTACTTGGCGGTACCGGCAGACGTTATGCCGGCGTTGGCGATGTTGTTGTCTGCGCAGTTAAAAAGGCAGCACCCGGCGGTGTTGTGAAAAAAGGCGAGGTCGTTCGTGCCGTTGTGGTCAGAACGGTTCAGCCGACAAGAAGACCTGACGGTTCCTATGTCCGTTTCGATGAAAACGCAGCAGTGATTATCAAGGAAGATAAGAATCCCAGAGGCACCCGTATTTTTGGGCCGGTTGCAAGAGAGCTTCGCGATAATGATTATATGAAGATTCTTTCTCTTGCACCCGAAGTCGTTTGATGGGAGGGCATGAAATGAGTAAGATGCACATCAAGACCGGTGATACCGTTATTGTGATCTCCGGTGAATATGCAAACGGTAAAGAGCCCGCGATCGGTAAAGTGATCGGTGTTTCCCCGAAGGAAGGCAAGGTTATGGTGGAAGGCGTACAAATCGTCTCCAAGCATGTCAAGCCCAGACGACAGGGAGAGGTCGGTGGCATTATCAAAACAGAAGGCGCCATTTATGCCAGCAAGGTGCAGCTTTATTGCTCCAAGTGCGGTGCCGGTCGTCGTTCCAGAGTCAAGATTACCGAAAACGGTGAAAAAATCAGAGTCTGCGTCAAATGCGGCGAAGAGCTTTGAGTGAGGAGGCAAAACGATGTCAAGATTAGGCGAATATTATAAGAGCGACGTTGCACCTGCCCTCATGGCAAAGTTCAACTATAAGAGCCCGATGCAGATTCCGAAGCTGAATAAGGTAGTGATCAATGTCGGAGCTGGGGAAGCAAAAGAAAATCCTAAGGCAATCGACAGCATTATTGCAGATTTGACTGCAATCACTGGTCAAAAGGCTGTTCCCACAACTGCCAAGAAATCTGTTTCTAACTTTAAGATCAGAGCAGGGCAGAAGATTGGTGTAAAGGTAACACTTCGCTCCGAAAATATGTGGGAATTTGTGGATAAATTCTTTAACCTGGCGCTCCCTCGCGTCCGCGATTTCAAAGGAATCAACCCGAATGCATTTGACGGCAGAGGAAACTATAGCATTGGCTTGAAAGAACAGCTGATTTTCCCCGAAATCGAGTATGATAAGGTGGATAAGGTCAGAGGTATGGATATCGTATTTGTTACGACGGCACAGACAGACGAGGAAGCAAAAGAACTTCTGACGCTGCTTGGCGCCCCGTTCGCAAGACAGTAAGGGGAGGAGGAAAACCCAATGGCAAAGAAAGCAATGATCCTGAAACAGCAGAAGAAGCCGAAGTTTTCCACCCGTGCGTATACCAGATGCAAAATCTGCGGCAGACCGCACGCGTATCTGAGAAAATATGGTATCTGCCGTATTTGCTTCCGGGAACTGGCTTATAAGGGCGAAATTCCCGGTGTGAAAAAAGCAAGCTGGTAATCGATAAGGAGGATTGAAGTATGCAGATGACAGATGTTGTGGCAGATTTGCTCACCAGAATCCGCAATGCTAACGATGCAAAGCATGAGACTGTTGACGTACCTGCTTCAAATATGAAGAAAGCCATCGCTCAGATTCTTCTTGACGAGGGCTATATCAAAGATTATAAAGTGACCGACGACGGCAAGCAGGGAATTATGACCATTACCCTCAAGTACGGCGAAGGCAAGCAGAAGATCATCCAGGGCATTAAACGTGTTTCGAAGCCCGGATTGAGGATTTATGCGGCAAGTCAGGACATTCCGAAGGTCAGAAATGGCCTCGGCATCGCGATTGTTTCCACCTCACGTGGCATCATGACCGATAAGACAGCCCGCAAAGAGAACGTGGGCGGTGAAGTCCTCGCCTTCGTTTGGTAAGGAATAAGGAGGATATAAAATGTCCAGAATTGGCAGAAAGCCGATTGAAATCCCTGCCGGTGTTACGGTTACTGTCAGCGACAGCAATTTGGTTACCGTGAAGGGACCGAAAGGTGAACTTTCCGAGCAGATTCATGCGGGGATCACTGTTAAGGTGGAGGGAAACGAGGTGCTCGTCTCCCGTCCTAACGATGAAAAAGAATTTCGTTCTCTGCATGGTCTTTCCAGAACCCTCGTTGCCAATATGGTAAACGGTGTGACTGCCGGTTATGAAAAGGATCTCGAAATCATCGGTGTCGGTTACCGTGCGGAAATGAAGGGGAAGGATCTTCTTCTTCATCTTGGTTACTCGCATGATATTCTTGTTACCGCTCCTGCCGGCATTGTATACAGCATTCCGGCTGACAGCAACGGTCTGAAGATTAAGGTGAGCGGCATCAATAAGCAGCAGGTCGGTCAGATTGCCGCAGTCATTCGCGGTAAGCGTCCGCCTGAGCCTTATCATGGTAAGGGTGTCCGTTATGCCGGTGAGCACGTCAGAAGTAAGTCCGGTAAGGCCGGCAAGTAACGGGAAGGAAAGGAGAGGAAAGAATTATGATTAGTCGTGCAGACAGCAATGCAAAAAGACTCCATAGACATAAGAGAGTCAGATCCAAGATCTTCGGAACTCCCGCTAGGCCCCGTTTCTGTGTCTATCGTTCGAATGATAACATTCAGGTTCAGATCATTGACGATACTGTCGGTAATACCCTCGTGGCTGCTTCCTCCACCGAAAAGGCTTTCGGCAAGGAAGGCGGCAATGTTGAGGCTGCGAAGAAAGTCGGCGAACTGGCTGCGAAGAGAGCGTTGGAAAAAAATATCACGGAAGTGGTGTTTGATCGCGGCGGAAATATCTATCATGGCCGCATCAAGGCTCTTGCAGAGGCCGCCCGTGAAGCCGGCTTGAAGTTCTGAGGAGGGTATTATGAAAAAAGATTATTCCAATATTGAATTCAAGGAAAACCTTGTTGATACCAAAAGCGTGTCCAAGACTGTGAAAGGCGGTCGCATCCGTCGCTTCTCTGCTTTGGTTGTCGTCGGCAACGGAGAAGGTTTGGTCGGTTATGGAATCGGCAAAGCTGCAGAGGTTCCGGATGCTATTCGCAAGGCAATGGAAGCGGCGAAGAAGAACGTCATTGAAGTGCCGTTGGTCGGAACTACCATTCCCCATGAGATCGTCGGCGAGTTTGGTGCCGGCAAGGTTTTGCTGAAGCCGGCTGCGCCCGGTACCGGTATTATTGCCGGAGGTAAAATGCGTGCTGTTTTGGAGATGGCAGGTATTCGTGATATCCGCGGCAAATCTCTCCGCTCCAACAATCCTGCAAATGTTGTAAAGGCAACCTTTGAGGCGTTGAAGGAGCTTCGCACTGTTGATCAGGTAGCCGCTATGCGTGGCATCGATGTCAGCAGCGTCCGTTAAGGAGGTCGAAGTATGAAAGTGAAAATCACTCTGACCAAAAGCCTGATCGGTCGCAAGGAAAACCAGATTCTTACCTGCGCTTCCCTCGGTCTGCGCAAGATCGGCGATTGTAAGATCGTGGAAAAGGATGCCAGCGTGGAAGGTAAGATCCATGTTATTTGCCATCTCGTAAAGGTCGAAGAGGCTGAATAACGAATCGACAGATTTGAAAAGGAGGATATAGTTATGAAGCTTCATGAGCTTTCGCCGGCTGAAGGCTCCTCTAAGGCACCTTATAGAAAGGGCAGAGGTGTAGGCAGCGGTAATGGCAAGACTGCAGGTCGCGGTCATAAGGGGCAGAATGCCCGCTCCGGCGGCGGTGTGCGACCGGGTTTTGAAGGCGGGCAGCTCCCGCTTTACAGAAAACTCCCGAAGAGGGGATTCAAAAATCATTTTGCAACCCGCTATGCGATTATGAACCTTGCTGATCTTGATACATTTGATAACGGGGCGGTCGTTGATCTTGAAACGCTCGTGGCAAATGGAATGATCAAGAATACGTTCGATGGATTAAAAATCCTCGGTAACGGTGAAATTACCAAAGCATTGACTGTAAAAGCAACCAAGTTTTCCGCGTCCGCTAAAGAAAAGATCGAAGCCGCAGGCGGAAAGACTGAGGTGGTATAATGTTTAAGGTATTCGGTAATGCATGGAAAGTGCCGGAGTTGCGTAAGAGAATGCTCTTCACGCTGATGGTCATCGTGATTTACCGACTCGGCGCAAATGTCATGGTTCCGTTTATTAACAGTGATGCTTTGAACAGTTTGTTCAGCTCGGACACCGTGCAGAATTCTCTGTTCGGGTACTTCAGTATATTGGCAGGCGATGCGTTCTCCAAGGCGACTCTGTTTGCGCTTGGCGTCAGCCCGTATATTACGGCATCTATCGTTATTCAGTTGCTGACAATTGCGATTCCGCCGCTCGAAAGGATTGCAAAGAGCGGTCCTGAGGGGCAGGCAAAGATTTCAAAAATCACCCGTTATGTTACGATTGCCCTTGCGATCATCACTTCTTATGGATACTACGCAACAATCAAGAGTCAGGGAATGATTGAGAATACCAGTTGGTTTGCTGCTCTTGTTATCATTGCGTGCCATACTGCCGGCGCAAGCTTGGTTATGTGGATCGGCGAACGGATTGATGAAAAGGGAATCGGAAACGGAATTTCCTTGATTCTGTTTGCAAATATCATTTCCAGCGGGCCCTCCCTTGCTGCTCGGATGTTTGCTCTGCTTCGTTATAATTTCCTTGGCAATCTTGCCGGTACGCTTGGCGCAATTGTGATGATGCTCATCATCGTGACTCTGGTTGTCTTCTTTTCCAATTCCGAGCGGCGGTTACCTGTGCAATATGCGAAACGGCAGGTTGGTCGAAAAATGTACGGCGGCGCAAATACGTATCTGCCGATTAAGGTCATGATGGGCGGTGTTATGCCGATTATCTTTGCGAATGCGATTGTTTCGCTGCCTGCCACCTTGGCCTTGATTATAAGCGGCGGCAAATTCGAGCAGTGGGTGCAAAAATGGTTTTCTGCCAGTAGTCCGATTTACGTGTTGGTCATGTTTGTGCTGATTATTGCCTTTGCGTATTTTTATATTGCAATTTCTTTCAATACCGTTGAAGTTGCAAACAATTTAAAGAGCAATGGCGGTACGATTCTCGGCTACAGACCCGGACAGCCTACCGCACAGTATATTCAGAAGGTTGTCAACCGCGTAACCCTGATCGGTGCACTTTTCCTTTCTTTCATGTCAATTTTCCCGATTCTCATGAGCTGGACCGGTTCCAGTGCGCTGAGCATGTTGGTCTATGGCGGTACCTCGGTCATCATCGTAGTCGATGTCGCTTTGCAGACTGCAAGAGATATTGAAAGCGAAACGACCATGCGTCATTATAAGGGCTTCCTTGAGTGAGCTATTTTTGGAGTGTAGAGAATGAACCTGATATTGTTTGGCCCCCCCGGTGCCGGTAAGGGCACGCAGGGAGAGATAATCTGTGAGGCTCTTAAGATTCCTACCATTTCTACCGGTGCTATGATCCGTGCCGCCATTAAAGACGGTACGGAGCTTGGCAAGCAGGCTGCCGAAATAATGGCTACCGGCGCTTTGGTGCCGGATGAAGTTGTGGTGGGGATTGTGAAGGAACGTCTTGCGCAGCCGGATTGCCAGAATGGCTTTGTTCTGGATGGTTTTCCGCGTACGATCCCGCAGGCAGAAGCATTGGATGCGCTTGGGGTTCGGATTGATTGCGTGCTTTCCTTGGAAGTGTCTGATGAAACCATTGTGCAGCGCATGAGCGGCAGACGTTCCTGTCCCTCCTGCGGTGCAACCTACCATGTTGTATTTAACCCTCCGAAAAAAGACGGAGCGCATTGTGATCTCTGCGGCGCAGAACTGACGCAGCGTTCTGATGATCGGCCGGAAGTGGTAGAAAACCGTTTGCAGGTATACCATAAAGAAACGGAACCTCTGAAGGAATTCTACGAAAAGAAGAATCTTCTGAAATCGGTCGTCGGACAGGCGAAAGTAGAAGATACAACCCGCTTGGTTAAGGAAGCGCTTGGCATATGATCGTCCTGAAATCTGAGGAAGAAATCCGTATGATGCGGGATGCTGGTCGGATTGCGGCGCTTGCGCGTGAAGTTGGCGGTGAACATTGCCGCGAGGGGATTACTACGTCGCAGCTTGATGCGGTAATTCGAAAGACCATTCAGTCTCATGGGGCAACACCGTCCTTTCTGCACCTTTACGGCTTTCCGGCTTCTGCCTGTATCAGCGTCAATGAGGAAGTCATTCATGGGATTCCGTCTGACAGAGTGTTGAAAAACGGCGATCTTGTCAAGATTGATGTCGGTGCCTTATATAAGGGCTATCATGGCGATTGTGCTGCCACTTTTGCGGTTGGTGAAATCAGTCAGGATGCACGGCAGCTGCTTGATGTCACAAGGCAAAGCTTCTTTGAAGGGATCAGGGCTGCGGAGCGTGAGGGCGCACGTCTCGGTGATATAGGCAATGCGATCCAGACGTATGTGGAGTCTTACGGCTTTTCCGTTGTTCGGGATTATGTCGGACATGGTGTTGGCAAAAAACTTCACGAAGATCCGGAAGTCCCTAATTACGGTCGTGCCGGTCGCGGATTTCGTCTTTGCAGCGGAATGACCATTGCGATTGAACCTATGATCAATGCCGGTACCTATTCGGTGCATACCTTGCCTAATCAATGGACGGTGGTTACCGATGACGGTCGGCTGTCTTCCCATTATGAAAACACTGTTGCTCTGACAGATAACGGTGTACTGATTTTGACAGATCCTTCCTGAGGCCTGCTGATGAGTGGAAGCTATCAGGGGAGCATGGTTGTTTCTCTTGCGGGCAGGGACCGCGGAGCAGTTTGTGTTGTGTTGCGAGAAGAGGAGGAATACCTTCTGATTGCGGACGGCAGATTGCGAAAGGTGGAAGCCCCAAAAAAGAAAAAACGCAAGCACGTAAGATTGATCACCGGCGAAAATGGAGCACCGATCCGGTTTGACGGAAAGGCGCTGACCAACCGCTTTGTGCGGGAATGGCTGAAGGCAAATGCCGGTCGCGTACAGATATGAAGGAGGAATTGTTCTGGCTAAGGACAATGTGATTGAGTGTGAGGGCGTTGTCGTGGAAGTGCTGCCGAACACGGTATTCCGTGTGAAACTGACCAACGGACATATTATTACGGCCCACATTTCAGGAAAAATGCGCATGAATTATATCCGAATCCTTCCCGGAGATAAAGTGACGGTTGAGGTTTCGGTGTATGATCTGACACAGGGCAGGATCACTTTCCGCGCAAAGTGAGCCGCTACCATACTTGAATGGAGGTATCATCATGAAAGTTAAACCTTCCGTGAAGAAAATCTGCGAGAAGTGCAAGATTATCAAAAGAAAAGGCAAGATCATGGTAATCTGCGAAAATCCTAAGCATAAACAGAAACAAGGTTAAGGAGAGAGGTGTAACAATGGCACGTATTTCAGGCGTTGATATTCCTAATGCAAAGCGCGTCGAGATTGGTTTGTGCTATATCTACGGAATCGGCAGAAGCCGTTCCAATGAGATTTTAAAAGCAACCGGTATCAATCCCGATACTCGTGTGAAGGATCTGACGGAATCCGATATCGCGAAACTGCGTGATTGTATTGAAAACAATTACGTTGTTGAAGGCGATCTTAGAAGAGAAGTCGGTCTTAATATTAAACGAATGGTTGAAATCGATTGCTACCGTGGGCAGAGACACAGAAAAGGTCTGCCGGTTAGGGGACAGCGTACGAAGACCAACGCAAGAACCCGCAAGGGTCCCGTTAAGACTATCGCTAATAAGAAAAAGTAAAAGGGAGGGAAGACGCAAATGGCAAAAGTTACCAAGAAGACCGCTCTTAAAAAGCGTCGCGAAAAGAAAAATATCGAGCGCGGTGCCGCACATATCCAATCCAGCTTCAATAATACCATCGTTACCATCACCGATACGCAAGGCAATGCGATTTCGTGGGCATCTGCCGGAGAGCTTGGCTACAGAGGCTCAAGAAAGTCTACCCCTTTTGCTGCGCAGATGGCTGCGGAAACAGCAGCTAAAACGGCGATTGAACAAGGGCTTAAAACAGTTGAGGTCTTCGTAAAGGGTCCCGGGCAGGGGAGAGAATCTGCGATTCGCGCGCTGCAGGTCGCAGGTTTGGAAATTACACTGATCAAAGATGTGACGCCGATTCCTCACAACGGCTGCAGACCGCCGAAGAGAAGACGCGTTTAATCGAGAATTTGGAGGCAAAGATATATGGCAAGATATACAGGACCCTCTTGCAGACTGTGCCGCAGAGAAGGCACGAAGCTCTATTTGAAAGGCGATAAATGTGCAAGTGACAAATGCCCATTTTCCCGCAGAGGGCAGGCTCCCGGTCAGCATGGCGCGAATGTGTCAAGAAGAAGACCGAAGGAGTACAGTCTGCAGCTTCGTGAAAAGCAGAAGGCAAAGAGATATTACGGTATTCTGGAAAAGCAATTTAAGAACTACTTTGAAAAAGCGGACAGACAGCCCGGTCAGACAGGCGAGAACCTGCTCACCATGATCGAGAGACGTCTTGATAATGTAGTTTACCGCATGGGCATGGCGTCCAGCCGTAAGGAGGCGCGCCAGCTTGTTCTGCATGGTCATTTTACTGTAAATGGCAAAAAAACGACGATTCCTTCCTACCTGATCAAGAGCGGCGATGTGATCGCTTTGAAGGACAGCAAGGCAAACAAGGAGTCTGAGAAGATTAAAGTGCTTATCGAGAATATCAACAGCAGACCTGTTCCGGCTTGGATGACTGTCGATGCGGAGCATGTCACTGCAACGATCAATAACCTTCCGACCAGAACCGATATTGACTTCCCGTTCGAAGAACATCTGATCGTCGAGTTGTACTCGAAGTAATCGTCTCTGCTTCAGAGCCGACCAATAAAATAGGAGGTTATTATAATGATCGAAATCGAAAGACCGAACATTGTTACCGCCGAGTTCAGCGACGACGGAAAACACGGTGTTTTTGTCATTGAACCCCTTGAGAGAGGCTACGGCATTACGCTTGGCAATTCGCTGCGCAGAGTTCTTCTTAGTTCTCTGCCCGGCGTAGCAGTATCGAATATCAAGATTGACGGTGTTCTTCATGAAATTTCGACGGTCCCCGGTGTCAAGGAAGATGTTCCGGAGATTGTGATCAATGTCAAGGGCATTGTCGCCAAACTGCATTGCAGCGAACCGAAAACCGTTATGATTGATGTGCGCGGCGGGGAAGTAACTGCCGGTGATATTCAGACGGACTCCGATATTGAGATTCTGAATCCCACACATCATATCGCGACAGTCGAACCCGGCTCCCCGTTCTTTATGCAGCTTACTTTTGAGCATGGCAGGGGGTACGTATCATCCGATAAGAATAAAGCTGCTGCGGAGGCTTCCGTCATCGGTGTTATTTATACGGATTCTATCTATACGCCTGTTTACACTGCTAACTATACGGTTTCCAATACCCGTGTCGGCAATATTACCGATTTTGACCGTCTTGAGCTGGAAGTCGATACGAACGGTACCATCAATGCAAAGGAAGCGGTGTCACTCGCAGCAAAGATTTTGAACGAGCATCTGAATCTGTTTGTTGAGCTTTCTGCTGAAGCAAAGAATGCGGAAATTCTGGTCGAACGCGAGGAAGCCAAGAAGGGCAAGGTTCTGGAGATGACGATCGAGGAACTTGATCTGTCTGTCAGAAGTTTCAACTGTCTCAAACGCGCTGGTATCGATAACGTAGAGGATCTGATCAGCAAAACCGAGGAGGAAATGATCAAGGTGAGAAACCTTGGTAAGAAATCCCTCGAGGAGGTTATTCTGAAGCTGCAGTCTCTCGGACTCTCCTTCAGGAAGCCTGAAGATTAACATTTTGTAAGAAGGAGGCACGGAGAAATGCCCGGAAACAGAAAATTAGGCAGACCCACTTCCCAGAGAATGTCCATGCTGAAAGGTATGGTGACGTTCCTTCTGGAGAAGGGCAGAATTGAAACAACGGTTACACGTGCAAAAGAAGTCAGTGCGCTGACCGATAAAATGATTACGCTTGGAAAAGAGAACACCCTTGCTTCTAAGCGACAGGCACTCTCTTTCCTGAAAAAGGAAGCTGTTGTTTATAAACTCTTCACTTTGATTGCTCCGAATTATGAGGATCGCAACGGTGGTTATACCAGAGTTCTTAAGACTGGTCCTAGACGTGGGGACGGTGCGGAAATGGCAATCATTGAACTGGTTGATGCAGAAGCTATTTATGCGCCGAAGAAAGCCGAGAAGGAAGAGAAAAAGTCTAAGAAAACCGATAAGGCAGCAAAAGTTGATAAATCGGATAAGGCAGAATCGTCAGAAACGAAAGAGCCTGTTGCAGACGCGCAGTAAGAAATCAAAAACAGGCGGGAAGGTATTCCCGCCTGTTTTCTTGTTGTAAACGAAAATGTGTTCATTTGTGCGGTTGAAGTGATCGTTGCCATTTCATTTTTTCGTCAGTCAAGACTTGCATTTTCCGCAATCAGAACAGCCGTTGCAGATTGGCCTGCCGCCGCATTCTTCACAAGTGATTCGGAATTTCGGATGATAAAGCGCATCATCCGGAAGTGGCTCTCCGTATCGGTCGGTCAGATGATAGATTGCGGGCTTGCCGGCAAAATACATGCCGGAACGGTAAGCCATACGGCTTTGCAGGTGTTTGTCTGGCAAGTGGTAGAGCTTTCCGTTTTTCCGGAAGTTGGTTCCAGTTTCGATAAAACAAAAGGTTACGTTGGCGGCGCGGCAATCTTCATGCAGGGTTCGTACCCAATCGAAGTTGCATTCCCGGGCGCCTTCATAATTTTCTCCGCCGCAAATTACCTGTTCTACTTGCCCGTCAGTCAGATAGCGCATCATCCGGATCGGTCCGATGAGAGGCGCACACATAACGCCCTTGTGTCGGAAAGGGAGCTGAAGCAAGAGGGGCATTCGTTCATCGGTGCGTTTCTGATTTTCACAGGTCACGTTGAAAAAGATATGTTCCCAACCGCTGCCCCAATCCGATGGCAGGCATGTTTCTACGCGTTCCGGGCGTTTGGTCAATAAAAAGAAACGGACGTCAGGTCTTGCACGCATCAGTTCCCATGCTTCTTCCCGCCAGCAATCTGCCTGCTCCAAAAAGAAATCTGAAGTCATGCAGACGCGGACACATGCTCCGCTGGGAATTTTGAAAGCTCCGCTTTTGTCTTTTTGCAGGGGATAACGAAACCCGTTTTTTGTACGGTATATTTCCGACCCGCAACGATCACGCATGCGATCCAGAAAGTACATATAGCAATTTTCGCATCCCTCGCTACATTTGATGCAGCCATGCCAAGGGTTCCAGATGTCCCGCATCGGTTGTTCTCTCCTTTCCGCATACCATTGTGAATCCACTTGATCATACCATAATCTCCGTTCTTTTGCAACAGCTTTTTCGAAAGGACTTGCAATTCCTATGGCAGTATGCTATAATGCAAGGCAAAGGATAAGAAATCATGTGGAGGTTTTCAGAATGGCCGTACAGGCAATGACGCCGCCGATGGGGTGGAATGCGTGGAACTACTTTGGCTGGGCAGATCTGAATGAAAAGGCGATTTACGAAACTGCGGATGCGATGGTAGAAAAAGGGTTTCGCGATGCAGGGTATACTTATGTCTGTGTAGACGATACGTGGATGTTGCGCGGACGTGATGAAAATGGAGACCTGATTCCCAATCCCGACCGGTTTCCCTCCGGCATGAAAGCGTTGGGGGATTATTTGCATGAACGCGGACTGAAATTCGGTTTATATGCAGGTGCTGGTGTTTTGACATATGCCAATGCGGAAGGGAGCTTTGGCAGAGAGCGCCGAGACGCGAAAAAGTTTGCTGAATGGGGCGTCGATCTCCTGAAATACGATTTCGGATATATTGCGCCGGGAAATGATATTGCACATTTATTTCGCCGAATGGGGCAGGCGCTTCGCGAAAGCGGGCGTGATATTCTATTTGCAGGATGCTATGGGCATTTGGAAGTTACACAGTGGATGCGATCTGTCGGCTGTAATATGTGGCGCCTTTCCGGCGATATTCAGGATAGTTGGAATTCCATTGTCCGGGTGGCAAAAAACGCGATGGAAGTCGGTAGCGTCGCGGGACCCTGCGGTTGGAACGATCCTGATATGATGGTCGTGGGATTGAACGGGGAAGGTTTTGTCGGTAAAATCGGTGGTGGCTGTACGCGCAATGAATACGAAGCGCATTTTGCTATGTGGTGTATGCTGGCGGCTCCGCTTTTGATGGGGCATGATGTCCGGAATACTACTGAGGATATCTCGAAGATTTTACTTAATCCGGAGTTGATCGCTATCAATCAGGATCCGCTGGGAATTCAGGGCTTTCGTCTGCCTGCAATGAGCAACGAAGATTTGATTCTTGCAAAACCGCTGTATGGAGGGGATATCGCTTTTTGCATGGTGAATGAGTCGGATGTGAAGAAGAAAATGATCCTTTCTTGGCAGTATTGCGGTTGGGAAATTACCGACCGTGTTCGTTTGCGTGATGTGATTCGTCATGAAGAGCTTGGAGAAGTTACTTGCGGAACCTTCGCAGAGGTGCCGCCACACAGCGCGGTCGTATACCGCGCAGCTCGTATATAGATGATAGAAAGCGGAAATGGAAATTCGGAGGCGATGCGGAATACCGGCTTTGCCGTCAGTGTAAATGCTTCGTTGCTGCGCTGTCCGTTGCTGCTGTTTTCCGGAGAGACGATTTCAGAGTTGGATCTGCTTTTGCGGATGCTGCAGAGCGGCGGTTATACGCCGCTCTCCTTGCATGATCTTTTCCTTTGCCGTCGGGGTGTTCGTCGCTGGCCAACCAAACCTTGCTCTATTTTGCTGCGGGGACTTTCTGCAGAGGAGCTTCGAACGGTACTGCCCGTTTTGCAAACATGGGAAATACCGGTTGCGTTATTTTTACAAAACGTTCTAATGGGGCGGGAGATCGAAGAGGTGATGCGCTGTAGGTTCATTAGCTGCTTCGCAGAGGCAGATATGCTTGTAAACGGTACATTTAAGTGGGATTCTGTATATGTGTTGCCGAATACGCAGGATCGACATACTGCTGCATTTTGTGATACCGTCGGTGCGGATATGCTCACTGCTCTCCGAAGGATCGGTGTACGAATGTTGGTGACCGTTTGCGGAGCTGCCCTACCAAAGAGTGTTCCTCCCGGGATTGATGTTCTGTCTGCAGTCAGTGTTGCGAAAGGAAGCTCTCTTCCGGAGTTATTGGCGCGATATCAGGCATCGCTATCTGTGCGGATGACCGATGCTTTATCGGTCTTTTTACCCTTGGCGAGAGAAGTTATTTTCTCGGATTTGGAGCTTGCTATTCCTTTGAGTATCGTAGGAACTGATCCGAAACGTTTCGAGCGTTTTTTGGCAGGCGCCGACTGGAAGCCTGTGTTTGATCCTGTAGAGGGGCGTTATTGGCTGCAGCCCTCATGGTCCGGTGTTATTGACGAGCAGGTGAAAAGCGTGAGAATGGGGGAAGATCCGCTTGCTTTGATTCACCGGGCATTGAAAGCCGGGGTGTATGTGCGGCTGCGGACAGGGGAATTTCGCCTATCGGGAAGGTGTTCTTATTCTCCAAGCAGCTTGCTTTTGTTTGGGTATGACGGTGGATATGGTGCTTTTTCTGTCATGACAGCGCTGGAGCCCGGCTCTTTCGAGCGTGTGGATTTATTACCGGAAACACTGACACGCCTTTGCGGGGATTCTGCTTGCGTGCTGACTTTACTTACGGTATCTGAAGAACGAATTCCCTGCGAATTGTCTGCGGTCTGCAAACGGGTTGCCGCCGGGTTTCAGAGCGGTTTGAGAAGCGATGGAGTTTGCAGCGGATGGCAGGCGACTGTTTTATTTGCCAATCGATTGGAAACGCTTGGTGCTTCCGAACAAAACCCCTTGTCAGCAGCCTCTGTTCGCACATTCTTAGAGGAACGTTTGCTGACTGGCTTCAGGCTGCGCTACTTTGAACAAGAAGCGGATCTCTTTCTTGCTCCGTTGAATCGGTATATGGAATTGCTGGAACAGGAAGTCCGACCTGCTTTATTGACTCTGCGAGGCCGTGAAACACTTATAACCAATCATGCGTCATTTCTTTTGCTTTGTGATTTGCTGCGGCGCTTGCTCAGTGCGGAGGAGGCATGTCTTCGCTCTCTTCTTGCAGAGGCAGATCGCGTTGATGCCATGGCAGCTTTTTTATGTGGAAGGGAATCGGGAGAAGATTTCAGGAAAAAAAGGTAAAATCGGGGGTTTCTTCTTGAAATTTCCATGTAAGTGTGGTATCATAAAAAAGCTTCGTGGGGATCGATTTTCGTGAAAAGATGAGGATTGTGATTTATGTTTCGTAAACTGATCGTCGGTATACTTTTGTTTTCCGTTGCGGTTGGAATGCTTGCTTCCTGCGAGATTTCTGAAAAAGATCCGCTTGTGGGATTTTCCGGGACAGGAAGCTCTTCTCAAGGGGGGACGGCTTTTACTCCTGTGGATTCTTCTGCCCCTTTTTTTGAGATTAGTCTGATTGATGTGACAAACAGTACGGTATCGGATGAGGAAAGCAGCGTTGCTTCCTTTGATGATAGTAGCGTTGATGCGCCTGTGACCTATCCGGATCCGGTTTGTTCACAGGATCATATTGACACTCCTGTGAATCCGGATTTCGATCCGGTTCCGATTCGATCTCTGACGCAAACGCAAAAAAATGTGCTGTTAACAGCGGGGGAGATCGATACGGATGACCCGCAAGTCTCTGCGGTTTTGCAGCGGATTGAGGATTTGATAGACGGCTACGATAAAAAGGTTTCTTTCTGTGCATATGCATTGGACGGTAGCCGCGCGATCACGTATAATTGTGAGGAAGAATTTTTTTCCGCCTGTACCATCAAAGCGGGCTTCCTGCTTTATTGCTGCCTTGCCATTGATCAGGGATTAGCCTCTGCAGATGAGGTGATGTATTATCAGGAAAAGTATTATCATAAGGGTTCCGGGATCATCCAATTTTCGGAATATGGAACGCCGTATACGTTGAAGAGGCTGATTGAGCTTTGTCTTTCGATCAGCGACAACGTCGCTTACGAGATGCTGTCGGCGTATTTCGGACATACCGGTTATAATGAAATGATTGAAACACTTGGTGTGGAACGATTGAAGCTTGGCTCCTCGATCTGGAATTATAAGATGACGGCTCGGGATCTGTCGATCATATGGCGGGAAATTTACTTTTATTTCCAGACAAATACACCCATGGCACAATGGTATTATCAATCCTGTACCAATACCCGATTCAATTATGCGACAGTTTATCTGACAGAGAATTACTCCCACAAATCCGGAGATAATTTTGGAACCTACGCCGTTTATAACGACGGCGCAATCGTTTGGGCGGATCGGCCTTACGTGATCGCTATTATGACCAATTCTGAGGGGACACAAACGGACGAAGAACTGGTCGGTACCATTGTAAAGCTGATCAACGATTCTCTTATGAAATGATTAAGCGGTTCCCGCTCCATGGAGACCTCGGTTTTCCTATATCAATAATAGAAAAGGTTGGTTTATGAAGAATGGCACTTTTGAAAACTGTAAAAAAAGACTCCCTGTTATTTAAAATCTTTGATACACGGAAAGAAAGCGGCAGCTGCGCGGCGGCAGAGGGTGCAGAAGCAATCCGGATGCTGCTGCGGGAGAAAGAAAAAGTAAATATCATCTTTGCTGCGGCGCCTTCCCAAAATGATACGCTGGAGGCATTGATCAAGGAGCCGCAAATCGATTGGTCCCGTGTCCGCGCATTCCATATGGACGAGTATGTCGGTTTCGGTCGCGACTGTCCGCAAAGCTTCGGATATTATTTGTACGAACATGTTTTTGGAAAACTTCCGTTTGGGGAAGTCTATTACCTGAACGGCGCTGCTGCAGACCCCGAACAGGAATGCGAGCGTTATGCCCAACTTCTGACGCAATATCCGACAGATCTTGTTTTTCTGGGAATTGGTGAAAATGCACATATAGCTTTTAATGATCCATGGATTGCAGACTTTCAGGATCCAAAGCTGGTGAAATTGGTGCCGCTTGATGAGGTATGTCGTAACCAGCAGGTGCATGACGGCTGTTTTCCAACCATTGATGATGTGCCGACACATGCGTTCTCGCTGACGATCCCTGCACTGGTCAAGGCGAAATATCTATTCTGTACAGTTCCCTGCGCAACCAAAGCAAATGCTGTTTATCAGACAGCGACCGCAGCGATTCATGCAGATACTCCCGCAACTGCGATGCGTCAGCATTCGCATGCGGTTATGTACTGTGATGCGGAGAGCGGCGCGCAGATCCTGTAAGAATCTATATGAAAACGGGCTGACGTATTTACCGGCAGCCCGTTATTTGTATGATGCCCTCGAAAGAGATTGGAGAGCAGACAATGGAATTTCTTGTGGATGAGAAACATGACGGGGTGTTGTTGCGTTCCTATATTAAGGGAACCTGTGGTGTTTCGTCACGGCTATTGATTCAACTGAAGAAACGGTCCGATGGGATTTTGGTAAATGGAGAGCATGCGACTGTGAGAAGGGTTCTGCATGCGGGCGACTGCGTCAAGCTTGCGGAAGGCGACCTTGTGTCACAAGATCTTTTCACGCCGGTTCCGCTTTCTTTTGATATTTTGTACGAAGATGCGGATTTGTTGGTGGTAGATAAGCCTCCCTATATGCCGACGCATCCTTCTGCCGGGCATCACGGCGATACACTTGCCAATGCTTTGTCATGGATGTTTTCCGAACGGAACGAAGCATTTGTTTTCCGTCCGGTCAGCCGTTTGGATCGTAATACCAGCGGTATCCTAACCTTGGCAAAAAATCAGTATGCAGCGGCGCGTCTCTGTAAAGCGATGCAGGCACATCAGATTCATAAAACGTATTTCGCGTTTACGGAGGGAACTCCGCCTGCGGAGAACGGTCGTTTAGAGACCGGAACACGGAGGGCAAAGGAACTGTTTGTGAAGCGGGAGGTTTGTTCAACGGAGGATCCGGGCGCTGCTCTGACGATTACGGAGTACCGGGTACTTGTGCATTTTGGAGATCGCTCCATGCTCGAGCTGCGCCCTTTCACCGGCAGGACACATCAGCTGCGAGTTCATATGGCTTATATAGGATGTCCGATTATAGGGGACGACCTATATGGAAATGCGTCCGCGTTGATTCGCCGGCATGCGTTGCACGCAGCTCGCCTGGAATTAGAGCATCCGCGCACAGGGCGGCTTCTTTGCTTTACCTCTCCCTTGCCGCCGGATCTTTGTACTTTACGTGAGCGTCTGTTGGCAGATGATCGATAAAAACAAAAATGTATGCTTTTTGTAAAGGATTGCTGAAGCGGATTGACAGACGTCGCAAAATGTGTTAAATTGCTCTTAGTAGCAGACGTGGGGGGATTTTATAATGAAAGGAAAGCGCATGTCCGAAAAGACGTCGGATCAGACGTCCGAAAGCGTACAGGCAGGCGAAAAACCGTGGAAACGTCTATTTAAAAAAGTGGTCAATTCTGCTTGAATCCGCATCTGCTTCTTTGCTTTGGCATTGCCTGGTTTATCACCAACGGGTGGTGTTATCTTTTCATTGCACTGGGGACGATGCTGGATATTACCTGGATGTTTGCGGCGGGAAGCTCTTGGGCGGTGATTCTTTGGTTTCCGTTCTCACCGGAAAAAGTCGTGACATTGCTGATTGCTGTATTCCTGTTGCGTCTATTATTTCCGCGGGATGAAAAAACACTTCGCGTTCTTCGTGAGGAGCAGGATGCGGTACGACGTAAAATGAGAGCATGGAAAGAGAAACGAAACCGCAAGCGTCGCGCAAAATGGTTGGCAAAGGAGCTTGCCAAACGCCGTCAAAAAAATCGTTTGCCGTAAAATCCCGGATGGACTCCCTCTTACGCTCTCAAGAAAAAACGATCTCTAAAATGAACCTGCTGCATATGTTGCAGCAGGTTTTTCTGTTAAAAGTATACGTTCTGCTCACCTGTCAGTGGTCGAAGGAAGCGCCGACTGCCATTAAAAAAGAGGGCGAAAACAGCAACGTGCTTTCGCCCCGATGTATTCTGAATTTCACATTTTCATATGCGATTATTGGCTATGGATTACCCTTTTACTTTGATGATGATAATGATTGCGATCAAACATAGGATCTCGTATATACCAATCAGAAGTTGTGCCTTTCCGCTTGTTTTCGGAATGCGGAAGCGCGCGATGTAGCCCAGTCCAACAATAAGAAACACGATGCGGAACAGCCAGTAGACCGGTTGTTCTGCTAAAAGATGTACGATCACCAGTAATGGGAAGATTGTAACGGAAAAGGGAATGGGGACACCGGTAAAATGATTCATTTTGAGATCCGGCGTGTCCATGGCAGCTTCTGTATTGAAGTTGGCAAGACGTATGGCACCGCAAATAATAAAGAGTAAATACAGAATGATATCCAATGTTCTGTTATAGCCAAGCTGGTAAGCCATAAAACAGGGAACAACGCCAAAACTGACTACATCGCAGAGACTGTCTAATTGTACGCCATAGAATTTGGCACGTTTTCCGGTTGAGACGGTCGCACGCGCAATTTTTCCGTCCATGGCATCACATAGCCCGGCGACACTGAATGCAAGCATAGCCGTTACAAAATGGTTTTGTGAGATCAAAAAGCAGGCAAGCAATGCGCAGGAAAGTCCCAACACTGTGACAAGATTGGCAAGATTATAGTAGCCGATCACGAGTTTATTTTTCATGTTTCGTTCGTCTCTCTTTATATAAATTCAGGGAATTCAACTCCTGATAGAGTTTGAGGTAGCTTTCGTGCCTTTCTTTGGCAATGGTTCCGTTTTTTACTGCTTCCAGAAACCGACATCCGTCTTCGCAAAGATGTGTGCAGTGTGTATACCGGCATTGTCCGGGACAGGCTTTCATTTCCGGAAACAGAGAGACAAGCGCTGCCTTGTCAATTCGGCAACATGTGCCGGTATCCAACATAGTAAATCCGGGCGTATCTGCAATGTAGGTAGTTTGTCCGATGCGATGGAGGGAGGTGACACGGGTTGTATTCTTTCCGCGTTGAATCTTCTCGGAAAGAGTACCGACATTTGCGTGCAGTTCCGGAATTAGAAAATTCAGAAGTGTGGATTTACCCACTCCGGAGGCGCCGCAGAATACCGACAGTTTTCCTCTCATGTGAGCAAAAAGTGCCTCTGCGCCGATCTTTCCTTTTTCGGAAATCAGAAAAACAGGATAGGGTGTTTTACGGTAAATCGCGGCAAGCTTTTCTGCGCCGCCTAATTCCGATTTTGTAATTGCGATGGCGGCCGGGATCCCTTCTTTTTCTGCTATGACAGTTAATTTGTCAAGGAGAAAGGCATCCGGCTTCGGATTACTGGCAGCTGTAACCAGCACCAGTAATCCGATATTTGCAACCGGCGGCCGGATCAAGCTGTTTTTTCGTTCCTCCATATCGCGTATGAAGCCCGTGCCGTCTCCGTTATCTTCTCCCGAAATGAAGTCACCCGCGAGCAGCTTTCTGCCGTTTTTTCGGATTTTAGATGCACTGCGGCAAAGAAGTAACCCTTGGGCGGTTTCCACACGGTAAAGTCCGTTTTGACCGCTCAGTACGAGCGCGTGTTCAAAAGAACTCATAGTTGACACAAACCAGAATTAATTCCGCATCTGAAGGCGGTTCTTCTCCTGCAGCGACGCTTTGGAAAATAACCGTAGTTTCTTCCGTAATGGTGGTGCTTTGTACACCGCCGACGCGTTCAAGTCGTTCTAATAGAACCTGAAGATCGGTAAATCCGGTCACCGTATCCCCCGCAATAATGCCGTCATAAATGATATATTGATAGGGGATGCCCAGCTCAGTCAGTTTAGTGATGGCTTCGTTCAGGGTTTTGGTTGTGAAATCCGGTAGCCCCTCCATTGGGCTGCTGACTGTCAGCACAACTTTGGTTTGACGGGAGGAAACCGTGCCGGGGGCAATGGTTTGGTCGGTAACCGTATTGTTCCCGCCAATGGTTGGCACTTCGATGATCTCGACCGTATAAAGCGCATAGCTGCACAGACGCTTAGCGTATTCCACGTCTAAGCCCTTGCAATCAGGCATCTTCGCTGTTTCCGACGATTCACTGTGCGAGGCGAGGTAAACGATGATAGTATCTCCCGGATGGTATGGCTCGCCAGCTTCCGGATAAGTGCGGGTGACCTGGTTGTCAAACCAATAGTTGAGAGAGCTTTCCGTTTCCGTCGCAAATTCAATGCAGGAGGATTCGATACCATAGGTGTTGGTCAGCATGACCTTGGCGTCACTTCGAATATAGCCGACAATATCGGGAACTACAGTAGTGGTTTCCACTCGGTTGACAACAACAGAGGTAAAGTGGAAAACCGGCTCTCCCTGAGATTCACTGATCTTTTTCTTTGTGTTTCCGCTTGGTTCCGTAGAAATGATTTCGCCGTTGGCAAAATTAGGATTGTAGGAATACGTTACCGCTCCTTCGTCGATGGTAAAGGAAGCGCCGTAAACTCCGTTTTGCAGCTGCGAAACCAATTCGCTGCTGTACGTTTTTCCGACCAGATTCGGAAACGTTGCAGACACGGAATCATCCTGTGCAAAAAATAAGTTTTTTACAAACGTGACGCCAAGCAGAATACCAACAACCATAGAGACCAAAAGAAATGGGAAGAAAATTCCTGCGATGACCGGAAAAAGAGTCGTGCTGCGCTTAGTGGTGCGCTTCATTTTAGCTTTCTTTTTGGAGGCGCGCTTCTCTTTTCGCACTTCCTCCTGTTCCTTTTTCTTCTGTTCCTTTTCCTTATCGGAGATGGTCTTTTTACCCAGTGACTGTGCAATTTCATCCTCGCCATAGGGTTTGATTTCCGCGGTGTCAATCATATCGATGGAAACCACACTCGTGTCCCCGATGGTGGAGGTGTTCTCGCCGGAGAGGGAAAAGATCACATCAGGATTGCGAAGCACCCACTCGATCGCTTTGGCCATCGAATGCGCAGACCGGAAACGGTTGGAGGGGTCCTTCATCATCGCTTTCAGAATGATCTGTGAAACGCCGACCGGAATAGAAAGTACCAGATCTCGCGGGTTTGGCGGCTCATCGTTGACCTGCATAGCGGCAACAGCCATCGGACTGCTCGCTTTGAAGGGCAGCGTACCGGTCACGGCCTCGTAAAGCAGGATGCCTACGGAATACAGGTCGGAATAGGAGCCGGTTTCCTTGCCGCTCGCCTGCTCAGGCGAGATATAGTAGACGGTGCCGACCGCTTTATCTCCTGCGATGGAGGCGGAGGTTGGTATTTTCGCGATGCCGAAATCCATCACCTTGATCTCGCCGTTCTTTTGCAGAATAATGTTCTGCGGCTTGATATCCCGGTGAATGACGCCTTTGCTGTGTGCATGTTCCAAAGCACGAAGAACCTGCAGGATGTAGATGCAGGCTTCGTTCCATGGTAGCGCTCCCTTGTTATCCAGATATTCGCGCAGAGTAATCCCGTCGAGATATTCCATGACGATATATTTGATATCCGGATAGATGGCGACATCATAAATGCTGACGATATTTTTGTGTGAAAGCATAGCAACGGCTTTCGACTCGTCAATGAAGCGATGCTCTGCCTGTTCATTTCCGTTATATTCATCGTTCAGAATTTTGATGGCAACGATTCTGTTCATGACGAGATCTTGTGCCCGCAGGACACAGGCCATGCCGCCGACACCGACTAACTCCAGAATTTTATAGCGCTTGTCCAGAACTTTTCCGATAAAATTGCTGTAATCGTTCATACTTTTATGCTTCTCCCTTTCCTGTACGCGGAATTTTGAAAGTTGAGATCGTTTGTTATTTATTCCGCCCCGATTAGGACAGCTGTGATATTATCCTGTCCTCCATGCTGGTTGGCACGGCGTATCAGCTCACTGATCCGTGCACGGTAACCGGGCGGGCGTCGTTTGCCGCTGTAAGTACCGTCCATAACGGAAAGCAGCTCCTCCGTAGACAGCATGTTATAGAGCCCGTCTGAGCAAAGCAGTAGCTGTCTGAATGTGGGAATATGGTACAGATCGACTTCGACTTCCTCGTTGACGCCGAGCGCTCGCAGGATGATGTTGCGGTTCGGATGTGTTGCAGCCTCTTCCTGTGTGATCAATCCCTTGTCCAGCAAATACTGAATGAAGGAATTGTCTTTGGTCAGGGGACGAAGTCCCTCTTCGTCCCGCAGGTAAAGCCGGCTGTCTCCGACATTGACGGCGAAGTCGCCAACCTTGCACAGCAGTGCAGCAACCAAAGTGGTACCCATGCCCTCCAGCTCGCTGTCCTCTGCTGCTCTGCGGTATACCTCCGTGTTGGCGTCACAGACTGCTTGCCGGAGCAAGTCCTCTACGCCCTGTCTGGAGGATTGCTCGTTGAAAGCCTTGCGCACTGCGGCGCAGAAAGACCGCACGGCGGTTTCGCTTGCGATGTTTCCACCTCGTGCGCCACCCATGCCGTCGCAGACGACGGCAAGGGTGTATTCACTGCGTGAAATCATAGCAAAGCTGTCCTGATTGTTTCTTCGTTTGGAGCCGATATCCGTCTTTCCGAAGCACTTCGTACGGCATTCCTCCCTTCGAACGGATCAAAGCCCGTCCCGCATGGCGCGAAGCTGTCCGCAGGATGCGTCGATGTCCCCGCCTAACTTCCTTCGGACAGTCGTACTGATCTTATAATATGTTTCAAGAATTGCAACAAATGCTTGAATCGCTTCTTTTTCACTTTTTTGATAGGAGTTTTCCCGAATCGGGTTGACGGGAATCAGATTCAAATGCGCTAAGCGTCCCTTTAGCAAGTGCCCAACCTCGTGCGCGTCACGCGGCGTGTCATTGATCCCGGAAATCAGCGCATATTCGTAGGAAATTCTTCGCCCGGTTTTTTTTGTGTACCGATCACAAGCCGCCATCAGTTCTGCAATGCTATAGCGGCGGGCAATTGGCATGATCTGTTTCCGTTTTTCATCGGTTGGCGCGTGTAGGGAGACAGAAAGGGTAATTTGTAAGTTTTCCTCCGCCAGTCGATCCATTTGCTCTACCAGTCCGCAGGTGGAAAGGGAAATGTGCCGCATTCCGATCTTCATGCCGTCCTCCAGATTGACCAGATGCAGGAAGCGGAGGACGTTTTCGTAATTGTCCAGCGGTTCACCCATCCCCATCAACACGATGTTGGACACCTTTTCCTGCGTTTCGCGCTCCGCCTGCATTACCTGCAGAAGCATTTCCGAGGGAAGCAGAGAGCGCTGCAGTCCCGCTTTGGTGGAGGCGCAGAATGAGCAGCCCATCCGGCAGCCGACCTGTGTAGAAATGCAGATAGTATTGCCGTGATGGTAATGCATCAGCACGCTTTCCACCGCTGCACCGTCTTGCAAGCAGAACAGGAATTTGACGGTTCCGTCCAGCCGGGAAACCCATTTGCGTTCGGTGTGAATCGTCCGAATTTCCGCCTGCTCTTCTAATTTGGAGATCATGCTTTTCGGAAGATTGGAAATATCACGGAATTCTCTGACTCCATGGTAAAGTCCGTCGAAGAGCTGTTTCCCTCGGAACCTTTTCTCTCCCAGCGAGAGTGCAAGCTCTTCCAGTTCTGAAGGGAAACGGGAGAGTACATCGATCTTTTCCATCCGTTACTGTTTCACCAGCCTTGCAGCGTAGAATCCTTCTCCCGCAGTTTCAAAAGGTAGCCATGTATGCTCCTCCCGCATGGAAAAAAGCGGGTTGCTTTGCAGGAATGCCCGTACAATCTCACCGTTTTCCTGCCGATTGAGCGTGCAGGTGGAGTACAGCAGTGTTCCGCCGCTTCGTACATAGCTTGCTGATGCGGCAAGAATCGCCCTCTGCGTCGGATAAAGACCGGCAAATGCTGCCGGATCCTTATAACGGATCTCCGGCTTGGCGCTGATTTCTCCCAATCCGGAGCAGGGGACATCGCAAATAACGCGGTCGGCCTTTCCGAACAGGGAAGCATCTGCTGTTCTTGCATCCCGTATCATCGTCTCAATGATGGAGATCCCCAGCTTTTCTGCACTCTTTCGGATCAAAGGCAATTTATTTGAATGGATATCCATGCTGATGATCCGACCACGGTTTTCCATATCCAGCGCCGCTCCGAGAGATTTTCCCCCCGGACAGGCGCAGACGTCGAAGACCGTTTCCCCCGGCTTTGCACCGAGCATCCGTATTGCCATTTGGGAGCCATATCCTTGAATCAGATATTCACCGCTTTCCGCACCCTGCACCGCTTCCGCTGCATGTTCCGATATCGTCAGCATCTCTCCATCTGCTTTTGCATTGAATCGGTCGGAAAGCTCCTCAACCGTAGCTTTCATCCGGTTGACACGCAGCCGCAGTGGCTGGCGCCTGCAGAATGCTTCCATCAGTTCCTCGGCATGCTCCGGATACTGTTCTCGGAATAATGCTGCGATATCATTGCTGAAGGAATAACGAATTTCCGCCGGCTGACGGGAAAGCGCCCGTTTGGCGGCTTCCTGATCCCGGCAGAAGGATCGCAGTACGGCATTGACAAAGCCTGCCCGTTTTGCGCCGAACAGCTCTTGTGCGACGGCAACAGTCTCGTTGCAGGCAGCGCTGTCCGGAACGCGATCCATCCATACGATCTGAAATACACCGGTGCGAAGCAGAAGCAGCAGTTCAGGTTCCGGCGTTTTTTGGGTGTAGCGATCGATCAGATAATCCAATGCCCGCCGCCGTTCGGTGACGCCCAGTACCAGAGCGGTTGCAAATGAGGCGTCAAGAGACGATAAGCGTCGCAGTTTACCTAACGCGAGATTGGAAAACGCATGGTCCTTTTCAATGCGAAGCAACGTATAGTATGCTTCCTTCCTTGCTATGTCAGACATTGAACCGAATACCTTCCTTATTTTGCAGCCCGTTCAGGAAGCTTGCCGCATCCATTTTGCCCTTTCCTTCCGGTTGCAGGGCAGTGATGATTACGCTGCCCTTGCTGCAAGCGACTTCTATGCCGCTTTTTCCGGCGGATAGCACTTGACCGGGCTCACCGCAGCCATCAGAAATCTGTGATCGATGCAGCTTAACACGCTTTCCCCGAAGCATGCAATAGGCGCAGGGAGCCGGAGAAAGTGCACGGATGCGGTTGTGCGTCTGCGCAGCGCTTTCTTTGAAAGAAACGTAGAGATCCTCTTTTCCGATTTTTTCCGCGTAGGTAGAATCTCCGTCTTGCTTTTTTCGCGGAATCTGACCGCTTTCTGCCAGCCTCAGAAAGGCGGTCAACGCTTCTGCGCCCAGCGCAGCGAGTGCATCGTGATATTCTCCGGCGGTCATTTCCTCTGGAATCTCCATCGATTTCTGTAAAATGATATCACCGGTGTCAAGCCCTGCATCCATATACATCATGGTCACGCCGCCGATTTGATCGCCGTTCATAACCGCGCGTTGGATAGGTGCTGCTCCGCGCCATGCAGGTAAAAGGGAAGCATGGACATTTACGCAGCCAAGCGGCGGAAGGCGCAGAATGGATTCCGGCAATAGTTTTCCGTAAGCCGCAACGACAAACAGATCCGCGCCGACCGATTGCAGCAATGTCACCGCCTCCGGATTGCGCAGTGTCGGAGGCGTTTCCACTTGCAGACCTTGCGCAAGAGCATAAGTCTTGACGTCGGATGGCGATAGCTCATATCCGCGCCCTTTCGGTTTGTCCGGTTGAGTGAGAACCAGTGCGATGTCCTGACCGTCCTCTACCAGCGCGCGGAGCGCAGATACGGCAAACGACGGTGTTCCCATAAAAACGATTTTCATGTTTTTGTCAATCCTCGTCGTCCTTTTCTATTTCCTCCGGTGTCAGCATCCGAATGGCTTTATCAATATATAGCTTGCCGTCTAAATGATCAATTTCGTGACACAGCGCACGGGCAAGAAATCCTTCACCTGTTATCGTAAACGGCACGCCCTTGGCATTTTCTGCTTTAACGGTAACTTTCATCGGGCGGTCCACAATGCCGCATTCATCCGGAATAGACAGGCATCCTTCGCGTCCGACCTGCGAGCCTTCGGCAGAGACGATTTCCGGATTGATCAGGTCGATCCGACCTTCCCCGATATCGATCACCACCACCCTGCGCAGCACGCCGACCTGCGGACCTGCAATCCCGACGCCGTTTGCCTGACACATGGTGTCGTACATATCGTCCAAAAGTGTCCGTGTCCGGTCTGTGATCCGATCCACCGGGCGGCTGACTTTACGGAGAGTTTCGTCCCCTTCGGTAAGAATATTGAGAATAGCCATATTCCTGTACTCCTTAAATAACGGTAGGGTTGGCGTCTGCGTCGAGACGTACGGTTTTGGGGCATTTCGACATCCCTTGCTCGTAAGCCGCCGCAAAGAATTTCCGGGCTTTTACAGAATCGGAATATTTCACGATGATCTTTTGCCGGAAACGACCGCCGATCCGATAGATACTTCCCGGATAGGGACCGAATTTCTGCATTTTGATGTCCGCATAACTGCCGCTGTGAAGCTGCTCCAGAAGGGCATCAAACCCTTTGGCAAATGCTGCACAATCCTGTTCGGAGACTGCGGAGAACCCGAAAACCATGACGGAGCAGAACGGCGGAAAGGCAACCGTCTTGCGGAGTAGAATCTCTGAGCGGTAGAAAGCCTCATAATCCTGTTTGGCGGCAAGCCGTAAAATCTCATTGTCCGGATTATAGGTCTGCAGGATGGCAACTCCTTTTTCTCCGCTTCTTCCGGCACGACCTGCCAGCTGTGTAATCAGCGAAAAGGTGCGCTCGCCGGCACGAAAGTCATTCTGATACAGGGAACTGTCCACCGAAATGACGCCGACCAGATCGACGTCGGGGAAGTCCAGCCCTTTGGAAACCATCTGTGTGCCGAACAGCACATCCGCTTGCCGGTTTCCGAAGCGTTCCAAAATGCGATCATGGGAATCCTTCTCCGTGGTGGTGTCTGCATCCATGCGAACGGCTTTGATGCCCGGAAGCCGTTCCTCCAGCTCCTCCTGTAATTTCTGTGTTCCGAATCCGAAGTATCCGATATGCTTCCCGCCGCATGAATCACATTCCTGCGGCAGCGGGCAGACATACCCGCAATAATG
This sequence comes from uncultured Ruminococcus sp., assembly GCA_964549435.1. Taxonomy (GTDB): domain Bacteria; phylum Bacillota; class Clostridia; order Oscillospirales; family CAG-382; genus Coliplasma. The sequence continues at coordinate 67,417 of CAZJVB010000002.1, forward strand.
GCAGGAAAGCCAGCCGCGGCTCCGGCGGTCGCCTTCGTATGTATGATAGGTCAACGATACGGAGCAGTGCGGGCAGGAAAAGACCTTTCCGCAGGTGCGGCAGGAAATGTGGGATTGATATCCGCGGCGGTTGACGAACAGAATCGCCTGCCTCTTTTTTTGCAGGGTGATTTGCAGCTCTTTTTCCAGTCGCGTGCCGATCAGGCGATCAGGAAAGGTCGCATCATCCTCTCGCAGATCTTCGATCAAAACCTCTGGCAGCTTCGCATTTCCGTAACGTTTGGTCAGCTTCACGAGTGTATAAGTGCCGGTCATAGCTTTATAGAAGCTCTCGACGGAGGGGGTTGCAGAGGCTAACAACAGCAGCGCCTTGTTTTTGGCGCAGCGGAAACGCGCCACATCTCGCGCATGGTATTTTGGAGTGAGCTCGCTTTTGTATGTCCCTTCCTGTTCTTCGTCAATGACAATCAGCCCTAAATGTTCCAGCGGCGAAAATACGGCGCTCCGGGTGCCCAGCACTACTTTGATTTTACCCTCCCGCATTGCACGGAAAGTATCGATTCGTTCGCCGACGGAAAGCATAGAGTGAATGACAGCCAGCTCGTTTCCGAATACATTTCGGTAGGTGTTGGTTGCCTGTGCAGTCAAGCCGATTTCCGGCAGCAGCAGGATTGCGGTTTGTCCTTTGGCGAGTACGTGCCTGACGGTTTCGATGATTACCTTGGTTTTTCCGCTTCCGGTTACCCCGTAAAGCAGCGCCGCCTTGGCTTCCTCGGCATCGGTCAGCGCACATAGCGTTCCGACTGCCTGCTGTTGTTCTTCTGAAAGGACGGTCGGAGCAGCCGGCACGTCACAGGACTGTGCAGCGGTATTTTCCCGCCGGACGCGCACCTCCTCCCGGCAGACAATCCCTTTTCGTACCAGCGCGGCAACGACGGAAGGGGAGATTCCCCCGATCTCGCCGACCTCCCGCATGGTTGCGCAGGGATAATGGGTCAGAAGCTCTACCAGAACCTTTTGCTTTTCCGTCAGACCGCTGCCATCCTCCAGCAGGGAAAAGATCTCTTCCTCTTTCCCGCAGAGCCGGAGCATTGTGACGTTTTTTTCGTTCAGCTTTTTCAGCACGCGCGTCTGCTTGCGGATCAGTTCCATTCTGCATAGTGCGTCCAGCATCTGATCTGCCTCTTCACCGAATTCCTCATTGATTTCCCGGCGTGTTGCTTCCTTTTCCGTTCGGATAAAGCGGAGCAGGATAAATGCAGGAGTGTTGAGCTCCTCCGACGGTTCGTTCTCTGTGGGAATATAATAAGTCTCCGTGTCAAGATTGATTCCCGGCGGAAGCATTGTGCGGAACGCTTGACCGAAGGTGCAGAAGAAGCGTTCCTTCATGAACCTGCATAGGTCGGTAAATTCCTCCGGGATATCAAACGGATAATCCAGAATCTGCAGGACGGATTTCGTTCTGGAAAAACTGCAATCTTCGGCAAAGCCCACCGCAACTGCACTCATCTGCTTATTGGAGGGACCGAACGGTACGACCAGAAGCGTCCCTTTTTTCACTCGATCCCGGAGAACCGGAGGCAGGAAGTAGCTGTATTCCCGATCCATGCGGTATAAAGCGTCCAGAATGTGTACGGTAACGTATGCCTTTTCCATGACGGTTAGTCGTCTTTTTCGCTAATCTTATAGTCTCCGTCTGCAATTTTCTGGACAGCAATGGAAACCGGTTTGCGGACCTCATAATTTACAAAGGATTCTTTGGGCAGGTAGTCCAGATCCTTGTGCTTTTCGGCGTATTCCCGTTCTTCGTTCATCTTGTCAGTGACGTGACGCGCACATTTTGCGGTGGCGATGACAAGACGGTAGCGATTCACTTCGCCGTGTGTGAGTTGTTGGATAGAAGGATATAACATAACGATTCTCTGCCTTTCAATGCTTTTTTTCTGCTGTCATTTGTTCCTGTAGCACGGAGGTTTCCTCCGCGCAGCAAATAATATGCTCGCTGTCGGTAATCAGTACCGAACGTGTTTTTTTTCCGCCGGAGACGTCAACCATTCTGCCTGCGTTTTTCGCATCCTGTACCAGTCTCCTTACCGGAAGGGAGTCCGGACTGACCAGCGCAACCAGCCGTGCGGCGTTGATATAGTTTCCGTTTCCGAGATGAAGCAACTCCACAGGAGACACTCCTCCTTTATTCAATGTTTTGGATTTGTTCCCGTATTTTTTCCACTTCGCTCTTGGCTTCAATCACCAGCTTGGCGAACGAGGTGTCATTGGATTTAGATCCGATGGTGTTGCACTCCCGGTTGATTTCCTGCACGAGGAAGTCCAGCTTGCGACCTATGGGAATCTCTTCGTTTAGCATGGACCGGAATTGGCGGAAATGGCTGTCTAACCTAGCCAACTCCTCATTGATATCAGCCTTATCAGCAAAAACCGCACATTCTGTCAGCAGTCTGGATTCATCTGCCGGAACAGCGCCGAGCAGCTCCCGAATGCGCGCCTGCATTCGATCGTTGCTTTCCGCCACGACCTGCGGCGCCCGTTCCGCCAATTCATTCCGGATGGCTTCTAATGTCTGCAAATGCCCAAGCATATCGGAAGCCAAGCGTTCTCCTTCCGTCTTTCTCATGGAAAGAAAGCTTTCAAACGCTTTCCGGGCAACCGGTTCGACCGCTGCCCAGACCTCCTCCATATCCTCGTCCGGCTTGGTTTGGGAAAAGATTTCCGGTCTGCCGGCGACAGTCTGCACGGTCACCTCGCCTCCGAGACCGTATTCCGTCTGTATCTGTCGCAGCAGACGGATATAGCTTTCCAGATATTCGCGGTTGACAGTCAGATCTGTTTTGTCGCCACCGACATTCTCGATTGTCAGGTATAGATCGAGCTTTCCGCGGGAAATATACACAGAGGCAAGCGCTTTCAGCCGTTCCTCCAGCGCGGTATACAGGCGTCCGGTTTTGATCGAAGCGTCGATGTAACGGCTGTTGACGGATTTGACCTCTACGGAGATATCCCTGCCGCCGCACACTTCCCTGCACCGGCCGTAGCCGGTCATACTTTTCACCATAGGAATGTTTCCCTTTCCTTGTTTTGCCGGACTGGCGGTGTCAATGCCGCCGCATCCGGTTTTTGATTTTTACGAGATAGAAGACGGAGAGCCGCCCGATGGCAAAGTCAAAGACTATAAATGTCAAATTTCCGAGTAGGTACAGCGGCTTCCCCAGCGCACTCCAATCGTTTCCCGCACCTAAAACCTGCTCGCAGATCCACAAGGCTAAAAACAGGAATCCGTTAAAAAGCATCAGCTTGATTACGTACTGCAGAGGTTTCGGGCGAATCCTATCCAAATAAACCTTGATAACCGGATAGTAGCCGACAAAAGCGGCAAATACGATTGTTGCTGTCCGCGGGAGCAGAAGTACCGAAAGCAGTGCCGATACGGCATAAACGCCGGTTGCCCATCCGGTTCCCAGTTCGATGACGGCTACCATGACTGTCAGAGCTGCCATTGCCGCTGCGGATAGATCCAGCAGTTCGATCATGGAGCCTAAAAGCAGAATCACAGAGGCGAGTGCCGCCAGCATTCCCGCAGTCGCGACCTCCTTGCTTTTTTTGCGCATGGTGAAACGGTTCCTTTCAAAAAGTGATAGTGGGAATGCTTCCATGCTGCGTGTTAACAGCGACCTCCGTTGCAAAGGCAATTCACACACATCATAGCGGAGCAGATATCACAGATATCGCAGCCGGTATTGTCCTGTATGCCGACGGTATTGTAGGGGCTTTGTGCAGCTCCGCTGTTCATTCGCTGCTGGAAAGAACGGAACTCATTGTTGTAGGGATCCATTTGGCAGGCGGTTTCTATCTCGTTGCGCGCATCCTGTACCCATCCGTTTCGATACAGCACGACGCCCTTTAGAAAATGCCATTCCGCACCGCGTTCCCCGACCGGCGTGCGGTTCAGCAGTGTTTCCGCTTCTGCGGTCCTGCCGTTGTTGATTAACTGTCGGACACGTGCATACTCGCCGCTTCCGGAGGATGTGCTCTCAGAGTAGCTGCCGCCGGAAGAACCGGAATTGCCTGTACCTCCTGCACGCAGCTTCTGAATCTCCGCATACGCTTCGTTGATTTCCTTCATTTTCTCAGCGGCAAGATCGGCAAGCGGATTATCGGCGTAGTTATCCGGATGATACTGCTTGACCAATGCCCGGTATGCTTTTTTGATCTCGTCGTCCGTAGCGTTCGGAGAAACGCCGAGTACCTTGTAAGGATCAGACATGAACTTTTGTTCCTTTCGTTAGTTTTCCGTCTACCCGCCGGATTGCTTCCTGTCCGCCAAGCTCACAGATATTGAACAGGATACGGTCGATGCCGGTCAGGACGGGTCCGCAGGCGAGTGCATAGGAATGAGAGAACACGTTCATGCTGTCCGTCAGTGTCTGACGGATTTCGCAGGCATGCTCCCGTACCATTTCTTCGGATCCATATTTTGCCAGAAACGGATTGTAATTTCCGCTTTCGGCATCTTCTTTACAATCGTCATAGGCGTCAATCAAATAGATGAAGCGCCCGATATGATAGCCGCACTGCTCCGCGATTGCCCGTTTACTGCCCTCTAAATCATAGGCTGCAATTTCCCGCAGGATTCGTCCGAAGCAGTCCGCCGCATGGTCGGGGGAATTGCAGTGGGCATCCTCCAGTGTATGCAGCTCTTCAATAGGCAAGCGGATTTGTTCTTCCATCTCAGGGAATCCGGCGCATTTTTTTCGGATGTGCCGAAAAAAGGGGGAGAGCAATCGTTTGCCGAAGCGGGAAATTCCTTTCCTGTCGCGCAGGTCGTCCTCCCATTTATAATAACAGAACAGACCGAATGCGGAGGCGGTGTAAGCGTAGACCGGATCGCAGCAGACGGTGGCGCGCTTATGCAGTTTATAGGGGCAGCGCTTTTTCTGTACAGTTGCTTCACTCTCGGTCAGGGAAAGCCGCAGAAGTGCTAAGAAGGTAAAATCATAGTTCAACAGAAACCGGGAAAAATGCGAGACCTGTTTGCCGCTGTAACGACAGAGTCCGCAATAGACTGCATCGTAGAAATTGGCTTCCTTGACCAGCAGTTCGCTTTTTACCGGTCGTATATAACCAAACACCCGCATTCCTCCTATCATAGATACTTGATTATAGCACATTTTTTTTGAAAACGCAATATATCAAAGAAGAAATTCATTTTCGGGAAACGGTTTTTTTAAAAAAGGATTGCCGTAAAGTATGAGAAACGGGATTCGGATCAGGCAAAAAAGGAAAAAATGAAAAAAGTTTGCCGGAAAAGAAGTATTTTTTCCTCTTTTGAACGTATAACAGGTAACAGATACCCCTGCGCGATATTTTTATTACGGTATGTTATGGAGGATCACGGTAATGAAGGAAGTGACTTTGCAGCGGGAGGAGCAGTTCCTCTGCAGACAGGCGTTTTTTACGAAAAATACTGCCGGTCGGTTGCATCCGGTAGAACCCTGTCCGGTTCGGACGGAGTTTCAGCGCGACCGCGACCGGATCACGCATTGCAAGAGCTTTCGGCGTCTGATGCATAAAATGCAGGTTTTTCTTGCCCCGGAGGGGGATCATTACCGCACGCGTCTGACTCATACCCTGGAGGTGACACAGATCGCCCGTACAATCGCACGCGCTCTCTGTTTGAATGAGGATCTGACGGAAGCGGCTGCCTTGGGACATGACATCGGTCATACCCCGTTCGGTCATTCCGGGGAGCGCGCGCTGAACAGCCTTTGCGAAGGTGGATTTCGCCATTATGAGCAGAGCCTGCGCGTGGTGGACAAGCTGGAGCAGAACGGAGAGGGATTGAATCTGACTGTCGAGGTGCGGGATGCGATTCTTCATCATTCCGGCGATCATCGCGCCGCCACCTGTGAAGGAAGGCTGCTCAAGCTGGCGGACCGGATCGCTTATATCAACCATGATATAGATGATGCCTGTCGTGCCGGGATCCTGATGAACGAGGAGATTCCGAGGGAAATCAGCGATGTTATCGGAAAAACGCATAGCGACCGGATTACGTCGCTGGTCAGTGCGGTAATCAGTCACGGCGTAGAGCAGGATATCGGTATGATCGAACCCTATGGAACGCTGATGGAGCAGCTTCGCCAATTTATGTTCGACCGGGTTTATACGCATCCGATCGCTAAAGGAGAAGACGATAAGGTTGTTTCGATGCTTGGCTTTCTCTTCACACATTTCTGCAGGCATCCGGAGAGTATTCCGTCGGAATACAGAAAATACATAGAAACCGACGGCGTGCCGCGTGCCGCTGCGGACTATATCGCCGGGATGACCGATCGTTTTGCCATCGGTTGTTTCGAGGAACTGTTTGTTCCCAGAGTTTGGAGTTATAAGTAATGGCTTTTTCGAAATCCTTCCTTGAGGAAGTTAAACGGCGTACTCCGATTGTAGATCTGATTGCAAGGTATGTTCCGCTGCGTCGCGCCGGCTCCAATATGGTCGGCTGTTGTCCGTTCCACAGTGAAAAAACACCGTCGTTTACGGTTTTTCCCGCAACGGAAAGCTACTATTGTTTCGGTTGCGGTGCAGGTGGGGATGCGATTACCTTTGTCATGCAATCTGAAGGGCTGGAATATCGCGAGGCTGTAGAGCAGCTAGCCAAAATCGCCGGTGTTCCGCTGGAGGAGGAAACCGACCGTGACCGGTCTGCATCTCCGTCGGTTCGGAAGGAACGGTTGTATGCCGTTAATAAGGCAGCTGCGCGGTTTTTTTATGCCGGCTTGCAGTCGCCGGACGGGGAGTCGGCGCGCGCGTATCTGCAAAAACGCCGGTTCTCTGAGGCGACGATCCGTCGTTTCGGGATCGGATATGCCTCGGATCGCTGGGACGCGCTTTGTCTGCATTTGCGTTCGCAGGGGTTTACGGATACGGAAATTACGGTTGCATTTCTGGGACGTACCGGCAAGAACGGAAAGCTGTACGACTTGTTCCGCAATCGTGTGATGTTTCCGATTTTTGACCTTACTGGTGAGGTGGTTGCCTTCAGCGGCCGCCGACTGAATGAAGCGGAGGAGCGAAAATATGTCAACACCTCGGATACGCCGGTATTCAAAAAGAGCCGCATTCTGTTCGGGCTGAATTTTGCTAAAAACGAAGCCGAAAACGGGTTGATCCTCTGTGAGGGAGCTCCGGATTGCATTGCCATGCATCAGGCGGGCTTCGGCAATGCGGCGGCAACACTGGGAACCGCTATCACCGGAGAGCACGCCCGTATTCTTGCCCGGTTTACCAAAGTGGTGTATCTCGCCTATGATATCGATAAGGCGGGCAGGAAAGCGACGCTGCGGGGAATTGAGCTGCTGAATCAGGTGGGCGTGGATACTCGGATCATCAATCTCGGTGAAGGGGATTCCAAGGATCCGGATGAATTCATCAAAAATCACGGCGCTGCTGCCTTCCGGGAAAAGTTGGGCGGCTCGGAGGGGCAGATCGACTATCGGATTGGTGAGATTCTTTCCCGTTACCATCTGTCGGCTCCGGATGAAAAGCTGCGCTGCAGCACGGAAATGGCGGAATATATAGCGACATTGCCGAACCGGATGGAACGGGAGATTTATTCATCCCGCGCGGCAGAGCGGCTGGGTGTTACTGCTGCAGCACTTAAAGACGAAGCGGAACACCGGCGCAGACTTCTGGAGGGGCGATCGAAGAAGCAGGAAAAGACGCGCGCCGCGCAGACAGCAGCGGGCTACGGAGATACAGTCAACCGGGATAAGCTGCGTTATTCTTCGGAGGCGGCGCATGAGGAAGCGGTGCTCGGCATTCTACTTCTGCATCCGGAATACGGGAAGCAGGCGGCCGCGCAGCTGCAGGTCTCGGATTTTGCTACTGCATTCAACCGAAGGCTTTGGGAGCTGTTTTGCGGGGAATTTGCTGCCGGGACGGAGCCGGAGCTGAATGCTGGGGGGGAACTGACTGCACGGGAGATCGGAACGGTGGAAGGATACCGTGCTTCCCGCGCGTCGCTCGGAGGCAATACGGAGGAAGCATTGCTCTCCCATATCCGCGCGTTGCAGGACTTTCGTGCGCGTAGGGAATATGACGTAAAAATTGAACAGAATCCGGCGGATGCGCTGCAGGAATATCTGACTCGCTTCAGAAAAAACGACCGGACGGAGACATCATAACAGAAAAGGAATAGTCGTTAATTATGAAAGAAGACTTTTTTACACCGGAACAGCTGGAAAACGCAAAGAATAAGGGAACAATGACGCCGGTGGCGGTTCTGGCGTCTTTGGAATCGCCGGATGTGGCGGTTGAGGAGCTTGAGAAAGCATGCGAGCTGCTGGACAGCTTGGGCGTGGAGATCACCAACGGGATTTCGAATAATACCTTCGATCTGCAGGAAGAGGAATTGTTTGAAGAGGAGGTTTCGGAGGACAGCGGGGAGGATGTGGAGGCGCTGCTTTCTCAGGAAGGCGTCTCCATTGATGATCCGGTGCGTATGTATCTGAAGGAAATCGGAAAGGTACCGCTGCTCTCTGCGGAAGAAGAACTGAGCCTTGCCGAGAAAATGACGCAGGGCGATGTCAAAGCAAAGCAGCAATTAGTAGAAGCCAATCTGAGGTTGGTGGTCAGTATTGCCAAGCGATATGTCAATCGCGGGATGTTTTTTCTGGATCTGATTCAGGAGGGCAATCTCGGGTTGATGAAGGCGGTGGAAAAGTTCGACTACGGGAAGGGCTATAAATTCTCCACCTATGCCACTTGGTGGATTCGTCAGGCGATTACTCGCGCGATAGCCGATCAGGCAAGAACGATCCGGATTCCGGTTCATATGGTGGAAACCATCAACCGCGTTCTGCGTGTTTCCCGTCAGCTGCTGCAGGAAAACGGACGTGATCCCTCGGATGAGGAAATTGCGGCAAAACTGAGCATGCCGGTTGAGAAGGTGCGCGAGATTCTGAAGATCGCGCAGGAGCCGGTTTCCTTGGAAATGCCGATCGGCGAAGAGGAAGACAGCCATCTCGGTGACTTCATCGCGGACGATAATACGATGGCACCGGCGGAAGCCGCGTCCTATACCATGCTGCGCGAGCATCTGCTGGAGGTACTTCATACGCTGACACCGCGGGAGGAAAGCGTTCTGAAACTGCGGTTCGGTCTGGAGGACGGACGGCCCCGTACGCTGGAGGAGGTCGGTAAGGTGTTTGATATCACCCGTGAGCGTATCCGGCAGATCGAGGCAAAGGCGCTCCGCAAGCTCCGTCATCCGAGCCGCAGCAAGAAGCTGAAGGATTATCTTGAATAAAAACGCCGCATATTGCATGCGTGCGGTATCGATATTGAAAGGACCAACATAACGTGATGAAAGAACAGCTTGAAAGAATCAGAGCACTTGCGTCTGCCGCCATTGAGCAGGCGGCGAATGAGCAGGCGTTGGAGGAAGCGCGAATCCGTTTCCTCGGTAAAAAAGGAGAACTGACTGCGATATTGCGCGGCATGGGCGCCATTCCGGCAGAGGATCGACCGAAAATCGGCGCGCTGGTCAATACCATCCGCAGCCATATTGAGGAATTGCTGGCAACACGTCTGGAACAGTTGAAGGCACAGAGTATGGATCGAAAGCTGCGCGAGGAGACTGTGGACGTCACTATGCCTGCTCCGGAAAAGCGGGTGGGCAGACTGCATCCGATTACCAAGACAAGAAACCGTATCGTAGAAATTTTCACCGGTATGGGATTTGAGATTGCCGAAGGACCGGAGGTGGAAAGTACATATTATAATTTTGATGCACTCAATGCGCCTGCCGATCACCCGTCCCGCGACGAAACGGATACCTTTTATTTTTCGGATCAGGTTTTGCTTCGCACACAGACCTCGCCGGTGCAGATCCGCTCGATGGTCGGAAAAAAACCGCCGATTCGAATGATTTCTCCCGGTCGTGTCTATCGAAACGATGTGGCAGATGCTACGCATTCCCCGATGTTTCACCAGTGCGAAGGACTGGTAGTGGACAGGGGCATTACTATGGGTGATCTGAAGGGAACGCTGGATACGTTCGCTAAGGCGATGTTCGGTAAAAAAACCCGTATTCGTTTCCGACCGCATAACTTTCCGTTTACCGAGCCTTCCGCAGAGGTGGATGTTTCCTGCTTTGTTTGCGGCGGCAAGGGATGCCGCCTCTGTAAGGGAGAGGGTTGGATTGAAATCCTCGGCGCAGGTATGGTGCATCCGGATGTACTTCGTGCCGGCGGCATGGATCCGGACGAATGCTCTGGCTTTGCGTTCGGAATGGGGATCGAGCGCGTCGCGATGACGCTGTACGGCATCGACGATCTTCGCCTGATGTGTGAAAACGATGCGCGTTTCCTAAAACAGTTCTGAGCGTTTGGAGGTTGACGGAAAATGAATATTTCCTTGAATTGGCTGAAAGAATATGTGAATTTCTCCTGCTCTCCGCGTGAGTTTGCGGAAGCGATGACCATGAGCGGGACGAAAGTGGAAGGATACGAGGAACTTGGCGAAAAGCTGCATGGCATTGTTGTCGGTAAAGTGCTTTCCGTCGTTCCGCATCCGGATTCTGATCATATGGTCATCTGTCAGGTAGAGGTGGGAAGCGACCGTCCTCTTCAGATTGTGACCGGTGCGCAGAATGTCCGGGAAGGAGATCTGGTACCCGCCTGTCTCAATGGCGCTCTGTTGCCGGACGGCAAAACCATCAAAACCGGAAAGCTGCGCGGCGTTGTCTCCGAGGGGATGCTCTGCTCTCTTGGCGAGCTTGGACTGACGGTTCATGATTTCCCCTATGCCATCGAAGACGGGATCTTTATCCTGCAGGAGGCATGCAGTCCCGGAGACGATATACGGGACGTTCTGGGAATGCGGGATGTACTGGTCGAATTTGAACTGACCTTTAACCGTCCGGATTGCCTTTCCTATCTCGGTATCGCGCGTGAGGCGGCGGCAACATTTCATGTGCCGCTGCAGATCCGGGAGCCGGTTGTTTCTGAACGGCATGACGGGGACAGAATTGAAAACCGGCTTTCTGTCGAAGTGCGAAATCCGGCACTTTGTCCGCGTTATACTGCCCGTGTTGTAAAGAATGTCAAGGTCGGACCTTCTCCGCTTTGGATGCGCATCAGGCTGCGGAATGCAGGGGTCCGTCCGATCAATAATATCGTGGATATCACCAATTATGTCATGCTGGAATATGGGCAGCCGATGCATGCGTTTGACGCGCAATATATCGAAAGCGGCAGAATTGTCGTGCGCAATGCGGCGGATGGAGAACGTATCGTCACGCTGGACGGATGCGAACGTGTCTTGACGCCGGAGATGCTCTGTATCGCAGACGGGGATAAGCCCGTTGCGCTTGCCGGAATCATGGGCGGCTTGAATAGCGAGATTCTGGATACCACAACGACCGTTATCTTTGAAAGCGCCAATTTTGCACGCGAAAATATCCGTAAGACTTCCCGTGCAGTCGGTTTGCGGACGGATGCGTCTGCCAAATATGAGAAGGGGCTTCCTGTCTGCAATACGCTGCCGGCGGTGCAGCGCGCCTGCGAACTGGTGGAATTGCTGGGCGCCGGCGAAGTGGTGGACGGCATGATTGATGTCTGCCATGAAGAGGTGGAAAGCCGCGCGGTCTTGTTTGACTGGCGGCGGATCAATCAACTGCTTGGCACACAGCTGACCGTTGAGGAAATGGCGGAACTGCTGCGTCCGCTGGATTTGCTTTGGGATGGGAAGGACAGGCTTGTAGTATCCCCTTATCGCAGCGATATAGTCAACACTGCGGATATTGCTGAAGAGGTTGTTCGCCTGTACGGTTTTGATCGTATTGCAGCGACGCAATTCCGTGGAGAAGCGACACAGGGGGGAGAAAATGCCGCGCAGAAGTTCCGTTCTTTGATCGATCGTACCATGACGGGGCTGGGCTTTGATGAGATTTATACGTATTCATTCGTTTCACCGAAGGAATTGGATTCCCTGCGTCTTCCCGCAGAATCGCCTTTGCGTGAGCAGCTTACCATCCGCAATCCGCTTGGGGAAGATACGTCCGTCATGCGCACTCATGCGCTGCCCTCCATGCTGCGTGTTATTTCCCATAATCTGGCGCACCGCGTTAAGACGGCACAGTTCTACGAGAATGCGACGTTGTATTTCCGAGACGGAGAGATGTCGCGCGAGGAAAAGACGCTCTGCTTTGCATGTTACGGTTCCGGCGATTTTTATGATCTGAAGGGCTATGCGAACGCACTTTTAGACGCGCTGCATATAAACGCATATACATATAGAACAGATGCAGAGACGCCGTATTTTCACCCGGGTCGCTGCGCAGATATTTTCGTGAACGACAAAAAACTGGGCACTGTCGGTCAGGTGCATCCCGCTGTTTGCGATGCATTTGAAATCGATGTGCCGGTTTACGCTGGGCTGTTAGAGAACCTTCCGATGTTTGAGTCGGTTGAACCGGAACAGAAGTACCGTCCGCTGCCAGTGTATCAATCTATGGAGCGCGACCTTGCATTGCTTTGCGAGGATACACTGGAGGCAGGAATGCTTTGCAGCCTGATCCGTTCTTATGCGGGGAAATCGCTGGTGGATGTGTTTGTTTTTGACGTATATAAGGGGAGAGGAATTGCCGAGGGCAAAAAGTCCGTCGCCGTTCGGCTGGTGTTCCGGCTGAATGACCGCACGATGACCGACGAGGAGGCGGATAACGGTGTACGGAAGGTGCTGAAAAAGCTGGAGTCTGAAAACGGCATCACGCTCCGTAGTTGAATCTTTGTAAAAAACACTTGCAAATCCATTCAAAATGGTTTATAATATGGATATACTTAGGATGAAACTCCAAGGTCATAGCGTTTGACAGGAAGGGAATGATCATGAATATGCAGGACAATAAGCAAAAAACGATCACGTTTTCCGTAAAGGATACCCGCAGGGAAGAAATCCGCGAGATCGTCAAAGGCGTCTATAATTCCTTGATTGAAAACGGATATAATCCCACAAACCAGATTGTAGGGTATATTATATCGGAGGATCCGACCTATATCACCAACTATAAGAATGCACGTACGATCATCAGCAAATTAGATCGTGATGAGCTTCTTCGCGCGTTGGTGGAGGATTTCATTCGCTTGGAACAGAAAGGGTGATCAATTTTGGCGGAACAGAAACTCCTGACGTATAAGGGAAAGCCGCTTGTCCGACAGGGACGGTTTATTTTCTACGGAAACCCGGATGATCGGTACATTCTCTTCATGAATATTCTGGAAACGAAGAAGGCGGGCGATCTGGAGATCGCCACCCGCGTGCTCGTACAGATCCAGGATACCGATGAGGAAAAGACCTTTAACGATAAGATTTTGAAGCAGTGCGAGAAGCGCAGCTTGTGTGATGCATTTGATATCGGTGTCATTTGGCTGGAGCGCGCACTGAAGGTCTGAAGATTCCATAGAAAAAAGCAGGGAGGGCGCAGTCGGTCGAACACCGTGCTGCGCTTTCTTTTGTTTTTGGCGGGGAGGCAAAATGTTGTGAATGTGTTTTGGGATTGGAACGGTACGCTTTGCGATGATGTTCTGCTTGCTCTGGAAGCAGTAAATTCTATGCTGAATAGGCGAGGTCTCGCTACGATCGGTCTTGCGGAGTATTATCGTTATATGGATACGCCGATCCGCCGTTTTTACGAGCACCTGTTTGATCTGCGGAAAATTTCTATGGAGGAAATCTCCGCAGAATTCCATGCGTACTACCGCGCGCACCTGCGTGACGATTGTTTGATGCCGGGTGCATTGGAGACCCTTCGTATTCTGCAGGCTGCCGGCGTTCGTCAATATCTACTTTCCTCCAGTCATCGGGAAAGCATATTGCCGACAGTTGAACGGTTGGGCTTGCTTACTTACTTTTCGGACGTGATAGCTGCAGAGGATTGGGAAGCGCTTCCGAAGGCGAAACGTGCCCGTGCCTACTGTGTGGCACACGGATTGACCGGTTCGGATACCTGGTTTATCGGTGATCTGCTGCACGACCGAGAGGTTTCAGCTGCCTGCGGCGCCTCCTGTTTGCTGCTTCCTGCCGGCCATCAGAGTGAAGCAGACCTTCGTCGAGCGGGGGTGTGCTTTTGCGAAAATCTTTTTATGGTTCCCGAGCGGCTCGGGGTGTCTTCTTTTGCGGAAAAAGATTGACAAGGCGGGAAAGTTCTGCTATAATAAAACGGATTTTGGTTCGGAATGAAAAAGCCTGACAGATGGGTGTTTTCGGACACGAGAAAGGATGGTCATAGCAATGTTAACAGCAATCGCAGGTACCAACTGGGGAGATGAGGGCAAGGGAAGAATGGTTGACCTTCTGTCCCAAGAGTATGATATTGTAGTCCGCTATCAGGGCGGAAATAACGCCGGTCATACCGTCATCAACGATCAGGGAGAGTTTGTGCTAAATCTGCTTCCCTCCGGTATTCTGCGGGAAACGGTTGTGAATGTTCTCGGCAACGGCATGGTGATTGATATCCGTCATCTTTGTGAGGAAATGGATCGGTTGCAGGAACGCGGCGTGAAAATAACGCCGGATAACCTGAAAATTAGCGACCGTGCGATCGTCTGCATGCCGTACCATGTTCTTCAGGATTGTGCGGAGGAAGGGCGCCTCGCGGATAAGAAATTCGGTTCCACCAGACGCGGTATTGCGCCGGTTTATGCCGATAAGTATTTCAAAAAAGGAATCCGCATGATCGATCTTCTCGAACTGGAGCAGCCCGCTTTTCGTGAGCATCTTGCGGATATTCTCGAATGGAAGGATTTGACTTTGGAAAAAGGCTACGGCGAATCAAAACAATCCGTAGGGGCAATGTATGAGCACCTTGTCGCCTACGGAAAGAGACTGTGTCCTTTCATCTGCGATACCGGTGTTTATTTGGATCAAGCAGCGAAGTCCGGAAAAAAAATCATGTTGGAGGCGCAGTTGGGCGCGCTTCGTGATATTGACTTCGGCATTTATCCGTTTACCTCTTCTTCCAATACCATTGCCGCTTACGGACCGGTAGGCGCGGGAATTCCGAATCATAAACTGGATCTCGTGATTGGCATTATGAAAGCATATTCCTCCTGCGTCGGCGAGGGACCGTTCACTTGCGAATTGTTCGGAAAAGAGGGGGATGAGCTTCGGCAGATCGGTCATGAATACGGCGCTGCAACCGGGCGTCCGCGCCGTGTCGGCGGCTTCGATGTCGTTGCCTCCCGCTATGGTGTGAGGATGCAGGGAGCGGATGTCGTCGCGCTGACAAAGCTGGATACGCTGTCTTATCTGAAAAAAATTCCGGTTTGTACGGCGTATGAACTGGATGGCAGGCGCCTTACCGACTTTCCGGCCAGCCTGAACGTGTTGAACGCGGCAAAACCGGTGTATGAGTATCTGGATGGCTGGAACTGTGACATTTCCGATTGTCGCCGCTTCGAGGAGTTGCCGGAGGCAGCACAGAAGTATGTCCGCTTTATTGAACGTTCGGTCGAAACGCCGATTCGCTATATTTCTGTCGGCGCTAAACGCGAGCAGTT
Source organism: uncultured Ruminococcus sp. (assembly GCA_964549435.1). Lineage (GTDB taxonomy): Bacteria > Bacillota > Clostridia > Oscillospirales > CAG-382 > Coliplasma. The sequence continues at coordinate 82,992 of CAZJVB010000002.1, forward strand.
TATCGACTGGAACCGGGAGGAAAAAAGAGCGTGAGCGTGAACAACAATACCTATGAAAGTCCTTTTGCGGGCAGATATGCTTCTAAGGAGATGCAGCGTATTTTCTCCTCGCAGAACCGTTACTCCACGTGGCGCAGACTTTGGGTAGCGCTGGCTACCGCAGAGCATGAGCTCGGTCTTTCTGTATCGCAGGAACAGATCGATGAATTGTCCGCACACATTGAGGATATTGATTTTGTCCGCGTTGCAGAAATTGAGGCGCAAACACGTCATGATGTGATGGCGCATAATAAGGCGTATGGAGAGGTGGCTCCCGGTGCCGCCGGGATTATTCACCTCGGCGCGACCAGCTGCTATATTACGGACAATGCCGAAGTGATTCTGATGCGACAGGCATTTGATTTATTGCGTCGTAAGCTGTTGGCTGTGATGCATAATCTGTCTGAATTTGCTTATGAGAATCGCAGTATTCCCTGTCTTGCCTATACGCACGGTCAGAATGCGCAGCCGACCACAGTCGGTAAGCGCGCCTCCCTCTGGCTGCAGGATTTTGTGATTGATTATCAGGACCTGAATTATGTGAACCAAGGGTTGAGGCTGCTTGGCAATAAAGGGGCGACCGGAACGCAAGCTTCCTTTCTCCGCTTGTTTGATGGGGATGCGGAAAAGGTTTTGCTTCTGGAAAAGCGGATTGCAGAGCTTTGCGGCTTTACGGATGTATTTGCCGTTTCCGGTCAGACCTATACCCGCAAGGAGGATATGCGCATTCTGAATGTTCTTGCCGGAATTGCGCAGAGCGCCTATAAGTTTGCACAGGATATGCGTCTGCTGCAAAGCTTCGGTGAGTTGGAGGAGCCGTTCGGAAAGAAGCAGATAGGTTCTTCTGCTATGGCGTATAAGCGGAATCCGATGCGCTGTGAACGGATTGATTCCATCGCCCGCTTTGTCATTTGTAATGCCATGAACGGCGCTATGACGGCATCTACGCAATGGCTGGAACGTTCGTTAGACGATTCCGCCAACCGGCGCGTATCGCTTTCTGAGGGATTCCTCGCATTGGATGGCATTATGAACCTGCTGATTGATGTGACCGGCGGAATTACGGTCAACCAAAAGGTGATCGAAAAGCGTCTGATGGAGTATTTGCCGTTCATTGCCACGGAAAATATTCTGATGGAAGCTGTCAAGCGCGGCGGTGACCGTCAGCAGCTTCATGAAGCAATTCGCCGGTATTCCATGGAGGCTGAGCTGGAGCGCCGGGAGGGCGGAAGCGGCGACTTGCTACAGAAGCTTTCCGACGATCCGGAGTTCCGGATGACGGCGGAGGAAATCCGTGCAATTCTGGTGCCGTCCGATTTTGTCGGGCTTGCTCCAATGCAGACTGAGCGCTTTCTGGAACGTATGGTCAGACCGCTGTTGAAGGATTATGATTCGACTGTCAACCATTCCGTAGTCAACGTATAGCGTTACAAAAATAGGAGCCCGGATTGAATACCGAGCTCCTGTTTTTTCGCTTTTCTTATACCGGTGCAGGCTCTTTGACCGGCATTTTCTTTTGTTCGGAGCCGGCATTGGCAAGCATCAGTTTAATACGGTTTTCCTGATTGATTTTTGTTGCACCGGGATCATAGTCCACGGCGACAATATTGACATCCGGAAATTTTTCCTTTAAGGGCTTCATCATGCCTTTTCCACAAATATGATTGGGCAGACAGCCAAAAGGTTGTGTGCAGACGATGTTGCGGATGCCGTCGTTGATCAGAGAAAGCATCTCTGCGGTCAGCAGCCAGCCTTCCCCCATCTTGACACCTAATCCGATCAGTTCCTGTACCTTTTTGCGCGCTTCGTCAAATTCGATTGGCTGATCGAAGGTACCTTCTTCGCGGATAATCCGGTTGACGTCCTCCTGCTTGCGGATCAAATAGCGGTAGACAAACCCGTAAAGAATTTTTTTAAACCGATGTACGCCGTAAAGCTCTGCATCCGCAATCGTGTCATAAACGGAATACATGCAGAATTCCAGTAGTCCGGGCAGTACCGGCTGCGCACCCTCGGAAACAAGGAAATCCTCCAGATTGTTGTTGCCGAGCGGGGAGAATTTGACAAAGATTTCTCCGACAACGCCGACTTTTGGTTTTTTTGTCGTCCGATCCATTGGCAACGCAGCGAAGGAGCGGACGATTTTTTCATAATTCTTTTTGATCTTGCGGTAGCTGAAGCGTTTTTCGGTAATTTCGTTTGCCAGTATTTCCTCCCATTTCTGAATCAACGCTTCGGTTGCACCCGGTATGGTTTCATAGGGGCGGCATTGATTGCGCAGTTCCATCAGCAGATCTCCGTAAAGGATGGAAGCAACGCCTTTAATCAGCATGGGCAGGGTCAACTTAAAGCCCGGATTCGGCTCCAAGCCGACAAAGTTCATGGAAATGACCGGTATATAATCGTAACCGGCTTTTGCCAGCGCCTTGCGGATTAGAAAAATGTAGTTGGACGCGCGGCAGCCGCCGCCGGTTTGGAAATACAGAAAAGCGACCTTGTGCGGATCGTATTTTCCGCTTTCCAAAGCGTCGATCAGCTGTCCGGTGACCAGCAGGGAGGGGTAGCAGGCGTCATTATGAACGTATTTCAGTCCGCATTCTTTGATATGCTCGTTGATGTTTTCCAGCAATTCTGCATGATAGCCGAAGTGATTCAGCACGCGGCAGACCAGCCGAAAATGGATCGGCAGCATGGTTGGTACCAGAATGGTATACTCCTTCCGCATGTCTTCCGTAAATAAAACGCGACCGTTGGTTTGTGTATTCATAGCAATCTATGCAACTCCATTCATGGGACTTATTGAGCAGCCGCACGCTCCTCTAGTGCTCCAAGCATGCTGCGGAGTCGGATGCGCACTGCGCCGAGGTTGGTAATTTCATCGATTTTTAACTGCGTATACAGCTTTTTGTGGGACTCTAATATAGCGCGTACCTCGTCAGTGGTAATCGCATCTACGCCGCAACCGAAGGAAACCATCTGTACCAACTCGACGTCCGGATTTTCAGAGGCAAACTGCGCTGCAGCATACAGACGGGAATGGTATGTCCACTGGTTCAGTACCTGTACTGGAGGAACCGGGGCGAGGTGAGAGATGCTATCCTCAGAAACGACCACGAAGCCGAGCGAAAGCGCCAGTTTGTCAATGCCGTGGCAGATCTCCGGATCAATGTGGTAGGGACGTCCGGCAAGGATCAAAATGCGTCTGCCGGTTTCCCGTGCAAATTGCACGGCGCGCTCTCCCTCTGCGCGGACCGCCGTCATGTAACTATGATATTGCCTCATGCCGTTTTCTACAGCCTTGCGGCAATCCTGTTTGGTATATCCGCCTTCCGGATCGTGTGCTTTCAGGTAACGCCAAAGTTCATTGGCGCATTCCTTGACCGAATTGACGTTCAGGTACGGGTAGAAAAACCGTACGCTGCGCAGGGATTCCATGTTTCCGTGCAGCAGCTCTGAGTAGTAAGCGACGACCGGGCAGTTATAATGGTTGTCACTCCTGCCTTCGTCGATATTATACGTCAGTGCCGGATAAAAGATGGTATCGCATCCCTGCTCGATGAGCTCTTCGATATGCCCGTGCATGATTTTGGCGGGATAGCAGGCTGTATCGGACGGAATAGAATACTGTCCCTTCATATAGGTTTCGCGCGAAGAAAACGGGGAAACCACGACTTCGTATCCCAGTGTGGAAAAGATGCCGTGCCATAGCGGCAGCAGCTCGTACATGCCAAGCGCCAATGGCATGCCGATTTTTCTTCTGCCCGCCGTTTTCGGCAGACCGGCAAGCAGATCCCGTTTGAAAGCGTATAGGTTCGGCAGCGGTTCTCCTTCTGTGCGGATTCCTGCGCCTTTTTCACATTGATTGCCGGAAATGAACCGCTCTCCGTTGCCGAAGATGTTGACCGTCATATGGCAGTGATTACCGCAACCGTTGCAGGTTACCGCTTTGGCGGTATGTCGGAAAGCAGCGACTTCTTCTTGGGAAAGCAAAGAAGAGCAGGGGAGCTTCAGAGATTTTGCATAAAGTGCTGCACCGAATGCGCCCATCAGAGGTGCAATCTTTGGCCGGATCACATTTCGCCCTATTTCCCGTTCGAAGGAACGAAGTACCGCGTCGTTCATAAAGGTGCCGCCTTGTACCACGATTTCCTGTCCAAGCTCATCTGCGTTCGCTGCGCGGATGACCTTGTAAATCGCGTTCTTGACGACGCTCATAGAGAGACCGGCGGAAATGTTTTCGACGGAAGCGCCGTCCTTTTGCGCCTGCTTGACCGAGGAGTTCATAAAAACGGTGCAGCGGGTACCGAGATTGACCGGTGCGTCACCAAATAATCCTTTTTTAGAAAATTCTTCGACAGAATATCCCATTGAACGTGCAAAGGTTTCAATGAAAGAGCCGCAGCCTGAGGAGCAGGCTTCATTCAAAATAATACTGTCAATCGAATTGTTGTGTACCTTGAAGCATTTGATGTCCTGACCGCCGATATCCAGGATGAAATCTACTTTAGGATTGAAATGCCGGGCTGCCGCATAATGCGCCATGGTTTCGACCAAACCGGCGTCTGTATGGAACGCGTGACGGATTAAATCTTCACCGTAGCCGGTTACTGCGCTACCGCAGATACATGCGTCCGGATGCAGCTGTCCGTAAATACATTCCAGTTGTTCCTTGACAATGGTTGCCGGATTGCCGCGGTTGGAATCATAATAGGAATAGAGAATCTCGTCGCTTTCGGACAGAAGTACCAGCTTGGTGGTGGTAGAGCCGCAGTCGATGCCGAGATACGCTTTGCCGCGATAGGTTTTCAGATCACCGAAAGACGCCGTTGCCGCCGCATGGCGGTCGGAAAATGCGCGATAGTCCGCTTCGTCTGCAAACAGTGCCGGTTCAGTGGAAAGCTGGCTGGCGGTGTTTGCAGCATCGCAAAGCCGCTCCTGCAGTTCTTCGTAAAGGAAGGTTTCTTTCTGTTTATTGGCGTAGAGCGCCGCTCCGATAGAGACTGCATACAGTGCGTAATCCGGAAACAGTGCGTGCTCCTGATCCAATCCGAGCGTTTCCGTGAAACGCTCGCGCAAGCCGATACAGTAGTGCAGCGGTCCGCCGAGAAACATGACTTTGCCGGCGATTTTTCGTCCCTGTGCTAAGCCGGCAATGGTTTGGTTTACTACTGCCTGATAGATACTTGCGGCGATGTCCGCTTTTTGCGCGCCTTGGTTCAGCAGCGGCTGGATGTCCGTTTTGGCAAAGACGCCGCAGCGGGAGGCAATGGGATAAATGCGGCTGTGCTGAAGACTCAGACGGTCCATTTCGTCGTTGGACAGATCCAGCAGGGTGGCCATTTGGTCAATAAAAGCGCCGGTGCCGCCTGCGCAGGAACCGTTCATGCGCTCGTCGAGTCCGCCGTCAAAGAAAATGATTTTCGCATCTTCACCGCCTAATTCAATGACCGCGTTTGTATCCGGCTCCAAGGTGCGAACCGTTTCTGCGGTGGCAAATACCTCCTGAACGAAAGGAAGACCGGCGGAAAGCGCCATTCCCATGCCGGCTGAACCGGCAATTGCAACAGAGAGCGATTTGCCCTCCAGAAGCGGACGTACCTCCTCAATCAATTCTACTGTTTTTTGCCGCACCTGTGAAAAGTGACGTTCATATTTCTGATGCAGGATTACGCCATCTTCTACGACGACGATTTTTGCCGTTGTAGAGCCGATATCAATCCCAATCGCAAGCTGTTGGATGGGTAATTGTTCCATGTTTCTTCGCACCCTTTCCGTTCTAACAAAATCCGGGCTTCCGAATCCTTGAACCTTTCAAGCACCGATTATAACATAATATGTTAAAAAATTTCAAGAGATAAGATGAATTTTTCAAAAATGAAAAATTTTCATCTATAATTTTTGAAAAAGAAAAAATCCTTTGCAGACGATCGCCCGCAAAGGATTCTTCGGCGGATTCATTCCGCAGAAATAACATAATAATACAGAGGCTGTCCGCCGGAAAGCAGGGCGATTTCTGCATCCGGGAGCCGGTCTTGCAGATAGGTAAGAGTTTCTTTCGCCTCTGCCTCTGAGATGTCGCTGCCGTAAAAAACGGTAATAAAGGAGGCATCCTGCAACTCAGCAAGCAGCTTTTCCAGACATGCTTGACGGCTGTCGGCTATATAGCGCACTTTATGGTTGACCAACCCAAGAATCTGACCGCTTGTGACCTTTTCGCCGTTGACTGTGGAATTATGCGCCGCATAGGTCATGTCCAGCGTTTTCACACTTGATAATGCGGCGATCATGTTTTTTTGGTTTTCTTCCGGCGTCGCTTCCGGCTCAAATTGCATCAGTGCTGACAATCCCTGCGGTACGCTGACCGAGGGAATGACAATGACTCTGCGATCACTGACAAATCGGGAAACCTGCTCGGCAACCATGCAGATGTTAGCATTGTTGGGGAAAAGATAAATGGTTTCTGCCGGCGTATGCTGCACTGCTTCTACCAGCTGCTCTGTTGAGGGATTCATGGTCTGCCCGCCGTTGACAAAGCTGCTGACGCCGAAATCCTCAAAGGCAGCGCGCATACCCTCGCCCATGGTAACTGCTACAAATCCGTAAGGTTGTTCCGGTTTTGCGACGGCATGCTGTTCTTCTGCCTCCTTGGTGATCAATCCGGTATGCTGATTCTTCATATTTTCCACTTTGACCGTGTAAAGGGAACCGTATTTCAGCGCTTCAGAGAGAACCCGACCGGGATCCTTGGTGTGTACATGCACTTTGATAATTTCCGTATCCTCTGCAAACACGACGGAATCACCCATAGACAGGACAAATCGGCGAAACTTTTCCACGCTTCCCTCCGCGCGGTATGTGTCGCTTTTGGTAATGATGCACTCGGTACAGTAGGGATTCAGAATGCTTTCGGTATCGAAGGAGGAGAAATCCGCCTTTGCAGCGCTTTCGGCGGTAATGGTAGAGAGAACCGGCTCTCTGCGCAGGGCAAGCCGCATGCCGCCGAGAATTTCCAAAAAGCCGCGTCCGCCGGAGTCTACGACGCCGGCTTGTTTGAGGACCGGCAGCATTTCCGGTGTTTTTTCTAATGTTTCCGCTGCAACATCATACATTCGGTCAAATAGTGTCAGCAACCCGCCGTCTCCGACGTCGATTTCGGTGCAGCAGCGCATAACGGTCAGAATCGTGCCCTCCCTCGGATACTGCACTGCCTTGTAGGCTTCTTTTACCCCATGCCCGAAGGCTGTAAGGACGGCATTCGCATCCGCTTGTTGCAGGCCTTTGAAGCCTTTGGCGAGCCCACGGAAGAACAGCGACAGAATCACGCCGGAATTTCCGCGTGCGGCGCGAAGAAACAGACCGGCGGCTTTATCGGCACATTCGGAAAGGGAACCGGACCAGCCGGCAAGCTCTGCCGCAGGTCTCATGGTCATACTCATATTGCTACCGGTGTCACCATCCGGAACGGGATACACATTCAACTGATTGATCAGCTCTTTTTGGTTGTGAAGAGCATTCGCTGCGGACAGGATCATGCCCGCGTATTCCGTGCCGTCAATAACGGCAGGCGCGTTGATAACTTCACTCATCATTCATACCGGGATCCTTTCTTGTTCTGCTTTTGCGTTTCGTATAATATATTTTGCCCGAAACGCCGCAAGGAATTGGCGATATGAGACAGAAAAACCGATAATTGCCGCGCACGCCAATATCCTGTACTTTATAGATATTATCAAAAAAACGGCAGGTTGTCAATGGTTTGCAGAAATAAAGTTTGAAAAAACGGCGGCGGACCTTTTTCTCAGATTTTTAAGGAAAAAGAATGACTGCAGCGTGGGCAACGAACGGTGTGCGTTCCCTTGGTTCGCGGAAGGCGCAGCTGGCTTTTGCATTGCGGGCACTTCCGATAGACGTGGCTTCGGTCTGTCAGTTTCTTTTTGTTCAGGGAAAATCCTTGTCTTACTTTGCTCCAGAACCGTCGGAATGCCTGATTTTCCGCCTGTCTGCGCGTAAGATTCCGTGAAAAGAAGCGGAAAATTGCATAGCCGAATAGGAGAAAATAGAGCAGAGATAATGGCCAGAATTGAAGAAAAATATTGATCAGTGCGATCGCGAATGCGCTCCAGATGCAGACACGATAGAGAGTGTCCGGTCCGTTGCGGCCGTACAGGAAGCGACCGAGCCGATCTGAAAAGCCTCGTAAAAACATATGCTTGTTTCCTCTCCGAATATACAAAATATGTAAAAAGCATCTTTGATTTTAGAAATAATATAGCAAGTATAGCGCGAAATTATGAAATGCATGCAAACAATTCCACAAAATTTCGTGTCATTTTTGGTTCAAATTGCATTCTTCATTTTCCTTGACTTTTTATGTGAAATGAGGTATGATAAGAATACAAATATTTTAATAAAAGGGAGAAACACATGAAGCAAACAAAAAAATTTCTTTGTATTCTGCTCACTGCGTTTATGGTGGTTTCGGCTTGCGGATCTCTTTTGATCTCCGCTGCTGAGTACACATTAGTGGAGAATGCAGACAAAGCGTATGCTGTTGCGGACGGCGTGCAGTACAGCGAGTATACGATTTCCAGCGGTGTTTACGATAATGTATCTGTATCTGCCTCTGTGCTGGAATTCAACGTTGAGGATTACATGGTCATGGTTTACAGTGGCACTGCCGGCGGCGCAGCCGTTCTGGAGCGTCAGTACCAGCTTGCAACAGAAGCAGGGTACGAGGTTGTGGGAATGATCAACGGCTCCTTCTTTTCCATGGATACCGGCAACTACGGTTCTTACGGAACGTTGGTTGAATACGATGTTTCCAACGGTATTCTGATTTCCGGAGATGCCAATAATCCTGCCAATTCGTATGATGGCGCACTTTGTATTTTCTCGGACGGAACGATGGAATCTGTTTCCAACAGCGAACTCGGGTTCCACCTCTCCTTTAACGGCGTGGAAGCCAAGGACATGCTTGCGACGGTCAATAAGACCGGCGGCTTCAACAGCAATTCCTCTTGGCACAACCTGTTCTATTATTATGATTCTCATTCCGGTGACTGGACGGCGTCCAATACCGGTGAAAAAATCGTTGCGAAGGCGTTGACCTATGAAATCTGCCCCGGTTATGAGATCATCTGCAAAAAGTTGAATAAAACCGATCTGACAATCGGCGGAACGCTGGAGGGAGAAATTGTTGAAATCCGCGAAAACAGCTATGGCGCTGAAATCGCTGAGGATGAATTTGTTCTCTTTATGCGTTCGGATTCTCCTAACGCTTCTCTTGTAGAGGGTTTGAAGGTTGGCGATGCGGTCAGCATTTATGTCGAGGAGAAAGTTGCTGCTTCCGCAGAACTGACGACCAAGGCAAATTCCGTCATTGAAAATGTGAACTACTTGGTCAAGGACGGCGTTAATCTGACGCTTTCCGATTCCTTCAACAGTACGGCGGCGCATCCGCTTTCTACGCAGGCGCGTTGGACTGCTTTCGGCGTCAAGGAGGACGGCTCTTGGGTGTTCTTTACGACCGAGGGCGCCAGCACCGGTTCGGCAGGTTCCGTTACGATGAAAGATGTCGCTGCAGCGATGATTGAGCTGGGATGTACCACAGTCGTTCGCATGGACGGCGGCGGATCCTCTGCGATGTATGTTTGTGATACCGGTTCCGGGAAGCCCGGATATTTGCAGTCCTCCACACGTGCGGTTGCAGATTGTATCATGGTTGTAAAGAGAACCAGCCCGGCACTGAATGGTGAGAGCAAAGCAGATCTGGAAGCTTTGGTCGCTGAGAATGCCTCTAAAACCGGGAAAGCATATGAGGAAGCCCTTGCTGAAGCAAACAGTGTTCTAACGGCTGCTTCTTCCGTTTCCGGCGATTATCAGCGCGCATATCAGGGGCTGTATTTTGTAACAAGTGCTTATGCTTCTTTGGATACTGCGATTGCGCAGGCAGAAGCAGTCGATAAGGCGGCATACTCTCCGAGCATTTGGGAGCAGCTGCAGAATTCGCTTGCGATTGCCAAGGAGCTTCAGACGGATACAGATGCGTCTGCCCGTGTGATTGCGGATACGGCATCTACCCTTTCAACTGCGGTTGGAAGCACTGGTATATATGAATGCAATGTCGCTCTTGGCTGTACGTATACTTCCTCTTTGACGGCAAGTGACAGTTATCCGGATACCGATGGTAAAGAATTGACCGACGGCAGCTATTCCAGTGAAACGGACGGTATGGCGAGCGGCTGGAGCGGTTATTCGGGAGGAAATCCTGTTTTTGTAGTAGATCTCGGTACGGAGTGCGACGGTTTGAGCGGTTTCAATGCCCGTTTCCTGATGCTCAAGAGCTGGGGAATTCAGACGCCTACCTCCGTTTCGGTTTCTATTTCCTCTGACGGTACGAATTTCACCTCTGTCGGTACGGCGTTGCCGCCGGAAAATTTGGATCGCACCGTTGACGGTGTCAGCTATGATTATACGCTGAAGCTGGAAGAAACCGTCAGTGCCCGCTATGTGAAATTCGAGGTTGTGAAATACGGTAGCTGGACTTTTATCAGCGAACTGGAAGTTACCCGTCAGGAAGTTCCGTATGGAACAATTGATACAGTGAAGGGCGACGTGGACGGCAACGGAAAGCTTGACGCCATGGATTACATGAAATTGAAACGTCATGTGCTTGGAACGTATGTATTGACTGATGAGGAGCGTGCGCGTGCAGACGTTGACAACAGCGGTAAAATTGATTCGAAGGATTATATGATGGTCAAGCGTGCATACCTCGGCACTTATGAATTTCCAAATACTTAATCGCTAATTTTGATGAAAGAACCCATAGGAAACTTATTTGGTTTCCTATGGGTGTTTTTCGTGTGCTCAGTACGCATCACAACTTGGCGGTGAAAGTCGACTACGATAAGGTAAAATAAGTTGCAAAAAAAGGAAGACATAGTTTGCAGACTCTGGTAGAATGAAGTTACCACACTAAACATTCGAGAGGAGAAAGCAAACTATGTCAGAGAAAATTGTACAACTAAACGAGGAAGTAATCAAGGGGCAAATCAAAGAATTCGTGCGGTGAAGTGTGGAAGAAACGCTAAATGAGCTGCTGGAGCAGGAAGCAGAAAAGCTGACACAGGCAGCCCGGTATGAGCGCAACGAGGCCCGCCAAGGCTACCGCAGCGGTCACTATGACCGAAATCTTACCACCACATCCGGAGAAGTCACATTGCATGTGCCGCGGATAAAGGGCGTGACGTTCGAAACAGCCATCATCGAGAGGCACCGCCGCCGGGAGAGCAGTGTGGAAGTTGAACAAGAAAGCATATGTACATATTGAAGATTGGCGAAATCGACCGTTACAGGGTAGAAAGTATCGATATGTGTATATAGACGGCATTTACCTGCGTCACAACTGGGTCGGAGAATACGAGAATGTAGCCGTTCTTGTAGCGATCGCTGTAAATGAAGATGGATAGCGTGAGGTTTTAGGCGCTGCCGGAGGTATGAAGGAAGACAAGGCGAGTTGGGTGAGTTTCTTTCAGTGGCTACGAGGCCGTGGCCTAAATGGCGTTCAACTCATTGTAGGAGACAAATGTCTGGGAATGCTGGAAGCAGTGAGAGAAGTATTTCCAGAGGCCAAATATCAGCGTTGTACTGTCCATTTCTACCGTAATGTATTTTCTGTTGTTCCCCGATCTAAGGCGAAGTTGGTTGCCAAGATGCTGAAAGCTATTCATGCCCAAGAGAGTAAAAAAGCATCCCGAGAAAAAGCAAAAGCCGTGGTATCAGAATTGAAAGCAATGAAGCTAAAAGAGGCTGCTAAAAAAGTAGAGGACAGCGTTGAAGAAACATTAACTTACTGCGATTTCCCATCGGAGCATTGGACACGTATTCGCACCAACAATGTCATTGAGCGCCTCAACCGGGAGATCCGCCGCCGTACACGGGTGGTGGGGACTTTCTGATGCTGGTCTGTGCCAGACTGCGTCATGTGGCCGGTACCCAGTGGGGCAACAAGAAGTATATGAACATGATGCACTGAGAGGCAGTCTATCAGGACCCCTCTATTGCCGGCTGACTTCATTCTCCTTGCCACTGCAAACTATTTTGCGCATAACTCTTGACAGTACCACTATGCTTGAAATCCTATTTACCGTAAGCTAATCAGGTGCTTTTACCCATTCCTTTTTCACCACAAATGGCAAATAACTTCTCGTTTTTTACAAATGCACTCGAGTGCAATAATATTCTTTCATTTATCAATAAGATAACCGACAATGCACATTGAAAAATGTAGAAATAAATAATTCTTTATATTTTTTTATTACGTTTAATCTGTTTCTTTGAATTTTATATGTAATTCGTTAAAATCCAAAATATACATATTGTTCTCACAATATAGGGTATAATCACTTTTTCCATTTGAATAATCAAAATCAATAATGACATTCAAAAATATTTCAATCATAATCAATCTCAAAAGAGGAATTGACTTCTGAAAGTCCGATCCATTGAATGTTTGAATTGATTTTGAGCCCAAAACCATAGTAAACATAATTCATATTAATTATTACCTCCACTATATTTTTCGGATTGAATCTTATACATCTCCGCATATATCCCGCCACGTTCCATTAATTCCGCATGATTTCCACATTCCGCAATAGAACCATTTTCAACAACTATTATTTTTGACATTTTATGTGTTAATGTCAGGCGATGAGATATTACAATAAATGTATTGTCATGTTTTGAACATTCTAATAATTTATTATATAAATTATATTCGGCATACGGGTCTAAACTGCTTGTGGGTTCGTCTAAAATAAAGAAAGAACAATCCGACGAAAATATTCTTGATATTGCGATTTTTTGTGTTTCTCCACCGCTTAATTCAACACCCCCTTCATATAATTGACTAGTTATGGGGGTGTTAATCCCGTTTTCCAAATGGCTGATTTTATTAAACAAATCAACTTCTTTTAAAGCATTACTGATTTCCTCGTCAGAAATTTTCTTTCCCAAAGTAATATTGTCATATATTGAAAACGCATATACTGCAAAATCTTGAAATAATGTTCTAATAGATGAACGCAAAGAATGTGTATTATATTCTTTTATATTTTTTCCATTTATTAATATGCTACCTTCATCAGGGTCATATAATCTTAACAACAGTTTTACGATGGTTGTTTTTCCTGCGCCATTTTTTCCGAGAATGGCAAGCTTATCCCCTTTCTTTATTGAAAAAGAAATATTCTTCAAAGCGTAATTATTTGAATTTGGATATGAAAAAGTAACATTTAAAAATTCAATAATTTCAATATCTGAAGCTTCTAAAATAATACCATTAAAATTGGTTGTCGTATTTTCCTCTGATTTCATAAAATCAATATAATCTTCTGCGAAAAGACAGTTGTTGTAAAAAGCCGTGTATGAAGATAAGAGGTTATTTATTGAACTTTTTATTTGCATGTATGCGTTTAAACTGGTAAAATAATCGGTAACTGCTATCAATTTTATAAGGGCAGAATATGCAAAATAAAAAGCAGCCAATACATATTCTACTATACTAAGAAAACTCAAAAGTATTGTTACAACTTTCAATAGCATTACAACAATTACCAAAAGCCCGGTTGTATTTAGAATAAGATTCCGATTTATCAAAAAATGATAAATCCAGATATATTCCTTTATTCAAAAACTCATTAATAATATTTAAGTACATTTTTTCGCTAGAAACTCTATCGTAATTATTATATAATGTACCCAAAAGGCTTATTGATATAGATATAGCGAAATATACTAACAAAACCCCAATAACGCGATTTAATTCGTTGGAAAACATCGCTTCTAATAAATATTTAGGGAGCAATATTGTAACTAAAGAAGAAAGACTTGTTATTATTGCATAACCCAATCTGATGAAGAATAAAAGTTTATTGTATTTGAAAATCTTCCCAAACAAAAACTTGTTATTCCTATATATTTTTTTCCACTTTTCCAGCATTTGCAAACTCCCCTCACATCTTTTTCTTTTGGATATGTTTGTAATATTTATACTCTTGAATTATGGTTTCTTTAGTGTTTATTTTTTCTTCTACGCAGTCAATATATCTCTGTTCGGTTCCTCAAAACGCTTGTACTGTTAGGCGGGATTAACACCCAGCAACAACGATATCTGCATGCATTGCAAGCAATGCGGTAAGAAAAAGTCTGTTCGCATTACACGTACTGGAGTGTATCTCAAGCCTGCATTGGTACAAGTCGACCATGCAGTCGTGAAAGCAATTGACAGTTCTTACTATCGTTTAAAATACGGGCAAATTTCCAAGCGCAGAGGTAAGACCCGGGCTATCACTGCCAACGCACGAATGATTCTATCAGTGCAATTAGTGAAATTCTAAACATATACCCTTCATCTTCGTCAAAACCATAGAAAACAGCGCAAAGCAATCCTATACGAGATCATTTTGCGCTGTTTTTATCATGAGATATTCTTTTTTGGCATGGCAAGACGTTGGCGAACAATGCAACGAGGGAAAACCGCCGAAATGACCAAAGCGTAAATGGGCGCGACAGTGCTGTGAAAACCTTTGATGATTACATTTCATACAAACTTGTTGCTTCATCATAATCTGTCCTTTCCATTACTATACTAATCTTTATGCATATTATAACACATATAATATCGTTTGTCAACGCCTTATTTCATCAACAACAATATTTTTTGTTAAAAAATATTGACAACGGCATTTTTAATTGATATTATATATGGAGATAAAGGAGAGTGCTGCAAAACAAATGTATTCAGTAAGTGAAATCGAAGAAAATTTAAAGCGTGGGATTCTCGAAATGCTCATTTTGAAGGCATTGTGCGAAGAGGATCTTTACGGCTATCAAATGGCTGATATCATCAACATGAAAAGTTGTGGAAAAATCAATATAAAGGAAGGCTCTTTGTATGGACCGTTATATCGACTGATTGACAAACAGTGTATATCGGAAAACAAGGTTTTGGTCGGAAAAAGACGAACACGCATTTACTTTCACATTGAGCAACCGGGGAGAGAGTATTTGCAGCAATTGATTGATGTATATACAAGGGTGAACGAAGGCGTATCGCTTATATTAAAGGCGGGAGAAACAAACGATGAAACCCGACAGTAAAGAAATCATAAACACCTATGTAAAAGTGATAGAAAAAGAATTGAAATGTTCAAAGGCGCTATCATCTATCTTTCGAAAGACGTTCCGCGAGCAACTATATGATTTCGCAAGATAATGAGATGTTCATGGCGAATCAATCATATTTGAAAGGGTTCAGAACGCTTTGGACTTCCCAGTGAAGTTGCCGACAGCTTTTTAGCAGATCGGATTACGGGGAATTGTTAAACTAAAGGGGTTGGGAGGTTCTCAACAAGTAAAAATTGCTCTTATAGCCGCAGACGAAAAAAAGCAATTTTTTGGAAAGGGGACCCCTTTCCTATTGTGTTGAGATGGGATAAATCGATGCTATTTATATTTGCTAAAGTGTCTGCCTTGTTCGCCGCAAAAAGTAAATAGAAAATGCAGCGTGTAATTGAGTGCAGAGGATATCTGGCTGTTGAGGACGTTTTTTAGACGTTGTCTTCCATGCAGGCAAGTGCGGTCAGAATTCCGTACTTGCCGGATTCATAGGTCAGCCCGCCCTGCAAAAAGACGCGGTAAGGAGGCCGAATGGGTGCGTCTGCAGATAATTCAATGGAGGAGCCTTGCACGAAAGTGCCGGCAGCCATGACTACCTCATCATGATATCCTGGCATCGCCCAGCCCTCCGGTGTGACAAAGCTGTCTACCGGCGAACCGGCCTGAATGCCTTTGCAGAACTTTAACAACTTATCACGGCTGCCGCAATCGATGGTCTGGATGATATCGGCACGCGGTTCGAATGCTGCCGGAAAGCAGGAATAGCCCGCTTGTTCAAGAAGTGCGGCAGCTAAGTGCGCGGTCTTCATAGCCTGTAGGACGGTGTGCGGGGCGTAAAACAGTCCTTTGATCATATTTTTGGTGGTGCCGAGTGAAGCGCCGGCTTCCAAGCCGATTCCCGGTACGGTCAGCCGGTAGGAAGCGAGTTCGACCGCTTCTGAAGTACCAACCAGATAGCCCCCTGTTTCCGCCATTCCTCCGCCTGGATTCTTGATGAGGGAGCCGACCAACAGATCTGCTTTTGGCTCCTCTGCTTCCACGAATTCGCCGTAACAATTGTCCACAACAAAGAAGGTACCGGGAAATTCCTTTACCAGTTCGTATACTTCATTCAGTTCCGCCGAAGTTAATGTCCGGCGCTCCGCATACCCTTTGGAGCGCTGCGCATATACGATCTTGACGGCACTTTTCTTTAGTCTTGCGCGAATCGCACTGAAATCGACGGTAGCACGACCTATCAGATCGATTTGCTCGTACCGAATGCCGTATTCTGCCAAGGAGCCTTTGCAGGGCGTGATTCCGATCACGTTGTCCAGCGTGTCATAAGGCTTGCCTGTGACGGAAAGCATGGTGTCTCCGGGACGAAGCAGTCCCTGCAATGCGATGGTCAGCGCATGCGTTCCGGAAATGATTCCCGCCCGTGCAAAGCCTGCTTCGCAGCCAAAGCATTCCGCGAATAACCGGTCGCAAAGGTCACGCCCGTCGTCATTGTAACCATACCCTGCTGTGCTGTTAAAATGGCGTTCGGAAAGTTTATTTTTTGAAAAGACATGGAGTACTTTTTGGGTGTTTTGAAACGCCACTTCTTCCAGCTGCGTAAAGGTATCTGCCAGTTTTTTTTCGCAGATGGCGGCTTGTTCCAGCAGTTCTTTTGAAACTTCCATAATATTTTATTCGACTCCGTTTTCTATAAAGGCGGTCAGCAGATCGACGCAGGCGCGCAGATCGTTCATATCCAGCGTTTCTACGGGGGAATGGGTATAGCGAGTCGGAATGGAAATGCATCCTGCCGCGCAGCCTGCACCTGCCATTTGCATAGAGGAGGTATCCGTTCCGCCAGCGGTCAATACTTCATATTGGTAGGGGATTTTTTTTGCCTTGGCCAATTCCGTCAACCGGTCTATGATGGCGGCGGAACACAGAACGGAGGAATCCTTGATCTTGATCGCAGCACCTTCCCCTAAATGGGTAACGGGCTGCTTGCCACCGCATTCGTCCGCTGTTGTGATATCCAGTGCGATGGCATAATCCGGCGCAATGCGGAAAGCGGCGGGCAGGGAGCCTCGGCAACCGACCTCCTCTTGTACCGTGAATACAAACCAAGTATCGTAAGCAGGTCTTTCACAGTGCAGAGCGGCATATGCAGAAATGACGCAGCCAATACGGTCGTCAAACGCCTTGGCGGCATACCTGCTGCCGGAGAGACGCTGCAGCATGGGGACGACTGCGCAGATGTCTCCGATGCCGACACGCTTTTCAGCGGTCTTCCTGTTTTTGGCGCCGATATCGATCACCAGTTTTCTGGCGGTCAGCTCTGCTGCCTTGGTGCCGCTTTCCGGTACGATCACGCCGCAGGTTCCATTGGCAAACCGTACGCGCTGGTAAGCAGAAGCGATCGCGTGGATACCTCCGATGTTTGAAACATGAATAAACCCGGCCTCATCCACCGAAGTGACGACAAATCCGATCTCGTCCATATGCGCTGCTATCATGACCTTTCGGGTATCTTCTTTTCCTTTTCGGAGAATCATCAGATTTCCCATCGGATCTGTTTCCACCGCGTCTGCAATCGGTTCGAGTTCTTTTCTTATCAATTCCGCGAGTGGCTTTTCCCAACCGGAAACGGAAAATGCGGAGGTGAATTTTTTTATCAGCGACAACATGTTATAGGCTCCTTTCGATGATCGCTCTGGTCAGCTTTCCGACAGAAAGAAGATCTTCCTTTGCGGCAACGCTGCAGGCGGAGTGAATATATCTGGTCGGGGCGGAAATGGCGAGTACCCGCGCACCGAGCGCTCCCTGCTGGAAGGCGTGTGCTTCGTTTCCACCGGCGACAATATTTTTCAGCTGGCAGGGAATTCCATTCTCTTTACCAAGCTCCATGGCGAGTGCAACCAGTTCTTTGTCGTAAATTGTGCCGCCGTCCATATGGGAAATGACAGCTCCCTTTCGTAGCTCGCAGGCACGTTTTCCTTCCGGTGTGTCGCAGGTGTCGCCCGCAGTTGTCGATTCTAAAATGATTGCGATATCCGGTCGGATGCGATGGCAAACCTCCTTGGCACCGTCACAGCCGATTTCCTCGCAGGTGTCAAAAGCGAAGTAGGTGTCATACTCCAGATCGGAGCAGATCAACTCCGTCATCAGGGCACAGCCGAATCGATCGTCAATAGCTTTGGATTTGATTAAACCGTCTCCAAACGATTCAAAATTCGGGCAGAAGACAGCACAGTCGCCTATTTTCACCAGCTTTTCCGCGCTCTCGCGGGTGTTGCAGCCGATGTCGATCTGCATCTCGGAGATCGGCTCGCACATGCCGAATTCCTCCGGCTTCTGGATGTGGATGGATTTGGAGGCGACGATCCCGGTCATATTGTTGTGGCAGAAGCGAAGCCGGCGACCGCTGACTACCCGGCGGTCAATGCCTCCTATAGCATCAAACCACAGGTAGCCGTCCTCCCCGATGTAGGTGACCATAAATCCGACCTCATCCATATGCGCGGCAACCAGTAGTTTGCAGGGACGACGCTTCCGTCCCTTTTTAAAGACAATCAGATTGCCGACCGTGTCTATCTCGTAGTCCGCGCCGGAATCTTTGATATCGGAAAGAATCCGATCCCGTACCGGTCCTTCCATACCGGATGGCGCGAGAAGCTCACAGTACATCTTCAGTTTATCAAAGAATGTGTTCATGCGCAAAATTCCTCCCGTCTTCTTCCTTTGCAAAGGAGCGAATCAGTTCCGCAACAAGGTTTGCTGCCGCAAGCACATCATGTAGATCGACAATTTCGTTTGCCGTATGCATATTTTTGAGCGGTACGGAGATCAGACAAACGGGAATCCCATTTCGCGTGGTTTGCACTGCGTTGGAATTGGTCCCTGTGCGGCCGGGTTCTGCGATCAATTGAAGGGGAATGCCCGCCTCCCGCGCGAGCCTTTCCGCCTTTTCCGTCAGTGGGCGGTTGGTCTGCGGCGCATAGGAGAGCATGCAGCCGTTTCCTGCATGAACTGCTTTCCTTCGCTCCGGAGCACCGGGAACATAAGCATGCCCAACGTCCATCACGACTGCGATATCCGGTTGCAGACGATACGCTGTGGTCATAGCACCTTTGTATCCTTGCTCCTCCCGCGCGGAGAACTGGACAGCGATATTGACACCCGGATCCCCGTCTCCCAGCAGCTCCAGCGCACGAAGATGTGCGGCAGCGCAGATGCGATCGTCAAAGGACGGACTGACTGCAATCCGTTCATTCAGACGCTCCATTTGCGCCTTGAAGCCGATATAGGTACCTACGCGCACGATCTTTTCCAGCGCTGCTTTCGAAAGGCCGGTATCGATGGAAAGATCGGAAAGGGAAAGTTTTTTTTCGCTTTCCCCCGGCTCCTGTAAATGCGGCGGTTTGGAAGCGAACACGCCGGGTATGGTTTCCTTTCCGTAGATCCAGACCTCGGCGGCGGATAGGTTCTTTTCCGCCGTCCGTCCGATGGAAGCAACCTTTAGAAATCCTCCGTCGCAGATTTTAGTGACGATAAAGCCGATGGTGTCCAAGTGTGCGTCCAACAGGACAGTTTGGGCATCCGGCCTTTTACTCTTTTTGATTCCGTAAAATGAGGCGACCGGCGTGAAGCCGGTTTCGTCGAACCGGCTGCCGAATAGACGTTGTACATCTGGCAGTGCGCGCTGCTCGTCCCCGGAAACGCCGGGAATGGCGGTCAGCATTTCTGCGAGTTCATAAATACGATCCATAGGATCCCTTCCCTTTCATGAGAGTTGCTGTACGATTCGTTTGAAGGTCTCTCCGCGTTCTTCGAAGTTGCGGAACAGATCAAAGCTGGCGGCGGCGGGGGAAAGAACAACACAATCCCCCGGTTGTGCCATGGAGGCGGCAGTTCTGACCGCTGTTTCAAAGTCGTTTACCCGACAGTAGGAGGTAAAGCCGACACTCTGCAGCACATGCTCTACCTTTTCCGCCGTCGCGCCGCAAAGGACGGCGGCCTTTGCCTTGGCAAGAAAGAGCGGCCCGAGCGGATTGAGGGGGATATGCTTATCGTATCCGCCGCAGATGACAATGACCTTTTGCGAAAAGCTGTTCAAGCACGCCGTTGTGCGTGAGGGACTGGAATCGATGGATGAATTATAGTATTTCACACCGTCCTTTTCCCGTACCAGCTCGATGCGGTGTGCAACGCCCCCGAAGCTGCGTGCAACGGAACGGATTTCTTCTGCGGAAACCAGTCCCTCGGTCGCGGCGATGGCTTGCGCGTAATTATAGCGGTTGTGCCTGCCGACCAGAAGGATTTCGTCATCGCTGACAATCAGCTCCCCCTTTCGGTAAATCCCTTTCTCATCAAACCAAATGCCGTCGTCAAGCTGTTGCTGTCCGGAAATCCAGCGCAAACGTCCTTTAGCTCGGGCAGCGTAAGCGGCCGCATGCTTGTCGTCCCGGTTGAGTACGAGGATGCCGTTTTGATTCTGAAAGGCGAAAATATGCTCCTTTGCAGCGGCATATTCCTCCATATTGATATGCCAATCCAAATGATTTGGTGCAAGGTTGGTGATGACCGCGATATCCGGTGAGTGTGTAATTTTAAACAGTTGAAAGGAGGAGAGCTCTATAACCGCATAATCCTCCGGGTGAATATTATCCAGTTCGGCAAGCAGATTTTTTCCGATGTTGCCGCCGAGATGTACTCGTTTTCCCGACGCCTCCAAAAGCTTGGCGATCAGCGTAGTGGTTGTAGTTTTACCGTCGCTGCCGGTGACGCCGATGGTTTTGCAGGGGCAGAGTTTGAAAAACTCCTGCAACTCGCTGGTCAGGACCGCACCCCGCGCCGCCGCTTCCTTTAATTCCGGCAGGTCGGGCCGGACGGCAGGGGCGAGGAAGAGCACCTCTTCCTCCAGTTGTTCCAGATAGTCATCTCCGCAGCGAAAGGAGACGCCGCTTTCCGCGAGGGATGTGAACACTGGATTTTCTTTTTGTTCTTTTTTATCCCGAACCGTGCATATTGCCCCCGCATCGATGAGTAGCCGCAGGATCGGCAGATTGCTGATACCGAGTCCGATCATGGCGACTTTTCGTCCCCGAAAGGTATTCGCGTATTCCGAAAGCAAAATAGAGACCTCCATTTCAAAGTAAGAACATGATATCATTATATCTTGCAGGAAAAAAATAATCAATAGGTTGACAAAATAAAATTCCCGTGTTAAAATAAAAAACACCGCTTTGAACAATCGCGCTGCGCGGGGAAACCCGCGCTGTGAGGAAAGTCCGGGCTCCATAGAGCAGGATAACAGATAACGTCTGCCGAAGGTGACTTCAGGGCCAGTGCAACAGAGAGATACCGCCGCGGCAATTCGCGGTAAGGATGGAAAGGCGAGGTAAGAGCTCACCGGCGTGCGGGAGACCGTGCGGCCATGTAAACCCTATCCGGAGCAACACCCACCGAAGCGTTTCAGCTTGCTCGGCAGCTTCACGGGTGGCAAAGAGACGTGCGGCGACGCACGCCCAAGATAGATGATTGTTCAAGACAGAACCCGGCTTACAGAAGCGATGGGAAGAGAGACCGCCTTTGTTGGCAGGTCTCTTTTTCGTTTCGGACTTCGTTCACTAGCGACTGTATAAAAAGGAGAGATTGTGCCAAATACTCTCTTGACAAAAAGCGGCAAATACACTATAATAACAATAAAAAACAAATGAGGGAGAACCCATGTAGAGCAGCAACAGGATAGCCTGCATATGTAAGAGAATATTTTTATTGAGGTAATGATTGTGTTAATACAGTTGGAACAGGCGAGGTTGTCTCTTCGTGATCTGGAAGCGGGGATCAATGATCTTAAGGCTTCTATCAAATATGATACATTGACCGGCGAGGTACGGGATCTGGAAGCGAAGACCGGAGAGGCAGGTTTTTGGGATGATCCGCAAGTGTCTCAAAAAATACTGAAGGAATTGAAGGTTAAAAAGTCGCTGCTGGAAAATTATCTGCATCTTCGCCGTGCATTTGATGATGTTTCCGTCTTGATTGATATGACGATCGAGGAGGATGACGAGTCCATGGTAGAGGAAGTGCTCTCCGAATTGGAAGGCGTCCGCAGCGAATATGAAGCGCAGCGCATCGAAATCCTGCTTTGCGGCGAATATGACGGAAACAACGCGATCATCAGTATCCATCCCGGGGCCGGTGGAACCGAGGCGCAGGATTGGGCACAGATGCTTTATCGGATGTATACCCGTTATGCGGAGCGGAAAAAATTCCGCGTCAAGGTGTTGGATTATCTGGATGGAGATGAGGCAGGGATCAAGAGCGTCTCCTTTCTTGTAGAAGGAACCAACGCTTACGGCTATTTGAAAAGCGAGTCCGGCGTACACCGTTTGGTGCGTGTTTCACCGTTTGACGCAAGCGGGCGCCGTCACACCTCTTTCGCTTCCGTTGAGGTGCTTCCGGAATTTACAGATGAGGACGACGATATCGAAATCCGTGACGAGGATCTGCAGATTGTGGCGCACCGATCAAGCGGCGCAGGCGGTCAGCATATCAATAAGACCGATTCTGCAATCCGGATCACCCATATTCCGACGGGGATTGTAGTTGGCTGTCAGACCGAGCGCAGTCAGGTGCAGAACAAGGAAACCGCGATGCGCATGCTTAAGAGCAAGCTGCTGGAGATCAAGGAGCGCGAACATCTGGAGCGGATAGAGGATATCACCGGCAATAAGATGAACATCGAGTGGGGGAGTCAGATCCGTTCCTATGTGTTCATGCCGTATACGCTGGTTAAAGATAACCGTACAGCTTGCGAAACCGGCAATATTCAGGCGGTGATGGACGGCGAGATTGATGAATTTATTAATGAATTTCTGAAGCTTTCCTGTAAGGGAACCGAAAATGCATAAACAAATTCCGAACGAAAGGGAGATTCTGCGATGAAAAAAACGAAAATGATTACCGGTCTGTGTTTGATGGCGCAATCTGCGCTCTTCTTCGTCCTGTTTTTGGTTTACTGGAATAAATCCAGAAGCCTGTCACGTACTCTTGCTGTTTTTTCCGCAGTTGGAGGACTCGGCGGTGCTTGGCTGGTAATCAGTGAACTGAAGGAAAAGAAACGTTTCGACGCTATGAATGAAGATTTCAGTGAATTCGATGAGGATTACGGCGAAGAATTTGAGGATCCATTTGACGGAGAGATCAGCTGTGCATTTGGCGCAGAAGCAGATGAGTAGTATTTGATTGCACATACCAAACTGGCACTCTTTTACAAAGAGTGCCAGTTTTAACATTTGCGACACGAAATTTATAAAGAAAATTCATAAGCAGACGTTATACTGGTTTTCATACAGGATATAAAAAGGATAGGTGATTATTATGGCAAACGGGGCCCTTTCGGTAGATACCGAGCATCTGTTTCCGATCATTAAAAAATGGCTGTATTCGGAAAAGGACATTTATCTTCGTGAAGTGCTTTCCAACGCCTGCGATGCGGTCACAAAGCATAAGCGACTGGCTTCCTTGAGCGAAGCGGCAGAAAGTGAAACACCGTATCGTATCGATGTTCGGACGGATGCAGAGGCGAAGTCTATTACCGTAACGGATAACGGGATCGGAATGACGCGCGAAGAGGTGGAAAAGTATATCAACAACATTGCACTATCCGGTGCGGTGGACTTCATTTCCAAGTATGAAGGAGAAGGCGGCAGCGGAATCATCGGCCATTTCGGACTCGGATTTTATTCTATGTTTATGGTTGCGGACAAGGTGTCTATGCAGACCAAGTCTTATCAAGACGAGCCCGCCGTTCTTTGGGAATGTACCGAGGACGGGAAGTATGAGATGGCAGAGGGCAACCGCACGGAACGCGGCACTGAGATCACGATGTATCTCATGGAGGACGAAGGGGCTTATCTGCAGCATGAGACGATCAAGGGTGTTTTGGAAAAGTACTGTTCTTTCATGCCGGTGGCTATTTATCTGCATGACGGGGACAAGGAAGAGCTGATTAACGAGACGATACCTCTTTGGCAGCGCTCTCCGTCGGACTGCACCGATGAGGATTATAAGGAATTCTACAAGAAGCAATTTCATGACTATGCGGATCCGCTGTTTTGGGTGCATATCAATGCAGATTATCCGCTGAATTTTAAAGGAATCTTATATTTCCCGCAGCGTAAGAACGCATTTGATTCGCAGGAAAGTGAAATTCGTCTGTTCTATAATTCCGTTTTTGTGGCAGATAATATCAAAGAGGTTTGTCCGGAATTTTTGGTCAATCTAAAGGGGGTGCTGGATTGCCCGGAGCTTCCATTGAATGTTTCACGCAGCTATTTGCAGAATGACGCTTATGTTCGCAAGGTTTCTGCGCATATTGTCAAGAAGGTATCCGACCGCCTCAACCAACTGTTCAGTCAGAATCGTGAGGAGTATGAAAAGAATTGGAGCGGTCTGAAGCCATATATTGAATATGGCTGTATCCGGGATACGAAGTTCTGCGAAAAAGCAGAAGGCGTCGTGCTGTTTGAAAAGGCGTCCGGCGGCTGGTGCACGATTTCCGAATATCTTGACGGAAAAGAAGAAGGTACTGTCTATTATACGACGGATGCCAAAGCGCAGAGCTATTACCTCGGTCTGTTTGAACAGAAAAAGATTCCGGTGCTGCTGTTTGATACTCTGATGGATACCAACTATGCACAGTTCCGCGAGGGAAAGAACGAGAAGATCAAATTCCGTCGTGTTGATTCCGATCTGGACGCGGTCAAGGGAGAGGGGGAAGCTGAAACCGGCTCTTTGGAGGCGCTTTTCAAAAAGGTCATCGGTAAGGAGGATGCGAAGGTGTCCTTTGTGCCGCTCGGAGAGGAGGATGCTCCTGCCTTGGTATCGGTCAGTGAGGAAAGTCGCCGTATGGCGGATATGATGCGCATGTACAGTGTGCAGGGCGGGAAAGAGGATTTCTCATTCCCGGTTGAGGAGGAATTGTCCGTCAATACCGGAAGTCCGCTAATCCAGAAGCTGTTGTCCTTACCGGAGGGAGAGGAAAAAGCGGAGTGTATCGCTAAGCATATCTATCTCTCTGCGGTGATGCTTTCCCGTCCGCTTCGCCCGGAAGAGCTTCGTGATTATGTTGCGCTTAACCGAAAGATCCTGATGGAGCTGTAATAAAATATGTACATCCGAAAAACGCGGGATATCCTTAGCGGAGAAAACCGAATAGGATGAACAAAATGACAGTATGGTCGAAAGACTGTGCTGTCTTTTGTTTTGTCAGACAACGGCGGAAAGAAGATTAACACCTCTCTGCCCATATATATTTTTAGCCAGATCGGGATCAATTGTAAGTTATATGGACAATTTCATGCGCAACTGCTCCAAAAGTTCATTGATGTACTTTGCTTCCTCCCTACAGAGTCCGTCCATAATGGCTTTCAATTTAATAAGTAACTCCTTGTTTCTTGTTATGTTATACTTTATACCCATATTTACAATTGATTTGGTATAAAAAATTGCCGCCCTATTCTTAAGGATTTGATATAAAATCAAGAGAAGAAGAGTGAACAAAAATGGCAGAAAACAGACAATATGATCATGGATACAAAGTACGGGCAGTGAAATTTGCAAAGGAAATCGGACAAGCTAAGGTAACCAAAGAGCTGGGGGGCCAAGAATACCATGTATGGCTGGGTAAGAGCCAACTGACTTGGCAATCTTATCTTGATCCGGGAGCAGGCTCACAGACACCACAAAGGACCATGACGCTTAATGTGAAACTGATCCTCGCCAGCAGGTTAAGGAGCTGGAAAACATGACAATGCCCGCTGCGAAAGCATGTGGGTCAGAATGAAATCCGAACTGTTATATGATCGTTACGATACGGAAAAGAGAACCACAGAAGAACTGAAAACACTTAGCTGGAGATATTTCATCAGCTACTGAATAGCTGGAGGATCTGTATTGCTAATGGAGGTCTTCCCCCTGTGGTAAAACGACAGCGATACGATCTCTCCTGAAAGGATGCTCCTGTGTCATAAAGTAACACGCAAGAATTTGATTGACAGCAGTCCATTATTTCCGTATAACAAAGAGAGGGAAAGCAATGTGCAATTCGCATCTGAATATAATACTTTTAGGGCAGAGCATAGGGAAAATTCAGGTCTACGCTCCATAAATATTCCTTAGATATAAGGAACTCTACGCTCTTTGTGTGTTTATTAAGTTATCCATTACCTACAATAAAGACAGGAAGGAGGGCAGAAACGAACGGATCAAATCCGAATCGCAAATTTATAGCCGAATCAAAAAAAGCAAGGAACCTTACCAAAAGGCAGCTTGCCGACACACTTTCCATTAGCGACAAAATAATTTCCAAATAGGAGTGTGGAGTTTTCCATAGTTAAAGATACCACATCAAATATGATGAACCCACGCTTATTCATTACCAGATATCACGAATAAGGCGGCAGCTTCCCAAAGAAAGGAAGCTGTCGCCTTTTCTTCTTGACAAAAATCCGAATCGGGATTATAATTAAAATACGAATCAGAATTTTAAGGAGGTACATTATGACTACTGAACGGGAAGCCATTCGGCGTATTATGATTTCAATTAACAAAATTGACGGGCTTTATGAAAGGGTACAACGGAAAGTAGGTGCCAAAGGAAACACTGTATGGGTGCTGTATGCTCTTGATGATGGGAAGCCACATTCTCAAAAACAAATCTATGAAGAATGGCTGATTCCCAAAACAACGCTGAATACGATTGTGAAAGAGCTTGAAAGTGATGGTTATGTAAGATTGGAAATCATTCCGGGACAACGCAGAGAAATGAATATCTATTTGACTGAAGTGGGAAGAAAATATGCCAGACAGGTATTGGACTCTTTTTATCAGGCAGAAGAAGAAGCGTTTAGACAGATAGAAAACGCCCGAATACTGTCTAATGAATTGGAAAATTTTTGCCAGAAGTTGGGAGAAGCATTTGACAAACTGGACTTTGAAATGGAAAGGTTGCGTTTATGAGGATTCAATTATCTGACCATTTTACCTATGGAAAACTGCTGCGTTTTGTTTTTCCTTCGATTGTTACGATGATTTTCACATCTGTATATAGCATTGTAGATGGATTGTTTGTTTCCAATTTTGTAGGAAAAACATCTTTTGCCGCACTCAATCTGATCTTCCCTCTGATTATGGTCCTTGGGGCAGTAGGCTTTATGATTGGAAGCGGCGGATCTGCGATTATTGGGAAAACACTGGGAGAAAAAAAGCAGGATTTAGCAAACCAATACTTTTCCATGCTCGTTATGACTACATTCCTGTGTGGTATTGTTTTCTCTGTGATCGGTCAGTTATTCATCCGGCAAATTGCAATCCTTCTTGGCGCAGAAGGAGCAATGTTAGAGGAGTGTGTTATTTATGCACGGATATTGCTTGGGAGCCTTCCCCTTTTTATGCTGCAATATGTCTTTCAGTTATTCTTTGTTGTGGCAGAAAAATCAAAACTGGGCTTATGGATTACTGTATTTTCAGGAATTATAAATATCGTTCTTGACGCACTGTTTATGATTGTCTTTCGGTGGGGACTTGCAGGAGCAGCAGTTGCAACAGTGATCAGCCAAGTTATGGGAGGAGCATTGCCTGTCTTGTATTTCATAAGAAACAATGACAGTCTTTTACGATTCTCAAAAACAACCTTTTATGGGCGGGTATTATTAAAAACCATTACAAACGGTTCTTCAGAACTGTTGAGCAATATTGCAGCTTCTATTGTTGTCATGCTGTATAATTATCAACTCATGCGCTTTGTCGGCGAAGATGGCGTGGTGGCCTACGGTGTTATTTCGTATATCGCATTTATATTTGCCGCAATCTTTATTGGATATGCTTCTGGCAGCGCCCCGATTATCAGCTATCACTACGGAGCGGCAAACGAGAGAGAGCTTAAAAACGTGTTCCGCGAAAGTATGGTGTTTCACTTTATCACTGGCATTGTAATGACAGTTTTTTCAATCGCTGTTTCAAAGCAGCTGACACACTTGTTTGTCAAATCGGACAACCATCTTTTTAAATTGACTTTGCATGGGTTAAAGCTGTACTCTGCTTCATTTCTGATCTGTGGCTTTAATATTTATGCTTCGGCATTTTTTACCGCATTAAATAACGGCATTGCTTCCGCAACAATCTCTGCTCTGCGTACACTGGTGTTTGGAAGCGGCAGCATTATCATTCTTCCGCAAATTTGGGGAATAGACGGAATATGGCTGGCAATCACAGTCGCAGAAACACTTTCTCTTTTTGTTTCTGCTACCTTTATGGTGTGTAATCGAAAAAAGTATCATTATGTTTAATTTGGAGGATTTATGTTAGAAATACAGAATATTTCGGAAAAATCAAAAGACTTTGAAAAAATAAAGCGACTATACGAAAGCGCTTTTCCATATGAAGAACGCCTGCCAATCATTGGCTTACTCGAAAAAAGGGAAGAAACCATTTTTTGTGCGGTGTATGAAAAGGAGCTGCTTTGTGGATTGTTTTGTCTGCTCAGTTTTCGCGGTATTACACATATTGCATATCTGGCAGTTATGGAATCCTATCGCGATAAAGGATATGGCTCAAAAATTTTACAAAAGATTCATGAGATGAAGCCCCAAGATCTGATTATAGCAGACATAGAAATAGAAAATAGCATGGCTGACAATCATGAACAGCGAACACGTCGAAAAAATTTCTATATCCGAAACGGCTATCAGGAAACCGATATTTTTTATACATGGCATGACGTTCCATATCAGATTTTATCTTATGGAGGAAAGTGAGCCAAAACGAATTTATTTCATTCTGGCAGCATTTTGAGGCTAAGAAAAATGCGTTTATATTTATATAACGCTCAAATAGCAAACCTATCCGAGCCGGAGGGCGGCAAGATGAACGGACTATGCCTGCCGCCCGCAGCCCTCGCCCGGTTTTGCAGTTAGTCATTTAAAGGGCGGCAGTAAAAGCGCTGCTTCTTCTTTGTCCCATACCAAGCTGCGTAGGATTCATACTCCTTGAGCAAATGGTGTCAATGAATCTTGACAAAATCATGGCAGAGAAAAATTCAAAATTATCAAATTGTTGTTTTGATTTATGATCCGGGAGTGCATCAAGCTCGATGAAAAACAGTATCGCTGAGGAAT
This sequence comes from uncultured Ruminococcus sp., assembly GCA_964549435.1. Lineage (GTDB taxonomy): Bacteria > Bacillota > Clostridia > Oscillospirales > CAG-382 > Coliplasma. The sequence goes on from CAZJVB010000002.1 coordinate 112,373, forward strand.
CTTGCGAAACCTCAGAGGCGTTTTACGTTTATCTGACTACCGAAGAATGACGATAGATATAGAACTCCTCTTGGCTCGGCATCCACGCCTTTTCCTTAGGAGGAAAGGTTGCGTCGAAGGCTTCCACAGCGGCAAAGTCCTCACAGCAGTCGGCGGCGGTTGAAGGGATATACATCCATTTTTTGCCGTCAAGCGCGCCTGAAACAAGTTCGCAAACGAGAAGCGCCGTCGGGAAGTTACCCTCCACAATAAAATTGACGTTCTTCTTTTTGCAACTCACAAAGCCTCTGCTAACGTAGTTGCCCGGATTGCCGAAATTGATGTTCACATCGTAGCCCATCTTGCGTGCGACCTCAAAGGAATGCTCAATCAAGATTTTGCTGAGCTTCTGCCTTTGGTACCTGGGAGTAACAGAAAGAGGTCCGAAGGAAAGGATCTCCTTTCTCTCGCCACTCTCGTCCTCAAGCCAAGCCTTCGTGTACATAATGTTGCCGATGATCTTACCGTCAAACTCAAGCACAAATGCCAGCTCTGGGATGAAGTCGGGGTGACTTCGCATTTGATGTACATAATAATGCTCGTCCGCACCCGGCTTATAGACGTTCCAGAACGCCTCACGGGTAAGCTCTTCTACTGCTCTGTAGTCTTTTTCTGTTTCTAAACGTATCGTCAAATTGTTCATTGTGAAATCCTTTCATAAATTGTTGACGCTCAAGATACGAGAGAATTGCCGAGAATGTATTTGCAAACCTCCCGTTTACAATATATTCTCCAAGAGATTGGTGTCTCTCAAAAAGCATGCTCCGATCAAAATATTCAAGCTTTAGCTTGTATAATTATGATACCACAGAAGGTTCCGTTTTTCAAGCAACGGGCGCATTATCATTTCGTATCCCCGTGTGCTATCCAAGAGCAATATTTCCGTACCGGCGGCACTTCTATTATTTATCCACTACGCATTCCAGCTGTCCGAACAGAGCGGAATACCGGACAGCGAGCTTGCGAGCCCCACAGCAAAAACTGTCTGAAAAGAAATAACCGGAAGGCTTTTCACCTTCCGGCTATATACCACCCTCAATTTCTTGTTAGGAGTACCACGGTAAAAGGATGTGCATTTTTGTTCCTGTGTTAATACAACGAGCGATATGCTTGAATAGTCGCTTCCATAGCTGTCTGCACCGAGGATTCAATGGTCTGCCAGGAAGAAACAAAGGTATTGGTACCGGAGAAAGCAACCTCGTTCATGAAGCCTGTCAGTGAGCCGGCATCCCATTCATAAGCGCCGCCCCAATTATAGACGGATCCGAAATCATAGACACGGCTTGCAAAGATCAGGTCCAGCATTTCTTCACTTTCGTCATCCCGGATTTTGCGATCCTTCATGATTACCTCAATGTAAGCGTCTTTCACGGTATCTGTGGATGCCTGCATCATTGCGTCGGCAATGACCGACGACATCTCTGCGTCCCGAGCATTGACCGGAATAGCGATGCAGGTCGCGTAAAGTGTGGAAACGCGGCAGTAGTACTGATCCTGTTCGACCATGTATTTTGGTGTCGGTAGGATCCCGAAATTGCAATCCTGCTCTCCGAGGGTAAGGATAGAGTTCAAGGATACCGCGCGAAACAGTACGCGTTTATCGGTAATGGCGTCGGTAGCTGCTTCCCAGACGGTTTTTCCGGCAGCTGCAGCGGAAGTTGCAAACGAACCGCCCTGCTTGTCGATCAGACCGCTTGCCTGCTGATCGTTGACCAGTTGAAAGATCTTATCAAATACGGAGGTAGAGGCTGCGGAATAAACGGCAAGCTCTGGCTCATCGCTTCCGTTTTTGACGGAAAATCTCTGCCCTGCGCCGATGAACATGCTTGATATGAAATTTTTATTGACCAAAAAACCGTAGGTGTCATTGCAGCTCATACCGACCTCCCCGTCGGTATCTGCTGTGATGCCGCGTGCCATTTCGTGCAGCTTGTCGATTGTCCATTCTCCGCTTTGCACCAATTCGTAAGGGTTTTCCAGATGACGCTCGGCTATGACGTCCTTGTTAAAGACCAAAACATGAGTTACGTCATAAGTGAGAAGGGAGAGATCCCCGGTTATAAAGTAGTTTTTTCCGTTGATGGAGAGATCCTTGACAGAGCCTTGGTCATAATATGCTTCTGTGAGGTGAATATACGGCAGTGTACACAGATCGTAAAGCAGACCTTCCTGCGCAACCTTGGCAGCATCCCCCATGTACGGCATGATGACGTCATATTCGCTCATGCCTGCGACTGCATTGGTTCGCAGCTTGCTCAGCATGTCTCCGCTGCTTTCTGTGCGGATTTCCCGGATTCGAATACCAAAGCGCTCTTCTACAAGGTTGTTTCGGTTTTTTATGGCTTGGTTCAATCCGTCGTAAGAGCGTTCCTGCGGAAGTATCTCAACCGACGCATAGGTATCCATATAATCGCCTTCTACCAAAAAGGTGATATCTGCATCGTATTGCTGTTCCGGAAGATTGTAGAACAACGGCTTGGTGTCCTGTGAGAGATCGGTTCCGGAGACGGTGTCCGGCCGGGACGGTTCTACCGTTGCCGTACCACAGGCAGTTTGCAGAAGAAGCAGGATAGGAAGCAGAAATAAGCCGGATAACTGTTTTGCGGCATATTTTCTCATTCGTTTCTCTCCTAATCACCGATAAGTTGATAAGCTGCGAGCGTGTCGTCCATCGCGGATTGTACCTTGGATTCGATCGTCTGCCATGTGGAAACAAAGGTGTTTGTTCCGGAAAAAGCGATGACATTCATGAAGCCGGAGATGGAGGCGGAGTCGCTTTCACTGCTGCCTCCCCAGTTGTAGACGGAAGCAAGGTCGTAGACACGGCTGTCAAAGATGATATCCAGCATTTCCTCGCTGTCCTCGTCTTGAATTTTGCGCTCCTTCATGATAACCTGAAAATAGGCGTTCTTGACGGTATCTGTGGATGCCTGCATCATCGCGTCCAGAATAATGGCGGACATTTCTTGGTCTTTGACGTTGGACGGAATGGCGACACAGGAAGCGTATATTGTAGACACGCGGGAGTAGTACCGCTCTTGCTCAGCGGAAAGCTTTGGAACCGGCAGAATGCCGAAGCTGCATTCATATTCACCGAGGTCGAGGATGTCGATCAGTGCCATCGCGCGGAACAGTACACGTTTAGAGGCGACAGCTTCTGTAGCGGCAACCCAGACATTTTTACCCGCACCTGAAGCGGTGATGTAGAAATCGCCGGTCGTGTTGTCTATCTGTCCGCTGACCTGCTTGTTATTGACCAGCTCAAAGATTTTGTCAAATACGCTGTTCGCACTGGCACTGGAGACGGCAATCGTCGGCACGTCGTTTTCATTTTTGACGGTGAAGCGCTGTCCGGTACCAATATACATACTGTTGGTGAAATTGGAATTGACCAGAAACCCGTAGGTATCCGTGTAGCCCATGCCGGTTTCCCCATCGGTATCTGCCGTGACTTGACGCGCCATTTCCGCAAGCTTATCGAGCGTCCAGTTGCCGTCCTTGACCAACTGATACGGATTTTCCAGATCCCGGTCCTTTACGATGTCCTTGTTGAAGACAATCGCGTGAGTACATGCAAAAGACAACAGGGAGAGATCGCCGGTAACGAAATAGTTTTTTCCGGAAACTGAGAGATCCTCCACTGCTCCTTGGTCGTAATAAGCTTCGGTTAAGTGAATATTCGGCAGGGAACCGAGATCGAGGAATACACCTTCCATCGCCAGTGTTGCTGCGGCGCCCATATACGGCATGACGATGTCGTATTCGCTGACACCCGATACGGCATTGTTGCGAAGGCGGGTGAGCATATCGCCGGCATTTTCGGTCCGGATTTCCTTTAATTCCACGCCAAACCGCTCCGTGATCATATTGTTTCGGTCGGTAATGGCGTCATTCAAGCGTTGATAGGAGGACTCCTGCGGACAGATTTCAACGGAAGCGTAGGTCGTCATGTAGTCGCCTTCGACCAGAAAAGTAAAGTCGGCTCCGCCAAAATTGCGTTCCGGCAGATTGGAGAAAAGAACATAGGATTCCTCGGAAACCGCAGACGCCACGGAGGAAGAATCGGAACCGGGAGACGCGGTCTCCTCAGCTTGCCCGCAGGCAGCCGGGAAGATTACCAACGGCAGGAGAAGTGCGAGACAGAGCAAACGGGTACAGACGGAAATGCTTGTTTTCATCTTGACAACATTCCTTTCGTTATGTTTGGGTGAGGAAGTACTAATTGTACAAAAAGAGCACAAACTGTCTTGCCTGAAAGTGATTCTTTTATATAAATTCACTTGTCTGCCTGTAAGGATATCATAAAAAAATGATTTCGTCAAGAAAAAAAGCCAATTTCTTTGACAAATACGGAAAACTGTGGTATACTCTTTTTGTAAACTTGGAAACCTTTTGATGTTCATGCTATTTTGTTAGGAATTGTTATGTACGAAAAAACGCTCACGGAACTTTCCGTTGATTTTCTTTCTCAGCTTTACGGAACCTTGGATTCCAACCTTTCCGCTTTGGAGGCTGCTTTTTCCGTCACTGTGCTTTGCCGAGACGGCGGCGTCAAAATACAGGGAGAATCAGAAACGGAGGTGGAACAGGCCGCTGCCTGCATTTTGCAACTGCAGCGTCTTGCTTCGATTTCCGGTATGCTGGATGCAGGCAGTGTACAGTATGTTATTTCGATGATTCGCGAGGACCGGGCAGAAGAACTTTCCGCCCTTTACAGTGATTGTATTTGCCTGACAAATAAGGGGAAGCCCGTAAAGGCGCGTACGGTCGGACAGCGCCGTTATGTGGAGGCTATCCGGAAGAATACCGTGGTATTCGGTGTCGGTCCCGCCGGAACCGGCAAGACGTTTCTTGCTGTCGCCATGGCGGTTACCGCTCTCAAGCAAAAGCAGGTCTCGCGAATTGTGCTGACCCGACCGGCAGTGGAGGCAGGGGAAAAGCTGGGCTTTCTGCCCGGTGATCTGCAGAGCAAGATTGATCCGTACCTCCGTCCGCTTTACGATGCGCTGGGGGAATTGCTTGGCGGTGAGGGAGCAGCACGCTCTGCGGAAAAGGGGATACTGGAGATCTGTCCCTTGGCGTATATGCGCGGGAGAACGCTTGACGATGCGTTTATCATTCTGGACGAGGCGCAGAACACCACACCGGAACAGATGAAGATGTTCCTGACACGTCTCGGAAACAATAGCAAGGCGGTTGTTACCGGGGATGTTACACAGATTGATCTGCCGCGGATGTGCCGCAGCGGTCTGGTGGAGGCTGTTGAGGTTCTGCAGAATATCAAGGATATTGAGATCTTTCATTTTTCACGTAAGGATGTCGTGCGCCATCCGTTGGTGCAGAGGATCATCGAAGCGTATGAAAACCGGACTGACCGGGACGGGAAAGAATAAATATGGGAAGAAGAGACTTTTATGATCCGCTTTTCTGTTGAGCAGGATCCGGCGTTCCCGGTTCCTGTTACCTATCTTGCGCTGATGAAGCGCGTCATTCGTACCTGTGTGGAGCAGGCGTATCCGCATCACCGTTTTGAGGTGGAGCTGAAAATTTGCGGAGACAAGGAGATTCGCGGACTGAACCGGCAGTACCGTTCTTTGGATCGCCCGACGGATGTCCTGTCTTTTCCGATGTTGGAGTTTGATTTGCCGCAGGTATATGTTTCTTTGGGGAGCATCGTTATTTCGGCGGAGACTGCCCGCAGACAGGCGGAGGAATACGGACATTCCCTGAAACGGGAGTTGTGTTTTCTTTCCGCTCATGCCGCGCTGCACCTGCTCGGCTATGACCATGAAACAGAAGAGGAACGCGCAGAAATGGAACAGAAGCAGCGTGAAATTTTGGATGCACTCGGTGTGACGCGCTGAGACAGGGAAGGAATCATTACAGACATGACAAGAACCGTTTTTATCACGATTACCGGTAAGCCGAATGTGGGGAAGTCCACGCTGTTAAATGCTTTGCTGGGCGAAAAGATTGCAATCGTTTCCCGCAAACCGCAGACCACACGCAACCGGATCACGGGGATTCTCACTAAAGGAGAGGATCAGTATGTATTCATTGATACACCGGGGCTTCACCGTCCTAAAACGCTGCTCGGCGAATATATGATGAAGCAGGCGGGAAATGCGGCGGTGGATTCCGATGTCATCCTGTTCTTGGTTGAGGCCTGCAGGGAATTGAATGCAACCGAACAGGCGGCGCTGCGGAAGTATTCCACGTCCGGCTCCCCTTTGCTTCTGGTCATCAATAAGGTGGACCGTGCAGATAAGGGGAAGCTGGCGGAACAGATTGCTTTGCTTTCCGATCTTTATCGCTTCGATGCGATCATTCCGATTTCCGCAGTCAACGGAGACGGACTGGAAGGAATCTTCCGTGAACTGGAACCGTTTCTTGCAGAGAGTGTTCATTTCTTCCCGGATGATGAGATTACGGATCAGCCGGAGCGGCAGATTTTTGCGGAGATTGTACGGGAAAAGGCACTTCGACTGCTGGATGAGGAGGTGCCTCATGGGATTGCTGTCGGGATCGAGGAATTCCGGGAGAAAAAGGGGCTGCTGATCGTGCGCGCGGAAATTTACTGCGAACGTCCCGCTCATAAAAAGATTATCATTGGAAAAAACGGTGAGATGCTGAAAAAGATCGGCACCTATGCTCGCGAGGAAGCAGAGCAGATTTTCGGTGTCCGCATATATTTGGATCTGTGGGTGAAGGTAAAGGAAAACTGGCGTGACCGCCCCACTCTGCTTTCCGATTTCGGTTATCGCCATGAGGATGTATAATGCAGCATAAAGTCAGGGGCATTGTTGTCAGGGAATCTGCCAAGGGAGAAAACGGAAAGCTTTTGACCGTGTTGACCGGGGCGGAAGGCGTTCTGACGGTCAGTGCTCCCGGTGTGCGGAAGCTCTCCGCTACCAATCTGCGCTCGGCGCAGCTATTCGCCTATTCAGATCTTCTGCTTTATGAGAAGAACGGATTTTATACGCTGCAAGAATCTATTTTGCGGGAGGATTTTTACTCCCTGCGCGAGGATGTTACCCATTTTGCGCTTGGCTGTTATTTGTGCGAGTTGGCTTCCTCTGTTTCCGTCGGCGGTGAGGAGGGAGTTGAGATTCTGCGGTTGCTGCTGAATGCGCTGTATGCGACCGAGAAACGACTTGCTGATCCGCGGATTGTTAAGACCGCGTTTGAATTTCGCCTTGCAGCATTGATCGGATATGAGCCGGATCTATCTGCCTGCCCGATTTGTGGAAAAGCCGCGGAGGAGATTCCGAGCAAACGATTTGAATTGGCGGACGGATACCTGTTCTGCGCTGATTGCGAAAATCCGGCTGATGGCTTTTCGCGTCGCGTTTCGGTTTCTTCCGGTTGCTTTGCTGCATTAAAACATATTTTGTCCGCACCGATCAATAAAATTTTTCTGTTCAGGCTGGAGGAACCCGCCTTGCGGGAACTTGCCGCACTGACGGAGGAGTATCTTTTACTTCGGATAGAGCAGAAAATCAGAACTCTGGAGTTTCTGAAAAAGAATTGGAAGCCATAAGGATAGCGAAGGAACGTTGAACTTGCCTAAAAGAAAATTTCCTCAGGAAGTCTTTAAGAGGGCAGGGCATGGATTCCCTCACTTTTGCTTCCCGGAAATTTAGATTTTGTAAAGGAATTTTTCAGTCATGAAAGGCATAGAACGGGGACGTGTTGTTCTCGAGTTGGATAAAATTATTTCCATTGTCTGTTCTTTCGCCTATACGGATGGCGGGAAACGGGCTCTTGCGGAAAGCCTGCCTTCGGCAGACGCTGTAGTAGTAAATCGTTTGCTGGATGAAACGGAGGAAGCACTGGATCTTCTGACTTATAAGGGCGTTCCGCCGCTTTCCGGTTCGGCAGATATTCTGGATACTGTGGAACGCAGCAATAAGGGCGCTGTGCTGACAACGTCGGAACTGCTCGCCGTTTCCGGGCTGTTGCGTACGGCAATTGCCGTGAAGCAGTATGCAGCCAACCGCTCATTGCGTGCGCTGGGAGTTTACTTCGGTGCACTGCTGGAGGAACGGCATCTTGCGGATGAGATTGATCGCATCATCATTGCGGAAGATCTGCTTGCTGATGATGCTTCCGACGATTTGTACCGTATCCGTCGTTCCATCCGCAAGGCGGAAAATGAAGTCCGCGAGCTGCTTAACCGAATCATCACCGGTCCCATGCAGAAGCATCTGCAGGAGCCGATCGTAACACAGCGCTCCGGTCGCTTTGTTGTACCGGTCAAAGCATCTGAAAAAAGCGCGATCAAAGGGATTGTGCATGATTCTTCGGCCTCCGGCGCTACGCTGTTTGTTGAACCTGCGGCGGTAGTGGAGGCGAATAACCGCCTGCGGGATCTTCAGGGGCAGGAAAAGGAGGAGATTGAAAAGATTCTGCGGACGCTTTCTGCCGCTGTGGCGGATTGCTCCGCCGTGATTACTGTGAATTACCATACAATTACAGCGTTGGATGTCATCTTTGCCCGCGCCTCCTATTCGTCTTCTGTGCACGGCTCACGCCCACGCATGGGTGGAAAAGAGATTCGTATTGTTCGTGGGCGGCATCCTTTGATCCCGGCGGCTGATGTGGTACCGACGTCTGTCAGCTTTGGAGAAAACGAAAAGACGCTGATCGTCACCGGTCCGAATACAGGCGGAAAAACGGTAACACTGAAAACCCTCGGTCTGTTTGCCTGTTTGGCGCAATCCGGGTATTTACTGCCCTGTGATGACGGGACGGCGCTGCCGGTCTTTACCGGTGTATTGGCAGACATCGGAGATGAGCAGAGTATCGAGCAGTCTCTTTCTACTTTCTCCGCTCATATGGTCCATATTGTTTCTATCCTGCGGGAATGTGACAGAGGCTGTCTGGTTCTGTTTGACGAGCTGGGAGCCGGCACAGATCCGACGGAGGGTGCCGCACTGGCGATTGCGATCTTGGAGCGTGTCCGCTCTTTGGGGGCGCTGACTGCTGCGACGACGCATTATTCCGAATTGAAGCTGTATGCGCTGGATACGCCGGGGGTATTGAACGCCTCCTGTGAATTTGATGTAGATACGCTGCGCCCGACCTATCGACTGATTATCGGTCTGCCGGGACGTTCGAATGCATTCGCCATTTCCTCGCGGCTGGGTTTACCGGAGCCAATTATTGAGTATGCCAGATCTCTGTTGGCAGAGGATACCATCCGTTTTGAGGACGTCATTTCCCGTCTGGAAGAGAGTGAACAGACGTTAGAAAAGGAACGGAGTGCAGCGGCGGAGGCTAAACGGAAAGCGGAAAGCACCGCAGAGGAAACCGAGCGAAAAAGCCGCGAACTGCTCGAACGCGCTGATGCTGAATTGGATCGTGCCCGTCAGCAGGCAAACCGGATTATGGAAGCGGCAAAGGCAGCAAGCCGTCAGGTTTTTGCTGAATTGGATACGCTTAAAAAGCAGGATATAAAAAAAATGGAGGCTGACCGAATCGAGGGAGCCCGTCGCTCCGTGCGCGGAATGCTCAAAAACGCCGGAGATCAGATCGGAGATCTGGAGGAACGTCGAGATGCAGATGAGGACTATGTCCTGCCACGTCCGCTGAAGCCCGGTGACAGCATTGTTCTTGCCGATATCGGATGTGAAGCAATCGTTAAAAGCATAGCAGGGGATACTGTGGTTTGTACGGTCGGAAGAACGGAGACGCGCACTGCGATCTCCAATGTCCGACTGACCGAGCCTCCTAAGAAGGAAACCGGCAGCAAAAGACGAACCGGGCAAACCTCTTATACGCAGAATGCCGCAGCCGTAAAAAATGAAGTCGATGTGCGGGGACTGACCGGAGACGATGCGTGGTTTGTCATCGATCGCTGGCTGGAGGAGGTCCGGATGACCGGATATACGACGGTGACCGTGATCCATGGAAAGGGCACCGGTGCACTGCGTGCTGCACTTTGGCAGTTTTTTCGCAAGGATGGCCGTATTGCATCCTTCCGTATGGGACGGTATGGAGAGGGAGAAACCGGCGTCACCATTTTGGAAATGAAAAAATAAGATATAAAAAAATAAAAAAGGAGCTGTGGTTATGAACAAGTTGTATAAGAGCGAAGAAGGGAAGATGCTGTTTGGTGTTTGCGCCGGGCTGTCGGAGTTTCTTCGTACGGACGTGAATTTGGTCCGGATTCTGGCGGTGGTCAGTGCTTTCTGCGGTGGACTTGGTGTGGTTGCCTATATCGCTGCTGCTGTTTTGCTGCCGTTCAAGCCGGAAGCATAACGCGTGGAAAAAGATCAACGAAAGGAGAACTGGAGAATGACTTCCGTAAGAGCGGAGATTCCTGCCGAATACAAATGGGATCTGTCAGCGATTTATCCGGATATGGCGGCGTTTGACGCCGACTATGCTCTTGCAAAAGAAAAGATCGGGGCTTTTCCTGCCCATCGTGAAACCATGTGCGAAAGCCCTGAAGCCCTGTATGCGATGTTCTGCGATTCCGTGGAGCTGGGGCGCTTGATTGAAAAGCTGTATGAATATGCGAATCTGCATTCGGATGTGGATACGTCCGATAACACCTATCTTGCGCTGCGCGGAAGGGTGTTGAATCTGGATAATGACTTGTCCGCGGCCACTTTTTTTGTAGATCCGTATCTGCTTCGGATGCCGGAGGAAACGCTGCTGAGCTGGTACGAAACGTTTCCGAAGCTGAAGGAGTTCCGTCGCTCTATCGATCTTGCCCGTCGGTATGGTCCGTATACTCTTTCCGACGAGTGCGAGAAATTATTGGCGGATCTTCGAGGCGGCTTCCATTCCCATGAGAATATACACAGCGTATTTGCCAATGCAGATCTTTTGTTCGGTAAGATCAAAGGGGAGGACGGCAAGTCGCTTCGACTGAACGATACCACGTATGTACCGCTGCTGATGAGCGCCGACCGCCGCGTCCGCCGCGCCGCCTTTACTAAGTTGTATGAAACCTATAGCCGGTACGGGAACACGTTTGCCGCGCTGCTGAACAGCTTTGTAAAGGAGCGCGTGATATTGTCCCGCGTCCGTGGTTTTGAGAACAGTCTGGAGTGCTCTGTCTTTCGGGATGAAGTTACACCGGAGATTTATAATACTCTGATTGCTACGGTCGGGAGCCATTTGGAGCCGCTTTTTGCTTATTATGATTTGAAGAAACAGGCGCTCGGGTTGCCGAAGCTGCATTTGTATGATATCTATACGCCGTTGATTGCTTCCTGCGATCGGAAATATTCGTATGAGGAAGCGGTGGAGACTGTTTTGGATGCGGTCAAGGTGTTCGGCAGCGAGTACCATGATACGCTGGAGGAAGGTCTGAAAAAGCGCGGATGGGTGGATGTCTATCCCAACGAGGGAAAACGCGGCGGCGCGTATAGTGCGGGAAGCTATGATACGCAGCCGTATATTCTGCTCAATTATACCGATACGCTGGATGATGTATCAACCCTTGCTCATGAGGCAGGGCATTCTATGCACAGTTGGTTTTCTGCGCAGGCAAATACGCCGCAGGAAGCCCGCTATACCATTTTTGTTGCAGAGGTTGCTTCCACAGTAAACGAACTGATCCTGTTTCATAAGCTTTTGCGTGAGACAGACCGGGATGACGAGAAGCTGTATATCCTGAATCAGCTGATGGAAACCTATAAGGGGACTCTCTATCGGCAGACCATGTTTGCCGAGTTTGAAAAGGAGATTCATGCGCTTTGCGAAGCGGGCGAAACGCTGACAAAGGAACTGCTTTGCGAGCGGTATTATCAGCTGGTTTCCCGCTATTTCGGGAAAAATGTGGTCTGCGACAGACAAATTTCCTGCGAGTGGATGCGAATTCCGCACTTTTACTATTACTTTTATGTTTATAAGTATGCGACCTGTATTTCTGCGGCTTCCAGTATTGTGAAGAAGCTTGAGACGCAGGGAGAGGCTTATGTGCAGAAGTATCTTTCCTTTTTGAAATGCGGCGGTTCGCGCAGTCCGTTGGAAAGTCTGCTGGTTGCCGATATTGATCTTACCAAGCCGGAGGTGATTGAGGACGCGATCGCTGATTTTTCCGCAACGGTAGAACAGTTCCGCTCACTCTACGAGAAGCAGAAGCATTAAGAGAAATAAGGATGCGTTCCGCTGGACGCATCCTTTTTGTTATTTTTGTTTCGATTTGAATAGAAGACTCCAGATGAGCGCGAAGAACAAGGAAGCGGATATGCCGGTTGCCGCTGCCGCAATTCCGCCAGACAGGGCACCGAGTAATCCGTCCTCTCGGACCGCTTCCCGCACGCCCTCCGCCAGCGCATGACCGAAACCGGTCAATGGAACGGATGCGCCGCCGCCGGCAAATTCCTTCAGAGGTGCATAGAGTCCGAAGGCACTTAGAACCACACCGGCGCAGACGTATAACGTCAGGATGCGCGCGGGTGTGAGTTTCGTGCGGTCGATCAGGATTTGGGCGACTACGCAAATCAATCCGCCTACCCAAAAAGCATTCAGATATTGCAACCACTCCATAGTGTTTGTGTCTCCTTTCGATCAAATGGCGGACTCGATGCAGACTGCATGGGCTACGGCGGGAATGGATAACTTTTGCAGCGCACTGTTGACACTCAGCAGAGCACCGGTTCCGACTGCGAGGATCCGTTTCAATTCCCCTTTGCAGATGCGCTTGAAAAAGTAGCCGCCCAGAACGGTGGCGAGGCAGCCGCAGCCGCTGCCGCCGGCGTGCATATCCTGCTTTTCTGCATCGTAAATTAAAACGCCGCAATCCATGTGCTTCGGGGAGATGTCCAGCCCGCATTTCTGCAGTAATTCATCCGTCAGCTCCAGCCCTTCTCTGCCGAGATCCCCGGTCACAACCGCGTCAAAATCGGAAAGACTGCGACCGCTGTGGTCAAAATAGCGAAGAATGGTGTCAGCGGCTGCCGGAGCCATGGCGGCTCCCATATTGTTGGCGTCTGTGATGCCGCCGTCCACAATTTTGCCGATAACGCCGTCGGCAACCCGGATACCGGTGGCTTCTGATGTCAACAGAAAGGCGCCAGCTCCGGTTACGGTATTTTGAGAGGTCGGCGTTCTTTGGCTGCCGTATTCCGGCGGAAAGCGATATTGCCGCTCTGCGGTACAGAAATGTGAAGAGGCAACGGCTGCCGCGTTGGGCAGAAAGCCTCCGTCTACCAGCGTAGCTCCCAGCAGCAGTGCCTCTGCAATGGTGGAGCAGGCGCCGTATAGCCCCAGAAACGGAATTTCCTGTCCGCTGATTCCAAAGCTCGTACCGGTGCATTGATTGATGAGATCGCCGCCCAAAATAGCGCCGATGTCGCTTTCTTTAAGGTTCGCTTTGGTAAAGAGCAGCTGCAGATTACGGCGCACCATCTCACTTTCCGCCTGCTCAAAGGTGCTTTGCCCAAAATATTCGTCCTGCTCCATCGCGTCGAACCAGCGGTTCATCGGTCCTTCGTGCTCCTTCTTGCCGACGGTAGAAGCACTTTGCGCCAGAAAACAGTTTTTAAAGGAAATGATGCCGTTGTTTGCCATTTGTTGGTACCTGCCTTTACATTAAAAACAGATAGTAGATCAGTCCATATAGAATGGAGCAGACCGATCCGTATACGATGACAGGCCCTGCAATGGTGAACATTTTGGCAGCGACGCCGGTCACATACCCTTCTGCTTGTGTCAAGTAGTGACCAACAAAATTTTTTCTTTATTTCATGCGGGTTTTGAAAGCCGCTTTTAGTCTCTATAAAACACACGCATTTTTAACCCTTGTGATATAATATAACCAACTATGCATTTTTCGAAATTGAAACGGCTTCGCCGACATCTGTGAAGAAGTCTTTACAGGTCAAATCAATTTCTACTCGTCCCCCGGGGAGAACCCGAATTCGCTCCACCAGCTTGCCGATAATCTCCGGTTGGTATTCCGTAAGCAGACCGATTTGCTTGGCATCATCGCGCAAAGCTTTCGTCTGCTCCTTTTGTTTTTTCAGTTCTTTTATTCTGTCTTCACAGTTGTGAAGTTCATCCTGTAGCGAATCATACTCTGCCGTATTTTTGGCTTGAATTTGCTGAAATCGTTCTTTGGTAATATGCTTTGCGCGATACTCCTCATAAAGATCAAGCTTGTTGCTCTTCAGGTACTGCATTCGACTGCGAATCTGGTTCATTCGCCTTTCTATCTGCGGAATTTCTTCTTTTTGCTGGGATTCAATAACCGCGTGTCGGTTCAGAAGCACCAGTGCCATGTGCTGAACTACACACAAAACATTCGATTTGAGTGCTTCGATATCCTCATGAAGATCTGCACATTCTGATTCCGGCTCACTTTTTGCTCTCCGGCAATATAGGTGCGTCACCTTACCGTTCGATTTTTGGAGCTTTCTTCCGCAATATCCACAAACAAATAGATTGTTCTTTCGATCACCAGCTGTGTTCTTATTGACCGTTTTAATACGACTCTGTAAAGCCATTCCAGCGGCTTGAAAAATCTCATCGGAAACAATAGGTTCATGCGTACCTTCGACGATGATCCATTCACTCCTCGGCAATGTCTTCCATTTGT
>CAZJVB010000003.1:0-107446 GCA_964549435.1 uncultured Ruminococcus sp.
CTTCCATCATCGGCACCATCGGATAGCAAACGGTCATCATAGAGGGTTCCTTCCTTTCCGATCGAAAGCCCCTCACGGGGCAGGTCTACGTCTCATTTCCACTTCCCGATTCCCATGCCTGCGCCACTGCGCGTGCAATCGCAGGACAGACGCGCGGATCAAACGCGTCCGGCAAAATGCGCTCGGAACTTAATTCCTCGGGGGAAACCAGCGCCGCCAGTGCCTGCGCCGCTGCCGCCTTCATCTCTTCCGTAATCTGCTTCGCACGCGCATCCAGCGCCCCGCGAAAAATTCCGGGGAACGCCAGCACATTATTGACCTGATTCGGATAATCGCTTCTGCCGGTTCCAACGACAGCAGCGCCCGCCGCCTTTGCCTCCTCCGGAAGAATTTCCGGCGTCGGATTTGCCATAGCAAACACGATCGCCCCCTCCTTCATGCTTTTTACCATCTCCGGCTTCAGAAGTCCTGCCGCCGAGACACCGATAAAGACATCTGCACCCGCAACGGCCTCCGGCAAAAAACCGCGCTTGCCTGCCCGATTGGTACCTGCCACCAACCGGGCGCGCTCCTCGTCCAGCCCCGGCGCTCCCTCATACAGAATGCCCTGCTTGTCACAGTAAACAACGTCCTTCACACCCAGCGTCAGAAGCATCCTACCGATGGCAATGCCTGCCGCGCCCGCACCGCAGACGGTCACGGATACCTCCTCTATGCGCTTACCGACGACCTTCAGCGCGTTCAGAACACCGGCGGCAACCACCACAGCGGTCCCGTGCTGATCGTCATGAAAGATCGGAATATCCGAAACCTCCTTTAAACGCCGCTCGATTTCAAAGCAGCGCGGCGCCGCAATATCCTCCAAATTGACGCCGCCAAACGAACCCAAAAGCAGCTGTACAGTACGGACAAACTCCTCCGGCTCCTTGCTGCGGATGCAAAGCGGTATCGCGTCCACACCGCCAAACTCCTTGAACAGCAGACACTTGCCCTCCATCACCGGCATGCCGGCCTCCGGTCCGATATCGCCAAGACCTAACACCGCGCTGCCGTCCGTGATGACGGCAACTGTATTCCAACGGCGAGTCAGCAAATAGGAGTTTTCCATATCCTGCTGAATTGCCAGACACGGCTCCGCTACGCCGGGCGTATAAGCAAGACTGAGCGCCTCCCGTGTCGACGCATGTGTACGCGGCGCAATCTCAATTTTTCCTTTCCATTCATAATGTTTTTTCAATGATTCTTCTCGGATATTGCTCATAGGGTAAGCCTTCTTTATGTTTCTTTTCAAAAAATAATTTTCCTGCTTTAATTTTTCATGCAATCGCAGACACTAAACGAGAGAAAGCGTAAAATGAAAGGAGAGAATTTGCATGAAACGCAAACAGTTTACTAAACAATGCTTTCTGTTTTTCCTTGCGGCAATCCTGCTTCTGCCCGCGGCAGGAATTTTCCCTTCCGCGCTGTCCACCGTCAAGCAAAATTGGTATTTCAAGCCAAATGGCAATCAGCAGCCCGTGCTTCTGGGCGGCAGCGGTCTGATCGACCAATACGGCGTTCTTGCACTCGGAAATGCGGAGGACAAAGTCATCTATTTGACCTTTGACGCCGGTTATGAAAACGGTAATGTCGCAACCGTTCTGGACGCCCTGCAAAAGCATCAGGCACCGGCCGCCTTCTTTATTCTTCCCGGTCTGATCAAAAACAGCCCGGAAATTGTCACCCGCATGGTAGAGGAAGGACATACGGTTGCCAATCACAGCACCTCGCACAAGGATATGTCGGGCATTACCGATCTGGAAGCGTTCCGCGCCGAACTGACCGGACTCGAGGAACAATATACCGCTCTGACCGGCAAGGAGATGGCAAAATATTTCCGTCCGCCGGAGGGAAGCTTTTCCGAACAAACGCTCGCCTTCTGCAAGGAGCTGGGCTACCGACCCGTATTCTGGTCCTATGCGTACGCCGATTGGGATAACAACGCCCAGCCGGATCCGGAAAAAGCCAAGGAAAAAATCCTGTCCAATCTGCATCCCGGCGAAGTGCTGCTGCTGCACCCGACCTCCGCAACCAACGCCGCCATTCTGGATGACCTTCTGACCGCTATGGAAGAGCAGGGCTACCGCTTTGGCACGCTGGACGAGCTCGCCGCAAACGGCGCAGGCAATCCGGAGGTCGAAACCCTCGACATCGAGGAATACAAGCAGCAGGGACTGGTCTTTTGCGAAAACCGCAGCGCGGGAAAATATATCGCGCTGACGTTTGACGACGGACCGCATCCGACGCAAACCGATGAAATACTTGCTGTCCTCGCGCAATATGACGTGAAAGCGACCTTTTTCCCGATCGGAAAAAATATCATCGAACACCCGGACATCGAACGCCGGGTGTTTGAAGCGGGGCATGAAATCGGAAATCACACCTATTCCCACGTGACCGTCTCCCGACTGAGCAACGAAAAGCTGCAGGAGGAAATCGAAGCCACCGCCACGCTGCTGCAGGAGCAGTGCGGCTGGACGCCGGTCCTGTTCCGTCCGCCGGGAGGCGATATCAGCGACAGCGCCATCAAGCTGGTTAATCAGCTCGGCTACCGCTATGTTCTTTGGTCATGGCGTGTAGACACGCGAGATTGGGCGGCCGTTTCGGTAGACAGCGTAGTTAAAACCGTGATGGATAACGTACAGGACGGGGATGTGATCCTCTTCCACGATTACGTCGTCGGAAAAAGCCCGACCGCCGAAGCGCTGAAAATCCTGATTCCCGCTCTGCAGGAGCAGGGATACCAGTTCGTCACGGTTTCCGAGCTCGCTTCGATGTGAATCCGGAAGCAGATAGAGATCTTCTCTGCATTATTATATACGATCCGCTGCAAAAAATCAACCGTTTTTCCGCAAAAAGAAACCCCAAGGGCTTCTGTCCCGTCATCGCAGAAGACGCAATCCCTTGGGGTAATGATTTTTCGCAATGCCGCCGGAAACCTTCGCGCCGCCGAGCGTACAGCCGCAAACCGACACAGCCGCCCAGCCGTCCGGACAGTCGCATGTAATCTCCGCACCGGAAAGATACTGCGTTAACCGTTCATCATCGGGCTGCAGCCGGATCTGACGATAAAAGCGGCTTCCAAGCGCCTTAAACAACTGATGGTGCGGAATCAAACGCCGCTTCTCTACGGTACCGAGCGTCACGCCGGCGGAAAAGACGTTTTCTCCCGGCACCGGAAAATCCGCCGCCGCCATCCTCCCGCCCAGTGCACAGACGGTCAGATCGTCCTGTTTTTGTACATTCGAATCCAAAAATGCAAGCACCGCCGCGTACTCCGTCCGATCCGGTATCCGCCGCGCATCTTCGAAGGCAGGCGGCACAGCCAAACCGCCCTCACCGCTTCTTTGAAGCAGCGCGACAAACTGCCCCTCGCCGGGAGCAAGGTGCGGATAGAAGCGCCGCGCCTCCGGCAGACCGATGCCGGGCGCACTTACAGCTTGCAGCCGTTCCGGCAGATCCTGCAGCGAAAAATCCATCCGTTCTGCCAGAAATGCCTGCAAAACCGCCTCATTTTCCTCCTCAGAAAAGGTACAGGTGGCATACAGCAACAGACCGCCGGGCGCGACTGTTTCCGCAGCCGCACGAAGAAGGCTCCGCTGCCTGACAGCGCAGTACGCAGGCGCACCCTCCGACCACTCTCCGACGGCAACCTCATCCTTGCGAAACATACCCTCACCGGAGCAGGGCGCATCCACCAGCGTCAGGTCAAAGAAGCCGGGGTACCAGCCCGCAACGCGCTTCGCATCTGCGTTGGCGACCAGTACGTTTGCAAAGCCCATGCGCTCGATATTGCCGCAAAGCGTCTTGCAACGCGCAGGATAAATCTCATTGGCAACCAAAAAGCCGGTTTCACCGGGTGCGCAGCCGATTCCCGCAGCAAGCTGCACCGCCTTTCCACCCGGCGCCGCGCAGAGATCCAGACAGCGCATCCCCTTTTGGAGCGGAGCGGCACTGACCGTCGCCATCGCGGAGGGCTCCTGTATATAAAATGCCCCCGCGTGATGCAGAGGATGGTTGCCCGGTTTCTCGGTTTCAAAAAAATAGCCCGCCGGCAGATAAGGAATGCGCTCCGTCGGAAACCCGCAGACGCGCTCGAATATTTCCGGCTCCAACCTGCCGGAAAGCAGGTACAGCGCGCGCACCGGCTCTTCTTCATATGCCGCCAGAAAGGACGGATAGTCCGCATCCCCCAACAACCGCCGCATCCGACGGAGAAAGGGCTCCGGCAAGGTTCTCATATGTTTCCTCCCCTCCTATTCACAGCGCATACAGGATCAGGAACAGCCCCGACAGCACCAGACCGCCCGCGCCGACCAGCAGAAAATCGGCACGCCAGCGACGTCCCTTTTCCTCCTTGCCGACCTTATAATCGTAAAACTTTTCCCCGCGGCGCGAAACGCTGTCAAACGGAAGATAGTGCCCGAAAAACAGGGAACATCCGTACCCGAAAATATCAAATACACCCTTCGACGCGATCCACGACAGCCCGCCGACGCCTGCAAACAGCGTACCGGACAGCAGAAATGCGTCCGAAAGAATAGCAAAGACGCTCTTTGCATCCGACTGAAAAAACAAGTCCTTCAAAAGCGCATAAGCCGCCGCGAGCACCAGAGCCGCGGCGGCTGCCGGAAGGAGATGCATCGTTGCATGCATGCGTTTTTGCACATCCGGATGTTTCATCTGCACAAGTTCCTTCCCGCTCCTCCAAAAGCGCCGCGCACCGACAAACGCCGGGTACCGGCTTCCCGGCACGGACGACCGCCAAAGGGAGCTTTCTATTTCAGAATCTTCTGATAACGTTCAAATTCCTCGGTATTGCATTGCACGAAATGTCCCGGCTTGATCTCCCGGAGTGTAGGCTGCTCTCCGGAATAGTCATGATCGGCAAGCGGGTTGTAAACAATCCGCTTTCTGGTCTTTTCATATTCCGGATCCGGAAGCGGAATGGCGGACAGCAGCGATCTGGTATACGGATGCAGCGGATTGAGAAACAGCTCGTCGGAATCGGCAAGCTCAACCATCTTCCCGTAATACATAACGCCGATCCGGTCGGAAAAATATTTGACGACAGAAAGGTCATGGGCGATGAAAAGAATGGTCAGCCCCAGCCGCTCGCGCAGCTCGTTGAGCAAATTGATGACCTGCGCCTGAATGGAAACGTCCAGCGCAGAAACCGGCTCGTCGGCGATGATCAGCTCCGGCTCCATGATCACCGCGCGCGCCACACCGACACGCTGCTTCTGACCGCCGGAAAACTCATGCGGATAACGTCCGGCGTGCTCCCGAACCAGGCCGACCATCTCCAGCATCTCGTAAACCTTGCGGTCTATTTCCTTTTTGTCGCGCTCTCCCTGCACAATCAGTCCTTCGGAAATGATCTCCCGCACCGTCATGCGCGGATCCAGAGACGCGATCGGATCCTGAAAGATCATCTGAATCTGCGTCACCAGCTTGGTTTTCTTTGCCTTGCGCAACTCGTTCCGGTATTGCTTTGTCAGCACCGCCCGCTCCTCACCGGCTGCGGCGGCAAGCTTCGGCTCATATTCCGCCCGGAGCTTCGCCCTCTGCTTTTCGGCATATTCCCGATCACAATGCTTCTGATCGTACTTCGCCTGCCTCAGCTTTTGCTTCTGATCGGCAACCACTGCATGCAGCTTTGTCCGTTCCTCGCGCAGCTGATTCCGCAGATCGGCCGCGGTTTGCGGATCTACACCCGCCTTGAGACGCGCGTCTATTTCCCTTGACCGCGTTTCATACAGCTTCTTCGCGCCGGCAATCTCGTCCCGGTACGCCTTGGTTCCCGCACAGATCCGCACTCCCTTAAACCAGACGTCGCCGGAAGTGATATCATACAGCTTGATGATGGAGCGGCCGGTCGTCGTTTTGCCGCAGCCGGATTCCCCGACCAGCCCGAACACCTCGCCCTTTTTCATCTCAAAGCTGACGTCGTCCACCGCTTTCGTTCCGCCGAAATACTGGCAAAGGTGTTCGACGCGGAGCAAAACCTCCTGCTGCTTATTCTCCATCTGCTTGCACCCCATTTCTCTTGCTCTGCATCCGCGCAATGCGATCCGTCACAATCTTCGGCGGATCTACCTTCGGGGCATCCGGATGCAGCAGCCATGTCGCCGCGTAATGGGTATCCGAAATTCGGAACATCGGCGGCTGGCGTTCAAAATCAATCTTCATAGCGTATTTATTGCGGGCGGCAAACGCGTCGCCAACCGGCGGGTATACCATATCCGGCGGCGTGCCGGGGATCGCGTCCAGCTTTTCCTTGGTATCCAGATCCGGCATTGAGGAAAGCAGCGCCCATGTATATGGATGCGCGGAATGATAGAAAACATCCTCCGCCGTGCCGTATTCCACAATCTTACCTGCATACATCACCGCGATTCGATCTGCCATATTCGCGACGACGCCGAGGTCATGCGTGATGAAGATGATCGACAGCTTCCGCTTCTCCTTGAACCGGTTGATCAGCTCCAGAATCTGCGCTTGAATGGTCACGTCCAATGCAGTCGTCGGCTCATCGCAGATCAGAATATCCGGATCCGCCGCCAGCGCAATCGCAATGACAATTCGCTGCCGCATGCCGCCGGAAAATTCAAACGGATACTGGTTGTACCGTTTTCTCGGTTCGGCAATGCCGACCTCCTCCATCAGCTTGAGCGCCTTATCCTTCGCCATCCGCCTCGTGACACGGTTCACAACGCCGGAGGCGCACGCCTTCAGATAGTCGATCACCGCAACCGTTTCCGCGTCGAAATCGCGGGCATCCCGGCTCGCAAGCGCCTCCTCATACTGCGCGATCAGGCGGTCGATCTGGTTGCGGATATTCTGCTTGACCACCTCCGGATCCGTGATCGCCGCAGGAACCACCTTCCAGTCCGGTTCCTTTCCCTTCGCTTTCAACTTATCATGCTTTGCCTGCTGCTTCTGATACCGCTTGGTTTCCTTTTCATTACGGACAAGCCCGGTAAAATACCGGTCGATCTCCCCGCTGACGCCGAAACGGAACGTGAACGACAGGCTGTCCTTGACAATCTGCAGCGGATCAATGGTCGCTTCCACCGCCGCCGCCATTTGCTTCAACGCCTCATGACAGATCCTCTTGTCCAGCGCGGTCTGCTCAAAGACTGTACGATATTCCTGCAAAACGCGGATCGCTTCCTGCTTTTTGTCGTAGGAGGCCTCTGCGGAATAGAGCAGCGCACGCTTCGCAGAGGCGATGAAATCCAGCATGAAATGCTCATCCAAATACTCATGCATATAGGCGTTCAGTTCGTCCGTGGGCAAATGCGGGAGAGCCTCCCCGTAGGTCAGGCAATACCCCATGGCGAAGAAATTCGGCTGCGGCAAAGCCGCCGCCTCCGACAGGATGACGCGCAGCTCCTTTAGCGCGGCAATCAACTGGGGCAGCCCCTTCCCGTATTTACCGATATCCGTCCATGCGGGTATCGCTTCCGTCAGGGCTTTCAGCCGTTCCGCTTTCTCACAGACAACGTATTCCTGCACAGCATGCCGAGAAAGGGAAATGATCTGCTTGATACGATACCGCAGATCCTTTGCCGCCTGTTTTTCTAACTCGAACACCAGCGGATCGATATCCTCCACCGCCTCTACCGCCGCTTCATGCGCACGGTTATATGCAGCTTCCAGCTCCAGATGCTTATATTCAAATTTGTCAAACTTCCTGCACTTTTCCTTCAGATCCTCTGCGTTGCCGCCCGCCTCGATCATGCGCTCGCTCAAACGCTTCAGGTACTGATTAAAATTCCTGCGGTTTTCCTTCTGCCGTGCCTTGCCCTTCAGCAGCATCGCTTCAGTCAGCTGGCGTCCGATCTTGACGATCGGGTTGAGAGAGGACATCGGATCCTGAAAGATCATCGCGATCTTATCCCCTCGGATACTGTGAAAATCATCCTCGGAAATTTTCAGAAGATCCTTTCCGTCATAGATGATTTCGCCGCCCTCGATGATGGAATTGCCCGCAAGAATGCCCATCACCGCTTTTGACGTAACCGACTTGCCGGAACCGGATTCTCCGACAATTGCCAGCGTTTCTCCCTTAAGGAGATCGAACGAAATCCCACGGACCGCCTGCACCTTTCCGTTTGTGGTACGGAAAGAGATGCGCAGATCCTTGACTTGCAGTTTCTTTTCCATATCATTTACCGTGCCTTTCCTGGCATTTGTGCCGTAAGGCACAGACGGATCCCGAAAAACCGCCCCCGCAGATGCAAAGCTCTCTTATTCTCACTTTTCACGTCAATCCTCCACCCCTCTGTTAGATGGATTGAATGCGTCGCGCAAGCCGTTGCCGAACAGATTGAAGCAGATCAGCAGCAGCGAAAGGAACAGCGCGGGAAAGAACAGCGCATGCGGGGAAGTCGTAGCAGCGGTCTGTCCCTGCGAGAGCAGCTCGCCGATACTCGTGCCCGCGAAATCGGACAGATTGATGATTCCCAAATAGGTCATATTGGTTTCCGAATTGATTACGCCGGGGATCATCAGCACACTGCTGGTGATGATCGTACCCAGCGAGTTCGGGAAAATATGTTTGAACATCAACCGCTTATCGGATGCCCCCAGCGTCCTTGCCGCAAGCACATACTCCTGCCCTTTGAACCGGTAAAACTGTTTCCGCGTCAGCGCAGCCGTCCCGATCCAGCCGGTCAGAACGTAGGCAAACAGGAAGGAGGGCACAATTCCCACCTTCTGTGCAAGATGCAGCTGAAACAGCGTGACACAGACGATGAACGGCAAACCGGAAAGAACATCCGCGATGCGGTCCATCAGCATATCGGCTTTTCCGCCGTAATACCCCTGAATGGCGCCGTAGATCGCGCCGATCGTCAGATTGATCACGGAAACAAGCACTGCAAAGATCAGCGAAAAGCGCGCTCCTGTGCCCACCGCAGTAAACAGGTCCTGCCCCTTTTCATTTGTGCCGAAAAGATACGTGGGTTCATGTCCGTTGAGGTACTGATAGTAATTATAATAGCAAAGCCGCACCTGAACGGAACCGGATTTTTTTATCGAATAGATATAATTGCCCGGATCGCCCTCGATGCGCAGGCTGTGATATTCCGCCCCTTCGACAGCCTGATTAACGGAATAAGCGGGAAGCAAGTTCTCCACACATGCCGTGCCGTCGCCGCCGTAAACCGGCGTTCCCTTCGCATCCTTAACCTGATACCAGATGGAAGGATCGTTCGTAATGTCCTGAATATCCTTTGTCTCGACATACGGGAAGATCACCTGAATTCCGGTCTCATTCTGCCACTGCTGTATCTTCTCGAACTCCTCATAGGAAAGAACACGGTAGGCAATCCCGTACAGATAATATCTGTTGACCTTCAGGCTGTAATAGGAAACCTCCACATCCTTACCGCGCTGCCGCTCCGTTTGTGTCGTGGTACTCAGCAACGAAATGACGGGATTCATCCCGGTTTCCGCACCGATCGCCTGCAATCGGATATATGCCGTCTCATTTTGACTGCTCAGCGTCGTGCTTCCGTCCAAAAAGCCCCAGCCGTTCTCCGCAGCGTAGCTCCAATACGGCGCGTAATTGACGTATACCTTGTCCTTGTCGTCCATCGTATAGGGAGAAACGATCGGAACAATCAGTGCGTACAGGATCAGAAAAGCGATGATGAACGCAGCCACAACAGAGGACTTATTCTTCTTGAAGCGAATCAACGCATCCGCAAAATATCCGCGGGCTTTGCTTTCCAGCTTCCCGTCATGCAGAACGGTATCCTTCTGCACAAACACAAACTCCGACGGATCGATATGTTCAAACTGATTTTCCATCTTGCATGCCTCCCTCCGTCATTTCTTGGAACCCATCCGGATACGCGGATCGATGAAGCCGTAACTGATATCCACGACAATCCCCGCGACCAAGCTGATCGTTGTATAAAAGACAGACAGCAGCATGAACAGCGGATAGTCGCGCGCCGTAATGGAGTTCAGGTACAGTCTGCCGACGCCCGGAATACTGAAAATCCGTTCGATGATCAGAGAGCCGCCCAGAATGCCGACGAACTCTCCCAAAATGGAAGGCAGAACGACAACCATACAGTTCTTCAGCGCGTGCCGCACCGTCGCCTGCGTGCGCGTCAGTCCCTTGGCACGCGCCAGCAGCATGAACTCGGACGTCAGCACCTCTGTCAGCTCCGCACGGGTGGTCCGCGTGAAGCTCGCTATCACGGCAAAGGACAGGGACAGCACCGCCGGCAGCATGGATTTGAACATCGACCAGCTAAAGTAATCGTATCCCGCATCCATCAGAAAAGGGAACCACCCCAATTTGAAAGACAGGAAATACTGAATCAGGAAAGCGTAAACGAACGAGGGGACGGAAATAACCACCATGGTCAGAGTCGAAATCGTATGATCCACCCAAGTATTCTTCTTGAGCGCCGCCCAGATCCCGAGAAGAATGCCGAACGGAATACTCAGCACAATGGAATAGATATTCACCAGGACTGTCGCGGGCAGCTTATCCATGAACAAAGTCGTTACATCCTGTCCGACATACAGAGTATCGCTGACGCCCCAATCCCATTTGGTGAAAATGTTTTTCAGAAAAATGCCAAACTGCACCAAAATCGGCTTATTATATCCCATGGCCTCCCGGCGCGCTTCCACAATCGCTGCGTGCGGATCGGTGGGATCCAGCTGCGTGGGCGGCAGCAGACGGATCAGGACAAAGCAGATAAACGTGATAATCAGCAATGTCAGCAGCATCAGCAGGATTCTTTGTAATGCATACCTTCCCATGTGTCTCATCTGGCAAAATCATACCTTTCTTCCGCTGCCCCCGCGCCTTTCTGCAGACGTTCCGGCGGCGACCGGTTATTTCCTGTCCGGACAAAGGCGGCAGTCCCCGCCATCGTCCGCATTTTCGGCCAAAAAGGCCGGGAATTTGCGCAAAGTCAGAGTTCTGGCCCACAGGCAAATTCCCGGCCTTCGGACCGAAAGTACAAGGTAAGGAGGAGAATCCCCCCACAACCTCGGTAATACGGCAAAAACCGGAACAAATCTGCTCCGGCAAAGCCGCTTTTCAGTGGATCATAACCACCGGAAAACCGGTGGTTATGATCTCTATGGATCCGCCGTATCCTTTTTAATACGGAAGCCGTCGAAGCAGAGTCATGCTCAGTACTTCAGAACGCCACCGTCCTGAGACGCGACATATTCTGCCCATTCCGCATCGTTGTATTCGTACTTCAGGTACGCAATACCGCCGCGACTCATGATCGGATTGTACTCATCGACAACATAGAAGATCTGCTTGGATACAAGCTGCATGCTCGCATTCTGCAGCATCGGGATGTAATCGTACGTACTCAGAATCGCGCCCTCGATCGCAGCAAGAATTTCCAGTCTGGTTTCGTAATCGACGATGCCGTCACCGAAGCAGTACTCGTTTCCATTGGAGAATTTGACGGTTGCGCCGTTGAGCGCATCGGACCAGTTCCTCAGGGAGCCCGTCAGTGTTTCTCTCTTTTCCGTCTCACCGATGCCGGCGGTGTTCAGTTCAAGCTCAATCTGTACAGAGGAAGCATCGAACCACTGCGCGTTATACTGGTAGGTCGGATTCACATAAACGTCCGTAACGCTGAACGGATCCAGCTCGGAGCCGGACCAGCCGCCAAGAACCACGTCGGACAGACCGCCCTTGATCTTAGCAACCCATTCATCGCCGTAGGGAGCGGATACCTTGAACAAAACCTTTCCCTCAAACGGAGTATCTTTGATAACATCGGCAAGCTTTTCATTCAGATAACCGATCGTCAGCTCGATGAAAGAATTCACTACGCTTGCACAGTACTCAATCTCAATGGTCTGATCGCTCTTGCCATCGTTGTCCGCGTCGGTGATATAGCCCCTCGAAATCGCTTCTTCAAACGCTTTCGTAAAGAGCTCCTTCGCCAGAACGGGATCGTACCCGGAAATAGCGGCAACGGCAGCGTCAAGATCGCCGTTATAATCGTCAAGATCGATGCCGTAGAAGTTCAGCAGCGTTTTCTTCGCCTGATCGGTGTCACGGTATCTCGTACCGGTCTCCGGATCGCTGATATAAGCGGTTCCGATCAGACCGTAGCCGCCGGAGCGCGCCGGAGAAACGGTGGATGCAAACAGCTCCTTGTCATACGTCACGGCAAGCGCCTGACGGAAGGAGGTCAGCAACAGGGTTTCCAGATCGTATTTCGACGTATCAAAATCACTCGCCGCCTCGCGGTTCTTAATAGCGGTCTCATTGCCGTTGACGATCAGGAAGTAAATGGTCGCCTCAGGCGTCACATAGGTACGGTCGCTGTTCCGATACTCCTCAAAGTCATCCGCTTGCAGACCGTAGGTCATCAGCTCTCCCTTGAGGAACATGCTCTTCTGCGTAGCGGCCTCTTCGACCACCTGACAGTCGACAGCGGTGGTCTGATACATATTGTAGGTCAGACCGTCCTCCGGATCGGTATAGATATGCTTGCCGTCGGTATAACCGTACCAAGCATCGTTCTTCTCAAACCGCATGTTCTTGTCCGTCTGATAGCTGACAAGCTTATACGGACCGTAGGACATCGTAGTTTCCACGGACGTGTTGTAGGTGGAGAACCATGCATCCCCCTTCTGTTCGAGACAGGATTCGTACAGATCTTCGTAAACGATCCAGTTATTGGTCAGCGCATAGTAAAGATAGAAGCCGGAAAGGGACTTGCCGAAAACCAGCGTGATCTGATACTCCCCGGATTTGAAGCAGCCGACAGTGCTGTAATCGATATCCGACGGATAGATCCAATCTACGGAAGCTTCCGCAGCAAAGAACTCCAGCGCCGTCGCCTCGTCATACCCCCAACGGTTCACAACCGCATCGATAAAGATGTCCTTCATCTCACTGATCGTAAACTTTGTCTTCTGCGCGCCGGAAGTGTAATCGTCGGGCAGGTCTCCCCACGTTTTGGTGTCATAATCATACACCTCACCGAAGGAATACTCCCAGTCAACATACGCGATCTCATCGCCGTATTTTTCAAGGAACGCATCGAGATCTGCCAGACCGTCGTTCGCAATCACCGTATTCGGAGCGATCGTTTTGGTCTGTCCCTGATTTGCATAGAACTCAGCGCCCGCGATGCAGAAGTTGCCGGAATAATAATCGGTCGCGCGATAGTTCTTCAGATCAGGATTGAGCAGCTGCTGCATGGAATACACATAGGTATCCGCATCAATCTTGGTGCCATCCTGCCAGGTAGCGCTCTGGTTCAGATCAATGGTATAAGCGTAGCCCTTGGTTGCGGAGTCCGGGATATTGAATTCCGGATGCTCCTCTTTGATCTGTTCAGTCACATCGACCGGATCGGAAGCCGCCATTTCAGGAACGATGACGTAGCCGGTATACGCCTCCTTCCCCTCGATCGGATGAAGCGCATCGTTATAAAAGAAATCGTAAAGACCGACGCGCAGATACTGTCTGGGATATTCATCGTCATTTGTTTCATAGGTATGCGGGTTCCAGTTGCTCGCCAGCTTGCTGACGGCATCCTTATAAGTATAGGTGCCCTCCGGGAATGGAGTCACCAAAATGTCGGAAGAATCCCCACCCGAAGTACTCTCCGTACCGGCGTTCGAAGAGGTTCCGGAAGTATCTCCCGTTTCGCTCTTGCACGCTGCAAGGGTAAACAGTGCGAATACCATCACAAGCGCAAGCGCGAAGCACAAAAGCTTCTTCATAGTATTTCTCTCCTTCTTTGCTTTTTCGGCGTATCCCGGCATTTTTTCCGCCGCAGCTACTACCGATTGGTTCCTCATTTTACCACAAAGTTCAAAGTGTGTCAATACTTTTTTCACTCTTTTTCCGAACCGGCAGCCACCCGACCGTTTATCGCCGCCGAAAAAGGAAGGTACGCGGCGTCAGAGAGTCCCGAAAATCCGGTCGCCGGCGTCGCCGAGTCCGGGAACGATATAAGCGTGCTCATTGAGCTTCTCGTCCAAAGCGGCAAGGTAAATAGGAACATCCGGATGCTCCGCCTGCACCTTTTTGACGCCCTCCGGCGCCCCGACCAGACACATCAGACGGATATCCGTCACGCCGCGTTCCTTGAGTTTAGACAGCGCATCCGCCGCGCTGCCGCCGGTAGCCAGCATCGGATCCACAAGGATGACCGTACGTTCCGTAACATCCGGGGGCAGCTTACAGTAATACTCCACCGGCAAATGGCTGTCCGGATCCCGGTACAGACCGATATGTCCGACGCGTGCGACCGGAATCAGGGACAGAAGACCGTCCACCATGCCCAGACCGGCGCGCAGGATCGGAACGATCGCCAGCTTCTTCCCGGAAATTTTTTTCGCCTTCATCGCGCAAAGCGGTGTTTCAATCAGCGCCTCCTCCAAGGGAAGGTCGCGGGTAATCTCGTATCCCATCAGCATGGCAATTTCGCGCAGCAGCTCACGGAAATCCTTAGAGCCGGTTCTTTTGTTTCGCATAATGGTCAGCTTATGCTGAATCAGAGGGTGATCGATGATATGAAGTTCTCCCATACGTTTCTCTTTCCTATATAATAAGTAAATGTTCGTTTTTCGCGGTTCCGAAGCCTTCGCTCCGGCTTATTCGCCGTCTTTTTTGCCCGCCTTCCGGGAAAGCATGGCATTCGTGAGAATCCCCAGAATCAGAGCGCAGGCGATCGAGGTAATTGTAATCTTCCCGAAGGTCAGCGAAAGCCCGCCGATGCCAGCGATCAGAATGACCGACGCGGTGAACAGATTTTCGTTCCGTTCCAAATCCACCTTCTGCAGCATTTTCAATCCGGAGACAGCGATGAAGCCGTAAAGCGCCATGCAGACGCCTCCCATCACGCAGGAGGGAATAGAGCCGACAAATGCGACAAACGGATTGATAAAGGAAATCAGAATCGCACCCAGCGCAGCCGCCACAATGGTTGCGACGGAAGCGTTTCGCGTAATCGCCACGCAGCCGACAGATTCCCCGTAGGTAGTATTCGGGCAACCGCCGAAGAACGCGCCCACGATTGAGCCTACGCCGTCGCCCAGCAGCGTTCTGTGCAGCCCCGGATCCTCCAGCAGATCGGTTTCGATGATGGAGGAAATGTTCTTATGATCCGCAATATGCTCCGCGAAAACCACCAGCGCCACCGGAATGTATGCGACCGCAATGGTGCCGACATACGCACCGTTCAGTTCCTTCACACCGGATGCGGCATGGAGGAAGGTCAGACGCGGAACAGAAAGGAAGGTCTGCAAGGTCACCTTGCCGTTATCCAAAAGCGATTCAAACACGGAGAAGTTGATAACCTTGAGCGCATCGACGTCTGCGACGTTGCCGATCACCGTAAACGCGGAAGCGACGACGTATCCCGCAAGAATACCGATGATGAAGGGAATCAGTCTCGCGGTTTTCTTCCCGAAGGTCGAGCAAAGCATGGTCACGGCAAGCGTGACAAGTCCGCAGATCAATGCCACGTAAGGAGACGTCAGCATCTCTCCGGAAGCATCGGTGACATTTCCTGTCAGCAGATCACCGACCGCGCTCCCCGCAAGGGAAAGCCCGATGATCGCAACCGTCGGTCCGATGACGACGGCGGGCATCAGCTTATTCACCCAGCCGGCGCCGACAAATTTGACGATCAGTGCGATCACCACATAGACCAGCCCCGCAAAGACCGCGCCGAGAATCAGTCCCGCATATCCCAGCTGCGCCGATACGCCGCCGGCAAACGCCGCCGCCATCGAGCCGAGGAACGCGAAGGAGGAGCCGAGGAACACCGGGCTCTTTGCTTTGGTAAACAGAACATAGACCAGCGTACCCAGACCGGCGCCCAGCAAAGCCGCAGCCGTACTCATCGCGTACTCGCCGGTCAGCCCCGCCGCGCCGTTGGTAATGACCGGAACGACCAGCGTCGCCGCCATAATCGCCAAAAGCTGCTGAATCGCAAAGACGACCAGCTGTCCGGGCTTCGGACGATCCTTCACACCGTAAATCAGTTTCATACAAGCACCCTCTTTTCGATCATTCTATATTTTTCTTTTTTCCTACAGTTTCCACATGATCTGCATGCGCAGATAAAGCCCGCCGCAGAGCCCTGCACGGATTATGCGGGCAAAAAAAGAACGGGAATCCCATTCCCGTCAAAAAAACAGCCCCATACAAAAAGTTTCCGCCCTATCCGACAGAACAGCGCAGAAAAGATACGGCGTCTGCTGCATTTGCTGCGAATATGAAAGCATTTCTTCTTTCATCGACAAGGACCGCCCTTCCCGTTGTTTTCCTGTTTCCCAGAGCCGATCTGCGAAACGCCGCGCAGTTTCTTCTCAAAGCCCTCCCGTTTCGGTTCTCATAATTATACCGTCGAAAAAAGCTTCCTCCATGCCTTTGGACAATCCCTCTCCAAAAAACAACGCGCTGCGTTGTTTTTATGAAGCCGGTTGGCTGTCCTCCATTGGCGCAATAACTTGTTACCGAACCATCTGGATGCCTCTCCCTCCAAAAAACAACGCGCTGCGTTGTTTTTATGAAGCCGGTTGGCTATCCTCCATTGGCGCAATAACTTGTTACCGAACCATCTGGACGCCTCTCCCTCCAAAAAACAACGCGCTGCGTTGTTTTTGTGAAGCCGGTTGGCTGTCCTCCATCGGCGCAATAACTTGTTACCGAACCATCTGGACGCCTCTCCCTCCAAAAAACAACGCGCTGCGTTGTTTTTGTGAAGCCGGTTGGCTATCCTCCATTGGCGCAATAACTTATTACCGGCTTTTATTATAGCATGCCGTTTTCCTGCTTGTCAACCCTTTTTTCACAATTTCTTCATTTTTTATCTTTTTTCTTCCCGCTTTCTCCTTGCTTTTTATATCGCTTTGTGCTATACTTTTTTATCTGATACAATGGAGAAAAGGAGGTGGCTCCGAATGGCTCTTCAAACCGAACGAAAACAAAGCAACGAAGCAAATACAGAACGGCGCGCTGCGCAGACCGTCATGGGCAAGGTTCCCGCCGCAGTCTGGGCATATTTCGCGTTGCAGGGCGTCCGTAAGGAGGACGTACTGCTTGCTCTGACAAGCGACCTGTCGGCGGACGGACAGTTCTGCGATTGCTATGTTCTGCTGACAGAAACCGAGGTCCTGCGCGCCGAAGGATTTCTGGAATTCACCCGTGACACAGGCGCGCCGCTCCGCCGCAGGAGGGCAGAGCAATACCGGGCAGATGCACCGGTGCGCATCCCGTTGAAAACCATCCGGGAACCGAAGGTAGAGCTGTTGGTTTCCACCGGCCGTGCCGTCTGCGAAACCGATGACGGACCATTGCAGCTGTTCGGGTTTTCCTCGACCTACAGCCATGACGCGACTGTATTCTGCCGCGCCGTCGAAGAGCTGCAGCAAAACGGCTTCCTTTCCGAGCGATTGCTGAAAGAGGAGGACGTCGGCTATAAAATCTGTCCGCGCTGCGGACGACGCTTTCCGGACAGAGGCCGCCGCTACTGCCCGCACTGTCTGGAAAAAACCGGACTGACCAAGCGGCTTGCCAAGCTGTTTGTACGCTATAAGTGGTACGTGCTGCTTATCCTCTTTACCCTGCTGCTGAACGTCGCACTGTCGTTAGTGACACCATACATCAGCAACAGTGTCCTCTACAATGATGTCTTATTCCCCGGCGGGCGGCTGTTCGGGCAGATCGGCAAGCTGGTATTGGTTCTGATGGCAGTGCGTGTGCTTTCTCTGACCATCAACCTGATTACCGGCTCCGTCAACGCCAAGGTAGCAGCAGAGGTGTCCTACGATCTGAAAACGGATATTTTCGGCTCGCTGGGGCGGCTTTCCCTCTCCTTCTTCACCAATCGCCAAACCGGCACACTGATGACGCAGATCAACAGCGATTCCACCACCATTTACTGGTTCTTCTGCGACGGCTTTCCTGCGCTGCTCTCCCAGCTGCTGCAGCTGATCGTCCTGCTTGTTATCATGTTCGGACTGAACGTGGAAATGACGCTATACACATTTCTCACCATCCCGCTGTTCTTTTTGAGCTTCCAGCTCCTTTCCCGGCTATTTGAAAAGCTGTACGCACGCGCATGGTCCCGCCGTTCCTCTTATAATTCCCTGATTTCAGATGTTATCAACGGCATCCGCGTTGTCAAGGCATTTTCACGCGAAACAGCGGAGGTGGAGCGCTTCGGCGCCCGCAGCGAAGCCGCCGCTATGGCGGACCGGCAGGTGGAATACGCTGCTTCCCGCGTTTATCCGTTCCTGCAATTTGCGCTCAAGATCGGCGTATACATCGTATGGCTGGTCGGCGGCTGGCGCGTCATGGAGGGAACCGGCATGGATTTTGCTACGCTGATGACCTTCGCCGCCTATTTCTCATTGGTATACGCCCCGATTGAAATGCTTTCCGACGTTACAAACTGGTGGAGCGATTGCCTCAATGCGCTGAAGCGCTTGTTTGACATCAAGGACGCCAAGGTGGAGGTGACGGAAGCACCGGATGCGATCGATCCCGACTTGAAGGGAGAGCTGGAATTCCGGAACGTCTCCTTCTCTTATGTGGAGAACCGCAAGGTACTGACAGACATTTCCTTCCACATTCCCGCCGGCAAAACGCTGGGCATCGTCGGGCAGACCGGCGCGGGCAAATCTACCATTGCCAACCTCATTACCCGTCTATATGATTGCGATGACGGCACGGTGCTGCTGGACGGTATCGACATCCGAAAGCTGTCCTTTGACTGCCTGCGACGCCATATCGCCATCGTTTCTCAGGAAACCTATCTGTTCAACGGTACAGTGCTGGAAAACATCCGGTACGCCCGTCCGGACGCCACCTTCGAAGAGGTGCTCGCAGCAGCCAAAACCGCTCACGCGCACGATTTTATCATCCGGTTTCCGGATGGCTACCAAACCCGCATCGGACAGGGAGAACGCCAGCTTTCCGGCGGCGAACGGCAGCGGCTCTCCATCGCACGCGCCCTGTTAAAAGATCCGAGATTGCTGATTCTGGACGAGGCGACCTCTGCGATGGATACGCAAACCGAACGCAACATTCAGCACGCGCTGACTGAGCTTTCCCGCACCCGCACAACCATCATCATCGCCCACCGACTTTCCACCCTGCGCGATGCGGATGCACTGATCGCCATCGAGAACGGTCATCTCATGGAGTCCGGAACCGCCTCTGAGCTGATGAAAAAGAAAGGTGTCTATTACAAACTGTACACCCTGCAGGCAGAGGCGCTGAAAAATATCGGAATCGCCGAAGACTGACCTACATATTTTCTAATTTGAACCCGCCCCACAGTGTTCCCGAAGCCTGTCTCCCGCATATACTGGTACAGAGCCTCCTGTACAGGAGCTCAGTAAATGCAGAAAGGAACCAAGCCAATGGGAATTACCAACGCAAGCAAAGAGTTGAGTGCCGAACAAATTTCGTGCGGCGACTCTTTCCGTGTGAGACTTTCTCTGACTGCGGCGCCGGACATCGTGACCAACCCTACCGACATCGTCCTGATTCTGGACAGATCCGGCAGTATGGCAGGAAGTCCGCTTGCCAATCTGAAAAACGGCGCCAGAAAATTCATTGAAATCATCGATGAGGCGACAGACGGCACGCAGGACGGACAAATCGGATCCGGCAGTCGGATCGGAATCGTCAGCTTCTCCGATACCGCAACGCAGGACACGCAGCTGATCACCTCGGTTGCCGCACTGAACGCTGCGGTCAACGCACTCTCTGCGGGCGGCTCCACCAATCATGCGGACGCCTTTACCAAGGCGCTGCAGCTCTTTGATCCGGCTTCCA
This sequence comes from uncultured Ruminococcus sp., assembly GCA_964549435.1. GTDB lineage: Bacteria > Bacillota > Clostridia > Oscillospirales > CAG-382 > Coliplasma. Next base: position 19,862 of record CAZJVB010000003.1, read on the forward strand.
CCAACGCAAAGGTCATGGTGATGTTCACGGACGGTATGACTACTACCGGCGGGAACCCAAGCACGGTCGCAGCAGCAGCCAAGGCACAGGGCGTCATCATCTACTGCATCGGGCTTTCCGGAAACGGCGGCATCGATGTACAGGCGCTGAACAGCTGGGCATCCGATCCGGATTCCGCTTATGTGGCTATTACTCCGGACGACGCGGAGCTGGAAACGCTCTTTGAAAACCTTGCAGAAAATATTTCCAATCCCGGCGCAACCAATATCCTTCTGACCGACAAGGTATCCCCCTGCTTCCGCATCACCTCACTGACCACGCCGACCAAGGGAACGGCAAGTCTGGTGGATGCTACCACGCTGCAGTGGCGAATCAACGAACTCGGCGTCACCGCCAGCGAAGGAGCTGTGCTGGAATTTACGGCTCAGCATGTCGGCACCTGCTCCGGAACCGTTGAGGTCAATGAATCCATCACCTACAGCGACACGGAGGGAAACGTCGTGACCTTCCCGTCGCCGGAGTTGGACGTAGACTGCGGCATTATTATTCTGCCGGAGGACTGCCCGACTCCCGTAGACGTCGCCATTGACGGCTGCGACGACACGATTGAATTCGACGCAGGCGTCATCGGAATGGAATCCTTGGGACGCATCATGCAGCTGGATGTGACACTGCGGAACGTCTGTCCGAACAAGCGGGTCGCGCTGGCCGCCATTCTCCACGAGGTAGACGAAAACGGCACCGAATATAAGCGCGGCATGAAAACCATGACCGTGCCGGCACACACCAGAGAAACCTGCCACGATGTCATCGTCCGGTGCATCAAATTCGTCCTTCCTGAGGATCTGGATGTCTCCGAAGCGCAAACCGGCGTCTGCAGCCGCAGACAGTTCCGGGCGAGATTCATCGCGCATTATATCGATAACGACTTCGATTGCTGTAATATCGTGCTCTGAAGGCAGAATTCTGCCTCCCGGATACCGGTTTCCCGGCGTCCGGGTACATAAAGAGCCACTACATAATACGGCGGCGTCCGCGCCTTTCGCAGCGGACGCCGTTTTCTTTTGTCACGTTCCGGCGCATGCGGGCATATTCTGGAAAAGGAAGGATGATATTTGCGGAATATCCTTGACTTTCCCCAAAAAAATGGTATAATAAAGCCGGCAAATCTGTCAAAAGGGATTTGACCGGCTGAACAAAAGCAATGCCATGAAAACAGGTCTCACATACCGGCATAGAAAGCAAAGCCGCTTTTCTGTTTTTGCCAATTCCTTATTTTTTCGTGTAATCTGGATGCTCGGAGGCTTTTCGTACTTATGGAAAAACTATATATCACCGGCGGTCGTAAGCTCGCCGGCACCATTCTGACAGGCGGTATGAAGAACGCTGCCGATCCCATTTTTTTTGCAACCCTGCTTGTCGGCGACGTTTGCACCATCGAGAATGTACCGGATGCGGCCGATATCCGCAACGCTTGTGAAATCCTGACGGGACTCGGGGCGGTCATCGCTTATAAGGGCGATAACGTCTACCAGATCGACACGCGCTTTGTTCAGCGCGCGGAAATTTCCAACGAGATGGCTTCCAAGCTGCGCTCCTCCTATTATTTACTGGGTGCCGGACTGGGAAGATTCGGCAAGGTGGAGACCGGCTATCCCGGCGGCTGTGACTTCGGCGCACGTCCGATCGACCAGCATGTCAAGGGCTTTCGCGCGCTCGGCGCCTTCGTAGAGGAGCTGCCCGAAATCTGCCGCATCCGCTGCAGAGCGGAAAACGGACTGAGCGGTGCTTCCGTTTATCTTGACGTGCCCTCTGTCGGCGCGACCATCAATATTATGCTTGCCGCCTGCAAGGCGGACGGTACCACCGTGATCGATAATGCCGCCCGTGAGCCGCATATCGTAGACGTCGCGTCCTTCCTGAACAGCTGCGGCGCGGATATCGTCGGCGCCGGAACGCCCACCATCAAAATCAACGGCGTTTCCGAGCTGCACGGCAGCAATTACGCCGTCATCCCGGATATGATCGAGGCAGGCACCTACATGATCGCCGCTGCTGCGACGGGCGGGGAAGTGACCATTGCCAACGTCATCCCACGCCACTTAGAATCTATTACCGCCAAGTTACAGGAAATGGGTGTGAACGTCGAGGAGGGTGACGACAGCGTAACCGTCCATGCTCCCGCAAGCGAAACGCCTCCCCTGCGCGCCGTCCGTGTTAAAACCGCCTTCTATCCCGGTTTTCCGACCGATATGCACCCGCAGATCGCCGTATTGCTTTGTCTTGCCGGCGGAGAAAGCAAGCTGACAGAATCCGTTTGGGCAAACCGATTTCAGTACGTGCCTGAGCTGCTGCGTATGGGCGCAAAAATCTCCGTATCCGGAAGCGACGCAACCATTACCGGAATCTCCGGTCTGAAGGCCGCGAACGTCCGCGCGGTCGATCTGCGCGCAGGCGCGGCCATGGTGATCGCTGCGCTTGCCGCAAACGGTACCACGGTGGTGGACGATATCCATCACATCCTGCGCGGTTATGAACATATCGTCGAAAAGCTGAACGCTGTCGGCGCCGACATCCGCTTTGTACGATTGCCGGATCCGCTGTCTACCTAACGGAATAACCGAAACGAAGGCGGCAGGGAGTTTCCCTGCCGCCTTCATCGCAGTTTCCAGAATCTCCGCCTGTCTTTACAGTGCAAAAAGCAAAAACCGAAAGCCGTTAAATTTAAGAAAAAGGAAAGACACCCTGTAAAAGCGTGCCTTTCCCTGATCGACTGGTACTCAGGAAGTAAACATCTGTACCCAGTAGATTCCGTAATCTCCGCCCGTTGCAATCCCCACACCGAGCGTGGTGTAGCTTTCATTCAGAATATTCGCCTTGTGCCCGCTGGAATTCATCCACGCGTTCATCACTTCCTCCGGTGTTCTCTGCCCCGCAGCAATATTTTCTCCCGCACTCCGGTAGGAAATACCGTAGGTCCGCATCATTTCAAAGGGCGTCCCATAGGTCGGCGAGGTGTGATCGAAATAGTGATTGTCCGCCATGTCCTGCGCTTTCAGATTGGCAACACCGGTCAACTGCTCCGACAGAATAAGCGCCGGCAGACCGGCCTTCGCGCGCTCAGTGTTTACTAATTGCAGAATTTCTTCTGCCCAAGTCGGTTCTTCCTCTGAGGATACGGACGAATTGCTGTCTGACGATTCGCCGGCAGACACCGTCACAGACTCCGCATCTTCCGACGGATTCCACACAGAAAGATCTGTATCCGACCGGCTGTCCGGTGTCAGGACCGGCTCCTCCGAGTCCGCCTGATACGTACCCAATGCGATACGTTTGATGATCATATAATCCTTCGCATGGACGGTGCCGTCGCCATCCATATCTGCGGCGCTCCGCTGCGCAGCCGTCAGCGTATATGTGCCAAGCACATGGCGCTTGACCGCCATATAGTCTTTCGCATCGACCGTACCGTCAAAATTCACATCGCCGCGCATGCCCGACTCCGTTCCTGCCAAAGCAAATACCGTAAGCATAGAGGTGAGCAGCAGCAAAGCAGTCAGCAGCCAGAGCATCCCTCTCGTAAGCGCGCCTTTTTTCGCAAGCGTTCTGTTCTTCATGTTTCCATGTCCCGTCCTTTCTTTCCTTGCTTTTCGCCTCTTTCAGGCAACAACAGTATAACAAATTATTTTTTGATTGTCAACAATATTTTTAAATTTGGTGCATATTGCCATATTTGAAAAGGCTCCGGCGCCGAACATGAAAACAACAATTCCTTTTGCTAAAACCGCACCGGATGATTGACAACCCGGAAAAAGCGTGCTATACTAATAGTAAAGGGATGATATCGCCTTTATGTACGAAGGGGGCAAACCGCATGGAAGAAACACAGGTGTTCGGGAAACGGGTGCGGTATGAATGCCGCGGGACGCAGCACGGAGAAGAAACCGTTGCATTGTTTCTGCATGGCTGGGGCGCAACAGGCGCATCATTCGGCGGATTGCTGGATACCGTAGGGGAACGCTTTCTGACCGTCGCACCGGATCTTCCCGGCTTCGGTGGCAGTGAAGAACCGCCGGAAGCTTGGTCGGTAGACGGATTTGTTTCGTTTGTTATAGAATTCCTGCGCGCATGGCAGCCGAAAAGGGTGTTGCTGTTCGGGCACTCCTTCGGCGGCAGACTGTGCATCAAGCTCGCCGCCCGCAGGGAGCTCCCTTTTCGAATCGAGAAGATCGTCCTGTTCGACGCCGCCGGGATTCTTCCCAAGCGGAGCGTCCGCTATCACCTGAAGGTAAAAACCTATCGACTCGGAAAAAAAATCCTGTCGCTTCCGCCGGTTAAAGTCTGCTTTCCTCATGCGCTGGAGAAGTTTCAAAAAGGGAAAGGCAGCGCCGACTATAACGCCGCTTCTCCGATCATGCGCGCCTGCTTAGTCAAGGCAGTCAATGAGGATCTGGAACCATTGCTGCCGGAAATTGCCGCCCCCACTCTGCTGATCTGGGGCGAACAGGACACGGCTACCCCGCTTTCCGACGGGGAAACTATGGAAAAAGCGATTCCGGATGCCGGTCTGGTGCGTCTCCCCGGTGCAGGACACTTTTCCTTTTTGGACGACAGATACACCTGTGACTGTGCGGTCCGAAGCTTCTTGAACATCTGACGTATCCTCCTCCCCTCTAAAAGTTCACTCCCGAAAGGACTGTTTTCATGCCTCCCTTTCGCATTGCCGCCGAATGCGTTTGCCTTGCGGGCTGGCTGGTCTGCTGCGCATGTTCCGCATTGCGCTGGATACATATGCTGCAGCTGAATTCCTACCGCGCCCGTACACAGGCGCACTGGATGAAAACCCATCCCGAAAAGCTGCTTTGTCTGCTGCCCGTCCTGCCTGCGGTAATATTCGCGGCGGTCGGCGCCGACTGGTCGGCAGCGCTATGCGCGCTGTTTCTGATGATTTCCTGCCTGTCTCTTCGTCCGAAAAAAGCGAAGAAGCCATTGGTTTATACCGGACGCGTCAAGCGTCTCCTGAGCGCCTATGTCCTGCTTTGTCTGCTGTGTCTTGCCGCCGGTCTCCTGTACGGCGGACGCTTGCGGCTGCTTTTTCCGACAGTGGCACTGCTTCTGTCCCCGCTGGTCACTCTGCTCGCCAATCTGCTTTGCGCGCCGGAGGAGCATGCGGTACGGCAATACTACATCAATGATGCGGCAGGCAAGCTGCGCGCCTGCCCGGAGCTGCTGGTACTGGGTGTAACCGGCTCCTACGGAAAAACCAGCGTAAAAAGCTATCTGGGTCAGTTGCTTCGCGTACAATATGACACGCTGATCACACCGGAAAGCTATAATACGCCGATGGGTGTGGTGCGGACGGTGCGGGAGCACCTGAAGGCGACGCATGAATGGTTCGTCTGCGAAATGGGCGCGCGGCATGTCGGAGATATCCGGGAGCTTTGCGAGCTTGTTCACCCGCAGCACGGTCTGATTACAGCAATTGGGAACCAGCATCTGGAAACCTTTCACACGCAGGAAGCCATCGTGCAAACAAAATATGAGCTTGCGGACGCGCTTCCGCCGGACGGCAAGCTGTTTCTGAACGGCGACTGCGACCTGATCCGCCAGAATCTTCCCAACCGCCCCTTCCTCACGTACGGTCTTAACGAGGGCAATGATTACCGCGCGACAGATGTGACCGTTACTTTGGGCGGCACGGAATTTACCGTCACCGCACCCGACGGAGCAGTACAAAGATACCGCATGCGCCTGATCGGCAGCCACAGCGTCCTGAACGTCACCGGCGCGATCGCCGTTTGTCATACGTTCGGGATTCCGCTTGCGTCCCTTGTCCCTGCGGTACATAAGCTGACCGCAGTCGAACACCGGATGCAGCTGCTGCCGGGTGAGATCACGTATATTGACGACGCCTATAACTCCAATCCTGCCGGCTGTCAGGCAGCACTGGAAACGCTCTCCCGCTTCGACGCCTGCAAAATACTGGTTACGCCGGGTATGGTCGAGCTGGGCGAAGCGATGGAACGCTGCAATGAGGAATTTGGCATGCAGGCGGCGGCCGTCTGCGATCTTTGCATTCTGGTCGGAGAAAAGCAGGCCGCTCCGCTCCGACGCGGTCTGCTGCGCGGACAGTTTCCGGAGGATCGTATCCGCGTGGTGCAGACCTTGCAGGAGGCTCTCTCTGAGGTCAAGCGCTATCAGACGGAACAAAAGAAGGTCGTCCTGCTGGAAAATGATCTGCCGGACAACTATTGACGTCATGAGAAAGGAACCTTACCATGAAGATTCAGGTTGCTGTCCTGTTCGGCGGCAAAAGCGTTGAGCATGAAATTTCCGTCATTTCCGCAATTCAGGCAATGGAACATATAGATGCGGAAAAATATGATATTCTGCCCGTTTATATCACGAAGGACAACGCATTTTATACCGGTGAGGTCCTGCGCAATATCCGTCGGTACCGCGATATTCCCGCCCTGCTGCAGGAAGCGGTTCGCGTCACCTTCGTGCAGGAGAACGGCCGCGCTACGTTGGTGCGTATTCCGGCGAAAAAATTCGGGAATAACACCGTTGCCGTTCCGGACATCGCCTTTCCGATCGTCCATGGTACCAATGTCGAGGACGGCGCGCTGCAGGGCTTCCTCAAAACGCAGAATCTCCCCTTTGTCGGCTGCGACGTTCTGTCCTCTGCGGTCGGCATGGACAAATATGTCATGAAAACGCTCTTACAGGCGGAAGGCTTCCCCGTGCTGCCCGCACTGCGTTTTGCCGCCGCTTCCTACCGCGAGCCGCTTGCCATCGCTGCGGCGGCGGAGGAAAAGATCGGCTATCCGATGATTGTCAAGCCTGTCAATCTCGGCTCCTCGGTCGGCATCTCCAAGGTTTCCGACCGCGACGGTCTGCTTGCCGCGCTGGAAACTGCCTTTACCTTTGCGGACACGGTATTGCTGGAGCGCGCCATTACGAAACTGACCGAAATCAACTGCTCCGTGCTGGGTGACGAGGACGGCGCGGAGGCGTCCGTGCTGGAAGAACCGTTCTCTAAGGATCAGATCCTTTCCTATCGTGACAAGTATCTGGACGGCGGAAAGACCGGCGGCGGAAAGTCCGCCGGTATGGCATCTCTGAAACGGAAGATTCCCGCAGACCTTCCCGCAGCGCGTGCAGAGGAAATCCGCTCTCTTGCCGTCCGCGCGTTCGCTGCGCTGGGCTGCTCCGGCGTGGTACGCATCGATTTCATGATCGACGGGGAGGAAGACAAAGTCTATATCAACGAGATCAACACCATCCCCGGCTCCCTTGCCTTTTATCTCTGGGAACCGACCGGACTTTCCTACACGGCTCTGCTCGACCGGCTGATCACCATCGCCCGCAAACGCGCACGCAGACAGGAGGATATCACCTATTCCTTTGACACGAATGTCTTTGCACTTGGCGGCGGCATGAGCGGCGGCTGCAAAAAATAATATGCGTACGGAAACGGAATGCCGGGAGGTCGCCGCTTCGGCGGCGATCTCCCCTTTTTCCGGCGCCGAATGCCCGAAAATTACTCGGTTGACCTATGAAATCGTGCGGCTGACCGACAGGTCGGAAATCAAAAGACAGGCGGCACAGTGGTTCCATAAAAAATGGGGCCTTCCTTTGGATGCTTATATGGAAAGCATGGAGGAGTGCTTGACCGAAAGGAACGCAGTTCCCCAGTGGTACGTAGCGATGCAGCAGGATAAAATCATCGGGGGATTGGGTGTGATTGCAAACGACTTTCATAAAAGAAAAGACCTGACGCCCAACGTTTGCGCGGTTTATACGGAGGAGGATATGCGCTGCCAAGGAATCGCCGGCGCTTTATTGCAATTTGTATGCGCCGACATGAAGGCAAAAGGCGTGGAGCTCTTGTACCTTGTGACGGACCACACTTCGTTTTATGAGCGCTATGGATGGGAATTTCTTTGCATGGTGCAGAGCGACGGTACCCCCGAAAAGGCAAGGATGTACTTTCACCGGGAAAAGTCCCCGCATGCATAACCGCAACACAAGCGGAAAGAAACCGTCCGCCCGCGCGGAAATCCGACAAACGGCGACAAAAGTATCCCCTTGACAAATATCCGCAAATGAAGTATCATAAAGAAATCGGACTTTTATCGTGTAGCCAACTGCGGGAGACCATCATCCGCAGTATCCATACAAAGCAAATGCTATTTTTATCAGTAAAGGAGAACTATGAGAAAAAAAACCAATGCAAATGCAGAGCCTTCGGTCAAGGAAGGCGCAGCAAAAGAAAAAACGACAAAAACAACAAAAACGACAAGAACAACACAGAAAAAGAATGCAACCGCAAAGACTGCTTCTGCCGCACGGGAACCCAAAGCGCCCCGCAATGCGGTTAAGATCATCCCGCTGGGCGGAGTGGACGGGATCGGTATGAATATTACCGCATTCGAGTACGGCGATGACATCATCGTCGTGGACTGCGGTATTTCCTTCCCACAGGCGGACATGCCCGGCGTGGAGGTTGTCATTCCGGACTTCACCTATCTGCAGCGAAATGAGGACAAGCTGCGCGGTCTGCTCCTGACACACGGTCATGAGGACCATATCGGAGCGGTACCGTATTTGCTGAAAAAAGTAAAGTGCGACGTTTACGGTACGCGGCTGACTTTGGGAATTTTGGATGGCAAGCTTACAGAGCACAACATCCGCACAGAGGATCTTTACGAGGTGCGCGCCGGCGAGGTGCTGTCCCTTGGTGTCTTCGACGTAGAATTCATCCACGTCAACCATTCCATGCCAGACTCGGTTTCCCTCTGCATCAATACCCCCTGCGGACGCATCATTCACACCGGCGACTTTAAAATTGACTTTACCCCTATCGGCACGACGCCGATCGACCTTGCTCGGTTTGCCGAGCTGGGCAAAAAAGGCGTCCGGCTACTGCTTTGCGATTCCACAAATGCGGAGCGCTCCGGCTACACGCCCAGCGAAAGCACGCTGACCGCCTCCTTCGACCGCATCTTCAACGATAATACCCGACGCGTCATCATCGCAACCTTTTCCTCCAACGTGCATCGCGTGCAGCAGATTCTTGAGGCTTGCGCGCGTTGCGGACGCAAGGTTGCCCTGACCGGCAGAAGTCTGCAGAATGTTCTGCGCGCCGCACAGGATCTGGGATATATTAAAATTCCAGACGATCTGGTCATTGATATCGCAGACTGCAAGCACTATCCGCCGGAGAAGCTGGCGATTATCACCACGGGCAGCCAAGGCGAACCGATGAGCGCACTCTACCGCATGGCTTTCGGCGCGCACACGATGGTCTCGTTGGGACCAAATGACCTTGTCGTACTGTCTGCCTCCTGTATCCCCGGCAATGAAAAGCTGGTCACCAAGATCATCAATGAGCTTTATAAGAGGAATGTCTCGGTCATCACCGACCGCACAGACGATGTTCACGTATCCGGTCACGCCTGCCGTGAGGAGCTGAAGCTCCTGCACAGTCTGGTGCACGCAGATTGCTTTGTACCGGTGCACGGGGAATACAAGCATCTTGTCGCGCACGCCAACCTTGCCAAGGAGTTAGGAGTGCCGGCAAAAAATGTTCTGCTTCCGGAAGCCGGACGAATCATTGAAATGGATCGGCGCGGCATTCGCGCCGGCGGCACCGTCGAAGCCGGTCAAGTCATGATTGACGGCGGTCTCGGCGACGGTGTGGAATCCGCCGTCCTGCGGGACCGCACAAATCTGTCCGAAAGCGGCATTGTTTTCATCACTGCCGGCATCAACCGCGAGGGAGAGCTGGTTTTCGGACCGGAGCTGGTCACCCGTGGCTTCGTCTACGTGAAGGAAAGCGAGGAGCTTCTCCGCTACTTTACCGATATGGCGCGGAAATTCCTGCTCAAATCGATGGAACGCGGACTGCACGATCCGGTCGCGCTCGGCGCACGCCTTAAGGACGATATGCTGAACGCCATTTACCAAAAAACCAAGCGCAAGCCCGTGGTCGTCACTCTAATGACGGAAATCGAACGGTGACGATTCCCAAAAGACGGACAAAAAAGCTTTCCGGAGCATGCTCCGGAAAGCTTTTCTTTTTACGAAAGAATTACGACTGCTTCTTCTTTCTTACAATCAGTACAACCACTACAGCAATCACAACGACAACTGCAATGACGATCGCAGCGATCGCGCCGCCGGACAGACCGGACGACTCCTCCGCCACGGAAGACGTCGACGTGGAGACCGTCTTGCTGCTTTCGGCAGATTGGCTGCTCGTCACAGAAGTCGTCTCCTCAGAGGAATCGTCACCCGACGGCTCCTCTCCACTCTCTTCAGAGGTTACATCGGACTCCTCCTCGGACGAATCGTCAGATACGTCAACAGATGAATCCTCGGATTCTGCTTCTGAGGATTCCTCCGTCGGCTCCGGTCTGACCTCTCCAAGTCCCTCCAATTCCTCCGTGGAAGAAACGCCGAGTGTATAGAACGTGATTTTCGAGCCGACCGTGCCGTTCAGCGTCAGTTCAAGGGAGGTGAAATGGTGGATTTTGTTGTCAAACAGCTTGCTGTCCGAGGAAGCTACATAAGAGCCCCAATCCCAAACAACGTATGTACCGTTTGTATCCACGCCCTTTGCCTTGCAATACGCTGCATAATCGTTTGACAGCATGGAAACCAAATACAAATCCGCCACCGCGCCGGTTTCCTGTTTGTCCTTACGGGTATAATGCAGCAGCAAATTCTTTACCTGCACCCCATCTGCCGTTCCGTAATCTACGACGACGTATGCATTTTCGTTCAGATCAATGCCGGCGCCAACATAAACGACCGCGCCCTCCATCATCTTCAACTGAAGGCTTGCCTCTGCCTGCGTCAGCGTGATTGTTACAGAGCCGTCGGAATTATCCGTCAATTCGCAGCCGTCCAGCGTCAGGATCGAATCGTCCATATCCTCACTGGGAAGCAGATTTACCAGAAGATCCTCTTCCTCCAATGCAGAGCCGGATAGACCGACCACAGGGATCAGCAGCAATGCCGCAGCAAGGAGAGCGCCAAGAAGTTTTCGCATGTTCATAACGTGTTTCCTTTCTGTGTGTGATGAAGACAGGGATCCCCATCCTTTGTTTCGGCGCAGCACCGCCGCGCCCCCTTTTTACAGGGGATACCCAGTCTCTTATGAAAGTAGTATACAGCATCTTTGACAATTTTTCAACCCCTTTTCGAAAATTTATCGTTTTTTTATGAAAATAAAGCCGAAAATAAAGAAGGGCCTGCCGAACAGCACTCGGCAAGCCCTTCTTCGCAGCTCTTTAATGACCGATTTCCGATTCCATATCGTCCGTCAACAGCAACCGACGCCCCTCGTGAATAGCACGGTCCGCAACGACCACCGTCCGGAACGCATCGTAGACCGCGTCAATCGGTACGACGCCCTCTCCTCCGTTCTCAATCATGTCGATCAAATTCAGATACTGCCCATACATATCCTTATAAACGGAATCATAGTTCAAAAGCACATCCGGTTTATCCGGATCGCCGTAACGAACACAGATCAAATCCTTGTCCTTCACACCGTCGGTACGATTTGCCGCCATGGTCAGTGTGATGTGTCCCTTGGTGCCGATGAAATCCTTGTCCTGATTGGAGGAAAGGTTCCTGCTCCAGCCCACCTCGTAATAGCCGCGGCAGCCGTTGGCAAGTTCCATCGTCATAAGCTGGTAATTATCAATCGGTGCATCCTCATCCAATTTGGCAGAAATTCCGCTGACTGCGACAATCGGAGAACCCGTAAACCATTGCATTACATCCGCATAATGCACGCCGCAATCGATCAGAGGCGGACAGTCCTCCATCAAACGCAGAAAGCGCTGCCACGAGTGACCCGGTTCTCCGGCACGGTGACTTTGGTTCATCCGCACCATGCGCAACTCTCCGATCTCCCCGCTGTCAATCAACGCTTTGATCTTGCGATAGGACTGGTTGTATCGCAAAACATAGGAAACAGACACCTTGCAGTCGGAAGACTTGACCAGCCGGACAAATTCCCGCGCATCCGCAAGGTTGGTCGCAATCGGCTTTTCGCAGATCACGTGCTTGCCATGCGCAAGGCAATCGCGCAGAATGGAAAGATGCGTGTCCGTATACGTCGCAATGATGACAATTTCCACACGCGGATCGGAAAGAAACGGGCGGTAATCCGTCCCGCTGGTTTCGGCGCCATAACGGCGGGCAAATTCTGAAGCAACCGCCGCATCGTTATCTATTGCAGCAAGGAAATGTGCTTCCTTTTTGTCATAAATGTCTTCTATATGCTGACCGCCGATGTGTCCGCAGCCAATCAGCATAACGCCGTAGGATTTACTCATAAAATTAGATCCTCATGGCTTTGGGCATGCTCCGGCGAACCGGCTCCCGCACCCCCAAAACGCAACAATTTATGACCTCCGCTCAGTTCTTTCCTGCAACGTCCGCACCGTTAATCAACGCGGTATCCGATTCGACAAAGCGCGTCGCAAGAGCGGTTACCTCCTCCAGCGTAATGCTGGACGGATGACGGATCCAATCAAGATACGTATGGAGCGCACCGGAGACAAGATTCATCAGAGAAAGCCGCAGCGCGGCGCCGTCCAGCGAGGAGGTTCCGCGATAGACGGAAAAGAGCTTCTCCATCACGCTGTCGCCCACGGTACGGACAAAATACGCGCAGGTATTTTCCAGACAGAAGGAACGGAAAAATTCCATATTCGCCGCAATCTTTTCCTGCAGCTGTGCAAAGAATTTCGCAGGCACAAACGTGCCGTCCTCCGTATAGGAAGCATCGATCGCTGCACAGAAGCCGTCGCGTAATTTCTTCTCAATCTCATCCGCAACATCCTTAATGCAGGCATAGTGCAGATAGAATGTTTTCCGGTTGATGTCCGCACGAGAAGTCAATTCTGTGATCGTGATATCATCCAGTTCCCTTTCGGCCAGTAACTGCATCAAAGCGTTGCAGATGGCTCGCTTCGTTTTAATAATTCGTCTGTCAACTTTTGTTCTGGGCATCGCTCATTCCTCCTTGTGGTCCCATGAAAAATTGAAAAAAATATATTTTTTCTGAATGTGCATTATTATACCACATTCTTATGTATTTTGCTATCTAATTTTGAAAAAAATTTTGCGCTTATTTTTGGCATTTTCGACGAAAGGTGCGCAGTGACTCCTTAGAGTACCTTGCTCAGAAATTCTTTCGTCCGTTCATTCTGCGGAGACGAGAAAAGCTGCGCAGGCGGCGCTTCCTCAGCAATCAGTCCGCCGTCCATAAACAGGACGCGGTCCGCCACCTCGCGTGCAAACCCCATTTCATGCGTCACGACCACCATGGTCATCCCCTCGGCAGCGAGCGCCTTCATCACGTCCAGCACTTCGCCAACCATTTCGGGATCCAGCGCAGAGGTCGGCTCGTCAAAAAGCAGCACCTCCGGCTCCATGCAAAGCGCGCGGATAATCGCGATGCGCTGCTTTTGTCCGCCGGAAAGACTGGCGGGATAGGCGTCCCGCTTTTCGGAAAGACCGATACGGTCCAGCAGCTCTATCGCCTTCGCTTCTGCCTCGGCAGGCGTCTTGCGCTTCAGCTGAACAGGCGCGAGCATAAGATTCCGAAGCACCGTCATGTTCGCAAACAGGTTGAAATGCTGAAAGACCATGCCAATCCGTTGCCGCGCAAGATTGATATCTACCCGGCTCTGTTTTTCGATCTGCCGCAGCAGACGGCGGTATTCCCCGTTTTCCCGTCTGCTCAGCAGCCTCTCCTCCCGGAGCCGCACAAGACTCTCGTCCGGAGAAAGACCGTTCGCCCGCAGACGTGCAAATGCGTGGGAAGCTTCCATCACCTCGCGGTGCAGGTAGGGATCCGCAGGCGTCAGCAGCCGATCCTCCAGCCAGACCTCTCCGCAGGTCGGCTGCTCCATCTGGTTGATACAGCGTAAAAACGTACTTTTCCCACCGCCGGACGGTCCGATCACTACCACGCGCTCACCGCGCGCAATCTCACAGGAGATCCCGCGCAGAACGCGGTTTTTTCCAAAATCCTTATACAGGTTTCTAACGCTGATCACCGGCACGCAGCCTCCTTTCCAGAAATTTCATACAGAAAGTCAGGAGGTAAACGATCGCGAGATAAAACAGCGCCGCAACACTCATCGGAACAAGGTAACTCGCCATATTGTTGCCGCCGCCGATCACCTTCGCCGCCATCGTCAGATCGTACATCCCGATCATGCTGACGATCGACGTCTCCTTAATCAACGCAATCAACTCATTGCCGATCGTGGGCAGTACATTTTTAATCGCCTGCGGAATCACGATCCGGAACATGGTGGTTCGTCCGGACAGTCCGAGCGCGCGGCCGGCCTCCGTCTGCCCGACATCCACCGACAGAATACCGGCACGAATATTCTCCGCCACATAAGCGCCCGAATTGACGCCGAATGCAAGGATTGCCGTCACGAGCACCGGAAACCCGCGAATGGCAAAAATAACGTATGCCATGATGAACAGCTGCAGCGCCATCGGCGTTCCGCGGATGACGGTAATATAGAGCCGGCAAATAAACTTCGGCAGCAGCATTACGCGGCTTTTCGGCGCGATGGTCACCAGCGCGACGATAGAGCCGAGCAGCAGGCCCAGCAGCGCGGCGGCAACGGAAATCACAACCGTCATCTTCAACCCGCTGAGAATGCTGTCCATGTATTTCTGGGTCGTGAACAACTCCCCGACTTTTTGCAGAAAATCCATTGCTATGTATCTTCCTTTCCCGCCGTCCGGAAGGAGGCGCTATGCAGGAAATTAGGAAAACAGGAAAAGGGAAGGGAAGGTCCGCGGAAAGAAAACTTGCTGCGAACCTTCCTTGTTCAGTCCTTTCGGTTTATGCCAATCCCATGTGCTCCATAATCATTTTATCGATCTGCGTCTCTCCGTCCTCGCCCACCTGCATCAGATCGGTCAGGACCTCATTGATCGCCTCCAGCAAGGCCGTGTTCCCCTTGGTGACGCAAATTGCATACTGCTCCTCCGTCGGAGAATCGGCTTCCCCGTCCTCCCCCTTATAGTAAAGCGGCAGGCAGGAGAGTCCGCTGTTCTTCTCAGTAATGAACTGCGCAGGCAGTTCGTCAACGATCACGTAATCGATCTGATATGCGCCGATCGCATCCGCAGCAAGCTGTGCGTTGTCATAGCAAACCAGCTCGGTATTGGTGTTGTAAAGAACACCGTTGTAACCGTAATCCGGATCGCTCTCGGTGGCATTGATCTCTCCGTCAGCATAAATCATGCCCGTCGTATCCGTCTGTACGCCCAGCTTCTTGCCGGCAAGCGCATCCCAGAGAATATAGGAATCGTCGGTGATCTCCGGCGCGTTGTCCGTCGCATAAATGACGTACTGCACAGAGGTATAGTACGGAATCGAGAAATCCACCTTCTCCTTGCGTTCGTCGGTGACGGTAATCCCGGCGGCGCCGCAATCACAGACCTTGCCGGCAGCCACGTTGTCCACGATCGCGGAAAATTCAACATTGACAAACTCGATCTCCGCGTTCAGTTTCTCACCAACCAGCGCCATGACGTCAACATCGACGCCCTTGATTTCCGTGCCGTCAAAATATTCAAACGGCGCAAAAAACGCATTGGTATGAACGATGACCTTTTCCGTTCCTGCGGAAGCCGTTCCGGAAGCGGCGGACGTGCCGGACACGGTTCCGGAGGTCTCTGCGGTGTCATTGCAGGCGGCAAATACCAACGGAAGCGCCGCGACGAGGACGACGGCAAGCAACGTCGTCAGAAGAGTTTTCAACGTATGTTTCATAATCTAACACCTCTCTGTTTGATTTCATATGTTCCCTATTATATACGCATATTTATACAATGTCAAGGGGTAACTGTCGATTTACCCTGAATTTTTTCCGAATCCAAGGAACCGCTCCGGCTTGACAGAGCCGATCGCCATATGCTATACTTGCAGTATTCTGATCTTTTCGGAGGATCCTTTATCATGACATTCGGGCGGTTCCGAAGCTATACGCAAACCATCAAAACCTTGTTTCTGCGGGACCTGACGGGAAAAAAGGCGGCAATGGCGCTTTTCGGAAGCGCCATCCTTGCGTTCGGGCTCTACCATATCCACTCCCATGCGGACATCACGGAAGGCGGCGTGCTGGGGATGACGCTGCTGCTGCAGCACTGGTTCGGCATCTCGCCGGCGCTGTCCGGCTTTCTTATGAACGGTGCCTGCTATGTGCTCGGCTGGCGATTTCTGGGCAACGGGTTCATCGCCTGCTCCGTGGTGGCGGGCGGCGGCTTTTCTTTATTCTATGCGCTGTTCGAACAGTTTGATCCGCTCTGGCCGCAGCTTTCGGAATATCCCGCGATCGCGTCGATTGCAGGAGCGCTGTTCGTCGGCATCGGTGTCGGGCTTGCCGTCCGCGCCGGCGGTGCACCCGGCGGAGATGACGCGCTGTCGATGGCGCTTTCCGCTAAAATAAACGTGCCGATCCAATGGGTTTATCTCGCAGGCGATTTGCTGGTACTGGGACTGTCGCTCACCTATCTTCCGCTCCGCAAACTGCTCTGGTCGCTGGTCACCGTGCTGCTGTCCGGACAACTGGTCGGGCTGGTATCCCGGAAAAGAAAGACGAAAAGGATGCGCGGTGCGATAACACCTGCAGACGGTTCGCAGACAGATCCCGACTGATTCCGGCCTTTTTGCAAACAGCAAACTGGGGGCGCCGCTTGAAAGCGGCGCCCCCTCATTGACGGCATTACTCCACCGGAATTGCGGTAACGGAATACCACCCGTCGGGATTTTCCACCGAGGTTTCCGTGAGCGAGCCGGGAAACCACTTTTCGGCATCACTCGTCGCATTGTCTTTATCCTTCCCGCCGCAGCTTCCGAGAAACAGGCAGAGCAGGAGCAGAACAAACGCCGCTGACAACCATTTCTTCATCTCTTACCGTTCCCCTTTCTCATGCTTTCAGCGCGCTCCCGAAAATCGCTCCGCGACCTCCCGCAGCCCGCGCCGGATCGGCAGTCCCTGCGGACATACCGACTCACAAAGTCCGCAGCCGATGCAGTCCGACGGTGCGCCTCCGTGCGCAAGCAGTGCACGGTAGTCTGACGGCTCCGCCTGCTCCCTGCGATTATACAGTGCAAACAGCTCCGGTATCGCAATGGCCGCCGGACATCCCGCCGTACAGTACGAGCAGCCGGTACAAGGAATTGCAATACCCGCACGGAGCCAATCCGCAACGCGCTTCAACAGCCCCTGCTCCTCCCCGGTCAGCGGCTCAAACACCTTCATATATGACAGGTTATCCCGCAGCTGCGCCGGATTGCTCATACCGGACAGCACGACACGCACACCCGGCAATCCCGCCGCGAAGCGGATCGCCCAGGACGCTTCCGACCAATCGGGATGCGCCCGCCGCAGCAGGCAGGAAGCGCCCGCAGGCAAAGTTGCCAGCGTTCCGCCCTTAACGGGCTCCATAACGACGATCGGCTTGCCGTGCCGGCGCGCCGTCTCGTAGCAGAGACGGGATTGTACCGTTTCGCTTTCCCAGTCAAGATAGTTGATCTGCAACTGCACGAAATCCATCTCCGGATGCTCGGTCAACACGCGCTCCAGCATATCCGCGCTGTCATGAAAGGAAAAGCCGATCTGCTTCACCAGCCCACGCGCCTTCTTTTCGCGCAGCCATGCATAGCAATCCAGTTCCCGGTAAATTTTTTCGTGCGCCTCACGAATATCATGCAACAGGTAATAATCGAAATACCCCGCGCCCGTCTTGCGGAGCTGCTCATGAAAAATGCCGTCACGGTCCTCCTTGGACTTGAGAAATCCGGCATGCAGCTTATCCGCCAGCGTAAAGCTGTCCCGCGGATGCCGGTTGACCAACGCCTCCTTCACCGCGTTCTCGCTGCGAAAATTGCAGTACATCCACGCCGTATCAAAATAAGTAAATCCGGCGGCAAGAAATTCGTCCGCCATCTGACCGACCAGCCCGACGTCAATGCTTCCCCGATCCTCCGCGTTCGTCAGCGGCAGCCGCATCAGCCCGAAGCCCAGCTTCTTTTCCCTCTGTTCCATCATATGCCCGCCTTTCCTTTCGTTGCTTCCGCCCGTTTAAAGTCCGCCGCCGACATCCAGAACGGCGCCGGTAATATAAGAGGCGTCGTCAGATGCAAGAAACAGCAGCGCAGAAGCTACCTCCTCCGGAGAACCGAAGCGCTCCAGCGGAATGCCATCCGCCAGCTCCTCCGCTTCCGCGACAGTGAGACGGTCGTTCATTTTGGTATTGATGACGCCCGGACAGACACAGTTGACACGCACCCCCGCAGGTCCGACCTCCTTCGCCAGCGCACGGGTGAACCCGATCAGCGCCGCCTTGGAAACGGAATAATCCACCTCACAGCTGCCGCCAGTTTCCCCAAATATGGAGGAAACATTCAGGATACAGCCGCTTTTCCGGGACAGCATCCCGCGCAGCAGAAGCCGCGACAGCGTCAGCGGAGCCAACAGGTTTACTTCGTAAAGCGCGCGTTCCTGCTCCTCCGTTACCAGATCGAACAGGGCAAACAGATCCACCGCAGCATTGTTGATCAGCACGTCCGTCTCCGGAAACGCCGCTGCAAGCGCTTTGGTCTGCTCCCGGTCACGCAGGTCCGCACAGTAAAGCTCCGCGCCCGGCAGTTCCTTCGCCAGCGCCTCCGCCGCCTGCCTTCCGTTATGGTAATGCAGCACGACACGCCAGCCCGACCGGTGAAATGCGCGCGCCGCAGCAGCACCGATTCCGCCCGACGCGCCGGTGATGAGTACGGTTTTCATTCCGCGTCCTTTCCGGCGTTCTGCTCTTCAAGCAGCGCGCTCAAGTCCTCCTTCGTATAGCGGTATACCGCATCACAGAACTGGCAGCGCAGCTCCGTCGACTCCTGCGGATCGTCGATCAGTTCCTGCAGCTGCTGCCTGCCGAGCGAAAGCAGCGCGCGATCCGTCCGATCCCGCGAGCAGTCGCAGCGATAGGAGCATGCAAAGCCATCGAACAAATCGTAGGGGATCCCTCGCAGGGATCCTGCAAGCAGCTCCTCCAGACTGCCCTCTGACAATGCCGCCGTAACCGGTCTCTGCAATTTCGCATTGTTCTCCAGCGTCTCGACAACCGTCGGATCGGCAAACGGCAAGAGCTGCACAAGCAAACCGCCCGCCGTCTTGCAGGAGCCATCGGTATCCACCAGCACGCCGAGAGCACAAACGGTCGGAATCTGTTCGCTGGCGGCATAATAATACGCAATATCCTCCGCGATCTCGCCGGAGTGAATTTCCGCAACGCCGCGGAACGGTTCCTTCCCGCCGGTATCGCGCAGCACAGACAAAACCCCTCTGCCTACACAGCGCGCCACATCCAGCTTCCCGTCCGATTCCCGCAGCGGATAATCACAGGACGGATTTCCGATGAGTCCGCGCACATTTCCCATATAGTCGCTGGAGGCGAGGATGGTTCCGCCCCCGCCGTCTCCCTGAAAACGAACCGTCAGCAGGTCCTCCTGCTCGCCCATCATGCTGCCCATCAGTGCGGTTGCCAGCAGCACGCGTCCCAGCGCCGCCGTCGCGGTCGGCGCAGTATGGTGTATCGCAATCGCGCGGTTTACAATATCCCGCCCTTCAATGGCAAACGCCCGCGCGGAGCCGTCTGCGGTCATGGCGCGTATGATTCTTGACACAAGCGTTCCTCTTTTCTCCGTTTCGGCTTTCTTCCTATTCCCGGCGGGCGGTCACCGCCCCCTTCGCCAGTCGGACGGTAAAGCGTTCCTCCGGCTGCAGCTCATCGGCAGAGCGGATCACCGCTCCGGTCTCGTTCAGTGCGACGGCATAGCCGCGCTCCAGCACCGCAAGCGGATTGAGGGACTGCAGCTTTGCCTCCTGCAGATGCAATTGCTGCTTTTTTCGTTCCTCCGACACAGACACCGCACGGCCAAGCCGTTCCTCCAGCTGCGCGACAAACTGCTTCCGCTCGTCAAAATACGCACGCGGAGACGTCATCACCGGACGGGAGGCAAGCGCCTGCAGCCGCTGGGACAGAACCTGCACGCTGGCTGCGACGGAGCTCGCCAGCTTCTCCTGCAAATTGCCGAATTTTCTTGTCAGATCTGCCGCGTCCGGCACCGCCAGCTCGGCGGCTGCGGACGGCGTGGGCGCGCGCAAATCCGCGACAAAATCGCAGATGGTAAAGTCGATCTCATGACCGACGGCGGAGATAACCGGCGTGCGGCAGGCATAGATCTCCCGCGCCAGCAGCTCGTCATTGAAGCACCAAAGATCCTCCATCGAGCCGCCGCCCCTACCGATCAGGATCACATCGCAGAGCGCGTTCTGATCCAGCAGACGCAGCGAGGCAATCAGCTCCGCAGGCGCTCCCGGTCCCTGCACGGTTGCAGGCGCAAGCAGAAGCTTTGCAGCAGGAAACCGCCGGCGGGTGACATTGATCATATCCCGTACCGCCGCGCCGTTTGCCGCCGTGATGATGCCCACGCGAAAGGGAATCTTCGGAATGCGCTTCTTATGCTCCGGATCAAACAGCCCCTCGGCCTCCAATCTGCGTTTCAGCTGTTCAAACGCAATCGCCAGCGCGCCTACGCCGTCCGGCTCGATGCTGTCCGCGTAGAATCGGTACTGCCCGTCCCGCACAAAAACCGAAACGCGCCCGGTACAAAGCACCTTCATTCCGCTCTCCGGCTTGAACCTCAGCTTAGAAGCACCGCCGAACATGGTTGCCGGGATGGTAGACTTTTCATCCTTGAGCGTAAAGTAAATATGCCCGCTCGCACCGTACACCCGCACGTTGGACAGCTCGCCCCTCACCGTGACATGCGCCAGCAGCGGCGCCCCCGCGAGATAATCCCGGATATAGGTATTCAATTGCTCGACGGTCAGCGCCTGTACGCCGCCCTGCTCTCTATCCTGCATCTGCCGCACCCCTTCTTCTGCATTTCCGCCCCCCGTTTATGCGCGGGAACGAATCACCTTTGCCAGCACGCCGTTGATGAACGGAATCGCCTTGTCCGCGTCAAGCAAACGGGCAAGCTCCAGCGCTTCATTGACGGCGATCTCCTCCGGCGTCCGCTCCGGCAGGAAGCACAGCTCGCAGACGGAAAGCCGCAGAATTGCAAGCGATACCTTATTGATCCGCCCGAACCGCCAGTTATCCGAGGCGGACGCAATTCTTTCGTCGATCTCCGGCAGATACCGCACCGCCGTTTCCGCCAGCTGGCGCGCAAATCCGCTGGTTTCCTCTCCGCGCTCCTCCACCGCCGTATTCACAATCTCCGCAACCGTTTTTTCCGGCTGTACCGCATATTCATACAGATAGCAAACCGCTTTTTCCCTTGATTCCCGTCTTGTCATATGGAATTGTCCCTCTGTCTGTTTTGATGGATTCAGTATACCATCTTCCGGGCGGAATGTCAATTCCTTTTTCCCGTTTGCTCTTTGCAGAAACACATAAAAAAGCGGAAAAAAGATTTGACAAGCGCACGGAGATATGCTATACTGCATTCTGTATAGAAATATCGCCGCAATGGCAAAAATCAAAAACAAAAAAGGATGAGCGAACACAAGTATGGCAGTAAACGAGAATCATAACGGTATTTTCGGCGGGCAAGCCCGCCCGATTCTGACGATCGTCATGGACGGCGTCGGTTACACAGAGCGAAAAGCCGGCAACGCGGTGCTCGCGGCGGATACCCCTACGCTGGATTTTCTGAATGCGAATTATCCCCGCTTTCTTCTGCAGGCGCACGGCACGGCGGTCGGTCTGCCGTCCGATGACGATATGGGCAACTCCGAGGTGGGGCACAATGCGCTTGGCGCCGGACAGGTCTTTGCACAGGGCGCGAAGCTGGTAAGCAATGCGATCGAAAGCGGCAAAATCTACGCCTCCGACACATGGAGGACGCTGACCGACCGTGTGAAAGCCACCGGCGGTACTCTGCACTTTTTGGGTCTCTTCTCGGACGGCAACGTCCATTCTCATATCGACCACCTGCGCTCGATGGTCGCGCAGGCGAAGGTCTGCGGCGTCTCCCGCGTGCGCATCCACATCCTGCTGGACGGCAGGGACGTCGGAGAAACCTCCGCACTGGACTATGTTACCCCGTTTGAAGCCTTTTTGGACGGTCTGCGAGATGACGGCTTTGACGTCGCCATTGCTTCCGGCGGCGGCAGAATGCAGATCACGATGGACCGCTACGAAGCCAACTGGGCCATGGTCGAGCGCGGCTGGCACACCCATGTGCTGGGTGAAGGGCGCACGTTTTCTTCCGCAACGGAAGCCATTGAGACGCTGCGCGCGGAAACCGGCGCAATCGATCAGGACCTCCCGCCGTTTGTCATTGCTGAGAACGGAAAGCCCGTCGGCACCGTGGAAAACGGCGACGCCGTAATCTTCTTCAATTTCCGCGGCGACCGCTCCATCGAAATTTCCAAGGCATTCGAGGGCAGCGCGGCATTCGACCGCTTTGACCGCGTCCGCGTGCCGGAGGTGCTGTACGCCGGCATGCTGGAATACGACGGCGACGCGCATATCCCGTCCCGCTATCTCGTATCTCCGCCGGAGATCACCGGCACGATGGGCGAATTCCTCGTGCAGCACGGGATTCCGCAGCTCGCCCTCTCCGAAACGCAGAAGTACGGGCATGTCACCTATTTCTGGAACGGCAATCGTTCCGGCAAGTTCTCCGAGGAGTTGGAGGAATATATTGAAGTCCCGTCGGACGTGGTTCCGTTTGAACAGCGTCCTTGGATGAAATGTGCGGAAATTACCGACGTGCTGATCGAAAAGCTGCGCTCCGGCAGGTTCGGATACCTGCGTGTCAACTTCCCGAACGGCGATATGGTCGGACACACCGGCTCTTTCATCGCGACCAAAATTTCCATGGAAGCACTGGACCTCTGCCTTGCCCGCATTCTGAAAGTCGTGGACGAGGTCGGCGGCGTCGCCATCATCACGGCGGACCACGGCAATGCGGACGAAATGTACGAGATCGATAAGAAAACCGGCGAGCCAAAACGCTCCGCCAACGGTACGCCCAAGGCAAAAACCAGCCACACGCTCAACCCTGTTCCCTGCTATCTCTACGACAACTTTTACCGGGACCGTTACGAGTGTATCGAAGGCAAATACGGTCTTGCAAACATCGCTGCTACCGTCGTGACCATGATGGGGCTGGAGCCGCCGGCATACTGGAAAGCATCGATGATCAAGCTGAAATAAGGAATAACCCGTCTGAATGCTCCCAACGGAGGAAAGGAATCTCCTGTCATGATCCTGTCTGTTCTCAACACCTATGGCTTTTCCCGGATCGGTCTGGCACTGCTGCTGATCCATGCGTTCTGCGTCCTGCTGGCGCTGATCTGCCATGAGGTAGCGCACGGATTTGTCGCGTACAAACTCGGAGATCCGACGGCAAAGCAGGAGGGGCGGCTGACGCTGAATCCTGCCGCGCATCTGGATCCGATCGGATTTCTGATGCTGCTGTTCGTCGGGTTCGGCTGGGCAAAACCGGTGCCTGTCAATCCGCGCCGACTGAAAAAGCCGCGCCGCGACATGGCGCTGGTCTCCTTTGCCGGTCCGGCGGCGAATCTGCTGCTTGCGCTGCTTTCAGGACTGCTTTGCTCGCTGATGATGCATCTTGGCATTTTACCGCTGTACAATCCGGAAGCCGTCTCCCCTCTTTCGGTGCTTTGCTACGCGATGTGGATCTTCATGATTCTGAACGTCGGGCTTGCATTGTTCAATCTGATTCCGCTGCCTCCGCTGGACGGCTCCAACATTCTGGTTTCGTTCCTGCCTCCGAATAAGGCGGCAAAGTATCTGCAGATCCGGCTTTACATGCGGTATATCCTGCTGGGCATCGTTCTGTTGAATGTGCTCGCCTCCTATTCCACGCTGTTTGCCTATCTGGATTACTATCTCTGGCTCCCGTTCCAGACGCTGCGCAGCTGGATCGCCGAAGGCATCCTCGCTCTCGGCAACCTGCTGTTCGGCTGGATATAGACCCAACCTGTAAACTTGTCAAAGGAAAAAAGTATGCGATGTCCGACGTGAATTTGAAAATCGAACAGTACGAAGGACCGCTCGACCTGCTGCTGGCGTTGATCACCAAGCACAAGATTGACATCTTCGACATCCCGATTGCGGACATTGCGGAGCAGTACAACGCCTATCTGGATTCCATGCAGAAGCTGGACATGGAGCTGGCAGGGGATTTTCTGGTCATGGCGGCAGAGCTGATGCTGATCAAAAGCCGCATGCTGCTGCCGCAGAAGGAAGGCGCGGAGGATCCCCGGAAGCCATTGGTAGACGCCCTGCTGGAGCACCAGCGCGCAAAGCTGGCAGCCGGTTTCCTGAAAGAGCGTTCCGAGCTCTATTACGACCGGTTTCCTAAGCCCGCCGAAGAGCAGACCGATACCGCTTACCATCGCGAGCACGCCGTATCGCTTCTTTCGGAGGCGTTCGCCCGCATTGCGGAACGGCTGGCTTTGGAAAAACTGCAAAAGGAAGAGGTTAAGCTGTTCCGCGATCTGAAGGAGGAACGGTACTACACCGTCGAGGAAAAACTCGACAGGCTGTACGCCACGCTCAAGCGCTTTCCGCGCATCTCCTTCGACAGTCTGTTTTCCGAGGTACACTCCCGCGGAGAAATCGTCGCGATTTTCCTTTCCGTATTGGAGGCGGTGCGCTTCGGACAGGTGGATGTCGCCCACGGGGAGGGCGATCTGCTTTGGCTTTCTCTTTCCCCGGATTTCACAGAGCCGGACACATCCGTCTCACCATAATCACATGCCAAAAAGGAGGCGATCCCGCATGCCGTCTGTCCCAAAAGAAACCGTCGCTTCTTTGGAAGCCGTCCTGTTCGCTTGCGGCGGACCGGTGGAAAGCGAACGGCTGCGCGAGCTGCTCTGCCTCTCTCCGGAAGAGCTGACGGAAGCGACAGAAGCGCTGCGCGCCTTGCTGGAAGAGGCGGATCGCGGGATCCAGCTGATCCGCGTGGAAACCGCCTATCAGCTCTGCACAAAGCCGTTTGTAGCAGAAACCGTCAAAAGAGCGCTGGAACTGCGTAAGTCGCCTCCGCTGTCCAAGGCGGCACTGGAGGTCCTCGCGATCGTTGCCTACCACCAACCCGTCACCCGCTCGTTCATTGAGCTGGTTCGCGGGGTGGACAGCTCTTCGATCGTTTCCTCCCTCTGTGACAAGGGGCTGATCACGGAACGTGGCTGCCTCGACGCTCCCGGACGGCCGACGCTGTTCGGAACGACGGATGCGTTTCTGCGCTGCTTTGGGCTGGATTCTCTGGACGATCTGCCGGAAACCGCACTGCCTGCCGAAAACGGGTCGGAGCAGCTTTCCATGCCGCTGCCAACATCGGAAGAACAGCCGGAACCGGCGGTCGGGGATGAACCGACACCCAATGCGGTATGATCTTTTTGTACATCCTCGGCGGCATTGCATTGCTGCTCGGCCTGCTCGGTGCGGTCAAGCTTTCTGTGCGGGCGGGCTACTGCGGGACGCCGCTCGTCACCGTGAAGATCGCCTTTCTCACCCTGCCTCTGGTGGGCGGTGAAACATATACGCCACCGAAAAAAGCCGGCAAAGCGCCGGCAACTGAAAAAAAGCAAAAGAAAGCCAAAAAGAAAAAACAGAAAAAAAAGACGGTTCCACCAGCCGAAAAACCGCCATTGACTTCCGTCCTCTCCGCCTTCCGCGATCTGCTGACGCATCTGCTGAAGGGTTTTGCCCGGCATCTCAAAATCGAGGAGCTGCGGCTCCGGGTGCTGGTCGCTACAACAGATGCGGCGCAAACCGCACTGCTGTACGGCACGGTCTGCGCATTGGTAGAACCGGTGCGGCTGCTCACGGAACAGGCACGCCGGGTGTGCAGAAAGCGCATCCTGATCGACGTGGAATGCGATTTTCTGGCAGATAGGCCGGACGTGGATGCAGAATTCTGTCTTTCCATACGCGTTTGGCGTCTGTTCTGTATCGCGCTGCGATCAGCAGGTCCACTCATAGATGCGCTCCGCCTGCTCCGCGCGTACGCAAGCGCCCGTCCGCCTGCAGAAAAGGCGGAACCACAGGAAAAAGAAGCGCAGGCGCTTTGTCAGTGAATAACAAACAAGGAATGGTGAATCCTATGGAAACTCCCATGAAACAATTGATTGAGGAAGCGATCCGCAATGTCAATACAGTTGCGGACGTCAATACCGTGATCGGAGATCCGGTCACCCTGCCGAACGGCGTGACGATCGTACCGTTTTCCAAGATCAGCGTCGGCTTCGCGACCGGCGGCACCGACCGCGCACCGAAGCATACCGATCGCCCCCTGTTTGCAGGCGGAAACGGCGCCGGTATTTCCGTCACCCCGCTGGGGTTTCTGGTGGTTGCAGCGGACGGCTCGGTGACCTTGCTGGATCTGAAAAACCCGGATTCCTATGCACCGGCGCAAAATCCGGTGGATAAAGTCATCGACGGCGCGCAGTCTCTCATGGATCGCGCTCCCGATCTGCTTGCGCGCTGCAAGGACGCCCTATCCAAAAAGAAGGAGGAATGAACTGATATGGCACTGAAATGCATCATTTTGGAGAACAACTCGGATCAGACTGCGCGCCACGAAGCGGTGCAGCAGGCAGTGCGCAACTATCTGCACAATGATCGCGTTACGATCAAATATTCCGAAAAAGGACGGCCATCCGTCGTGGGAAGCGAGCCTCCCAAGCATATCGCCGTCACCACAACCGGAGACAAAATGATTGTCGCACTCAACGACACACCGATCGGCATCGACGGCGAATACCTCCCCCGCTACGAAAACAGCAAAACGGATTATCCGATGCTGGCGGAACGCTTTTTCTCCGGAGAGGAAGCGGAGTATATCCGCGACGGCGTCGGCTCCGGCGAAGAAAAGGAACGGTTCCTGAAGGTCTGGACACGCAAGGAGGCCTATGTCAAGTGCGTCGGCAAAACGGTCGCTGATTTCCCGAATTTTTCGGTGATCGAGGGAGACAAACTGCTCACCCGGATCGGCACGGTTTCCATCCGCAAATTTTCCATCGCATTCGAGGGCAGCGACAAATACCTGTTTGCCATCGCCGGCGTATAAGCGCGAGAAGCGACGTACCGCCAAAAGAAACAACCGGACAAAGAACTGTCCGGTTGTATTTTTATTTGTATATAGATAACTCGGTGTCTTACGCTGCTTCGGAAGAGGTCGCCTCAGAGGAAGAAGCGGAAGAATTGTCAGCAATATTCTTTGAAATGGCAGTCACCGTGTAAAGTGCAATCACCAGCACAACGAACGCGATCGCGCAATACACAGTCCATTTTTCAAACTTTTTGCCCTTCTTGGCAGCTTCCGTCTTGTTCAGATAGGAATTGGAGGAGGAATTGCCGCTGATGACGTTTTCCAGCCCCTTCCGCTTGCCCTGCTGACGGGTAATAAATACAATCAGTATGACAGCAAGCACCAAAATGACAGAACCGATGATATATTGCAGAATATCCATATCGTTTAAAATCCCTTTCCTTACTTTATCGCATATTGTAAAATATTATATCATGACCGGAGCCGCTTTGCAAGAGCGTTTTCGACACTTCTCAAAATTTCACAATTTATTCACATTTCTCAGTCTTTGTCCGTCGGCTTCTTCTGGTTTCCCAGCAGCTTTCCGGTGTCCTCACCCTTCTGCCGACCTTTCCGGATCCAACGCACAAAGCGCAGAATCAGGAAAGCGACCGCCGCCAGTACCCAAAGACCGACGACCGCAAGCGTAATCTTGATGATCGTCCCCATAGGACCGTCAAACAGAAATTCCCGCAACTTGGAAAAGGTTGTTTTCAGAGAATCTGTCTCTATGGACTCCTTGGCAACCAGATCCACCGTGGCAAGTATCCTGCCGTTCTGCACATAAGTGACGCTGCCCAGCACATCTCCCTGCCGAACCGGCGCATCCGTCGTCATCCAGGTCTTCCCGTTGAATTCGCTTTCATAAACCTTTTCGCTGTCGTAAACGATCTGCTTTTCCACCGGCATCCCTTCCGGGTTGGAAACCATCAGTTCCACCGTTTCCGAAGGCACCAGAATCAGGAAATCCTTTTCCGCGCCGCCTCCCATCCGTAGCTCTGCGATCATATCGTCCGTTTTGCAGAGAGAAAGGAGCCCGTAGGAATTCAACACATACGGGATCAGCGCACGGATATCTTCATAGGCATTGCCGGAATCAAACCAACGCTCATTGTCGTCAATCTTTTCGCTGGACGCACCCATAACAACGAAAACATAGGCGATTCCCTCCTTTTCACATGCCGTGATCACACAATAGTTCCCCTGATCGGTCGCCTGTCCGGCAATCAGCCCGATGGCGTCATCCAGCACGTAATCCTTGATGACAAGCCCGCACTTCAGATAGTTTTTATTCCGGATAGAGCCAAAGGTCGCCTGATTGGAATACTCCACCAGCGTATTATACCGGTAAAATGCAGCCGCAATCCTGACCGCATCCGCAACGGTTGTGCTGCCCCTGCCGCCGAAACCGATCGTATCTGAAAAGGTCGTATTTGACAGCCCAATGGCTTCTGCCTTTTCATTCATTTTCGCCAGAAAATCCGCTTCCGTTCCCGACATCAGCGTTTCGGCGCAGTAATGCACCAGTGCCGCGCAGGAGTCGTTCGCATTGGCAACCAGTGCCGTGGTAAACAGGTACTCCAGCGTACAGGTATCGCTTCCGTCCAGCCCGATGTAAGGGGAGCTGCGGTCGCCGGCGATATATGTGCCGTTCACCCATGCGGGCTGAATCGCAATCTCCTTGGAAAGCGGCTGATCGCAGGCTTCAATCAAATCATATGCGACCATCAGCGCCATCAGCTTGGTCACCACGCCGGGTGCAAAATATTCATCCGCCCGGTTTTCATACAGCAGTTGTGCAGTATCCACACAGTAGGCGGCCGCCGGATTGACCGAAGTAAACGTCGTTTCCTGTTCTCCGGTCGCAGCGACCTGTACCGGCAGAGCGGCAAATAAGCCTGCGAGCCAAAGCAGACAGGCACAAAGACCGCTTAAAATTCGATACTTCCGTTTCATATGCACACCCATACCCTTCCCCATACTGTTTTCACTGTCCGTTTCATTTCGCCGGCGTCCCCGCGACGCTTTTGATATCCTTCTCCACCTGTTCCCGCAGCGCCTCCACCGACGGGAAACAGCGCTCCTTGCGCAGAAAGCGCAGCAGCGTCACCTTGACCTGTACGCCATACAGCGGAAGCTCCTCCTCAAAGTCGAGCAGATGCGTTTCAAAGATCGGCTTGGATTCCGAGGAAACCGTCGGCTTGATGCCGACATTGGTGATCCCGCGGAATGACCGTCCGCCGAATTCCGCGATGGACGCATACACGCCAAAACGGGGTAGCTGCCGGTCGTCGGAAGGAAGCTGATTGATGGTCGGAAAGCCGAACTGCCGTCCGAGCTTTCTCCCCTCGCGAACCGGCAGCAGCACGGAATAGCTCCTGCCGAGCAAGCGCTCCACCTCCGCAAGGTTTCCCTCGCCCAGACAGCGGCGAATATAGGTAGAGGAAACCTCCTGCCCGTCTATCCTGACCGGCGGGATAACGATGCCTTCCCGCCCGTTCTCCTGCATCAGCGTCTGCATCGTGCGGCAATCGCCCATGCGTCCTTTTCCGAATCGGAAATCACTGCCGATCACGGCGGCGCGGCAGTCCATGCGGGCAATCAGAAACTCCCGGACGAATTCCTCACAGGAAAAATCATGCAGGTAATTATAATCCGCCTCGTAAACCGCTTCTACGCCAAGCGATGCCAGCGCCTCCAGCCTGTCCGCTTCACCGGAAAGGTATTTTGCACCAAAATAAAGAACCTTCGGATTCTCTGTAAACGTGAAAACCAGCGGAACGGCGCCGCGCGCCTTTCCTTCAGCGACCAGCTGGTGCAGCAATACCTGATGTCCTTTGTGCACGCCGTCGAAATTACCGATCGCGACCACGGTCGGAAAAGGAAGCGGTAAATCCCCGCGGCAATAGCTCCGCGGCATTTTTTTGATTTGATAATCCAGTTCCATGCTTTGACGCCCTCTTGTTAGCAACGGCGATTGGCTGCCGGTTTTTTCCTGTCCCATATGATACCCGTTTTCCTGTCCTTTGTCAAGTCGCTTTTTGTGAAAAAACAGGTTTTGCAAAAATTCTTGTGAAAAAAGGGAGGAAGCAGCTCAAGTGCTTCCTCCCCAAACCGAATTTGCCTTCTTCAAAGCGCCGCAAAACACAGGGCAAGTACATGCAAATTTTTGTTCAGGCGTCGTATGTGCCCAATACGATGCGTTTCAGCATCAGATAATCCTTTGCGTTCACCGCACCGTCACCGTTGACATCCGCAGCGGCAGCCTGCATACGGCTCGGCGTAAAGGTTTCCAGCGCGATGCGCTTGAGCATCATATAATCTTTTGCGTTATAAAAACCGTCCAGATTCACATCCCCCGGTCCGGCACATGCAGAAACAAGAAGTACGGGGTCAACCGCAGCAACAATCTGCTCCAAACGATGCAAAGCAAACATCGTTTCCCGAATCGTCTCTTCCGATACCGCCGCCGTCACTACAAATCCGCCGCCGGAAAGCACGGATACCTCCGGATACGCCTCGCTGTCGTCCAGCTCACCGGACAAACCGATCCCCGCCAGCGCGGCGCTCAGTTCCTCCGCAGTTACACTGCTTTCGGTGGTTATCAGGAGCCTTCCCAATACCCGCTCCCATGCATAGGAGTTGTAGCTCCTGACGAAAAGATCTTCGTCAATCTCCCGATACAGGTCCTCGTCCGTCATTCCCGCATATTCCGTTTTCGCGGACACCGTAACCGCCATCACCGACAACAGAAGGACCGCTGCCAGCAGCACAACAAAACTCTTTTTCATTTTCTTATCCCTCTTTCCTTTTCCGGCTGCTTTATGCAGTCGGAACATAGCTTCCCAGTACCATGCGTTTCAGCATCAGATAATCCTTTGCATTTACCGTGCCGTCCATATTGACATCCGCAGCAAGCTGCTGTCGCTCAGACAACGCATAGGTGCCAAGCACATGGCGCTTAAGCATCATATAATCCTTTGCGTCTACGGCATCATCCAAATTCACATCCCCCGTTTTCGGTTCCGGAATCACTTCGATGTAATTCGGAAACGCCAAACAAATCTGCTCACAACGATGTAACGTGAACAGCACATCACGAATTTGCTCTTCGGAAACAAGGAGACAATACGCCCCGGTTTCCTCGTTAGCGGACAAAAATACCGCACGGTCTGAAAAATCATTCGGCAAGCCGCATGTAGCTAAGGCACTGCTCAACTCTTCCTGCGAGACATCTGCCGATCTGCCGAACAAAATCTCCCCTTCCATCCGCGGTCGAGCGAGCATGCTGTCAATCTCCTGATACAGCTCTTCGTCCGTCAACTCCGCGTATTCCGTTTTCGCGGACACCGTAACCGCCATCACCGACAGCAATAAGAGCGCCGACAGCAGCAGGGCAAAGCCCTTTTTCATGAAAAATCCCTTCATATCTTTGTGAATTTATCTGTAAAACAGATGTTTTTTTCTATTATAATAGAAAAAAATGGAAAATGCAACCTTTTTTCGCAAAGTTCGAATTCTTTTTTATCTTAGCGTCGTCCGCACATACATGTGTATACTTTTCAACCATTTGTGAAACACTATCGAAAAACCGACGAAAAGGAAGGAAACTGAATATGGAAAACGAAACAACGCTACACAGCACACAGCAGAAAGCGGAACCGGAAGCCGGCTACGAGGTTGTCATCCTCGCGGGCGGAATGGGCAGCAGACTGGCACCCATCACAGACGATCTGCCGAAGCCGCTGGTTCCGGTTTGCGGTACGCCGGTACTGACGCTTTTAACCGCTGGGCTGCGGGAAAACGGCTGGACAGAAGCACTGATGACCGTTTGTGCATTGCCGGACGCGTTTGACGCCTATCGCGATCCGAACCTCCGTCTGGAAACCGTCAAGGGGAACGTGCCGCGCGGCAGCGCAGGCTGTGTCCGCGCTGTCAAAGACCGACTGGCGGAAACGTTCTTGGTGCTTTCCGGCGACACCGTGCTTGATACGGATGCTCGCAAAGCGGTCCGGGAAGCCTTCGACCGTCACCGGAAGGAGCGCCGCCTCGCGACCATCCTGCTGACACATGCGGACGCCCCCGGCGAATTCGGCATCGTCTCGCTGGACGGCAGCCGGATCATCGGTTTTTCCGAAAAGCCCTCTTGGCGGGACACGTTTTCCGATCTGATTTCCACCGGTATCTATATTCTTGACCGCTCCCTGCTGGATACCGTGCCGGAGGAGGTCAGCTTCGATTTCGGCCGGGATCTGTTCCCGATGCTGCTGCGCAAGGGCATCGAGCTTTGCGGCGAAGTGCTTCCCGGACGGTGGTGGGACATCGGAACGCCGGAAAGCTACTACCGCTGCAATATGCAGCTGTCCGGCGGCGAAACCGTCACAGGGCAGGAATGCATCCTGTCACCGGAAGCAACCGTCCGGCAATGCATCCTGCACCACCGCGTAACGGTCGGAAAAGGGGCGCACATCGAAGGAAGCATCCTTTGCTCCGGTGTGCAGATCGGGGAAGGCTGCACCGTGCCGCCCGGCTGTGTAATCGGGGAAAACACCGTACTGGAGGATGGCGCCTCCCTGAAGCCCGGCGTTCGTCTGAAGGGCGGCATGACGGTCGGAAAGAACGCCGTAGTCGGCGAGCGGTATGTGTTCGGACAATTGACACGCCGCTGGTTTGGCGACGAGCAGATCAAGGGTGACCGCACCGAGCTGGACAGCGTCTTCTGCCTTCGCCTCGGCAGAGCGCTGAAAACGCCGGGGAAAGCGCTGAAAATCGGCATTTTGCACGGCGCTTCCGCCGGCAGCCGGCTGTATTCCGAGCTGCTCTCCCGCGGCGTACAGGATGCGGGCGGACAGGTCTGGGAGTTGGGCGACGGCTTTCCGGCGGTCATTTCGTTTGCTGTACGCCAGTATGCGCTGGATCTGGCTGTGTTCGTGGAATTACAGGAAAGCGTTGGACGGGTGCACTTCTGGTTCTGCGACCGGAACGGCCTTCCGCTCTCGCGGGAAGCCCAGCGGGAAGTGGAGTCCCGCCTGTCTCGCGAGACGTACGACACCTGCGTCACGCCGATGCCCGCCATATTTCCCGACCGCGAGGATCGCGTCCTTTGCCGCTATTGCAGCTGGCTGCAGGAGCAGGTCGGATCGCTTTCCGGCGTCCGGTTCTCCGTCACGCGACGGGACGACGCGGGTGAGTTTCTGTACGCAAACGCGAAGGAACTGGGCGCAGAGGTTTCCTATGGCGATACCACGGACAATTTCACCATTTCACCGGACGGCTACCGTGCCTGCGCCTATACCCGGAGCGGAAAACCGCTGACCTATTGGCATTTGGTCGCGATCGCAGCGGCAGAAAGCGACGAACGGGTGGTCTGTCTGCCCGCGCGCGTTCCAAAAACCGTCGAGGAATACCTGCGCAACATGGGCAAGGAGCTGCGGATCTACACGGATACCCGCGATGCCTCGCGCGACAGCGCACCGCAAAGTCCGTATGTCAATGACGGCGTACTGCTCTGTCTGACGGTCGCCAAGCGGTTACAGCAGCGCGGCGTTGCGTTGGACGAAGCGCTGTCGTCCCTGCCGACCTTCTTTGTCTGCAAAAAAGAACTGCCGGCCGCCCCTGCCTCCGAGGCTGCCGACCGCCGCGCCGCGCGAATCGCAGCTATCGCGCAGAAAGGCTCGTTCCCTGCACGCGTCTACTGGCCCTCCGGCTGCGTCACATTTTTCCCCAACGCTGCCGGCGGATACACCATTCTTGCCGAAGCGTCCGGCTGGGAGGCAGCCGAAGAGCTTTGCTCTGAAGCGGAAAAGCTGCTGTAAAATCGAAAGGGACAGGCCTTGCCTGTATGCTGCGCCCGCAGCAGAAAACAACCGCCGCGAACAAACCTCGCGGCGGTTGTACTATTTTAACATCGACCGGTAAAAAGAAACCGCCAGACGGTCGCATCGTTCGTTGTACGGATGCCCGGCGTGTCCCTTAATCCAGCGGAGCGTAACCTCATGCCGCTGCAGCTGCACCAGTAAACGTTTCCAAAGATCAAGATTCAGCGCGGGCTTTCCGTCCGCCTTCTTCCATCCGCGGCGCTGCCAGCTATCCAGCCACTTCTTTTCCACTGCGTCCACCAGATAGCGGGAATCGCTGGTCAGGAGCACGCGGCACGGTTCCTTCAGCGCCTCCAGTCCGACAATCGCCGCCATCAGCTCCATGCGATTGTTGGTCGTCTCGCGCTCGCCGCCGGAAAGCTCCTTTTCCACCCCGTTGCACACCAGAATGGCGCCATAGCCGCCCGGTCCCGGATTGCCGCTGCAGGCGCCGTCCGTATAAAGCTGTACGTCCTTCACATCGATCCCCCGGTCATGTTGTATTGGTAAGTTTCTGCATCCGCACATCCTTACCGGCAAACAGCAGGACGCGGAACTCGCCCAGCAGGCGGGAAAGCACACGCTCCCCGTACGCCTTTTCCAGCTGCGGCTTGTTTAGATTCGTATTGATGATGATCGGCTGTCCGTTGATCAGCCGCGTGTTGAGCAGATTGAAAAATGTCGCTGCCGTATACTGCGATCCACACTCCGCGCCGAGGTCGTCGATGATCAGCAGATCGCAGGCTTCGTACCGTTCCGCCTTGCCGGAACTGTCCCGCCCGAAGCGCGCCGCCTCATAGGTATCGAACAGTTTCTGCGACGATTCGTACAGCACGCGGTACCCTTTTTGTGCGACCGTCCCGGCAATCGCCGCGGACAGGTGCGTCTTTCCCAGCCCGGTTTTGCCCATAAAGAGCAAGGACTGCGCATTCCGGTCAAAACCCTGCGCGTACTTTCGGCAAATGGAAAGCACCGCTTCCATGCGCGGTAGATCCTCGCCGCTGTAATAACGCAGAGAAAAGGTTTCGAAGGTCTTTTCCAGCAGCCCTTTCCCCAAGCCGGCGGAGGTATATGCCGCTATAGCGATCCGCTTGCGCACGCAGCTGCAGAGATTTTGCCCTACATACCCGCTGTCCCCGCAGAGCGCACACCGGTACGCCGGCGCGTCCTCGTCCGGACGGTATCCGCCCGCAAGTAAAAGCTCCCTGCGGCGCTGCTGCAGCGCAAGGTTCTTCGCTTCGATTTTCGAAAGCGTTTCGGTATCGCCGGCGATCGCCGCCGTTACCAAAGCCGGTCCGCAGGCGGCAAGCTCACGGTCTAATGCCTCCAGTGCGGGGAGCTCCGTATACAGCTTTGCCGTGCGCACAGCCGCTTCCGCTTCCGCTTCGTTCCGTTCCCGGTCCTTTTCGTGCAGCGCCTCCGTTACGGTCATCTTCCGTCCTCCTGTTATTTCTTATTCCTGAAAGCCCGCTTTAAGCGCCGCCTCAAAAAAGGCATCGCCGTCCCCGTACCCGGCGGCGGACTCTCCGCCGACCGACGACGGCTTTTTGTCCTTCTCCGCAACCTCAGCGGGCGTAGTAAGACCGCTCTCATACCACCGCTTGAGCATCGCGTTCATATAAGACAGGCTGACCTTTCCAAGCGTATCCACCGTCTTTTCAAACGCAAGCCGGACAAGATCATCCTGCAATCCCCATTCCCCGAACCACCGTTTGAGGATCGTGTCCTCCTTGGCGGTCAGCTCACGGTCCCCGAAGCCGCATAGCCTGCGGACGCGTTCCACACCGGCATCCACCTGCTCCAAATGCGCCATATGGCGCTCAAACTTCTCGTAGCTGTCAACGCCGTCCTGCTCGTACATAGCAAGCGCGGCTTTCATCAGATACTGCATGGAGCGTTTCCCGCGAGAAACGCAGTATTCCGCAACGCCGCTGACCATCTCCGGTGGCAGACCGACATAATCACAAAGATACAGCAGTGAGCTATAATCATTTTTGGTCAGCTGCTTTCCCAGCTTTTCTCCCACAAGGTCGCAGCAAACGCGGAACGTGTCATGCTGCTTTTGGTATGCAACAATGGTTTCCGTGTCATAATTCCGGAACAGCGATGTGCTTGCCGGCACCGGCTTTTTGGGACCGGCGTCCTCGTCCGGCTCCACGATGCCCGCGCCGCGCCAGAAGGCGACCGCCGCCTCCGCCTCCGCCGGAGAAATCCCCAGCTGTGAGGCCATCTCCTTCGCGTCTGCCTGCTTCCACGCATACAGATACAGAAGTACCTTCAATTCTGCGGCAGACGCGCCCTTCAAGCGGGAAAGCACCTCCCGCGGAAGCAGAATCAGTCCGTCTCCCGGTGTTTTAATGTTCATGGAACTCCTCCGGTCTGCCGTCAGGATACAATGGTATCCGTCGGCGTAGCGATCAGCTTCAGGCGATTATGAGAGGTCATCTTCCCACCGATCTCCATGCTGTATTCCACATCGAAACAGCCGCCGGCAACGGAAAGGGAATTTTCCATCCGGTGGGTATGGATGCAGAGTTGCACCGGGAAAAAGCCCGTATCATAGATGCAGGCATGCATTTTGCCCGTTTCAAACACCATATGCATATTGATCGGTCCAATGCGGTTGACCGAAATGATACCGCCGTCCAGCACACTGACTGTGGTCACGGTGCCGTCCATACCGGTCACCTCCGGCTCGCGGTACTCCAGCTTCAGCCCGTCGCGGGAGCGACGGCAGGTACCGGATGCACGGTAGCCGATTTCTTCCGGCTCGTTCTCCGCCGCATCATAGCGGTAGTTTCTGATTTCAATCTTCATATTCGTCATCGTAAGCAACTTCCTTTCCTGTCATGGGTTGCGGTCTTCCAGTCAGAACCGTTCGATTTCCACACGGGACACCGGTCCCGCCGGAGGCGCACCGAGAAAAATTTCCGCTTCGCGGGCAAATGCGGCGGGATCGTCGCTGGTAAAAAACGCGTCGCCGACCGACTGGTCTGCAGCGGGCAGCTCCGGCAGCAGACGCGCCATCTCCCGCGCGGACTCCTCTCCCGCAGAGATCTGCACCGGCTCCGGCAGGACGTCGGCGATGACCTCGGACAGCAGCGGAAAATGCGTACAGCCGAGAATCACGGCGTCCGGACAAAACGGCTTGTACGGCAAAAGATACTCTCCGGCGATCGCCGTAGCTGCAATATCCCCTTTTCGGATATGCATATTCTCAACCAACGGGACAAACAGCGGGCAGGCGGCGGAGCGCACCTCCACCGCAGGATCCAGCGCCCGGATCGCGCGCTCATATGCACCGGAAGCGATGGTCGCCGCCGTTCCCAAAACCAGCACACGCCCCTTCCCGCCGACTGCATTCGCCAGCGCAACCGCCTTCTTCGCCGCCGGCGCGACCACACCGACAAACGGAACGGAAAACTGCTCCTCCAAAAGCTCCAGCGCATTGGAGGAAACCGTTCCGCAGGCGACCAGAATCGCTTGTACCCGGCAGGACAGCAGAAACCGGACGTCCTGCATCGCATAACGACAGATCACCTCGCGGGATTTCGTTCCGTAAGGGACGCGCGCATTGTCTCCGAAATAAATCAGCTTCTGCCGCGGTAATAACCGGCGCAGCGCGCGATACCCGGTCAATCCGCCCAAACCAGAATCAAATATGCCAATCGTTGACAAACAGCATCAAATCCTTTCGTTGTTTTCCCTTCCAAAATATATGCGGCATCCCCCGTTTCCTACACTTGGATCAGAAGGGCAAGCAGCGGAATGGTGAGCATGCAAAGCAGCGTGGAAAGCAGAATGGTATCTGCGGCAGTGCGCCTGCCTCCCGCGGAGGAATCCGGAAGGAAAATCTCCGAAAAGGTCTGCACAACGGATGCGGTCGGACAGCAGCAAAGCAGAAACAGGGATGCCTTGAAATACGCAGGAACCGGCAGAAACCAAACCGCAGCGAGCGCGAGCAGCGGCATCACCAGCAGCTTTCCGACACAGGCGCGCCATGCATACCGGTCGGTAAGGATCTGCCGGAAGGACGTTCCCGCGAGACGCATGCCTAACGCGATCATACAGAGCGGCGTAGACATCCTTCCCGCCAGTGCGATGGTATCCGACACCGCCGTCGGCAGCTGTATGCCGAGCAAAAACAGGGGAAATGCGAGATAAAACGCGATCGTCGCAGGATTCAGCAGGATTGCTTTTGCATGGATATGCCGCTTTTCTCCGGTCATGAGGAACAGCCCGCACGTCCAAGCCAGCAGGTTCATCGAAAGGGCGAACACCGCGGCAAGCGCAAGCGCTTCCGGCACGACCGCCTCCGGCAAAAGCGCCTGCAGCAGCGGAATCCCGATAAAGCCGATGTTGCCGAACACCCCTGCGGCGGCACTGACACTGCGCCGCACCTCCTGCATACGGAAGCGCAGGGAAACCGCCATCAGCAGAACCATCAGTAACTGCGCGCCGGTACAAAACAGAAAGAACAGCCCCATCTCCCGCAGCAGCGCGGGCGTACAGGTTGCCGACTGAAACGCATATACCTCCAAACACGGCTGGCAGAAATAAACCAGCGTCTTGGAAAACGGCGCAATCTGGGTAAGCGTTAGCGTTTTGGTTTTGACAAACAGGAAGCCGGGGACGGCATACGCCATCAGCAAAAGCACATGCAGTGCCGTAACGGAAAAATTCAAAATGACGCTCCAAACTCGTTGACATTTTTCAGGAACTCTACTATACTATATTGTATAGCTGTACCGGCAGCACCGGTACAGAACCGGATGGATACGGTCGGATTCTATTTTATCATATGTCCGCAAAGATTGCAAGAACCGAAGGTGATTTTTTTGTCCCGATCGCAAACCGATTTCTGCAAAGCCGCCTCGCCGCGCTCCCTTGTCTACCGCGTTTCCGCCGTCACACTGGCGGCCAATCTTTTGTTGACCGTATGCAAACTGCTCGCCGCGCTCCTCGGAAAATCCGATGCAATGCTTGCGGACGCCGTTCACTCCGCTTCCGACGCCTTTACCACAGTTCTGGTGATCATCGGTGCGCACATCTCCTCCCGGCAGGCAGATGAAACTCATCCATATGGACACGAACGGCTGGAATGTGTGGTTTCCCTAGCCCTTTCTGCCATTCTGTTTGCCGTCGGCGCCGGCATCGGCTGGGAAGGCGTTCATTCCCTGCTGTTTGCCGATGCGGAAAGCGCCGCAAAGCCTACATCGATCGCCCTGCTTGCCGCCGTGCTTTCCATTCTTGCTAAGGAACTGATGTACCGGTATACGATGCGCGCCGCAAAAAAGGCAAACTCCCTTTCTCTGCGGGCGGACGCATGGCATCACCGCTCCGACGCTCTGTCCTCGGTCGGCTCGCTGGCAGGCATCGGCGGTGCGATGCTGGGCTTTCCCGGTGCGGATTCCCTTGCCGCCGCAGGGATTGCCCTGCTGATTCTCGGCGTCGCCTTCAATCTCTGCCGCGATACGCTGGGCAGGCTGGTAGATCACGCCGCACCCAAGGAAACGGAACGGCAGATCCGCGACCTCGTTCTGTCGGAAAACGGTGTTCTCTCTGTGGATCTGCTCCGCACCCGCTTGTTCGGACCGCGCATTGACGTAGATCTCGAAATCAGTGCCTGCGGCGACCTGCCGCTGCGCGAATCGCATGCGATCGCGGAACGCGTCCGAAGCGCCGTCTGCGAGGCGTTTCCCGCCGTCAAAACCTGTACCGTCCATGTCAACCCGTGCGGATAATCCCCTTTAAGACGAAAAATCAAAGCGAAAAAAATGCATTTTCCCCTTGACAAAACCGCAAAACTGTGCTAATAATAGATATTGGCATGATTTTGCACTGATCCTACGGGGCAATCGATCGCTTGCTCCGGCAGGTTCGGATTCTATATGGAGGTATCAAAGCATGAAACGGACATATCAGCCCAAAAAGAGACACAGAAAGATGGAGCACGGCTTCCGCAAGAGAATGGCGACTGCCAACGGCAGAAAGGTTCTCAAGAGAAGACGCGCTAAGGGCAGAGTGCAGTTGACCTATTGAGACGATTGCGCTTTGACAGGGACCGGCGAGGCGATTGAAATACATGGAACGGAAGAAATTACATCCGCTGAAGCAGAATCACCTGTTCGCCCGCGCTTACCGCAAGGGCAGGGCATATGCTTCCTCCGCGATGGTTTTGTATGTCCTTCCGGGACGTGACAGAAGCCGCACGCTGCTCGGCATCACCGTTTCCAAAAAGCGGGGAACGGCTGTGGCGCGCAACCGCGTGAAGCGCCGCCTCCGCGAAGCGTACCGGTATTACCTGCCCGACCTGAGAAACGGAAAAATCCTTGTAATCGTCGCAAGGCAGCCCGCAGTCTCTGCAGATTATGCGGTTCTTCGCGAGGAACTGGGGATTTTACTGAACAGGGCATCTCTTCTTGAGGCGGCAACATGAAGCGTTTATTCCGACGCTTCCTCATCGCGCAGGTGCGCTTTTATCAGAAGCATATTTCCCCGGCATTACCGTCTTGCTGTCGTTATGTGCCGACGTGTTCCCAATACGCGATCGACGCGATCGAAAAGCGGGGAGCGTTCGTCGGCATTTTTTTGGCTGCAAAACGGCTTTTGCGTTGCAATCCGTGGGGCGGATTCGGCTATGATCCGGTCCCCGAACGAACGAAAAAAAAGAGGACAGGCAGTCGGGCAGGGAAAAACCTGCCGGCTCCGCCGCGCTCCGATCACCGTCGGACGCGTCCGTAAGCACAATGATCTGCTCCGTTTGAAAGGGACGTCTATTCATGAACATCATCTACCTTCCCTTCAGTTATATTCTGAAAGCCTGCCTTTGGATCGCGCAGAACTCCTATCTGTTCGGTCTGCTCTTTTTCGCCTTGGTTTTTCAGCTTATTCTGTTTCCGCTTGCAATCAAGCAGCAGAAATCGCAGGTTTCCATGGCGAAAATCCGCCCGAAGGAGCTTGCCATCCGTGAAAAGTATGCCGGTCGTACCGACCGCGTCACGCAGCAGAAGATGCAGCAGGAAATTCAGGAGATGCATCAGCAGGAGGGCTACAGTCCTCTTTCCGGCTGTCTGCCGTTGTTGATTCATCTGCCGCTGGTTCTGATTCTGTATGCCATCGTGCGCTATCCGGTACAGTATTCCTCCAGCTTTACGGACGCCGCGCAAAATCAGATTACCGCCGTCGTCACGGAAGCGCATGAGGATCTGAATGCGGATGACGAAGGGTTTGCTGCGATTTTTGCGCAGTATGCGTTCGATTATGCGGAGAATATTCGCGAGCATCTGGTCGCCGGCAATGAAGCTGCCGCAGAAGCCGATAAGATTCTGACCGGCAAGCTCGGTAAGCTGGGGACATTGGAAACGCCGGAGGGCGACGATGCGGTCAAGGAATATGCAAACGGAATGCAGATTTACACGCTGAACCGCAGTTCCGGCAATACATACCGCGAGCTGGGTGCAGCAGATATCATCGGCAATTACGGAGAGGCATACATCGAAAGTCTCCGAGCCAAGGGCGCGCTGGATGACAGCTATGACGCCGGCAGGTACCCGCTGTTCCTGACAGAGAACGACACCCAGCATTACTATGCAGATATGATGCCGAACTTTACGTTCTTAAAGATCAACCTGCTTCTTACGCCGTCGTTTGACGGCAACAATACCTGGCAGGACTGGATCCTTCTGCTGATCCCGCTGCTGGTTTTCCTGACCTCTTTCCTGAATATGAAGATCACCCGCCATTTTCAGCCGGCACAGACCGGCCCGGACGGCAATCCGGTCGGCGGCGGTCTGTTTATGACGGTCGGCATGCCGCTGATGTCTGCGGTGTTCTCCATGATGTTCCCTGCGGCAATCGGAGCCTACTGGGTATGGCGCACCCTACTTTCCATGGTGCAGCCGGTTATCCTGCATAAAATGTATCCCATTCCGGTGCTTTCAGAGGAGGAGTTGGAGGCTGCCAAGCGCGAACTGAAAAGCAAACAGAAGCAGAAAAAGAAGAAAGTCATTACCATTGAGGTGGATGAAGACGACGATTCCTACGCCGAATTGGAGGTGAAAGGATCGTCCCGCGTAGAAAGCGCCCGTCCCAAACAGGAGGACGGCAAAAAGGAGCGCGCCGACCTGCCTTACCGCAAGCCGACGCACATTGAAATGCTTTCCGCTGACGAGGAAGAGGAGCAGGACGGACCGAAAGGTGACGCCTGACATTTCTCGCCGATAAAGAAGTGAAAAAAGGACGGTGACTCTGTCATGTTAAAGGAAGTTATCGCAACCGGCAAGACCGTTGCACTTGCACTGGAGGATGGCGCAAAGCAGCTTGGCAAAACGCCGGAGCAAGTGGAGCATGAGGTGCTGGAGGAAGGCAAGAAAGGTCTGTTCGGCATCGGCGCAACCGATGCAAGGGTGCGTGTGTTCCTTCCGGAAACCCCTGCCCTCCGTGCAGTGGATTTTCTGGAAAAGCTGATCAAAAATATGAAGCTGGAAGCCGTTGTCGAGGTCGTCTCCGAACAGGAGGATGAGATCTCCCTGCAGGTGACAGGGGAAAATCTCGGCGTGCTGATCGGCCGCAGAGGGGATGTGCTGGATTCCCTGCAATATCTCACAACACTTGCCGCCAATTTGGGCCGCACGGGCTATTTCCGCGTCTCTGTCGATGTACAGGGCTACCGCGCCAAACGCATTGAGATACTGCGCAATATCGCAAAACGGATGGCGGAAAAGGCTCTGAAGTATCACCGTTCATTCTCATTGGATCCCATGCCGGCTTATGAACGCCGCATCGTTCATGCCGCTTGTCAGGAGATTCCCGGCGTCTTCACCCACTCTATCGGGGACGGTGCTGAACGCCGCATCGTGATCTCACCGGAAAAACCGGCAGAATAGTTATCAAAAACTGCAAAGTAAAGAGCTTCCGCAAATCACTTTTGTGGAAGCTCTTTTTTTCGTGTACCGAATGACAGGAACGCCCCATCATGCTGATTACAACAGCCGCCGACTCACACGATTATGCCGCCTCCCAGCAGGAGATCTCCATCATATGCAACCGCCGCCTGTCCGGATGCAGCTACCGTTTCGCCCGGTTCCTCCAGACAGATCCGCACGCTGCCGTCCGCATAGGGAAACAGCATAGCGGGCTGTTCCTTTTGGTGATACCTTGTGCGAACGGATGCACGCAGCGGCGCAGACGACGGTTCCACCGACACCCAGTTCCACTCCTTTGCAAGCAGCTCTCGAACCGGCAATTCCTTTGCCGTACAGAGAACAACACGATTCTGTGCCGCATCCTTATCACAGACATAGTATGGCTCCGGCAGCGACAAGCCCAATCCACGCCGCTGTCCGACCGTATAACGGATCATTCCGCGATGATAACCCATCACCTGTCCCTGCCGATTCACAAATACTCCCGGCGGAAAA
Organism: uncultured Ruminococcus sp.; assembly: GCA_964549435.1. Taxonomy (GTDB): domain Bacteria; phylum Bacillota; class Clostridia; order Oscillospirales; family CAG-382; genus Coliplasma. The sequence continues at coordinate 63,337 of CAZJVB010000003.1, forward strand.
ACTTTTCCGGTAAACCGCTCGATAAACGCTGCATAATCGTTGTCCGGAATAAAGCAGATATCCTGACTTTCCGGCTTATCTGCACGGAAAAAGCCCTGTTCTTCTGCGATTCTTCTCGATTCCGACTTGGTAAGAGTTCCCAGCGGAAACAGCGTATGCTTCAACTGCTCCTGCGTGAGCATATATAACACATAGCTCTGATCCTTGGAGAGATCTGCCGCTTTTCTCAGCGTATACCGCCCGTTTTTCCGTTCAATGCGCGCGTAATGACCGGTCGCAACAAAAGCGGCGCCCGCATGCTTCGCCTCCTCAAGCAGCCTGCCAAGCTTCAGCCGGCGATTGCAGAAGAGACAGGGGTTCGGTGTTTCGCCGTTCTCATAACCTTCAGCAAACGGCGTCATAACCGTGTCCCGAAATACCTGACGGAAATCAAAGACACGATGGGGAATCCCCAGCACTTCCGCGACGGACCGCGCATCCCGGATATTTTCTTCCGTGCCGCAGCCATCCAACAGCCGCATTGTCACGCCGGTACAATGATATCCCTCTCTCTGTAGCAGCCAAGCAGCTACCGCGCTGTCTATACCGCCGCTCATCGCGACAAATACGCTGCCGATGCTCGCTTTCATAACGCATCCTTTCTTTTTTTTGCCAGTATAGACGGTTTTCGGCGGTTTGTCAAGACCGGCGACGGTTTTTGTCTCTTTCTGTTTAGTTCTTGACAAGCCGAAGGGAAAGAAGTATACTGAAGTATACTATGGAAAAGGCTGCAAAAGCGCCTCGCGACAGGAAAGGAAGGGCTCCTGATGACCGATCATCTCTTTATCGTCAATCCTGCGGCTGGAAAAACCGACCGCACCGAATTCATTACCAAAGCCGTTATGGAGATTCCCGCAGAAGGAAACGTCAGCATCTATACGACGACAGCACCCGGTGACGGTGAACGCTATGTCTACGACCGGCTTCGGAATGCGCAAAACCCTACGCGCGTCTATGCCTGCGGCGGTGACGGTACCTTGAACGAGGTTGCGCAGGGCATCTATCTCTCCGGCAACCGGAATGTCGCGCTGGGTATGCTTCCGACTGGCTCCGGAAACGATTTCATTCGCTCCTTCCGTATTCCGGAAAGCCGTTTTCGATCCGTCCACGATATGATGAACGGGAAAACGGTTCCGTGCGATTTGATTCTTATCACAGATGACGCCGATACGGTACGCGTCTGCATCAATATTGCCAGCGCGGGCTTTGACGCGGCGGTCTGCCGTGGAATGGAGACCTTTAAGCGTGTGCCGCTGATCAGCGGCAGCGCCGCCTATAAGCTGTCCCTGATCCGGCAGCTGATGGGACATCTCGGTCATTCGTTCACCGTTTTGGCAGACGGAGAAACGGTCGGTGCCGGGTTAAAGGACGAATATCTCTTCGTCCTCGGTGCGAACGGAAAATATTACGGAGGCGGTTTCAAGGCGTCCCCGACAAGTGAAACGGATGATGGGATGATGGATCTGATCCTGATCGAAAGTCTGTCCCGCAGTGATTTTGCAAGGCTGATTAACGATTACCGTAAAGGCACCTATTTTGATAAGTTGTCCGGTCGGATGGCGCATCGACGCGTACGGTCTATGCAGATCCTTTCGGAGCAGCCGCTGGATATGAACCTTGACGGGGAAACGGTATCTATGCAGAACCCGATGCTGACGCTGCTTCCCTCTGCGCTGCAACTGATTTTACCGTAATAAAAAGCCGGGAGGACTCCTCTCCGGCTTTTTTCTGCTCTTATTTCAGTAAGAAGAACAACATCTCTCCCTTGGGGGATCTTTTTCATTTACCCGAGCGCAAGCGGATAAATCGCTGCTGAGCAAACTGCAAACACACAGGCGCAGACGATCAACACACTGCGAGTAATAACGGCTGCCCGGCGACTGCTTTCTCCGAGACGCCGCAGAAGCACACCGTAAAACACCGCACCGATCAACAGGGTCGGGACAATATACCGGAAATCCATGGAACAGAAATGCGGATATTCGAAACAAAACAGCACATAGCTGCCCATCATGCACACCCAATACAACACCAAAAAGGTCAAAACCGCTCTGCCAAAGCCAAATCGTTCATAGAACGTACAGCCGTCCTTTTTTCGGACTGCGTGATATATGCTGTATACAATGCCTCCAAGAAATGCAAGGACAAGCAGCACGTTTATCCAGAACAGCAGTGTCGCGACCGCATCATACAGCCCGACGTCCTTCCAAACAGAATATTCCCCAAACAAAGACATCTTGAGGATTGCCAGCGGAATACAGTGTTCAAAATACAAAGCACCCTGCACGCCGGTCCGCATCGGATATACGCCAAAATCGGTAAGAGAGCCGAAATCAAAAAACCGCTGGACGGTGGAAAAGCCGCCGAGATACTGATCCGCATTGACGGACAGTTTGGGGACATACGTCAGCGGCACATCGAACAGTACGGCGTTCCGTACCTGCCATCCGATACCCAGAGGAATACAGATCAATCCGAAAACAAAGAATTGCAGAAATAGCATGCCTTTCTGTTTTCCTCCCTTCACCGTACACAAACGGTACAGGAACAGAAACGCTACCGCCGGCGCAATGACACCGGTCGCCAGCTTGGCAAGCATGGCACAACCGATACAGCAGGCAAGTGCAATGATTCGCGGAAAGGTTTGCTTTTCCATCCATTCGAGTGCAGCCCATACTGCAAGCAGGGCAAACATCACGCTCATACAGTCGTTATTGATACTGCCGGACAAGAGAAAGAACGTCGGATGAAAGGCAAACAGACACAGCGCCGCCAACAACGGCGTTCCCTTTATATTCAGCAATCTGAGTATACGGAAAGCAGCATACAGAGCAACCATAGAATAGAACAGCGTTAAAATCTGTATATTCTCCGCAGCCGTATCAAAGGGGATATTAACGGCAAGCTGCAGCTTCATCCAAAAAGCAGCAACAATATGATGAAGCGGCGGATGGTAGAACTGACTCTTTCCGATCACATTGAAATCCGGCAGGTGTCCTTCCTCCATCAGATAGCGGATATATCCGGTATGCCCGTAATTATTTTCTGTCTTGCCGAAATAGGACGTATCATGCTGATATGATGTGATGCTGATATTCAGCACATAACAAAGTCTTGCCGCAAATGCCAGTAAGAACAGCAATACCAGCAGCTTCTCTTCCGTCAGCGCGCCTGTATATTTCCAGTAAACGACAAGCACACAGCAGATAAAAATCACGCAGAGAAGTAACCATTTGAACAGATTCCCCGGCTTACTCACCAAACAGCCCCACATCCCGCCTGCTACCGAGCCTGCAAGAAGCAGCAGAATGCAGAACAAACCGCTCTCCAACAGGCTTTTCTTTCTTTGTTTCTCCGTTTCCAACAATAGCCCCCCTTTGACTGACTGCACTTCCTTGTTTTTCTTTTCGCTCATTGTAACAAACAGAGCGTGTTTTGTCAAGAGCGGATTGCCGCAGGAACCGGCTGATGCAACGCCGTTTTCCTGAAAATATCCGAAAGGAAAATATGCTGCAGGACTTGATTTTCTTTCAAATATATTATATAATAGATTGATAAGACCCGGTGTCACGGTGTGATACAATGGGAAAAGCATAGGTGATGAGAATGGATCAATTTTCTGAGTTGAAAACTTTTGTTCTGGAAGAATTAAAAAAGCGATATCCTATCACAAGCATCACCCTATGGTTTGAGCCGATGGAAATCATAGAGCTCGCAGGGACGGAAGTCACACTGCTCTTTCCGGATACCCGAAAAAAATTTGTGGAAGCCAATTATCTTCCGGTTCTACAGGATATCTTTTCTTCTGTAATGGGCGCACCGGTGACATTAAAACTGACGACGCCCGCACAGCAATCCGCAGATCAGAATCCAACGGATCCGGAAGAGGATATACAGAGTACCGCTTACCTGACACGCTTCAATCCGAATTACACTTTTGAAAATTTCATTGTCGGCAAATCCAACCAGCTTGCGCAGACTTCTGCCGTCGCTGTCGCAAAAAATCCGTTTCATCTGAACAATCCGCTGTATTTATACGGTCCGAGCGGCTTAGGCAAAACGCACCTGCTGTTCGCCATTATCAATAAACTGCGTGAAGATCATCCGGAATATCGGATTCTGTATGTCACAGGCGAAGAATTTACCAACGAACTGATCGAATCGCTGGCACAGCATAAACCGGTCGCCTTTCGCGAAAAGTACCGCAGTTTGGATGTCCTGTTAGTAGACGACATCCAATTTATCGCCGGAAAGCTCGGCATTCAAGAGGAATTCTTTCATACCTTTGAAGCGTTATTCCAGAAAAATAAGCAATTGATCATCGCTTCAGATGTATCTCCGGATCAGATCAACAGCTTGGAAGACCGTCTGAAAACACGCTTTTCCATGGGATTAGTCGCGGACATCCAGCCGCCGGACATAGAACTTCGCACCGCAATTTTTCGCCGGAAAGCACTGGACTACGGATTTGATCTGGATTATTCCGTCCTTTCCTATCTCGCGCAGCATATTACAAAAAATATCCGGCAGATCGAAGGCGCCATCAAAAAGCTGCGCGCCAACTGCCTGATTACCGGTGATAAATGCACCGTACAGATGGCGGAACGCATTCTCGGAGAATTCCTGCGCTCACAGGAATCCGAAGAAAGTATCGTAGAAAAAATCCTCACCTGTACTTCCAAAAAATATATCGTTTCCCGTGAAGATCTGCTTGGCACCAAGCGAACAGCAAATATCGCGTTTGCGCGCCATTTCGCTATCTATCTGGTGCGGAAAAAAACTTCCTACTCACAAAAGCAAATCGCCAAGCTGTTCAACAAGAAAGATCATACCACGGTAATGAATTCCATCAACGTAATCGAGGAAAAAATTCATACGGACCCCCTGTTTGCAAGAGACATTGCACTCATTATGGACGAACTGAACGAGTAACGAACTCCCCTTTGTGGACGTTTTGTGGAAACCTGTGGACAGCTGACCGGCTTTTCCACACTGCCGAAAAGGACTTGTCCACAGCAAAAAGACCGACGCTACAGGCATGCAAGACACTTTTCCACATATTCCGCGATCCTACTAAGACGACTACTACTTCCATGTACCTTTTAAGTATCACCTGAAGGGTAGACGTCGCAGCCCTCAGCTTCTCAAAATTACAGAAAGGAAAGGTCACTTTATGGCTATCCAATTCTTATCCGATAAAAAAACACTGTTAAGTCTGATTCAGCCGGCTTTGGCTGCCACCTCCACCAAAAGCACATTGCCGGCACTGGAGGGCTTGCTGTTCCGCTTAGAGGACAATCTGCTGACCGTTTGCGGTTACGATCTGGAAAAAGGAGTCCGTACGCGTGGTGTCGTTGTTCCGAAACAGCCGGGCGCGGTGATTCTCAATGCGCAGAAGGTTGCCGCTATTATAAAAAACCTGCCAGATTGTGATATCAGCTTTGAAGCGGATGAAAAGAATATGGTGCACATTTCCGGCGGCATGAGCGACTTTACCATTCACGGATTGACGGCGGAAGCGTTTCCGAGCATGCCGGAGCTGGGCGGGGAAAATGCCTTCTGTATCAGTCAGAGTTTGATGCGGGAAATCATTGCTTCTACCTGCTTTGCCGTATCGCAGGTAGATGCGCGTCCGATCCTGACAGGAGAATTTTTCCACATTGAAAATCGCTCCATCACGGCGGTTGCACTGGATAACTTTCGCCTTGCACTATGGGAAGAACGGGAATGTATCTTTGATAATGAAAGCTCTTTCAGTTTTGTTGTGCCGGGAAAATCGTTGGTGGAGCTGTCGCGGCTTCTGCGCGACACGGACGATATGCTGCGGGTAGAGTTCACGGCAAAGTACGTTATTTTCAAATTGGACGATTTGGTGCTGTTCTCGCGGTTGTTGGAAGGGGAATATCTGGACTATAAACGGGCAATCCCAAAGCAGAACAAAATTTTTGTCAAGCTGAACCGGCAGGCGTTCGAGGAATCGGTATCGCGTGCGTCGCTGTTGGTAGATGAAAAATTGAAAACGCCGCTGCGCTGCCGGTTTGAAGGAAACATTCTCAATATTACCTGCTCTACGCAGTACGGAAAGGTCAATGACCATCTGCAGATCAGTAAGGAAGGGGACGATTTGGAAATCGGTCTCAATAACCGGTATCTTCTGGATGCGCTGCATGCCTGCCGGGATGAGGAGCTGTTGGTTTCTATGTCTACGCCGTTTATGTCCATGATCATACAGCCGGTCAATCCGTCTGATACCGGCTCGTATCTTTATATGGTTCTGCCGGTGAAACTGAAAGATTGACAAGCAGTCATGCAGATCAAAAAGCTTGCGCTCTGTCAGTTTAAAAATGCGGTAGAAGAAACGTTATCCTTTTCCGAAGGCATCAACGTGATCTGCGGAGAAAACGCGTCCGGAAAAACCAATCTGCTGGAAGCCATCTTCTTTTTTGCAGCCGGAAAATCCTTCCGGGGTTGTAAGGATCGCGATTTAATCCGGTTTGGAGAGGAAAAAGCGAGTTTGGAACTGTTGTTTGAAAGCGGAGACGGCAGGCTGGAAACAAAAATGGGATTGCTGCTTGCAAAAAATCAGAAACGACAGATCACGGTCGGCGGAGTGCGCGTACAGCGGTTGGCGGAATATTTGGGATTGTTCCGTGCGGTTATCTTTACACCGGATCACTTGCATCTGGTAAAGGGGGCTCCGGAGTGCAGACGGCGGTTTTTGGATCTGGCAATCTGTCAGTCCTTTCCGCGATACGCCGCGTCGCTCAATGAATATGGCAGGCTGTTAATGCAGAAAAATGCGCTGTTAAAAACAGGTGTGCCGGATAAACAGCTGTTGGAGGTCTACCATGAGCGGATGGCAGCACTGGCAGCCGTTATCACGCTGAACCGGTCGCGTTATCTCGAAAATTTACAGGAAGCCGCAGCGGTCTATCAGAAGGAAATGTCCGGCGGTACGGAAACGTTGGAGCTGAAATACAGTTCACAGGGAAGTCCAAGAGAAGGAAGCAGCATGGAAGAGCTGCGGGAGGCTTACCGAAATGTCTTTGCCGGTCATTTGGAAACGGAGATCAGAAAAGGCACGGCACTGTCCGGTCCGCAGAAGGATGATTTTTCGGTACTGATCAATCAAAAAAATGCACGGCTGTTCGGATCGCAGGGACAGCAACGGTCAGCAGTTCTGTCTCTAAAGCTGGCGGAAGGGGAGTTATCCCGTCGGCTGACTGGGGAATATCCGGTGTTTCTGCTGGACGATATCCTGTCTGAATTGGATCAGAATCGCCGCTCCTATATTCTTTCGCGCATTTCCGGTAAACAGGTGATCCTGACCGGCTGTGAACCGGAGCTTACCGGCTATCAGACGGGAAACCGGATCATGGTGACAAACGGGAAAGCGAGTGTGGTAACCGGGTGAACGGACATCGGTTATTTTTACGGCTGGAAGGCGGAGAATCCGTCGTCTGCGAGGATGTGATCGGCGTTTTTGATATGGAGAACGCAACGACAGAAGCTGCGACAAGGGAATTTTTGAAAAAATCGCAGAGAGAATTGCAGGTAGTCAGTCTTGCCTCCGATCTGCCACGCAGCTTTGTGGTGGTCAGAGAAGCATACGGAAGCCGCGTTTATATCAGCGGGCTTTCGTCGGAAACCATTGTCAGGCGGATGACAGATCCTGTGGAGAAAAATGAAGGATAGCGTGGACAAAGCGATATAGCTGAAGAACACGTTGAAAACGAAAGGCATGGGTAGTTTGATGTTGGAAGAAGAAAAAGAACAGATCGGTGAAGCAGCATATGACGACAGCCAAATTCAGGTGTTGGAAGGGCTGGAAGCAGTGCGCAAGCGACCGGGCATGTATATCGGTACGACCTCTGCAAAGGGACTGCACCATCTGATCTATGAAATTGTGGATAACTCGATCGACGAGGCGCTGGCGGGCTTCTGTACCAAAATATTGGTCATTTTGGGAAATGACGGATCCGTAACGGTCAAAGACGACGGACGCGGCGTTCCGTCCGGGATGCATCCGAAGCTGCAAAAACCGACGCTGGAGGTCATCTTTTCCGTGCTGCATGCGGGCGGAAAATTCGGCGGCGGCGGGTACCGGATAGCCGGCGGTCTGCATGGAGTGGGCGCGTCCGTAGTGAACGCGCTTTCTTCACGGGTAAACGTCTGGAACCATCGTGACGGAAAAGAATACTTCATTGCATTTGAGCAAGGGAAAACTGTTGAGCCGTTCCGAGAAGCCGGTGACACAGAGGCGCATGGCTTGACTGTTCAGTTCTGGCCGGATCCGGAGATCTTTGAAACCGTTGCGTTTGACAGAGATATGGTGCGGACGCGTCTGCGGGAGCAGGCGTTTCTGAACGCAGGGGTTCACATCTGTCTGCGGGATGAGCGGAATGGGGAAGAAACAGAGGAATCCTTCTGCTATGAAGGGGGTATCCGTTCGTTTGTTACCTATCTGAATGAACAAAAGGGATGCGCCGTGCTGCATCCGGAGGTGATCTATGTATCCGGAGCCAAAGGAAGCTCGGTTGCTGAGGTTGCGCTGCAATACAACGATACCTATAATAACATCATTCTGTCCTTTGCCAACAATATGCATACCATCGACGGCGGTACGCATGAATCCGGATTCCGCGCGGCACTTTCCAAGGTACTGAACGAATACGGAAAGAAATACAGCATCCTGAAAGGGGAAGAAAAATTGACCGGCGAGGATGTGCTGGAAGGATTGACGGCCGTCGTTTCCGTCAAGCTGGAGGATGCACAGTTTGAATCGCAGACAAAGGCAAAGCTGGGGAACAGTGAAATCAAAACGCTGGTGTCTAATATCGTTTCGGAAAAGCTGGAAACCTATCTGGAGGAAAATCCGTCAAGCGCGAAAATCATCATTGAGAAATCCATCGCAGCCGCGCGTGCGCGGGAAGCGGCGAAGCGTGCACGGGAACTGACGCGGCGCAAAGGATTGCTGGAATCCTCTTCTCTTCCGCATAAGCTGGCAGACTGTAACGAGCGTCGGATGGAATATACCGAGCTGTATCTTGTAGAGGGAGATTCCGCAGGAGGTACCGCAAAGGACGGACGGGACAGCCAGTTTCAGGCGATCCTGCCGCTTCGCGGAAAAATTTTGAATGTGGAAAAATCCCATGTCGACCGCATCTATTCCTCTGATTCCATTACCCCGCTGATTCAAGCGCTGGGCTGCGGCATCGGAACGGAATTTGATATAACCAAGCTGCGGTACGGCAAGGTAATCATTATGGCGGATGCCGACGTGGACGGCGCACATATCCGCACGCTGCTTCTGACCTTCTTCTTCCGGCATATGAGACCGCTGATTGAAGAAGGACATATCTACGCCGCCGTGCCGCCACTCTATAAGGTGTCCCGCGGCAAAGCGGAACGGTATGCGTTTTCGGATGAGGAAAAGGATGCTTATGTCGAAGAATTAGGCAATCCCGTCAAGGTTTCGAGATATAAAGGTCTTGGCGAGATGAACAAGGAACAGCTCTGGGAAACCACGATGGATCCGGAAAAGCGCATTTTGAAGCGGATCACCATAGAAGACGCTCTGCGCGCGGACGCGCTGTTCTCCGTACTGATGGGAGACAAGGTAGAGCCCCGCCGCGCTTTCATTGAAGAAAACGCGAAATACGTGGTCAATCTCGACGTCTGATGACAGCGTATCAGAAAGGTGTGAACAGAGATGTCTGAACAGGAATACGATTACAGCTCCCATGAGGAGCAAACGATTAAGGATATCCGCATAGAGGATGAAATCAAAACCGCATATATCGATTACGCGATGTCGGTCATCGTTGCACGTGCGCTGCCGGACGTTCGCGACGGTCTGAAGCCGGTACACAGACGTGTGCTGTATGCGATGTATGAGGATCATCTGACCTACGATAAGCCCACCCGGAAGTCTGCGACCACGGTCGGTGACGTGCTCGGTCGATATCATCCGCACGGTGATACTGCCGTTTATGATACGATGGTAAGGTTGGCACAGCCATTTTCACTGCGGTATCCGCTGATTGACGGGCAGGGAAACTTCGGCAATATTGACGGCGATCCGCCGGCTGCATACCGTTATACAGAAGCCAGAATGTCTAAAATCGCGGACGAAATGCTGGCGGATATCGATAAGGAAGTCGTAAACTTCGATCCGAACTTCGATAATACCCGCAAGGAACCGCAGGTACTTCCCGCCCGCTTTCCGAATCTGCTGGTCAACGGCTCGGTCGGCATTGCGGTCGGCATGGCAACCAATATTCCGCCGCATAATATGCGGGAGGTCTGCGCCGCCTGCTCTTATCTGATCGATCATCCGGACTGTACGGTTCCGGAGCTGATGCAGTATATCAAGGGACCGGATTTTCCGACCTATGGCACCATTTACGGTACCGCCGGTATTTATGAGGCATACATGACCGGCCGTGGGCATATCAAGGTGCGCGCCAAGGCACATTTTGAGGAAAAGAAGGGACGTACGGCGATCATCGTCACTGAACTGCCGTATCAGGTCAACCGTTCTTTGCTGCTGGAAAATATGGTAACGCTGGTTAAGAATAAGAAGATTGAAGGGATCAGCGACATCCGTAACGAATCCGGCAGAAAGGGGATGCGGATCGTTATCGAGGTAAAAAAGGATGCCAATCCGCAGATCGTCCTAAATTTGCTGTATAAATATACACAAATGGAGGATACTTGCGGGGTAAATATGCTGGCGCTGGTCAATGGCGAACCGAAGGTATTGAACCTTAAGCAGATCCTGACCTATTATGTTCGCCACCGGGAAAACGTCATTACCCGCCGCACCCAGTTTGAGCTGGCAAAGGCGGAGCGGGAGGCGCATATCTTCGAGGGCTATAAAATCGCTATTGATAACATAGACGAAGTGGTACATATCATTCGTTCCTCCTCCAGCGTACCGGATGCTAAGCAGAACCTGATGAACCGCTTTGCACTGACGGATATACAGGCGCAGGCGATCGTGGAAATGACGCTGGGCAAGCTGACCGGGCTGGAGCGCCAGAAGATTGAGGATCGGTTGGAAGCGCTGTATGCGCTGATCAAAGATTTAAAAGATATTCTGGCGGATGAAAGTCGGATTACAGCGATCATCAAGGAAGATTTGGAGGAAATGGCAACCCGCTACGGAGATGCACGCAGAACGGACATCGTCGAAGTGGAAAACGAGATCCTGATTGAGGATCTGATCGAAAAACAGGATTGTGTGATCACTGTAACCAATGACGGATATGTCAAGCGGCTGCCTGCGGCAACCTATGCTTCCCAGCGGCGAGGCGGAAAGGGCATCACCGCAATGGGAACAAAGGAGGAGGATTTTGTCAGGGATGTGTTTGTCTCATACAGTCACGATACCCTGCTGCTGTTCTCTGATAAAGGGCGGATGTACGCCAAAAAGTGCTATGAAATCCCGGAGGCGGGGCGTGCGGCCAAGGGAACGAATCTGGTCAATGTGCTGCAGCTTTCCGAAGGGGAACAGATCACGGCAGGTATTGCGATCCGGGAATTTACAGAACATGAATTTCTTGTCTTTGTCACCCGCAAGGGTGTCATCAAGCGTGTCGCTCTGACAGAATATCGCTCCCGCAGACAAAGCGGGCTGTTTGCGATCAACCTTGACGAGGACGATCTGTTGCTTTATGTTGCAAAAACCAGCGGCAGCGACCACATTCTTTGCGCTACACACGAAGGTGTCTGCATTCGGTTTGCAGAAACGGATGCACGGTGTATGGGACGGCAAGCGCGCGGCGTGGGAGCGATCACTCTGCGGGACGGTGACTATCTTGTCGGTGCCTGTGTGATTCCGGGAGGCGTCAACGATCCTTCGCGTAAGGTGTTGACTGTCACAGAAGGCGGCTACGGAAAGCGTACCGAATGTGAAGATTTCCCCGTACAGCACCGGTATGGCATGGGCGTGCGCTGCCACGCTGTAGGAAACCGCACCGGACTGTTGGCAGGCATTGCATTGGCAAAGGAAATGGACGACATCATGATGATTACAGATGGCGGGATGATCGTCCGGACCGCCGTAAGCGAAATTCCTGTTTACGGACGGTCTACCGGCGGGGTGATTGTGATGCGGCTTGCGGATGGAGCAAAGCTGATCAGCTTTGATGTGACTGCAAGGGCAGAAGAAGCCTCAGCCGAAGAAACGCCGGCAGAGGAATGAGAAAGAAAGGGCGGGACTGCTTTTGCATCGTATGATCTCCGCTTCCATGAGGAAGCGTTGCTTTCCCCTGCTTACAAAAAACGCATCATAAAAAGAGGCGCACCTCCCGTTAAAGGGAGGTGCGTTTTTCTGTTGCTTCCGCAAGCGTTTGTTTCAGATAGCGGATAGCTTTTGCATAGCCTTCAAAACCGAGCCCCTGAAAGGTGGCGATGCAACAGGGCGTGATGAAGTTGACCTTGCGGTAGTCCTCCCGCGAGGTTGTATCCGTCAGATGTACCTCGACGGTTGGAAGAGAAACCGCAAGCAATGCGTCGTGAATGGCAACGCTGGTGTGCGTATAAGCCGCCGGATTGAATACGATACCGTCAAAAACGCCGTATGCCTGTTGGATCCGGTCCACCAAATCCCCCTCGTGGTTGGATTGATAGCATGAAAAATCCACCTGCTCCTCCTCGCAGACCTGCCGCACAAACTCCAGCAGCGCATGGTAGGATTGCTTCCCGTAGATTGCAGGCTCGCGCATGCCGAGAAGATTGAGATTCGGACCGTTCAGAATCAATACTTTCATATGAGGTCCTCCGTTACCTTGGTAAGAGAATGGTACGTTTCTCCGGATCGGACGCAGGTCTGTATAGCGATATCTTCCTGCCGATGACCTGTACGGGATCGCATCCGAGCGCGGTGCAAAGCGCGTCGCACACCTCGCGCGGTGAAGCGGGACAGGTTTCCAGCACGGTCAGCTTGACCAGCTCGTGCGCCTCCAGCGCATCGGAAACGGTTTTGATCAGCGTATCGATAACGCCGTTTTTTCCGACCTGTGTGACCGGAATCAGCGTTGCGGCGCGTGCGCGCAGAAAAGCGCGTTGTTTTGTAGTAATCATAGGTAAGACGTTTCCTCTCCTTTTTCGGGTTTTGTCTGAGGGAAAGATTGTTTTCTTCCTCTTTGGTGTGTCGTAAAACCATCGATGCCGGCACGCTCTATCGCGCCAAACAGGCGGTCCTTCAGTCCGGGGTCCTTTCGCTCGGCGTCCAGCAGAAGCTGCTTGACTTCCTCTCGTTTGGTATATCCGTCCGCAGGGCAATACTTTGGAGACGGCTGTATGCCTGCGGCGCTGACAAATCGCCGCAGCTCCTGTTCCTTCACGTAAAGCAGGGGACGGATCATGGTCACCTGCGAGCGATCCAGATAGGTCACCGGTGAAAAACAGCCGATGCGGCCGTCCCAGAACAGGTTCATCAGCAGCGTTTCTACAGCGTCGTCAAAATGATGTCCCAACGCGATTTTTCCGCAGCCCTGTTCCTTGGCGGTGCTGTAAAGGATGCCGCGGCGGAGATTGGCGCAGAGAGAGCAAGGGTTTTTTTCTTTGCGGATGTGAAATACCACCTCAAATATGTCGGTCGGAACCTCCAACAGAGGGAGGGAAAGCGCGTCACAGAGTGCGCGGATGTTGCCGCTGTCCGCGCCGGGAAACCCCATGCGCAGATGGATAGGGACAAGTGTAAACGGATGCGGATAAAAACGCTGCAGGCCGACCAGTGCGGCGAGCAGGGCAAGGCTGTCCTTGCCGCCGGAAATTCCCACCGCGATCCGGTCGCCGGGACATATCATGCCGTAATCATCTACTGCGCGACGAACGGAGGAGAGCAAGCGCTGGTAGGCGGGGGTATTCAACCGGATGCACTGCTGCATAAGGCACGCTCCTCCTCTTGCACATGTACGCAGACCTCCCGCAGGACGCATGCAGCGCATTGCGGCCGACGGGCGATGCAAACATCCCGTCCGTACTGAACCAGCCGGTGACAGAAAGCGCTCTGTTGATTCTTCGGCACCAAGGGATCCAATGTTAGCTCGACCTTACGCGGATCGGTCGAGTGAACAAAGCCGAGCAGATTGGTTATGCGGATGCAATGCGTATCCGCGACAATGCCGCCCAGTCCGAAAACATCTCCGCGGATTAGATTAGCGACCTTGCGGCCGACTCCTGCCAGCGAAAGCAGATCCTCCATAGCGGAAGGGACCGTTCCGCCGTACACCTCCGTGATACGCTTTGCGCAAAGGGATAGGTTTTTTGCTTTGGCATGGTAAAGCCCGCAGGTACGAATCAGAGACTCGAGCTCTGTAATCTCTCCCTCTGCCATGGAAGAGGCGTCCGGGAAGCGGTCAAACAACCCGACGGATACCAAATTGACCCTTGCATCCGTGCATTGAGCGGACAGAATCGCCATGACAAGTAGACGGAAGGGATCTCCGTCGGCCTGCAGTGCGCATTTTGAATTCGGATAATAGGCTTCCAATCGGCGGATGACCTCCGCCATACGTTCCTGTTCATTCATCGAAAATATAGTTCACGTCTCCGGAAAGGAGCGAGAGAACCCCTCGGTAGATGATATCCGCGCGGTCGTCGAAATTTTCCCGCAGCTGCTCGGCGTATGCGCGGTCGCTTAAAAAGACGGAGGTTTCAAACAGCATTTTCTGCTCGTCGGCAATGGTACAGGTCAGTGTCCAGCCTCCGCCGGTTGGCTTCAGCGTGCTGAACTGACGAACGCCGTCCCGTTTGAAGGCGAGCACACGCATGGCGTGGCGGAAGGCTTTGTCCTTGACGTCGGAAAGCATTTCGTGCTCGTAAGTTTCCAGAATGGAACGCCCCTGCTCCGTAATCCTATAGAGTGGTTCGCCGTCCGGCGTGCGGGCAGGGGAGGCGATCTGTCCTTTTTCCAGCAGGTCGCTGAACGCGGCGGCAAAGTCAAAATAATTGATCAGACCGTCCTGCAGTACCATGTCGTTGATGGTGGTGAATTCGACAGCTTCCTCAATATTGCCGAGAATGTACAGAATGAAGATTTTTGCCTGATTGCTGATCTCTCTTTCGTCCAAGGCAGCATGCCCCTCCTTCGTTCGCGCAAATGACGCATATTTCGTCGTTTCACTTTATTATAAATGATTTTGTTCTTTTTTTCAATATGATTCGGACAAAAGTTTTGCTTGCATTGCGTGGAAAATATGGTATAATAAAAGTGGAAGAAAAGCCGATTATATGAAAAAGCGTCAAATAAGGTATACCTAACCGGCTTCCTGAAAACAATCGAAAGCGATTGTTTTCCCGATGAATGGTAAGTCAAAAGAGTCGGTTATATGAAAAAGCGTCAAATGAGGCAATACTTAACCGGCTTCCTGAAAACAATCGAAAATGATTGTTTTCACAAGGGATTTATGATATAATAAAAAATCAGGCAAACGCTGTCCCGGAAGCATGCGGGAGCAGCAGAAAAAATCAGCGGGAGGGGCTTCTTTATGGTGCTGACTTATCCGGGAGGAGTGTTTCTCCCGAAACGAACGGATGCTTTGAAGCATACAAAGATCTTTACGGCTGCGGATGTAGGGGAGGTATACCTTTCTCTGGGAGACGCCGGATACACGGTTTCCTGTAAAGAAGGCGCCGCAGTGCGTGTGGGGACGCTGTTGGCGGAACTGCAGGACGGTACGCCGGTCTATGCTTCGATGCCCGGCATCTTCGAAGGAGTGTTTGAGAATCACGGCGTCCACTATGCAAAAGTGACCGCTTCGGCGCAATCCGCAGACCAACAACCGCTTGCTGTCCGACTGCCGGAGCAGAAGAAATTAGGAGAGCTGACCGGTCAGGAGCTGCTGGAAGCGGCTAAAATGTTGGGAATCTGGGATTTTCAGGGCGGAGATTGGCTTTGGAGGCGTGCTGCCGCAGCGCTTGGGAAAACGCGGCGGGTGGTGGTAGATCTGACCGATCCGAACGGCTGGTCCTTTACCGGGTATCGGACGGCGTTGCGCGCGCCCGGTGATATCCTGAGCGGTGCTAAGGTATTGCTGCATCTGCTCGGTGCAACCAAGATCATTCTGGTAGTAAACCGTGAGCACCGCAAGGTAACGGAGGTGCTCCGTACACTAATCAATGATCCCGCACTGGTGATTCTTGCCGAGGTGGAGGGCAAATATCCGCTGCGTGAGGAAACGCTTTACGAAGCGCTCTATGCGAAGCGGCTTCCGCGAGGCAGGAGCGCGCAGGACGAGGGGGTATTTCTTGTACGCGGGCAGACGGCGGAGGCGCTGTATCGGTCGCTTTTGACCGGTGTGCCGCATCTGACGCGCTGGGTATCTGCTGCCGGCGAGGGATTCGGTCTGCCGGCGGTCTTTCGCGTCCCATTCGGAACGACGTGGAAGCGGATTTTGGAGCTTTGCAGCTTCAAGGGGGGCGCATATGAGGTGCGATTGGACTCGACACTGAACGGGCTGCCTGCGGAGGGAGTGCTGGGCGGCGGGACCGAAAGTGTTTTAGCGGCGATGCCGGCTGTCAGAGCAGCGGAGCATTGCATTTCCTGCGGCAGGTGTGCAGAGGTTTGTCCGATGCGGCTTTTGCCGTACCGCATTCTGCGGGAGAAAGATTACCGCGCAGTCAAGGCGCTCGCGGCCGTATGCTTTGACTGCGGATGTTGTGAATATATTTGTCCCTCTTCTCTGCCGCTGCGGGAATTGATCGCCCGTCATCGGGGCGGCAAAGAAGATGCATAGACCGTAAATGACAGACGGTTCAGAATCAGGAACGGAAAAGGTGGGTCCCTTATGTTTGTTCGAACTCCGCGGAACAAAACCGCATTGTCTTTCGATTTCGCCATTGCGCTGCTGCCGGCAGCTGTCTGGTCGGTTTTCCTTTACGGCGGAAGAGCTGCTATGCTTCTTCTTCTTTGTGGTTTATGCTGCTCGATTTTGGATTTTCCGATTCAAAGATTTTTGCTCCGCCGAAAGGGAAAACAGGCGTTTTCGCCGTTTGCTTTTTTAACCGGTGTGCTGACGGCGTTTTGGTTTCCGGTCACAGTTCCGCTTTGGTTAGCGATGCTGGCGGCGGTGCCGGTGACTGTCTGTCGTGCATTTTTCGGATATTTCGGACATCGCTTGTGTAATTCCTCGGTATTTTCCGCGTTGGTGCTGCACCTTGCGTTTCCGCAATATATGGAGCGGTATACCAAGCCGTTTGCTTATTTTTCCGCATGGGAAATGACGCCGAACCCTGCGCTGGTGGAGGCGTATCGTGTGCGTACGCCGCTGGATATTCTGCAATCGGGAATGCTGTACGAGGACGGAATCGCGGCGCAGCTGTACGGTTTTGCCTCCGGAGCGATCGGCGCGGTAGCGGTTGCCTGTCTGCTGCTTGGCGGGATTTGGCTGTTGGTGCGCAGAGTGCTGTCCCTGCGTGCAACGGGGGCGTTTCTGCTGGTAATACTGGTGCTGGCGATGGCGTTTGCACCGGAGGATGCGGAAATGCTGAACTATGCATGGCTGTATCTGTTATCCGGCGGCATTGCGCTTGCCGCGATCTTTGCGATGAATGATCCTGCTACGCTGCCGCGCACGCCGAACGGAAAGTTGCTGTTTGGCGCTCTTGCGGGGGGGCTGACGGTGCTGTTCCGTTGGTTGTCTGGCGGGGAAGGCGTGCTTGCCGCTGTTTTGCTTGCGGATCTTGCGACGCCGCTGCTGGAGAGGGTGACGCGCCCGTACGACTATTATCAAACGGGAAAACGGACAAAACCGTCCCGTAAAAAGGCAGAGAAGGCGCAGGAATCCGTATGAAAAACCAAATCGTCTCCGTGCAGATTACAGATATACAGCCGGACGGAAACGGTGTCGGCAGGATGGAAAACGGTATGGTTTTGTTTGTTCCGCTGACTGCGCCGGGGGATCTCGCCTCGGTCCGTATCATCAAGGAAAACAGAACCTATGCAGTCGGACGGCTGGAGGAATTGCTGCTTCCTTCTTCGGAACGACAGGAGCCCGGCTGCCCGGTTTACCGTCGATGCGGGGGCTGTGGATTCCGTCACCTGAAACCGGAGGCGGAGCAACGGTATAAACGGGCGCTGGTGGAAAATGCATTCCGTAGAATCGGGCATTTGGAGGTATCTGTGGAACCGACCGTTTCCGTCAACCACGAGCGCTACCGCAATAAAGTGGTCTATCCGCTTTGTATGATAGACGGAAAGCCGACATTCGGTTATTACGCACGTCATTCTCATGCGGTGGTAGAGCATTCCGATTGCCTGCTGCAGGATCCGCTGTTCTCCCGCATCGCCATGTTTCACGTGAAACAATTGGAGCTTCTGCAGGTGCAGGTACCGGTTTGGCAGGAAGAGACGCACGCCGGCATTTTGCGGCATCTTGCGATGCGGAAGAATAGGAACGGCAGGTTTTCCGTTTGCTTTGTGGCGGCAAAGGCATTTTCGCAGGCGAAACCGATGGCAGAGGAACTGATGCAGGCGTTTCCGGAGGTGGTAGGCGTCGCGTTGAATTTGAATCCCGTGCCGGGAAACGTCATATTTGGACGGGAAACCTATCGTTTGGCGGGAGATGCCGCCTTGCGGGATCAGCTTTGCGGAAAGTGGTTTTCTCTTTCTCCGACGGCGTTTTATCAGGTCAATGCCGACTGTGCAGAGGCATTATACCGGAAAGCGGCGGAGCTGGCTTCCTTGCCGGATGGTGGCGTGCTGTTGGATCTTTATTGCGGCGCGGGAACGATCGGGCTTTCTATGGTAAGAACCGGGCAAAAGCTTTGCGGCGTGGAGGTTGTGCCGGAGGCGGTTGAGAACGCAAAGAAAAACGCGCTGCAAAATGGCAGAGGGGAAGCGGACACCCTGTTTATCTGCGGGGATGCCTCGGTCGGCGTACAGCGTTGCAGGGAGGTGTTCGGGAGTCCGGATGTGATCGTCGTAGATCCGCCGAGAAAAGGACTTTCGCCGGAGGTCATTCGTACGCTTTTGTCTGCCGCGCCGGAGCGGCTCGTCTATATCTCCTGTAATCCTGCGACGCTTGCCGCCAATTGTGCGATTCTCTGCCGGGAGCTTTACCGGATTACCGCCGCGATTCCGTTTGATATGTTCCCCGGAACCGGACATGTGGAGACGGTAGTCTTGCTATCAAACCTTATGTACGGAAGTGAATGACGTTATACACGAGGGCTAATGAGATGATAACGAAAACGTACTCTGTTGGAGAGTTGAAAAAATATAAATATGTTGTAGTGCTGTCATACTATAAAGGGAAAATACTTCTTAGTAGGCACAACGATCGTTCAACATGGGAAACTCAAGGCGGTCATGTCGAAGCAAACGAGACTCCTTTGGAATCTGCGAAGAGAGAACTGTTTGAGGAATCCGGAGCTATAGATTATTCAATTGCACCCGTATGTGATTATTGGTCTGGTACAGAGGATATGTCTCACGGTGCAAATGGTATGGTGTTTAAGGCGATTATCAATAAACTTGGTGAAATTCCAGAGAGTGAGATGGCTGAAGTAAGGCTGTTTGACGCTTTGCCGGATAATCTGACGTACCCAGCAATCACTCCTGTTTTATTTAATTATTTGGTACAGATGAATGATGAAGTCTAATAGTAGAACAGTCGATATGTTCCCGCGTACTGTGGGGGTAGATTTGTTCCCGTGTTGTTTCAACATTCACGGCATCGTCTCGACCCATGTAGAAACGGTTGCCGTGCTTTCCCTCAAAAGGAGATGCTCCAATGAAGAAAACCTTGTTGAATACAATTCCGAGTGAAATACCGCCGGACATTTGTCGTTTTGTCTCTGCGGCAAATATTTATGATAGTTCCTCCTCTCCCGCAGCAAAAGTGTATTTTATTGACAAAGAAAATGGGTACTATTTAAAGTGTTCGGGCAAAGGAATGCTCAAAAGAGAATGTAAAATGACAGAGTATTTTTATTCTAAGGAGCTTGGCGCAGAAGTATTGCATTACGTCTCAGATGACAGAGATTGGCTTTTAACAACCGCTGTTATCGGCGAGGACTGTGTACACGAAGACTATCTTATGAATCCTAAGCGCTTATGCGACGTCGCTGCATATGAATTAAGAAAACTGCACGAAGCAGATTATAGTAACTGCCCGGTTCAGAACAGAACTGAGGAGTATTTTGCTGAAGCTGAGAAGAATTATTGGACGGGAAATTACGATAAGTCACAGTTTCCTGATCGTTTTGGATACCATTCGGCAAAGGATGCTTATGCCGTTCTGACTACAGAGAAAGATGCTCTGCAAAGCAAGGTGCTGCTTCACGGTGACTATTGCCTGCCTAATATTATTCTTAATAACTGGAAGTTATCCGGGTTCATTGATGTTGGCAACGGGGGTATTGGTGACAGGCATATAGATATTTTTTGGGGGATTTGGTCGCTTGGGTTTAATTTGAAAACAAATAAGTACCGCGAGCGTTTTCTTGACGCATACGGAAGAGATAAGGCGGACGAGTCAATACTTAAAATCATTGCCGCGGCGGAAGTCTTTGGCTGAACAAACGCAAGCAGTTAAAAAGTATCTTGCTGAGTGCGGCGTGGGATGCAGCAATGGTAGTTTCTTCACGGGAATGAACTGACGCGGCAAGAGGACAAGGTTATGGGGGATATAACTCCCAAAGAACATCCGCCGAAAAATGACCGGACATTTATGAAAAAGCGATTGAGAACGGTGTCGGAATGCAGCTTAGGGAAGGCTTGTTCCTTTTAGAAGCGGATTGGTAAGAGTGTGGAAGGAGAATTACTATGGATTTTGGAATACCGACAGTATTGGAAGCCGCTTCTATCGAGAAATGCGCTGCTCTTTGCAATAGCCTGCAGCTACAGTTTATTGAGTTGAATATGAATCTGCCGGAATATCAGGCAGAACGGATAGAGGTTTCCTATTTTTCGGAAATCGCTCGGGCTTACGGTATTTACTACACCATTCATCTTGATGAAAACCTGAATCCGTGGGATTTCAATGCGCGCGTGTCGGCAGCATATACCGAAACGGTTTTGCAGACGATCGAGCTTGCAGAACAATTGTCTGTGCCGGTTTTGAATATGCATTTTCCTTTGGGGGTATATTTCACTTTGCCGGACAGGAAGGCGTATCTATTGGAGGAATATGCGGAGGAATACAGGCAAAAGCTGCTTGCATTTCGTCATCGCTGTACAGCTGCGATCGGGAATCGGAATCTGCTGCTGTGCATTGAAAATACGCCGTCGTTCCAGCATGACTTTGTTGCAGAAGGGCTCTCTCTTTTGCTGGAAAGCCGCGTATTTGCCTTGACGTTCGATACGGGACACGACGCGGCAGGCGGTTTTTTGCAGTTTCCGTTCATTGATCGGAATAGAAACCGTCTGCGGCATATGCATCTTCACGATTACAGCAGGACGCGCAGCGATCATTTGCCGCTTGGCGAAGGGGAACTGGATATCAGATGGTATTTACAGCTGGCAGAAACCTGTCATTGCCGTGTTTTACTGGAAACCAAAACCGTAGACGGGCTGCAATTATCTGCGCAGCGGTTGCGAACCTGCTATGGCTATGCCCTGTAAGTGGCGAAAAGGGAGCCACCGTGTCGGCGGTATAACCTTGTGAAAGAACTGCCGAAGAATGGGGGATCCGTTTTCGTGTATTATCAGCATGTGCTCGACGGTGTGGTTACGTTGACAAAGCGTTGCTTTAGAGAGCAGCTGACAGGGATCTATTTGCATGGCTCTCTGGCGATGGGCTGCTTTCAACCGGAGAAAAGCGATATCGATCTGCTTGTAGTGATTGGAAACGAGCTTTCCGATGCGCAGAAGCTGGACTATTATTGATAGCATCCTCTGCGATGCGGCGCGGGCAGAGGCAGAGATACTCCGGTCGCCCGTGTACGTCCTTCTGAATCTGTGACGCGTTCTGGCATTTCTGCGGGGTGGCGTGTGTCTTTCCAAAAAGGAGGGCGGCGTGTGGGGATTAGCGCGCTGCCCAACCGGGTACCGGACCTTACTTTCGGAAGCACTGTCGTGTTATGGGACGGGCGTGGAGATGTTAATCGAGCCGACGCTCGCCGTGGCATTTGCGAGAGAAATGCTGCATTCGATAGAACAGGAAATAAAAGCAGATGAGCTTTCTTTCTTATCATGAAACATACTACCGCGAAAAAATAACCGCATATGAGCAGAAAGCGTTAACCGGAACGGAGCTTTACGAGGCAAAGCAGCTGTTGAAACTGCTGGATGATTTTGCAGACGAAGGGTATATGGAGCTGAATGAGCATTTGGAGCGTCGCTTTCAGGGCGTCACCAGATTGAGAAAACTCCTCTTGTCGAACGGGGCAACGTCGTTTGCGCTTCCGGTACGCGCGGCTGCGGCATGCAGCTACAGCGAACGGGAGTATGCACTTTCCGCTTTGATTGAGGAAGCCTTATCCGGCGCTGCTTCGGCAGAACGCAGCGCTTCGTCCCCTTTTTTGCAGGAGATCCGTGCCTATTGTGCGTGGCTTGGACGCGAACGGGATACCGCGTATATTTTTCTGCTTCGCGACTGTTTTCTGCCGTATCTGTACGGAGCTGTTAGAGGCGGATGCGGAGCGCTGTACCCATGGTTGATCGGCAGATCGTTTCTGAAGGATTTCACTGCTGCGGAAAACAGCGATGATCGGCTGCGGCTTGCCGTTTATGATGCTTTGGAAGCCGGCATATCCGATTATGAGACGTTCCTCCTGTTCTGCAAGAAGCGGATGCGGGCATTCTTAAGCGGGCAGCCGCGCCTGCTGCATGTGCTGGAGGGGCTGCTCCGGGCGATCCAACAGCCGAGGATCCTCGTCGTGGAGTCAGGATGTTGCGGAACGATGCCGCTTCTGCTGGCTGCGGCGGACGATCGGGTGGAAATCAGGATGTTTACTGCAGCGCCGTATTTATATGGGATTTATGGGGACCGGCTGTTTTGCCGGGCATATGAAAAGATGCGGTCGTTTGAGACCTTGTACAGCCAGGATCTGTATCTGCGGTACTCGGATTTCCGAAACGGAACCTTCTACGTCAGGAAAGCGCAGGACAGCCGGATTGTCAAAGAGGCTTTTGCTGAAATCAATACCGTTTGTTTTGGTTAGGAGTCCTTTGGCCGGCGGAGGAGAGGGAACTATGACATGATAGCAGCTCCCCGCTTTGGCGGAGCTGAAGCTCCGTTCTGATGCACAGGAACAGAAAGAAATGAGGCGGAAATCATTATGACGAAGTGTCCGGTATGCGGAAATGCGGTGAAAAAGGGGACGGTAAAGGCAGAGCATATTGGCAGTCTGCTGCAGACGCTGACGACGGTTGTCTGGTATCCGGAGGAGAAGTGTGGGCGCCTGAAGCGTGGGGGGATTCCTCTAAGTCTGCGGGCAGAAGGCTTTTATTGTGAGGCATGCGGGAGGGTGTTTGCGGCGTTTTCGCAGACGTAACCCGGTTTCCCGAAGAAAGGGATGACATATGAATGCAAAACTGAAAGAGAAGATCTGGGAATCGCTGTCTGCGGTTCTGCCGATTACAGGTATCGTCTTGCTGCTCGGTATTTTTCTGGTGCCGATCGATCTGGGGACAATGGTGATGTTTCTGACCGGTGCCATTCTGCTGGTGATCGGTATGGGTTTTTTCCAGCTTGGTGCCGAGATGGCAATGACGCCTTTAGGGGAAGGCATCGGCGTACAGCTTACCAAAACCCGTCATATCGCGCCAATCCTGTTGATCGGCTTCGCCATGGGAGCAATCATCACGGTTTCCGAGCCGGATTTGCAGGTGCTGGCGGAGCAGGTGCCGTCCGTGCCAAACCGTGTGTTAATTCTGACCGTCGCGGTCGGCGTCGGTATTTTTCTGGCACTGGCTATTTTCCGGATTTTTTTCCAAATCAACCTTTCAACGGTGCTGATTGTTCTGTATATCGTGCTGATCGGTACCTCCTTCTTTGTACCGAAAGCGTTTCTGGCGGTCGCGTTTGACTCCGGCGGTGTGACAACCGGACCGATGACCGTGCCGTTCATCATGGCGATGGGCATCGGTTTGGCCTCTGTCCGCGGCGATAAAAATGCCGCAAGCGACAGCTTCGGTCTGGTGGCGCTTTCCAGTATCGGCCCCGTGCTGGCGGTATTGATTTTAGGCTGCTTCTATCATCCTTCCGAAACCGGGTATACGGCCGCCGTTCTGTCGGATGTGGAGACAACGCGTGATGTGGTGCTCTCGTTTTTGATTAGCACGCCCCTGTATATCAAGGATGTGATTGTTTCGCTGCTGCCGGTCGCCGCCGTGTTCGTGCTGTTCCAGCTTCTCAGCCACCGCTATCAGCGCAGACAGGTCAAGCGTATTTTGGTTGGCTTTGGATATACATATATTGGCTTAGTGCTCTTTCTCTGCGGAGTGAATGTCGGCTTTGCGCCGGTGGGCTTCTTTCTGGGAAAGGAGATTGCTTCCGCCGGCTGGAGATGGCTGCTGGTTCCGATCGGCATGCTGATCGGTTACTATATTGTCAAAGCGGAGCCGGCGATTCAGGTGCTGAACCGGCAGGTGGAGGGTGTGACGAACGGGGCAGTATCTGCGAAGGCGATGAACCGTTGCCTGTCCATTGGCGTGGCAGTCAGCGTCGGACTCGCCATGCTGCGTGTGATGACCGGCTTGCCGATTTACTGGATTGTGATTCCCGGCTATATCGCTTCGCTGGTCCTGTCGCGGTTTGTGCCGAAGATGTTCGTCGGTATCGCGTTTGACTCCGGCGGCGTCGCCAGCGGACCGATGACGACAACCTTTCTGCTGCCGCTCAGCATCGGCGCGTGCGAGGCGGTCGGCGGTTCAATTATGACGGACGCATTCGGCGTGGTGGCGCTGGTAGCGCTGACGCCGCTGATCGCCGTACAGATCATGGGAGTTACGTATCAGATAAAACTGAAAAAAGCCGGCAGCGCGATGCAGACGGAGGAGACGACGGATATCGCGGATGACGTATTTGAGTTTGAGGAGGAGTCTGTATGACAGCCCAGGAAAGAAAACCTGCCTTTCGGCTGCTGTTTCTCATTGCGACGCCGAAGCTGGTGGAGAAGGCAATTGATTTGTATACGGAAGGGCATATCCCCGTGCAGTATCTGTTCCGCGCACAGGGAACTGCTTCCAGCGAAATCATGGATTTGCTGGGGCTCGGCGGCGTGGAAAAGGATGTCTCGGTGAGCATCATGCCGAAGTTTTTTGCGGACAGGATGCTAACCAAGCTGCAAAAGCAGCTTCATCTTGGTATGCCGAACAGCGGCGTGGCATTTACGGTGTCGCTGTCTGGCGGCAGCGCGCATATGGTTCGTTTGATGGAGCCGCTGCTCTCAAATGAAGAGCAGGGGGCACAAGGAAAGGAGGAAGCGGAAATGACAGAGCAGGCGTACAGTTTGATTATTGCAATTGTAGATCAGGGCTTCAGCGAGGAAGTAATGGAGGCAGCCCGACCGAAGGGAGCTACCGGCGGAACGGTGTTTCACAGTCGGAGGGTTGGCAGTGAGGAGGCCATGCGGTTCTGGGGCATTCGCGTGCAGCCGGAGCGGGAAGTAGTGATGATCCTTGCGAATAAGGAAGAGAAAACCGAGATCATGCAGGCGATCGGCAAGGCATGCGGAATGCAGAGCGAGGCTCACGGGGTTTTGTTGTCGCTGCCGGTTGACGGCGTGGTGGGGCTGAACGGTTGACATTGACTGTTTCACGTGAAACATAGGGGTGAAAAGTATATGAAAAAGTGTTGGATCCTATTGCTTTCGGTGGTGCTGCTGGTCTCCGGTTGCGCAAATGTGGTGATGCCGCCGCAGGACACGGGAAAGACGACCTCGGAGAAGTATCATGAGATTGCGGAATCCCTTCCTTCAACGGACGCATTCAGCGGAACGGACCTTACCGTGCTTGCACCGGAGTCGGAAATCATTCTCGGTGATGAGGAAGCAGCTGGCTCTGTGAGAAACGCGCTGCGCAACCGGAATTCCCTGATCGCTTCCATTTATGAGATGGAGGTCTGTGTGGATACGGTCAGTGAGGATGAGATTCTGGAGACACTGCGTGCGGCGGAGCAGGCGGGCATCGCTGCGGGTGATCTGCTTTGCTATTCGGCGGAAACCACCGCAGCCCTTTGGGCGGCAGGTTTGCTGACGGATTTGAACACGCTTCCGTATTTTGATATCCAGACCGGGTGCTATGACGCGGCGTTTGCGACATCTTTGCAGACCGGCAATTCGGTATATCTGCTGCCGGATCCGTCTGCGCAGAGCTACGACCGGGCGTATGTGCTGTTTTACGATCGCGCGTTGGTGACTGCCGCCGGGCTGCCGTTTCCGGAGGAAGCGGTGAAGAATGGCACATGGACCTTTGCCATGTTTCAGCAATATGCGGAAGCGGTGGCTGCTTCCGTCATGGAGCGTTCCAGCTATGATCTGCAAACAGATATTTTCGGGTATTCTTCGACAGATAATACCGATTTACTTCCGTATCTGCTCTGGTGTGCGCAGGGATTGCCTTTATTCGCACAGCAGGAGACGGGAAGCGTGGGATACGTATACGACGCGGAGCAGCTTTCCGAGCTGACGGAATCGCTCGTCGGGCTTTACGGAAGCGCCTGTCTCTATCCTCTGGACGGTACGGACGCCTATCAGGCATTTGAAGAAGGACGGCTCGGATTCCTGTTTGCGGAGTTAGAGTATATCAAAGAACTGTACGCCAATGCAGAACGGGATTATGGGATTCTTCCGCTGCCCAAGCGGGACGAAGCGCAGGAGGAATATATCTGTCCGATCGGCGTGAGCGGCGGCGTCTTTTCTGCGCCGGCGCTGATGAGCGATGCGGCGCGCAGCGGACTTGGCCTGACAGCGATCTGTGCGGCGGGCGGCGCTTTGCTGCAGGAGGCGGAAAAGCAAACGTATATTACGCTCTATGCAAGGGACAACAACCAAACCTGCATGCTGGAAATGACTATGGACAGTATCGCGTTTGACTTCGGCTGGGTGTACGGGACACAAAGCAATGCGATCAAGCAGCTTTCCGACGGTATGATGACTGACGTCATCGTCAATGGGAGCAGGTTTACCAGTATTCTGCGGGAATATCTGGATGCGTTTCAGAGCTATGCAGACGAAAATTTTTCCTGACAGAGATGTGAACGGTTGGAAAATTCAGCCGGAAAGTTCCGGTAAATGCTTGACGAATGCATAGCATTGTGATAAAATGACAATCGAAATCAGAAGATTTTAAAGAAGGAGAAAAACAAGCACATGAATGCAAAAAAAACTGTGGAAGACCTGAAGGTCACTGGCCAGCGCGTATTGGTTCGCTGTGATTTCAATGTTCCGATCAAGAACGGCGTGATTACGGACGAAACCCGTATAGTGGCTGCGCTTCCGACCATCCGGTATTTGATTGAGCAGAACGCGAAGGTGATCCTGTGCTCCCATATGGGCAAACCGAAGGGATCCCCGCTGCCGGAATATTCTCTTGCGCCGGTCGCGCAGCGTCTTTCCGAAAAGCTGGGAAAAACCGTTGTATTTGCCGCAGATGACACTGTTGTCGGAGAGCATGCAAAGGCCGCGGTTGCTGCCATGAAGGACGGAGACGTCGTGCTGCTGCAGAATACCCGCTATCGTGCGGAGGAAACCAAGAACGGCGAAGCATTTTCCAAGGAGCTAGCGTCCCTTGCAGATCTGTTTGTCAATGATGCGTTCGGCGCTGCACATCGCGCGCATTGCTCAACCGTCGGCGTTGCATCCTTTGTAAAGGAGTCCGCAAATGGCTATTTGATGGCGAAGGAGGTCAAATTCCTCGGAGACGCGGTCAACAATCCGGTTCGTCCGTTCGTGTGTATTCTCGGCGGCGCGAAAGTGGCGGACAAGCTCAATGTCATTTCCAATCTGCTGACCAAGGCGGATACGCTGATCATCGGCGGCGGTATGGCATATACCTTTCTCAAGGCGCAGGGACATGGCATCGGCAAGTCGTTGGTGGACGATGAAAAGCTGGAGTATTGCCGTGAAATGCTGGAAAAGGCAAAAGCGAACGGTGTGAAGCTCCTGCTTCCTGTGGATACGGTTTGCGCTGCATCCTTCCCGGATCCGATTGATGCAGCAATAGAGACGGTTACCGTTCCGGCTGACGCAATTCCGGCGGATATGATGGGGCTGGATATCGGACCTAAGACCAAAGCGCTCTTTGCAGAAGAGATCAAGACTGCAAAGACTGTTGTTTGGAATGGACCGATGGGTGTGTTTGAAAACCCGACTCTTGCGGAGGGAACGATTGCCGTGGCGAAAGCGATGGCGGAAACCGATGCGACCACGATCATTGGCGGCGGCGATTCCGCAGCAGCAGTCAATACGCTCGGCTTTGGCAGTAAGATGAGCCATATTTCTACCGGTGGCGGCGCTTCGCTGGAATATCTGGAGGGCATTGAGCTTCCGGGGATCGCAGCGATGACCGACCGGTAAATTCTCCGAAAAAATATTGATGAACAAGAGGAAAATGTTATGAATAAAGCAACCAGAAAGGCGATTATCGCCGGCAACTGGAAAATGAACAAAACGCCTGCGGAGGCAACCGCGCTGATCGAAGCGATCAAGGCGGAAAATGCCGGCGCAGACAACAGCGGCTGCACCGTTATTGCCTGCGTTCCTTACGTGGACATTGATGCGGCTGTCAAGGCGGCGGCGGGTTCCTTTATCAAAATTGGCGCAGAAAATTGCCATTGGGAAAAGAGCGGTGCCTATACCGGTGAAATTTCCGCAGATATGTTGGTCGCCTGCGGTGTAGAGTATGTCATTATCGGTCATTCTGAACGCCGTCAGTATTTCGGTGAGACGGATCTGACTGTCAATAAGCGTGTCAAAGCCGCGCTGGAGGCAGGATTGAAGGTTATCCTTTGCGTCGGTGAATTGCTGGAGCAGCGCGAGCAGGGAATCACCTCCGAAATCATCTCCATGCAGGTGAAGATCGATCTTGCGGATATCACGGCAGAGCAGATGCAGAATATCATCATCGCATATGAACCGGTCTGGGCAATCGGAACCGGCAAAACTGCGACGGCGGATCAAGCCGACGAGGTGTGCGGAGGTATCCGTGCGACGCTTTCCTCCTTGTATGGCGAAGCCGTTGCCGAGGCGACTACAATCCAGTACGGCGGATCCATGAACGCGAAGAATTGCGAGGAACTGCTGAGCAAGGTCAACGTGGACGGCGGTCTGATCGGCGGCGCTGCATTGAAAGCCCCTGACTTTACTGCAATTATTGCTGCTGCGAGATAACGCCCGTATTCTCTCTGATTTGGAACGCCCCTCTTCTTGGAGGGGCGTTTTCTTATTTGGCAAGCGTTTCCGATAAGATGCGGACCATTTTATCTGCTGATGGAGTGGCTTCCTCCCGCTGAAGCCTGCGAAAAAAAGACGCCCTTCAGAAAGGAAGGGCGTCTTTGATTGGTGCTATCGGAATTTTAATGCACGGAAACTTAGTGTCTTGCGCGAACCAGAACGGCAGCGCCGACAACCGCAAGGACACCGAGCACGGCAAATACAAGGATGCCGGTATCACCGGTGGGGGGGATTACAGAGGAATCTGCGGAAGAGGTGACAGCAACAGAACTGTCAGCCGACGAGGAATCAGAGGCTTCCGAGGATGCCTCTGAGGACGTCTCTGAGGATGTCTCAGAAGATGCTTCAGAGGAGGTTTCGGTAGAAGTGTCCGTCGTTTCTTCGCTGCTGCTATCCTCTACAACGGGCGAGCAAAACAGC
Source organism: uncultured Ruminococcus sp. (assembly GCA_964549435.1). Classification (GTDB taxonomy): domain Bacteria; phylum Bacillota; class Clostridia; order Oscillospirales; family CAG-382; genus Coliplasma. The sequence goes on from CAZJVB010000003.1 coordinate 93,148, forward strand.
AGAGTAAGCTCCGTGTTGTCGCTGTTGAGCGTCGCATAGTAATCGATATCGGTCGAAGCCGTTTTGTTATAAATGTGCCACTGGTCATTGGATTCCGTATACGTTTTTTCAGATTGCGCGACAGTCGCTTCCGCGTCGTCATAGAAGGACTTGAGATCCGCATTTGTCGAACCGAAGAATGCGACTGCAAAGCCGCCGGCAGGAACCTCGAAGGACCGTTGGAAGTCTTTATCCGGCTGTTCCGTTGTTTTTAACAGGTTGTTGCCGACAGCTGTGATTTTTCCGTCGGAATCAAATACAAGGAGATACGCATAACGGAAGTTGTAATCATCCGAAGCGAGCGTTTTTGCGGTGGACTCGGTATTCAGGTAGACATAAACTTCGCCGTCCATATTTTTGAAAACGCCGTTTTCTTCGGAAATTGGGACGGTCGCAGTTTTGGTTTCTGCAGAAGCGAAAACGGTTCCGATAGAAACACATGCGATTGCGAGAATCATGGTGACAAGAAGTGTAAGGGTGCTCTTTTTCATGATCTATCCTCCTGATTTTATATCATTTTTTATTTGAAAGTAATATAAATCATATTTTTTATTATTATACACAGGAAAAGAAGTCTTGTCAAGAGGAATTTGCCGTATTTGAAAATTTTTGTGACAGACTTTTATAAGAGCGGGTTTTGCTGTGAGACTGCGGTTAAGCCGAAGACATGCTTTTGATAGAAAAACGCCCCCGCCGGTCAACTCCGGCGGGAGGCGTTTGCATAGAAACGATATGTCAGCAATTAGCGTCTTGTACGAACCAGTACGGCGGCACCAATGACTGCGAGAACGCCGAGAACAGCGAATACGATGATGCCGGCATCGCCGGTAGTGGGAGCCGAGGTGTCCTCCGTAGAATCCACAGAAGCGGTCACGTCCGCAGAAGTTTCTTCCGTCGTGGTATCGTCGTCTGTGGTCGTGTCATCCGTGGTCGTATCGTCCGTGGTCGTGTCATCCGTGGTCGTATCATCCGTGGTGGTATCATCCGTGGTGGTATCATCCGTGGTCGTATCGTCCGTGGTCGTATCGTCCGTGGTCGTATCGTCCGTGGTCGTATCGTCCGTGGTCGTATCGTCACCGACAGGCGCTACCAGCGGCGTTTTGGTACCGAGGTTCAGTCCCTCTGCCGTGTTGGTGAGTGCGAGAGCGTAGAACGTAACTGTGTCACCGACTGCGCCGTCAGCCAACGAGATCTTCACTGCGTTGATGTTATGAATTTTGGTTGCGGTCAGATTGGTGGGACTGCTGGAAATATACCCAGCCAGATCCCATACTGCATAACCGGTGGTACCATCCGTTGCGCCGCCGATTACCGGGATGTAGGATTGGTAATTGCCGGTATCCAGCATGGATCCGAGGAAGAGGTTTGCTTCCGCAACAGGATCTCTGCGGGTATAGACAAATCTCGTACCGTTGGAATCAGCGGAATTTGACTTGTCCAGCTTGGCGCTGCCGGTGGTCTCATAGTCCGCAACGGCATATACGGCAGGAGCGTCTCCCTCCATGCTGAACGTAGCGTCAGCATACGTAAGATCAACGACTACAGGAGCATCCGCAGAAGCGGCGACCTTCAATTCTACGGTCACAGAGCCGTCCGCATTGCAGATCAGTTTGTAGTTGTCAGTCTCCGCACCTTCCGAAGGAAGCAGGTTCACGAGAACAGGGGTGGTGCTTCCCGTATCCTCTTCTGCGGAAACAGAAGCGCAGATAACAGGTACGAGGAGAAGCGTGGCGATCAGAAGCGTGGAAATGATCTTTTTCATCATAATTCCCCTTTTTAGCTTATTCTTATTTTTTGTTTATCCTGTATTATAAGCATCCCGGTATGATTTGTCAAGCGAATGCCGTCATTTTTTTATTTTTTATCCCTCTTGGGATTGTTTCCTATAAAATTGCTTTGGAAATTGGCGTATTTGTCAAAGCGATATGCGGCGATCAGGCGGTTTCTTCCGGCTGTTCGAAGGTGATGTCATATAGACCGGTGTCGTCCAGTCCGAGAACGTCTGCACAGAGATACTCCAGATACATAAGGTGGAAAGCGCGGTCACGGCAGGCGTTACAGAATTCGTTCGCACAAAGGACTTGATACAAGGTACCGTATGCTTCCAGCTGGCTAAGGACGTCCTGATCAAGTGCAAGCTCTGCGTTCAAAGACGTTTCCCAAGCCTTCTGCCCTTCGGTCAGCTTCTCCTGCAGCTCCGGCAGCGTTTCCGATAACCAGCCAATTGCCCGCTCAATCTCCCGCTTCCAGTTTTCGGATGCCCAATCCTGCGTAAAACACATCTCGGCGGTCGTGGAGTCGGTAACGCTTTGCTCGGTCTGCCATGCTTCGATCGGGTTGTTCAGCAGCGCTTCATAAAACGTGTCGTCTTCCGACAACCAGCTGTAGGAATCGATGTTATATCCGTATTTCGCGATAAACAGATCACGGGCGGTTTCCTCCTGTGCCGCGGGGGCCGGCTCTGAGGCGTCCTCCGACGGAATGGAGTTTTGAGAGGCGACATCCGATGTGCTTTGTGCAGCGGATGTGTCGGAAATTTCGCTCTGCGACTTCTCTTCTGTTTGTGTTTCACAGGAGCAAAGAAGCAGGATGGCAGCGATCAAAAGGCAAACGAACCCCGTAGCGTGATGTTTCATACAAATTCTCCCCTTGTTGTGTTTTTTTGATTGTCTCGATGATAACACGCCTCTCCGGTTTGTTCAAGTCGAATTTTGTATGAATTTGTAAATAATTGCGATATTTCAGATTTCGACGGTCCGGTCCGGACGTGCGACGGCAAGGGATACCGTTGTCTCCCGCAGGCGGGCGGCGCTTTCTCCGTAAGCAAGCTCGGGCGTGTTGTTCTGCTCGGAAAGGTGGGCGAGGACGATCCGTTCGGTACCATAGACAGCGAGATGCGGGAGCAGAGCGGCGCAGTCAATGTTAGACAGGTGCCCGTACGGTCCTAAGATCCGCCGCTTGAGAGAAGCGGGATAAGGCCCTTCTCGGAGACGGGTGATATCGTGGTTGGATTCGATCACCACACGGCGGCAGCCGGAGAGGGCGTGCAGAATGTCCGCTGAGAGATGTCCGATGTCCGTAAAATATGCCATTTTCTCTCCGGAAAGCTCCATCCGGAAGCCGACGGATGCCGCTGCGTCGTGCGGGGTGCGCACGGCGTAAAGGCGGGTATTCTCCAACTCGACCAGTGTGCCCGGATCATTCGCGTGCAGGTACGGCAGCGCAGAGGGACAGCAGGAGCCGATTGCCGCAAAGCAGCCGGAAGGAGCGAATACGGGCAGCCCGTAGCGGCGGGAAAGCGTATCCAACCCTTTGATGTGGTCGGTATGTTCATGGGTAATAAAAACGGCACGCAGGGCGCAGGGATCAATTCCGATCTCCCGCATGGCGCTTTCAATCCGTCGGGCGGAAACGCCCGCGTCAATCAGAAAGACGTCCGTGCCGTTCCTGATCAGACAGCAATTCCCCTTGGAGGAGGAGAACAGCATGTAGGCTTCAGCTGCCATCGGAGGCTATTCCTTGACGCCGCTTTCCGAAAGAGCGGATGCGCCGTACGGACGGATGCGGAGCAGCAGGCAGGCGCCCTTGCCGAAAACGGCTTCGATTGCGTCCCGGTAGGAAAGCACCTGCTCGGCCGGTACATATGCCTGAATGGTGCCGGCAAAGCCGCCGCCGTGTACGCGGCAGATCGCACCGTATCGTTCGGATAGGGCGAGCGCCAGTGAAAGCCCCTGCTCGGACACGTTCTTCGTGGTGTAGACATTTTGCAGATACTGGAAGGAGGAGCGCCCGGATTCTGTCACCAACCGGAGGAATGCTGTACAGTCCCCCGCTTTCAGTGCTGCACGCTGCTGTTCCACCCGGCGGTTTTCCCCGAAGTAATGCAGAGCGCGCAGGATCGCGCGGTCGCCTACCAGTCCGCGCAGGTAGCCGATGCGGGCGCAAAAGTCTTCCTCGGCGCATTCGCGCAGCACTTTTTTGCCCATCAGAGCGGCGCAGGCATGCATCTCTTTCGGTACAGCGGCGTAATCATCGGTCAGATCCACGTGGTTGCCGCCGGTATTGACGATACAGAAGGTATAGCCCTCTCGTTCCGGATCCAGCGACAGCTTTTCCGTCACTGGAGCGGAGGGATCGGCAAAGTCAATGTAAAGGAAGCCGCCGCAGGCGCAGGCAGCCTGATCCATCAGCCCGCAGGGTTTGCCGAAAAACACGTTCTCAGCATATTGCCCTGCCATGGCAAGCTGCATCGGAGGGACGGAGCCGCTATTATATAATTCGGAAAGGATTCTGCCGCACATGACCTCGAACGCCGCCGAGGAGGAGAGACCGGAGCCGGTCAGCACATCGCTGGTCGTGCAGGCGACAAACCCGCCGTATGCGTATCCCTTCTTCCGGAACGCGTCACAGATGCCGGCGACGATCGCGGAAGAAGAGCCCTTGCGCACCGTTTTCGGATCCGGATCGGCGCAGTCCACCACGTCCTCCGGATAGCCCTCACTCTTGATACGGATCACGGATTCCTCCGTCGCTGCCGCAACGGCGATAATATCAATATCCACCGAGGCGGCGAGCACGCAGCCGTTATTGTGATCGGTATGGTTTCCGGAAATTTCCGTTCTGCCGGGAACGGAGAACAGGGCGGCGTCGAGATCCCCGTACCGTTCGCGGAAGGTGTTCAGAAGGGTAAGCCAGCGTTCCCGCTGACGGTTCAGGTCCTGATACAGGGCGGAAAAGGTGCGGTCATAATCGCCGCGCTTGACGGCGTTTTGCAAAGCGGATACGAGCATAGTGTCTGTTTCCTTTTATCAATTATGTAGTCATTTGGGGAATGCTGTTTCCGTTATCTTACCATATTTTTTCTGGAAAAGCAAGGGCAAATATGCGGGGGGCGTTGTCGTCGATTTTTTTGCACCGGCTTGAATTTTTTGCAAAAAAGGCTTGACAATAAAGGAAAATTGTGATACTATAACATACTGCACTACAATACGCGAGGTATGCGTATATGGAGATAGGTGCAAAGCGACGGCTGCCGAAAGGCGGCTTTTGCCCCGTTCTAAGGGTTTGCGGTACCATATCTTGCGGTGCGGTTTGGCAAATTGCCAAATCTTGTTATGACAGGGTTACATAGAAAGCACATTGGCACAAAAAAGAAATGGAGTGAATGATCGGTATGGTACATGAACAGACTCTCGGCAAAACGAAGAGGATGTCTTTTTCCCGGATCGAGGAAGTTATCGATATGCCGAACCTTATCGAGGTGCAGAAAAAATCCTTTGACGATTTCGTAAATAAGGAAATCGGCGCGGTTCTGAAGGATATCTCCCCGATGACGGATTATTCCGGCAATCTGGTGATCGAGTTTATCGGTTATACGCTGAGCGATCCGCCGAAATACACGATCGAGGAATGCAAGGAACGGGATCTGAACTATGCTTCCCCCTTTCGCGTGACCGTGCGCCTGACCAACCGGATGACCGGAGAGGTCAAGGAGCAGGAAATTTATATGGGAGATTTCCCGATCATGACGGATTCGGGCACTTTTGTCATCAACGGCGCGGAGCGCGTCGTGGTTTCCCAGATCGTTCGTTCACCCGGTATCTATTATGAAATGACCGGCGATAAAGCCGGCAATCGGCTGTTCACGTCCACGGTGATTCCGTACCGCGGTGCGTGGCTGGAATACGAAACGGATTCCTCCGGCGTCTTTTATGTCCGGATCGACAAGAATCGCAAAATGCCGATCACGGTACTTTTGCGCGCCTTCGGTCTTGGAAGCGATGCCGAAATTTTGGACAGGTTCGGGGACGAGCCGCTTCTCAAATCCACGTTTGAGAAGGATACGATCAATGCCGAGGTTGAGCGTGTGATGCAGACCGGCGAGATGACGAACGCAGTGGATGAGGCGCTCAAGGAGATCTACAAGAAGCTGCGTCCCGGCGAACCGCCGATTTTGGAATCCGCACAGATTCTGATGCACAGCCTTTTCTTTGACGAGAAACGGTACGATATTTCCGCCGTCGGCAGATATAAATTTAATAAGAAGCTCGCCATTGCCCGTCGTATCGTGGGGCATGTATTGGCAAAGGACGTCGTCTCTCCGGTTACCGGTGAGTTGATCTATGAGGCGGGCAGGAAGCTGGACCGCGCCGAGGCGGAGGCAATTCAGCGTGCGGGTGTCTGCGAGGCCTCCATTTATGTGGAGGAGGAAGAGGGCGTCAATACCGAGGTGCGGGTGTTCACCAACCGCATGGTATATGCATCCGGGATCACCGGTATTCCGGATGAGGAGCTGGGGCTGGATGAGATGGTTTCGCTGGACGTTTTGCTGGAGATCATCGGTGAGACCGGTCTGGAGGACAGAGAAGCGCTGAAGAAAGCGATCGAAAAGAAACGCCGTGCGCTGATTCCCGGCACCATCACCGTCGAGGATATCCTGGCTTCCGTCAACTATCTGTTGGGACTTGCTCACGGCGTCGGTGCGACCGACGATATCGACCACCTCGGCAACCGCCGTATCCGCGCGGTCGGCGAACTGCTGCTCAATCAGCTGCGGATCGGCTTTTCCCGCATGGATAAGATCGTCAAGGAGAAGATGACAACGCAGGATATCGATACCATCACTCCGCAGTCGCTGATCAATATCCGCCCGATCGTCTCTGCGATCCGCGATTTCTTCGGGTCCAGCCCGCTGTCCCAGTTTATGGATCAGTCCAATCCGCTTGCCGAGCTGACGCACAAGCGCAGAATCTCCGCATTGGGACCGGGCGGTCTGTCCCGTGACCGCGCCTCCTTCGAGGTGCGCGACGTGCATTATACGCATTACGGTCGGATGTGTCCGATCGAAACGCCGGAAGGTCCGAATATCGGTCTGATCTCTTCCCTCGCCTGCTACGCGAAGGTCAACCGGTTCGGTTTCATCGAGGCTCCCTACCGCGTAGTGAAGAACGGCGTGGTGACCAAGGAGGTCGTGTATATTTCTGCGGACGTAGAGGACGAGTATATCGTTGCGACCGCCAATGAGCCGATCGACGAGAACGGACATTTTGTCAACCGCAAGATTGTCGGCCGCCATTTGGATGAGATCGGTGAGTTTGAGGCGAGTCGGATCGATCTGATGGATGTTTCCCCGAAGATGGTGGTTTCTGTCGCGACCGCGATGATTCCGTTTTTGGAAAATGACGATAATACCCGTGCACTGATGGGCTCCAACATGCAGAAGCAGGCGGTGCCGTTGATGATGTGCGAAGCGCCGACTGTCGGGACCGGTATGGAATACCGCGCCGCCTACGACTCCGGAGTGCTGGTGATCTGTAAGCGGAGCGGCTATGTTGAGAGCGTTTCCTCCGATGAAATTGTGGTGCGCACCGATGAGGGCAGAAGCGATTTTTACCCGCTGATCAAATTCAAACGTTCCAATGCCGGTACCTGTGTCAACCAGCGTCCGGTGGTGAGCAAGGGAGACCGCGTGTCCGAGGGCGATGTGCTTGCGGACGGACCTGCTACCAAGGACGGAGAGGTCGCGCTGGGGAAGAACGTGCTGATCGGCTTCATGACATGGGAGGGCTATAACTACGAGGACGCGGTGCTGCTGAACGAGCGCTTGGTGCGCGATGATGTGTACACGTCTATTCATATTGAGGAGTATTACTGCGAATCCCGCGATACCAAGCTGGGACCGGAGGAGATCACCCGCCAGCTTCCGAACGTGTCGGAGGATACGCTGCGCGATTTGGACGCAGACGGCATCATCCGCATCGGTGCAGAGGTGCATTCCGGCGACATTCTGGTCGGCAAGGTCACGCCGAAGGGCGAAACCGAGCTGACGGCAGAGGAGCGGCTGCTGCGCGCGATCTTCGGAGAGAAGGCGCGTGAGGTGCGCGATACCTCGCTGAAGCTGCCGCACGGGGAATCCGGAATCATCGTGGACGTCAAGGTATTTTCCCGCGACGACTGCGACGTGCTGTCGCCGGGCGTCATTCAGTGTGTGCGCGTCTATGTTGCGCAGAAGAGAAAAATATCGGTCGGTGATAAGATGGCGGGCCGCCACGGAAACAAGGGCGTTATTTCCCGCATTCTGCCGCCGGAGGATATGCCGTTCCTGCCGGACGGCACCCCGCTTGACATCGTGCTGAACCCGCTGGGCGTTCCTTCCCGAATGAATATCGGGCAGGTGCTGGAGGTTCACCTCGGCATGGCGGCGCGGCTGAAGGGCTGCAAAGTGATGACGCCGGTGTTTGACGGCGCGAATGAAAAGGATATTCAGGAATGGCTGCGTGAAGCGGGCTGCAGCGAAAACGGAAAAACCGTTCTGTATGACGGACGCACCGGTCAGCCGTTTGATAACCCCGTTACCGTGGGTGTCATGTACTTCCTGAAGCTGCACCATTTGGTGGATGATAAGATTCACGCCCGTTCGACCGGTCCGTACTCGCTGGTCACCCAGCAGCCGCTGGGCGGCAAGGCGCAGTTCGGCGGACAGCGTTTCGGAGAAATGGAGGTCTGGGCGCTGGAGGCTTACGGCGCTGCTTATACGCTGCAGGAGATCCTGACCGTTAAATCCGACGATGTAAAGGGACGTGTCAAGGCATATGAGGCGATCGTCAAGGGACTGAATATTCCGACGCCGGGCGTCCCCGCCTCCTTCAAGGTGTTGGTCAAGGAGTTGCAATCGCTTGGTTTGGACGTCCGCGTGCGAGATAAGAACGGCGACGAGATTCCGATGCGTGATTATGCTGATGACGACGGACCGGACGAGAAGAAATTCTCGGATACCGAGCTCGGACAGAGCGTTCTGGAAGATGATCGCGGGCTGCTGTATGAGGACGAAACCAGCGTGAACGCCGGTTTGTCCGATGAGGAGATCATCGAGGGCGAGCCCGACGAAGAGGAGTATGTTTACGACGAATCCGAGAATGAAATTGACGACTGAACGAGGGGATCTGTCTGCATGCCTCCCCTTTCAGACAAGGCGGTATCGCGCGTGCAGAAAGAAAGGAATGGTCATAACGAATGGAAAGTGCGAATATGGAATTTGAATCGATCCAGATCGGTCTTGCATCTCCCGAAATGATCCGATCCTGGTCCTACGGCGAGGTGAAAAAGCCGGAGACGATCAACTACCGTACACTGAAGCCGGAGCGGGACGGTTTGTTCTGCGAACGGATCTTCGGACCGACCAAGGATTGGGAATGCCATTGCGGAAAATATAAGAGAGGCGCGCGCTACAAGGGCAAGATCTGCGAGAAGTGCGGAGTGGAGATTACCACCAGCAAGGTGCGCCGTGAGCGCATGGGACACGTGGAGCTGGCGGCGCCGGTTTCCCACATCTGGTATTTCCGCGCGATCCCTTCCCGCATGGGACTTCTTCTGAATATTTCGCCGAAGCTGCTGGAAAAGGTGCTGTATTTCGCGCAGTATATCGTGACGGATCCCGGCGAGACACCGCTGACGAAGTACCAGCTTCTGACCGAACAGCAGTATCGCGAATACCGCGAAAAGTATGAGAATGACTTTGAAGCGGGCATGGGCGCCGAGGCGATTGAGAAATTGCTGGCGGAAATCGATTTGGAAGAGGAAGCGGCCCGGCTGAAGAAGGAACTTCTGACTGCGCAGGGACAGCGCAAGGTGCGCGATATCAAGCGTCTGGAGGTTGTGGAGGCGTTCCGTACCTCCGGCAACCGTCCTGAATGGATGATTATGCATGCGCTGCCGGTCATCCCGCCGGAGCTTCGCCCGATGGTGCAGCTGGACGGCGGACGCTTTGCGACGTCCGATCTCAATGATCTGTACCGCCGTGTCATCAATCGGAACAACCGTCTGCTGAAGCTGCAGGAGCTGCAGGCACCGGATATCATCATCCGCAATGAAAAGCGGATGCTGCAGGAGGCGGTGGATGCGCTGATCGACAACGGGCGCCGCGGACGTCCGGTCACCGGACCGAGCAACCGCCCGCTGAAGTCGCTTTCCGAAATGCTGCGTGGCAAGCAGGGGCGCTTCCGTCAGAATCTGCTCGGCAAGCGTGTGGACTATTCCGGGCGTTCGGTTATCGTCGTCGGACCGGAACTGAAGATCTATCAGTGCGGTCTGCCGAAGGAAATGGCGCTGGAGCTGTTCAAGCCGTTCGTTATGAAGCAGCTGGTGGAAAGTGGAAAATCCACCAATATCAAGGATGCGAAAAAGCGTGTCGAGCGCGCCAACAGCGAGGTTTGGGACGCGCTGGATGTGGTCATTAAGGAACACCCTGTACTGCTCAACCGGGCGCCGACGCTGCATAGACTTTCTATTCAGGCATTTGAGCCGGTGCTGGTCGAAGGGCGTGCTATCAAGCTGCACCCGCTGGTCTGCAACCCGTTCAACGCTGATTTCGACGGGGACCAGATGCCGGTACATGTTCCGCTGTCTGCAGAGGCGCAGGCGGAAGCGCGGTTTCTGATGCTTTCTGCCAACAATCTGCTGAAGCCCGCTTCGGGACACGCGGTCAACGTGCCGTCGCAGGACATGGTGCTCGGCTCCTACTACCTGACGGTGGATAAGCCCGGCGAGCCGGGCGAGGGCAAATGGTTCCGCAATTTTGACGAAGCGATGATGGCTTATGAAAACGGGGAGCTTGGACTGCATGCACAGTGCCATGTCCGTATCACCAAGGAGATCGACGGCGAGCAGAAAACCGGCTTCGCGCATACCACGCTGGGCAGACTGATCTTTAACCGTCCGATTCCGCAGGATCTCGGTTTTGTGGACCGCAGTCTGCCGGGCAATCAGTTCAAGCTGGAGATCGATTTTGTCACGACAAACAGTGAGCTGTCCCAGATTCTGGACCGCTCCATCAAAAAGCACGGGAACGTCGTTACCTGTGAGGTGCTGGATCAGATCAAGGCGCAGGGCTATAAATATTCCACAAAGGCGGCGCTTTCCATCTCGGTTTACGATATGACCATTCCGCCGGAGAAGCAGCCGCTGATTGCGGAGGCGGAGACCAAGGTTGATCAGATCACCGAGCTGTTCCGCGAAGGTCTGTTCTCCGACGAGGAGCGTTCCCAGCGCGTTATCGCTGTTTGGGATAAGTGTACCAAGGACGTAACAACTGCGTTGCAGAAGAATCTGGATAAGTACAACCCGATCAATATGATGGCGGTTTCCGGCGCCCGCGGTTCTATCAAGCAGATGCGGCAGTTGGCGGGAATGCGCGGTCTGATGGCTTCCGCTTCCGGTAAGACCATCGAAATGCCGATCAAGGCAAACTTCCGCGAAGGCATGCAGGTGCTGGAATACTTCACGGGGGCAAGAGGCACCCGGAAGGGCTTGTCCGATACTGCGCTTCGTACTGCGGACTCCGGGTATCTGACCAGACGTCTTGTTGATGTTTCGCAGGATGTCATCATCCGCGAAAAGGATTGCGGTGATACGCGTGGGCTTTGGGTGACCAAGATCGTGGACCGTCTCTCCGGCGGCAAGGAGGAAGTCATCGAGCCGTTTGCAGATCGTCTGCCCGGCAGATTCACCATCGGAGATATCGTGGACGAACGAACCGGCGAGCTGCTGGTCAAGGATAATACGATGCTGGGCGAGGAAGAGATCCGGAAGATTGTGGACGCCGGCATCACCAGAGTGCATGTCCGTTCGGTCATCAACTGCCGCGCAAAGCACGGCGTCTGTGTCCATTGCTACGGCGCAGATCTGTCCTCCGGCAAGCCGGTTTCCATCGGTGAAGCGGTGGGCATCATTGCGGCACAGTCGATCGGTGAGCCGGGCACGCAGCTGACTATGAGAACCTTCCACAGCGGCGGTGTCGCCGGCGGCGATATCACGCAGGGTTTGCCCCGTGTAGAGGAAATCTTTGAAGCGCGCCGTCCGAAAAAGACCGCCGTTTTGGCACAGTTTGCCGGTACGGTCGCGATCGAGGACGGCAAAAAGACCAAGCAGATCACCATTACCGGAGACGACGGAGACGTCACCGCGCTGTCCGTTCCGCTGATGACTAAGCTCGCTGTCGAAAACGGTGCACATGTCGAGCGGTGTCAGAAGCTGACCGAGGGAACGGAGTATCCGGCAGATATTCTGGAAATCAACGGGCTGGACGCCGTCTACGAATATATTATTAAAGAGGTTCAGCGCGTATACCGTTTGCAGGCGGTTGAAATCGCAGACAAACATATCGAGATCATCGCCCGTCAGATGACGCGCAAGATCCGTGTGGATACGACCGGGGATACGAATCTGCTGGTCGGCTCTGCGGTAGAAATCAGCGAGTTCGAGGAAGCGAATGAGCAGATTGACCGCGAGAATGCTGCCCGTACGGACGGCGTAGAGCTGATGAAAGCGGAGGGCAGCGCGATGCTGCTGGGGATCACGAAAGCATCCCTTTCTACGGAGTCCTTCCTTTCTGCGGCGTCGTTCCAGGAAACCACCAAGGTGCTGGCTGATGCTGCAATCAAGGGGAAAAAGGATCCGTTGCTGGGCTTAAAGGAAAACGTCATTATCGGAAAGTTGATTCCCGCAGGTACCGGTATGGCACAGTACCGCGAAACGAAGGTGGATCTCGGCGAGGATTATGCCGAGGCTGTTTACGGCGCGGAGGAACAACAGTAAGCATATGGATGACCGAATAAGGGAGGCCGGCTGGAACCGTGCGCAGAAGCTGATGCGCAAAGGGATGCTGAAAAAGCTGTGGCTTGCGTCCGACGCCGACCGTGCGTTTGCCGAACGAGTGCGCACGGAAGCCGCGAAGGCCGGTATCTCCCCCGATCAATCAAAAACCGGACTCCAGCTCGCCGTTATGGCGGGCGTGGAGGTTTATACCGCCGTTCTTTCGGAATACTGATTCCGTAGAAAGCTGCGGAAAAAAACAGACATTGACTATTGACAAATGTCGATGGTTTATGTATAATTACCATTTGTAGACTATTTTCGGAAAGGAGGAAAAGTATGCCTACGTTTAACCAATTGGTCAAGCAGGGCCGCCATGACAAGGTGTGGAAGTCCAAGGCGCCGGCGCTCCAGAAGGGAACCAACTCTATCAAGAATATTTCGACGGATGTTTCCGCTCCCCAAAAGAGAGGCGTTTGCACCAAGGTCGCGATCAAGACGCCGAAAAAGCCGAACTCTGCGCAGAGAAAGATCGCCAGAGTGAGACTTTCTAACGGGATGGAAGTCACGGCGTATATCCCCGGCATCGGTCATAACCTGCAGGAGCACTCTGTGGTGCTGATCCGCGGCGGAAGAGTTAAGGATCTCCCCGGCGTCCGTTACCACATCATTCGCGGCACCCTCGATACGCAGGGCGTTGCCAAGAGAAATCAGGGCCGTTCCAAGTACGGCGCAAAGCGTCCGAAGGCAGGCAAGTAATCCGTTCGGCAGATGCATGCCGAAACACAAAGTACGAAAATCAATCGAAGACAGTGCACATAAATACGATAGATCGGAGGAGGGCATTCCCATGCGTTCCTCTTGGATATAGAGCATTTCTGCGCACTTGACGGGAAGCGATTTTTCGAGTACCTGTGAACTCATGGAACGCGCTTAAAAAGCGCGATCACTAATGAAGGAGGGAAGTAAAGTGCCCAGAAGAGAACATGGATTCAAAAGAGAAGTGCTGCCGGATCCGATCTATGGTTCCCAGCTTGTGACCAAGCTGATCAACGGAATCATGGAGGACGGAAAGAAAGGCGTTGCACAGAAAATCGTTTACGAAGCATTTGAAAAAGTGGCTGCACAGTCCGGACAGGATGCGCTGGAGATGTTCAAAAAGGCTCTCGGCAATATCATGCCCGCATTGGAAGTCAAAGCGGTGCGTCGCGGCGGTTCCAACTACCAGGTTCCGATGGAAGTTCGTCCTGAGAGACGGCAGACACTTGGGCTCCGCTGGTTGATCACCTATGCCAGACAAAGAGGCGAAAGAACCATGGCAGACCGTCTTTACGGGGAAATCATGGACGCCGCTAACGGCACCGGTGGCGCAGTGAAGAAGAAGGAAGACACGCTCAAGATGGCAGAAGCAAACAAGGCGTTTGCACATTACCGCTGGTAATCGCCATTCGGAAGGGAAAGAAAGGGAAAGGATATTACTATGCCGAGAAAAACTCCGCTTGAAAAAACGAGAAATATCGGTATCATGGCTCATATCGACGCCGGAAAGACGACGACGACCGAGCGTATTCTGTATTATACAGGAAAAACGCATAAGATCGGCGAGGTGCACGACGGCGCCGCGACGATGGACTGGATGGAGCAGGAACAGGAGCGCGGGATCACCATTACT
>CAZJVB010000004.1:0-98382 GCA_964549435.1 uncultured Ruminococcus sp.
AATACACAATTTTCTCTTTCTGCTGTGTATGCAGTTCTATTTCTCACCCTTTCTCCTACACTATGCACTGAATACACATCCTAAAGGGGTACTACAGTTTACATCCAAGATTAACAGCTTTGGTCTGTGAAGCAGCGCACGTGCAATATCGATGCGCCGGCGTTGTCCACCCGAGAGCTTTCCGACCGGGCGTTTTAAAAGTCCGTCTAGCTCAAAAAGAAAGGAAAGCTCATGTAATCTCTGACGGAAGGCGCTTCCCGTAATGCCGTAAAGGGCGGCGCGGTTTTCTAAGTTATCCTGTACCCGAAGCACTTTGTCAAGAACAGAATTCTGAAAGACAACGCCCAAATTCCGTTTTACTTCTTCTTCGTTATTGTCCGGATCATTTCCGTTAATCCTGACAGTTCCGCCGTCCTTTTTCAATTGTCCGCACAGGATAGAAATGGTTGTGCTTTTTCCGGCTCCGTTTACTCCGAGAAATGCAAACAGTTCTCCTTCCATAACACGAAAGGTAAGATCCTGCACTGCACGGATTTCTCCGAAGGATTTGGAAAGATGCTCAATTTCGATCATAGGTTTCATTCTGTGAAGATTCCTTTCCTGTTGCTGAAATAGGAGTGCCCATTTATGCTTTGTGAGATTTGAACATTATTTGTTTTCATTATATCTATTCTTTTCCATTTGTCAATATAAATTTCGAAATGAAAGGGTTGCTGAAATAACTTAACAAATAAGAAAGGGATCAATTATGAATTTGAATGAAGCAATCAAAGTTCGTCACAGCGTGCGTCAGTATAAAAAACAAATTTTGGATGATAAAACGATTTCTTCGTTGCAGGAAGATATTTTGTCCTGTAACCGGGACGGCGGGTTACATATTTAACTTGTTACAAATGAGCCAAAAGCTTTTGCCGGTTACATGGCGCACTATGGAAAATTTTGTGGTGTTGAAAACTATATGGCACTGATCGGAAAAAAGGAACCGGAACTTGACGAGAAATGCGGTTATTACGGAGAGCGGCTGGTTCTGAAAGCGCAGCAACTCGGTTTAAATACTTGCTGGGTTGCTTCGACATACAGTAAGATCAAATCGGCATTTGACATAGAGAAAGGGGAGATATTGCGTGTAGTGATTTCACTTGGATACGGAAAAACGCAGGGGATTCCTCACAAGTCGAAAACATTATGGGTTGCTTCGACATACAGTAAGATCAAATCGGCATTTGACATAGAGAAAGGGGAGATATTGCGTGTAGTGATTTCACTTGGATACGGAAAAACGCAGGGGATTCCTCACAAGTCGAAAACATTATCGGAAGTGGCGAGCGTTAAAGGAGAGATGCCTGATTGGTTTCAACGCGGTGTGGAAGCGGCGCTGCTTGCACCTACAGCGATGAATCAGCAGAAGTTTCGACTTCAGTTAGATGGAAACGTAATCACAGCAAAAGCTGGGGTGGGTTTCTATACAAAAATAGATCTTGGCATTATAAAATATCACTTTGAAATCGGTGCGGGCGGAGAATCATTTTCGTGGAAATAGGGGAGGCAAGGTCATAATAAAGAAAACTCTCGGCGTGTTACGTCAAGAGTTTTCTTATTTGCATACTTACTTTTGTCTCCGCGCTTTATTTCAACGCTTCTTCCACTGCAACCGCACACGCGACAGTCGCGCCGACCATCGGGTTGTTGCCCATACCGATCAGTCCCATCATTTCAACATGCGCCGGGACAGAGGAGGAACCTGCAAACTGCGCATCGCTGTGCATACGTCCCATTGAATCGGTCAGACCGTAGGATGCCGGACCAGCTGCCACATTATCCGGGTGCAGTGTACGACCGGTACCGCCACCGGAAGCAACGGAGAAATACTTCTTTCCTTTTTCTACACATTCTTTTTTATAAGTGCCGGCGACAAGGTGCTGGAAACGTGTCGGGTTAGTGGAATTACCGGTAATGGAAACATCCACACCCTCGTGCCACATGATTGCAACGCCTTCGATCGGATCATTGGCACCGTAGCAACGAACTTTTGCTTTCTCGCCGTCGGAATATGCAATTTCACGCACGATAGTCAGTTCGCCGGTTTTGAAATCATAGTCAGTCTGGACATAGGTAAAGCCGTTGATTCTGGAAATAATCATCGCCGCGTCCTTGCCGAGTCCGTTTAGTATGACACGCAGCGGTTCCTTGCGAACCTTGTTTGCGGTTCTTGCAATTCCGATCGCTCCTTCCGCTGCAGCAAAGGACTCATGCCCCGCTAAAAAGGCAAAGCACTGCGTTTCCTCACGCAGCAGCATAGCACCAAGGTTGCCGTGTCCAAGACCTACCTTTCTGGTTTCCGCAACAGAGCCGGGGATACAGAATGCCTGCAGACCGATTCCAATCGCCTCTGCTGCATCGGAAGCGCTCTTACAGTTCTTTTTGATCGCGATGGCACATCCGAGCGTATAAGCCCAGACAGCATTCTCAAAACAGATTGGCTGAACGCCTCTCACGATGCTGTCGGCATCAACGCCCTTTTCATCACAAAGTGCTTTTGCCTCGTCAAGGGAGGACATGCCATATTCCTTGAGGCAAGCATTGATCTTATCTATTCTTCTTTCGTAACCTTCAAAAGTTGCCATTGTAGTTCTCCCTCCTTATTCTTTTCTCGGATCGATATACTTCACGGCCTCGTCGTATCTGCCGTAGGTTTTTACATTCTTTTCATAGGCCTCTGTAGGATTGGCTCCGTTACGAATCGCCTCCATCATCTTGCCGAGATGAACAAACTTGTACCCGATAACTTGATCGTCTTTATCAACTGCAAGGTTCAGGATATAACCTTCCGCCATTTCCAAATAGCGAACCCCTTTCGCATTGGTTGCAAAGATGGTACCTACTTGAGAACGAAGACCTTTACCGAGATCATCAAGGGATGTACCGACCGGCAAACCATTTTCTGAGAACGCGGTTTGAGAACGACCGTAAACAATCTGCAGGAATAATTCCCGCATAGCGACATTGATTGCGTCGCATACAAGATCAGTGTTCAAAGCCTCCAAAATGGTCTTGCCTTGCAGAATTTCTGCTGCCATGGCAGCAGAATGGGTCATACCGGAGCAGCCGATTGTTTCTATGAGCGCCTCCTCAATGATCCCTTCCTTGATGTTGAGAGAAAGCTTGCAGCAACCCTGCTGCGGTGCGCACCAGCCAATGCCGTGGGTAAAACCGGAGATGTCCTTGATTTCATAAGCCTTTACCCACTTTCCTTCTTCTGGAATGGGCGCGGGACCGTGCTGGGGCCCTTTGGCGATCGGACACATACGTTCAACTTCGCTGGAATACTGTAACATTGTGTTACTCCTTTCAAAATCTTTTATCATAGATTGTTTCATTTTTTTAGTGCAGAATTTCGCCGAAAACCTCACCGGAAAGCGCTGCTGCGTTTGCTTCATCAGTATCAAGGTGTACGGCGGGCGCATATTGATCGCTGACACGAACAACGACTTCCCCGAAAGTCAGTCCGCGTTCACCATCGACTTTCACGGAAACGATCTGCTTGTCCGCAAGATCCATTTCCTTTGCCGTGGCGGTGTCCAAATGCAGATGGCGTTTTGCAGCAATCACACCCTTTTGTATTTCGATTTCACCGGCAGGACCGATAATCTTGATGCCAGAAGTCCCTTCAATATCACCGGATTCACGAATCTGTGCCGTTACACCGAGCGTTCTTGCATCGGTCAAAGAAATTTCCACTTGCGTATTCTTGCGAACGGGCCCCAGAATCAAAACATTATGAATGGTATTCTTCGGTCCGACGAGACTTACTCTCTCATTGCTTGCAAACTGACCCGGCTGGGAGAGCATTTTTTTTACAGTCAGCTCCTTTCCCTTTCCAAGCAGCGTCTCAAGATCTGCTTGGGACAGGTGTACATGTCTTGCTGAAGTTTCGACAATGATTTTTTTCATAAGTAACCGTCCTTTACCATATTCTTTCTGATTATACAACAAGAAAGCCAAAAAGTAAATATATTTTTCTATAAAAATTTTATTGAAATATGTTTTCTTATATGTTATAATACAAAATATGGTAATTGTCAAATATGAGGGGACCAGCCATAGTTCTGCTTATTCTTTATGGATGGCAGTTTGAAAGGAAAAGGTTTACGGAAATGGAAACAAATGAAGCAAAAAAAGTTGTCTTATCTGGCATTCAGCCATCCGGTACGCTGACATTGGGAAACTATCTCGGAGCGCTCCGCAATTGGGTGAAGGTACAGGAAGACTATCTTTGTTATTATATGCTGGCAGATCTGCATACGATTACCGTACGTCAGGTTCCTGCGGAGTTCCGGCAGAATTGCTTGAAAACCGCTGCAATTTATCTTGCTGCCGGTATTGATCCGCAGAAAAGCACACTTTTCTTGCAAAGCATGGTTCCCGCGCATTCTCAGCTGGCTTGGGTTTTGGATTGCTATACCATGATGGGTGAGCTGAATCGCATGACACAGTTCAAGGATAAATCTGCGCGACATGCCGATAATATCAATGGTGGTTTGTATACCTATCCTGTTTTGATGGCAGCTGATATCCTGCTTTATCAGGCGGATTATGTGCCGGTGGGCAATGATCAGCTTCAACATTTGGAATTGACTCGAGACGTGGCGATTCGCTTCAATAATACGTACAGCGAGACATTTCGCATTCCGAAAGCTTTGACAACCGAAAGCGGCGCAAAAATCAGGTCTCTTTCCGATCCGACGAAAAAGATGAGCAAATCGGAAAGCGGAGACGGCACGATTTTCATGTTGGATAGCAAAGATGTCGTTATGCGCAAAATCCGAAAGGCAGTAACCGATTCCGATGGGGAGGTTCGCTATGCAGAAGGAAAGCATGGCATCAACAATCTGATGAGCATTTACGGTGCTGTGACCGGCAAAACCTTCCCGGAGATTGAAGTTGAGTTTCAAGGAAAGGGATACGGCGATTTCAAGTCAGCAGTCGGCGAAGTGGTTGCGGAGGAACTCGGAAAGCTACAGCGAGAATACGAACGGTACATGGCAGATAAAGTCTATATCAATCAGTTGCTGATTGAGGGGGCGGAACAAGCGGAGAGTGTCGCGCGCAGGACACTTTCCAAGGTGTACCGAAAGGTTGGGTTTTACGATCCAAAAAAATAAGTCGTCAGCAAATTTGATTTGCTGCAAATAGAAAAGGAAACATTCATGGCAAAAAAGAACGAAGAATACGGTAGCCAAAGCATATCTATGCTAAAGGGGGCAGATCGTGTCCGCAAAAGACCGGCGGTAATTTTTGGTTCTGACGGTTTGGAGGGATGCGAGCATTCCTTCTTTGAAATCCTTTCCAACTCCATTGATGAGTTTCGGGAGGGGTACGGAAAAACGATCAATGTTACTGTAACCGCAGATCGCGTGATGACTGTGGAGGATTTTGGGCGCGGTGTTCCGCTTGATTGGAATGAGAAAGAGCAACGGTATAATTGGGAACTGGTTTATTGCGAGTTATACGCCGGCGGAAAATATGATAATGCTAACGGCGGCGCATATGAATATTCCCTTGGTTTGAACGGCTTGGGTGCCTGTGCAACGCAATATGCTTCTGAATTTATGGAAGTAACTTCCTATCAGCGAGGAACCTCCTATACCATACGCTTCTCTAAGGGAAATCCGGTCGGTTCGTTGGAAAAATCTGAATGCCCGAAATCAAAAAGCGGAACAGTTGTTCGATGGAAAAGCGATGCTGAGGTTTTTACGGATACTTCCATTCCGTTGGAGTACTTCTCCCGCACGATGAAAAAGCAGGCGGTCGTTAACGCTGGTCTGACGTTGCATTTACAGTGGCAGAATCAAGAAGGGGACTTTGAAAGCCAGAGCTTTTACTACGAAAATGGCATTTCAGATTATATGGCGGAAGTTGTTGGGGATACTTGTATAACCCCCGTTCAGAAGTATTCCTGTGAGCGAGTTGGGCGCGACAGACCGGATAAACCGGATTACAAGCTGAAGATCGACTTTTCATTCTGCTTTTCCAATGAAGTCAATCTATTGGAATACTACCATAACTCTTCCTTTCTGGAGTATGGCGGTTGCCCGGATAAAGCTGCGCGTGCCGCTTTTGTCTATGCCATCGATAAGTACTGTGCCGAGAAAGGCAAATATACAAAAAATGAATCGAAGATAACCTTTGACGATATCAAAAATTCTTTAGCATTGGTGGTCAATTCCTTTTCTACACAGACCTCCTATGAAAATCAGACCAAGAAAGCAATCAACAACGCCTTTATTACCAAGGCGATGACAGATTTTTTCAAGCAGTCTCTGGATGCCTATTTTGCGGAAAATCCATCCTTGGCGGATAAAGTCTGCCAGCAAATCCTAATTAACAAGCGCTCACGGGAATCTGCGGATCAGATGCGTATCAATATCAAGAAAAAGCTGAACCAACCGGTAGACAGTATAGCGAACTCCGTGGAAAAATTTGTTAATTGCCGCTCTAAGGATCCGGAAGCCTGTGAATTGTATATCGTAGAGGGCGATTCTGCACTGACAAGCTGCAAGTTGGCAAGGAATGCGGAATTTCAGGCAATCATTCCGGTTCGCGGAAAAACGCTGAATTGCCTGAAGGCCTCTGTGGATAAGGTCATGAAAAGCGATATCATTCTGGATTTGGTCAAGGTGATCGGCTGCGGAATGGAATTAAAATCGCAGCGCGGCAAAAATCTTTCTACGTTCGATTTAAGCCTGCTCCGGTGGAACAAAATCATCATATGCACTGACGCAGACGAGGACGGGTATCAGATACGTACCCTGATTTTAACGTTGTTCTACAGCCTTTTGCCCACTCTCATTCAGGAAGGAAGAGTTTATATTGCAGAGACGCCGCTTTATGAGATCAATACGAAAAATGAGACGTACTTTGCATATGATGAACCGGAAAAACAAACGATTTTGGGGAATCTGCAGGGACAGAAATATACGATTCAGCGTTCCAAAGGGTTAGGTGAAAACGATCCGGATATGATGTCTCGTACGACAATGCATCCCGCTACCAGACGGTTGATCCGGATCATGCCGGAGGATGAACAGAAAACTTATGAGATGTTTGATATACTGCTTGGCAACAATCTTTCCGGTCGGAAGGAATTGATCGCTTCCTACGGCGCGAAGTACTATGAACTTGCGGATATCTGATAACTTGATGAGGTGACGCATGGCGAAAAAGAAAAAAACAGAAGAAACTAAGGTACAGGCGGCAGAACCTGTGGATGTACGCATAACCGAGGTACTGGAAAATAATTATATGCCTTACGCGATGACCGTAATCGTTTCCCGTGCGATTCCGGCAATTGACGGTTTTAAACCGGCACATAGAAAGCTGCTTTATACCATGTATCGGATGGGACTGCTAAGCGGTCCCAAATCAAAGAGTGCCAAGGTTGTCGGACAAACGATGGTGCTGAATCCGCATGGAGATGCTTCCATTTACGAAACACTGGTGCGTCTGACCACAGGTAAGGAAGCGCTGCTTCATCCTTTCATTGAATCCAAGGGCAGTTTTGGAAAGCAGTATTCGGATATGGCATATGCTGCTTCCCGTTATACGGAATGTAAATTAGCAAAAATCAGCGAGGAGATTTTCGACGGAATCGATCGCGATGCCGTGGATATGGTACCGAATTATGACGGCACAACAACGGAGCCGTCGTTATTGCCCACCAGCTTTCCGAATATTCTAGTTTCTTCCAATAACGGCATTGCAGTTGGCATGACCAGCACGATTTGCTCCTTTAATTTGCGTGAGGTTTGTGAAGCGACGATCCGTTTTATCAAGGAACCGAAATTTGATGTGGAGCAATTGCTGGATGTCCTCAAGGGACCGGATTTTTCCACAGGTGGACTGTTGCTGTACAATCGTGATAAACTGCGGGAAATCTATAAAACAGGAAGAGGGTCCGTGTCTGTTCGTTCCCGCTATGAATATGATTCGCACGCCAACCGCATCGAGATTACGGAGATTCCTTATACTACTACCTCGGAAAAAATAAAAGATGCGATCGTAGATCTGGTAAAGAACGGAAAAGTCAAGGAAATCAGCGATATCCGTGATGAAACAGATATCAACGGTCTGCGGATTACCATCGATCTGAAGAAAAACGCTTCTGCCGAAAAGCTGATCGCTCGACTAAACAAAGCCCATATTCTGGAATGTGATTTTTCCTGTAATTTTAATGTATTAGTAGGCGGCGTTCCGAAAACGCTCGGCATTCTGGATATTCTGGATGAATGGGTGGCTTTTCGAGCAGAATGCCTGCGCCGTACCTATATTTTTGATCTGTCAAAGAAGAGCGATAAGCTGCATCTTTTGTACGGTTTGAAGGAAATTCTGCTGGATATCGATAAGGCAATTCGAATCATTCGCGAAACAGAAAGCGAAAGGGATGTGATTCCTAATCTGATGTCCGGCTTCGGGATCGATCAGTTGCAGGCAGAATTTGTTGCTGAAATCAAATTGCGGAATCTGAACCGAGAGTATATCATCAATCGTATCGATGAGATCGAAGATTTGGAAAAAGCGATCGAAGAGTTGAATCTTTTGATCGGAAGCGATCGTCGTATCCGTAGTGTGATCGCAAAACAGCTTGCTGCAATTGCCGAAAAATACGGAATTCCACGAAAAACACAGTTGCTGGATCAACACGAACTGGTGGAAGTCGATCTTACCGAGACGATCGAAGACTATCCCTGCGTGATGTTTATCAGCAAGGAGGGATATTTTAAGAAATGTACGCCCGCATCTCTTCGCGGAAGTGATGTGCAGAAATTCAAGGAAAATGATTCACTGCTGTATAAGCAGGAAGTATCTAACGCTTATGATGTGCTTTTCTTTACATCCATGGCACAGGTATATAAGGCAAAGATGAGCGATTTTGATGACTGTAAAGCATCCGCGCTCGGTACCTACATTCCCGCTAAGCTCTCCTTTGAGCAGAACGAACGGGTGGTGGCGGCGGTTCCGTTGAAAAGTTATACCGGGAAACTAGTCGTTTTCTTTGAAAACGGTAAAGCGGTTCGTGTTCCGCTAGAGGCGTATCAGACAAAGACAAACCGCCGAAAGCTGACTGCAGCTTTGTTTTCCGGTTCAACCGCCGTCGGTGTTTTCTTGTGTGGCACTTCACAGGAATACTTTCTTCAGACAGATGAAAGGCGTGCACTTCTGATCAGAGAGGAGCAGGTAGTCGAAAAAGCAACACGCTCTTCCTGCGGAGCTTCTGTGTTGAGTTTAAAAAAGGAGCGGCATGTTGTCTCAGCTGTGCCATATGATCCTCAATTTATATTGCTGGAGAAGCCCTCCCGCTACCGGAAGGCAAGCCTTCCTGCCGTTGGGGTTCTTTATGACCGAAATGAAAAATAAATCTTGACAGCCGCCTATCGTCTGGTGTATAATTTCTCAATATGTTCCTGCCTATCGGGAGGTGAATTCTATGAAATATAAAATGCAAAGATTGATGGACGGATTGGTGGCGTTTCTGCTTCTTGCCGCTGCGTCTCTCTTTTTATATCATTTTTCGGTGCTGGCAGGTTTATTTTTTACGACGTTGACCGTTTTGTATGTCATTTTTCTCTTTGCACGTGGTTCGGGAGGAAGGCTCCACCTGTTTCGCTATTTCACCGGTGATATTTCATCTGTTCTTGCCAACATCCTGAAGGCTGTAAACGCTCCCGTTTTAGTAATTGGAAATACCGATAAAATCATTTGGGCAAATAAACGATTTGAGAATCTGTCGGAAATGGCGTCCTATGTGACGCTTCCCTCTGCAGAAAAGCTTTTTGATGGTTCCTTTACTTACGCTAAGTTAAAAGATTCTTATGAAGCGGAACACGATTTTTTTGACTTGCATACAGAGGACGGCTTTTTTCGGGTTCACATTATCGAACTGAACACCAAAAGTAAAACCTATTACGCTACTTTTTGGTTCGATGCGACTAAGGAGTTTGCATTACAGCAAGAATTGACAAATCATAATGCGATTGTTGCTTTTATCGCAGTGGACAATGCATCAGAGCTTTCTCAGAATGGGGATGAAACCTTCCGGTTGACCTCTGCAAAGATCAATCTTGCGCTGACCGATTGGGCGAAAAGTCTTCATGCGATCCTGTTGGAATATGAAGACGGAAAGTTTTTGATGTTATTCGATCGTCTTCATCTTAACGAAATGGAAGAAGATAAGTTTACCATTATCGATGAGATTTCAGCACTCTCTTCCGGGAGTTACGCACTGCCGTTGACTATATCTATCGGCGTTTCGGAAGAAGAGGGGAGTCTTTCCGATAAGCAGGCGAGTGCTCAAAATGCGCTCAGAATTGCTTTGCAGAAAGGCGGTGCAACCGCTGTTATTAAAACAGCGGACGGTTATCGCAGCTTCGGCGGAAAGACCAAATCGGTGCAGAAGCAGACCAGTATCCGTTCCCGTATCTGCCGTGATCTGCTGATTGATAATATTCGTACCAGCAGTAATGTTTTGATTATGGGGCATCAACGACCTGATTTCGATGCTATCGCATCAAATATCGGCGTAGCCAAACTTGTTTCGTTTCTCGGAAAACCGGTTCATATTGTCACAGATACGGAAGAAGGAAATATAGCCAATGCGTTCGATATGCTGAAAGCACTCCCTGAGTACCAGACGATGTTTGTAGATGCGCGTCGAGGCATGGACTTAGTAACGCCTTATACTTTGCTGGTTATTACGGATGCGTCAAATCCCAGTAATTTTTTTTCAGAAGACCTGTATCAGAGCGCGCAGCGCGTCATTGTGATTGATCATCATACGCTGGATAAGCATTTAGGTGAAAATGTTTTAACACCTATGAACATCGATCCGAACGCTTCCAGCGCTTCCGAATTGGTTTGCGAAATTTTGGAGCTCTCCATTCCGGATGGCTTACTTCGTGCAGAAGAGGCGCAGCTAATGCTGCTCGGAATTCTTTTGGATACACAATTTTTCTCACGGGATACCGGTTCCCGTACGTTCCGCGCCTGCTCCTATCTGCGAAATGCCGGTGCGGATCCATCCAAAGCAAAACTGCTGTTTAAAACTGATCTTGTAGATTTTGAACGGATCGACTGTTTTGATCGTTCAAAATATGTTTTTCGTAATCAATTTATCATCTGTTACTATGATGATGAACGTGATCCGCGAAATATGGTAGCCGCCGCTAAATCGGCGGAACGCCTTGTCGGTATCAACGGGATAGTCGCTTCTTTTGCGCTCTATGCGCTGGATTCCGGTATCAGCCTTTCGGCCAGATCCGACGGAACCTTCAATGTTGTAAATATTGTAAGTCGTCTTGGCGGGGGCGGGCATTTTCAGTCGGCAGGTGCAAGATTAGTGGAAAATGGCGTGCCAGTTCAAAATATGGAGCAGGCGCGCTCTATGCTAGAACATGCAATCGATGAATACTTAAATAGTTAAGAAAGGGAATCAATCGTATGAAAGTGATTTTGCTGCAGGACGTAAAAGCACAGGGGAAAAAGGGAGACCTGATTACCGTCTCCGATGGATATGCTCAAAACTATCTCCTGCCCCGGAAGCTCGCGAAAGTTGCAGATGCGCAGGTTCTGACGGAATTGAAAAACAGGGAAGAGGCGCTCGCGTTCCGGGAGGCAGAAGATCGCAAAACTTCTCTTGAACTGAAAAAAAAGCTTGACGCGGTTACGCTAACGTTTCAGACAACCGGTGGTGCTGACGGCAGATTGTACGGAGCTGTTACGTCTAAGGATATCAGCGAAAAGCTGGAGCAGGAGTACGGGCTCAAGATCGACAAAAAGAAAATTGATGTCGGAACAAATATCAAAACAGCCGGGGAATTTCAAGTAGATATCAAGATTTACCGCGATATCACTGCTACCCTTAAGGTTGTGGTAAAAGCTTAAGTATTATGGCAGAAATGGACAGTATCCGTAAAATGCCATATTCTGTTGAGGCAGAACAGGCAATTCTCGGCACGATCATTATGGATCCGCAGCGATATGATGAGGTTTCTTATCTATCGGCAGAGGAGTTCTATTTAGAGCAGCATAAGCAGATCTTCGCTGCTATGACTACGATGTTTCTTTCCAGTCGCAATATCGATCTCGTCACGTTAATTACTACACTGACACAGATGGGAACCTATACAGAAGGTGACGCCGGAAAATACATCAAGCTGCTGGTAGATATTGCCGCAAATGCTTCGCATATTTCTGATTACGGGAAAATCATACGCGATAAAGCCTTGCTGCGCATGCTAATAGAAGCGACAAGAGACATTTCTGACCGCGCGTTCAGTGAAGTTGGAGAAGTTTCAGAGATTCTGGATCTTGCGGAACAGCGGATTTATGAAATTTCAGACCATAAATACAGTAAAAGTTTCGAGCATGTCCGTGATGCCATTCTAAAAAATTATGATACGCTCAACATGCTCAAAAATGATCCGGAATCCATGACCGGTTTGCGAACCAATTATGAAGGGTTGGATCGGATTCTAATTGGTCTTGGCAGCGGCGATCTGGTGATTGTAGGAGCTAGACCAGGGATGGGAAAGACCAGTTTTTGTCTGAACCTTGCGTGTAATGTTGCCAAAAACTCTAAAAAAGAAGTAGCAATCTTCTCTTTAGAGATGACGGCAGAACAGCTTGCTTCCCGTCTGCTGTGCTCTGAGGCTTTGGTTGACAGCAAGTGCATGCGTACCGGAAAATTAAGTGCCGAGGAATGGAAGCGCTTGGCAGAAGCGGCATCCGCCCTATCTGCAACGGATATTTGGATAGACGATACTTCGGACATTACCGTTGGGGAAATGAAATCCAAATTGCGCAAACTAAAGAATTTAGGGCTGATTGTCATCGATTATCTGCAGTTAATGCATGACGAGAAACGCATGGATAACCGTGTTCTTGAAGTTGCACAAATTACTCGTTCGCTAAAAATCATGGCAAAAGAATTCGGTGTTCCGATTATTCTATGCTCGCAGCTATCCCGCGGATCCAAAGAGCAGCGGGATAGCAAGAAACCTTCCTTGACCGATCTGCGTGATTCCGGTGCCATCGAGCAGGATGCAGACATTGTTCTGCTGCTTTACCGTGCAGAATATTACACCGCTTCCGAACGTTCGGCAGAAGAACTTTCGGATCATGAGCTTTGCGATTGTATTGTCGCAAAAAACCGACACGGAGCTACCGGTACGGTCAGGCTTGCCTGGTATGGACGGCACTTCCGTTTTGTAACTTCTGATGAGCGAGATGATGCTCCCACTTCATAAAACAGAACGGAAAGTACTCGCTTTTCTCCGGAAACACGAGCTGATCACAAGAGGGATGCAGGTCTGTATCTGCTTTTCTGGCGGTGTGGACTCCTCCGTTTTGCTTCGCATAATGCTATGCTTGCGTGACACACTTGGCATTCATCTTTCAGCCTGTCACTTTAATCATCAGATTCGGGGTGACGAAGCGGAAAGGGATGAGGCTTTTTGTGCTTCTGTCTGCCAGCAATGGGGAATTCCTTATTTTTGCAAGCGTAAAAATGTGCCTGCGCTGCGTGCGGATACCGGAAAGTCACTGGAGGAAGCAGCCAGAGAAGCGCGGTATGCGTGGTTCACCGAGCTTGGAAAAAAAGAAGGAATTGATCGTTTTGCTACTGCACATCATAAAAATGATCAAGCGGAGACGGTGCTATTCCATCTGATACGCGGAACAACTGTTGCAGGTCTTCGAGGCATTCCAGTAAAACGGGGGGATGTGATACGCCCCTTACTGGATCTTACTCGTGCGGAATTGGAACAGTATGCAAAAGATAATAATGTGCCGTTTCTGACGGACAGCACCAACGCCTCCAGTCAATATACCCGCAACTATATCAGGCATGTGCTTCTTCCGGCCATGGAACGTATCAATCCATCGGCGGTGGAAGCGATGGCGCGTCTTTCAGGATATGCAGCAGAGGATCAAGAGCTGCTTTCTTCACAAATGCCTTCGCAGGAAGAAGCGCAATATGTTGCAACTCTTCCGAGTGCAATTCTTCGCCGTACTGTTTCAAGAAACTTTACCGCAATTTCTGGCGGCACTCTTTGTTATGCACACCTTGATGCGATCTGTCAAGCGGTACGCGAGAAAAAAAATGGTAGCATCGGACTTCCTGGCGGTTACCGCGCAGTGCTATCCGGAGGTGTACTCCGTTTTGAATCCCGTCCTATTTTACCGCTGCCACCGATGCAGGAAGGTGTTCTGCATGAGGGGGTAACTTTACTTTATAACGGTGCATTGCGTATAACTCTGCAAAAAAAAGGGGAGTCTCTTTATGAGACGCCTGACGAAGAATTTATTTACAATTTGTCAACAGAGATTCCCTTTTCTTGTCATGGAATTTGTGGCATGATTCGATATAGGTCCCGTATTTCGGGCGATCGTATATTGCTGCATGGAGTTCATCACAGCGTCAAAAAATTGTTTTCGGAGCGGAAGGTTCCTATCTATTTAAGGAATATGATCCCCGTCTTCTGTGACGATTCCGGCATTTTTTGTATACCGTTCGTCGCCGTTGCGGATCGTGTCAACAGATCGGAAACGGGAACTATATATTCGCTCCGGGTAGAAATTGCCGAGGAGGCAGCCCGAAAGGTGGTTGAAAGCCTATGAAAAGTAACGGAAAGACACTCATTGTTTGGTTGGTAGCCATTGCGTTGATGATTGTTTGCGTAAGCGCGCTGCTCAGCGGCGGAAATGCTAAAACGGTTACTTACAGCGAAGTGCTGACGATGTTCCGTGAAGAGCAGGTCACAGAGTTTGAAGTGAATAATCGGAATATTTTGACACTGAGAACTACAGACGGAACAAAATATCAGCATGAGCTCCGAGATCTGGCATTATTTTATGAAGATTTAGGTGAAGAAATCAACCGTCAGCTGGAAGCCGGTATTCTGAAAAAGTTCGATTATCAGTCTACCGCTGTATCGATTTGGGTTCAGCTGTTTCCGTATTTGATCGTCATTGTTGCGTTCGTTATTATTTGGTGGGTATTCATTTCCAAAACGGCAAAGGGCGGCGCTGGCGGCGGGCTCGGCGGAAGAATGAATTCTTTCAGCAAGGCGAAGGCCAAGCTTGGCTCAGATGAAAAGAACAAGGTCTATTTCAAAGATGTTGCCGGTGCGGATGAAGAAAAGGAAGAACTCCGCGAGGTTGTTGAATTTCTGAAACAGCCGGAGAAATTTTCGGATCTTGGTGCCAGAATTCCGAAGGGAGTACTTTTGATTGGTCCTCCCGGTACGGGAAAAACTCTGCTTGCTAAAGCGGTCGCAGGGGAAAGCGGCGTTCCGTTTTATTCGATTTCCGGTTCTGATTTTGTAGAAATGTATGTTGGCGTCGGTGCTTCCCGCGTACGAGACCTGTTTGAAACCGCAAAAAAAACCGCGCCCTGTATCATCTTTATCGATGAGATTGATGCAGTAGGCCGCCATAGAGGTGCCGGATGGGGAGGCGGCCATGACGAACGCGAGCAGACGTTGAATCAATTGCTGGTGGAAATGGACGGTTTTGGTGTAAATGACGGCGTTATTGTGATTGCTGCAACCAACCGACCGGATATTCTTGATCCTGCGCTGATGCGTCCCGGTCGTTTTGACAGGCAGGTCACGGTGAACCTACCGGATTTGAAAGGCAGGGCTGCCATTCTTCGCGTGCATTCAAAAAATAAACCTTTGGGTGAGGATGTCGACCTTGATGTAGTTGCAAAATCTACTGTTGGCATGACCGGAGCGGATCTTTCCAATGTTCTAAATGAAGCTGCATTACTTGCAGCGCGCCGAAAGAAATCTGTTATCAATATGGAGGATATAGAGGATGCGACGCTGAAAGTAATTGTAGGTCCTCAAAAGCTTTCTCTTGTGATATCCGAAGAAGAAAAGCGCAATACCGCTTATCATGAGGCGGGACACGCAATTGTCGGTCATCTGCTTCCTACTCAGGATCCGATTCACCAGATTTCAATTATTCCGAGCGGTCGTGCGCTAGGATATACACTCGCACTTCCGACGACGGATAAGACCAATGTATTCCGTAAGGAATTGCAGGAAGAGATCGCCACCCTTCTTGCCGGACGGGCTGCGGAGTTACTTGTTCTCGGCGATATTTCTGCGGGAGCATCCAATGACATAGAGCGCGCGAGCGAGATTGCTCGGAAAATGGTTACCCGTTATGGAATGAGCGACCGATTAGGTCCGATCACTTACGGGAGTTCCAACGATGAGGTGTTTCTCGGCAAAGATTTCAATCATACGAAAGATTATTCAGAAAACATCGCTTCTGAGATTGACGCTGAAGTGCGCCGCTTCATCAGTGAAGGAGGGAATTTAGCTGAAAATATTCTGAAAGAAAATCTTCACATTTTGCATTTTATCGCCGGTTATTTGGTCAAGCATGAGACGATGGATGCAGAGCAATTCAGACTCTGTTTTGAAGAAGGCGTAACAGAAGAGCAATTGGAGGCGGTGATTTCCCGGAAAAAAACAGCTAATCGGGAAGAAAATATAAACCGTCATCATGAAAAGAAGGAACCGCTTTCTGAAACCAACAAGACGGATGACGATGGGGATTTTTCGTAAGAGCACACACGCAGGAGGCAATATCCAATTGTCTCCTGCTTTTGAATAACAGAACCTTTTAGGGGCAAAACTCATTTTACCGAAAAGCAGGGAACGACCGTATTTGAGGAAAGGAATGGGCAAAAGATGGAAGAAAATAAAGAAAACGATATTTTTGCTGATGACGCAGAAGAAATCATCCCTTTGGACGACGATGAGGAGGCGATCGCCGGAGCACCGGAGAAACGATTTGGTTGGAAAAATGTACTTTTCTTACTGCTGGTATTTTTATTAGCAGCTGTTACAATCTTGTTTCTTTTCTGGAATTTATACCATCGCAGCCATCCGTCTGAAGCCTTATCTTCCACATCTGCGACAAGTCAAGATGCTTCTGAGACGATGATGCAGAACGGTGAAAATAACGATTCTGTATTGATATCAGAAATCGATAGCAGCATATCCAACCACAGTTCCAGTGGGGAAAGTTCCGAAGAAGAACCGTCTGTTCCGGATGAACAGTACCACGGATGGATTATTAACAATTTAGGATACACATATCTTTATTACGGAATTGGCGTAGAACAATTTAATTATAGCGATGCAACCATGAATAAATATCTTACCAGTATTCAGGAGCTTACAAAAATAGTACCGTCCGGCACTTCCGTTTATTGTATGCCGGTTCCCACACGGATAGGGTTTTTATATTCGGAGATCAGCAGTGATATCAAACGGGAAGATAATTTTTTTAATTCTTCGGAACAGACCTTTCTTGACACTGTGGAAGAAACCATAGGTTCCGGTATCAGCGTTATCAACCTTTATCATTCCTTTGCCGATGCATATCAAAAAGGTGATGAGCTTTTCTTCCGCACAGACAGCAATTGGACGGCCGATGCCGCCTATTTGGCTTACAAGGAATTCTGCACTTCCTCCGGTAATGCTCCCATCACGCTTGCTGCCTATGAAGAAAACAGCATAGAAACCTTTTTAGGAAGCTTCTACACTGCGACAAGTGCTGATGTCTTAAGGAAAAACGCCGATGTGCTGCGATACTATCGAAATGCCGATACAGATGCCTGCAAGGTAACCTTATATAACGGTAGTTCTGTTTACAAGAACTACTGCCTTGCTGGAAACGCTGTAATGGGCATTTCCTCAGCTTATTCCGTTTACCTTGGCACAACTGGAGAATATTTCAAAATTGAATCTCCGTGCACTTCCGGTAAGAGCCTACTGATTGTCGGTGACGGAAGCGTGGCGGCAATGCTTCCGTACTTGATTGAAAATTATTCCGAAATTCATTATATTAACGTTGCTTTTTACCGGGGCGCCTTTTCCTCACTTTTTGAATCCACCAAATTTCACGATGTGCTGTTTATGTCTTATGTGACGAATGCGGTAAAAGGCGACTATCCGATACAGCTCGCAACAATGGCAGGAGTACAGCAAGATGAATAGACAATATGTGGGCGGCTTTGTATCTGTCAAAAGTATTATAGAATCCAAAAGTCGGAAGATTTTTCGAATTCTATTGGAACGGGAGCGCTATGCTTCCGTCTCCCGTTCCAATTTTCATGCACCGGAAAAAAGACAGTACACTTTTCTTCTTTCCACTGGAATTCCGGTAGAATACATAGAACGCGAGACTTTTGCCGATTTGATCGGCAGCTCCACTGCCGGCGGCATTGCGGCAGAAGTTGGCGAACGGGAATTTATACCCTTGAAAGAAATGCTTCAAAAAAAGAACGGATACTTCACCGTACTGGATGGTATTGAAGATCCGTTCAATTTTGGTTATGCGCTTCGCTCCCTTTACGCGGCGGGTGTAGACGGGGTAATACTGCCGGAACGCCAACTATTTATGGCGACGGAAATAATTGTCCGTTCTTCCGCCGGTGCTTCCGAATTACTTCCGTGTTGTGCAGTATCCGATTTAATGGAGACCTGCTTCCGCATGAAAGAAAAAGGAATCCAATTAATATCCACTGCTAAAAATGACCGTGCCAAAGATCTTTTCAAACAGTCATATCATAGACCGCTTTGCGTCATTTACGGAGGAGAAAAGCGCGGCATTTCTTCTGGAATCATAGATTTATGTGACACCGTTGTCAAAATTCGCTATCCACGAAATTGTCACTATTCTCTATCGGCATGCAGTGCAATTTCAATTATTTCTTTTGAGATCGGCCGAAAAGTCGGTACTATTCACGATATAAAATAGGAACTTCGCCTACCACTAACGTTTCAGCAATTACGATATCAAATGAGATGGTATCTGTGTAGGCCTCCAACGGGGACAAGTAATTTACAGCTACGATAAAATGAAGAACTACACGGTGAAGCGTTTGATTGATCCCGGCACTTTCCAGATGGCTTTGCAGCTCGCTGGCTATATTACCTGCAGAAACGGGTTTCACATGAATCAACGGTCCTTTGCCGGAAAGAAGTGCCGTTGAGGTAAGGTTTCCAAGCGGAATTCCGAATTCTGCGCTTTCGTAATTGCGGAGTACCTCTAATAAACGGACAGACAACTCGGAAGAGAGAAGCGAAAGCGAAACAGAATGTATTTGAATCGCTGTAACACGGTCAGATGCATCGCGAACAACGGTCACATATTCTTCTGGATTTTCGCTCAAATGTTGATACAGCGCATTCTGGAATTCCAGAGATAGCATAGTATTGCCCTTTGATTGGGCAAAGATGCTCATTGATTCTTTCAGTCGAGCGGAAAAAGTTATGCCGCCGGCGATCAATAAGGAAACAAGTAAAACCAAAAAAATGATGCGTTTACATTTTTTCATTTCGGATTAACTCCGTATGGTAATGATGATAGGAAGATGTTCTTAATCATATGCCGAAAAGATTTCAGGTATGCAACAGCCTGACGCGGAAGAAAAATCGGGAGGAGATATTTAGGTATGTATTGGAGAAGAATAGTCGCTCTGTTTTTAGTTATCTGCCTCTTGGGGTTTACCTCTTGTATCGAAATACAGCAATCGGTTTCTGAGTTTGCTCAAGTTGCGAGCGATTTAACAGCGAATACTTCTGACAATTTATCTGAGAACAATCAACAGCTGACCGTACATTACTTCGATGTCGGACAAGGTGATTCCATCTTTTTAGAATTGCCGGACGGAACCTGCATGCTGATTGATGCTGCAGAAGCGGAATATGGTGCAAGGATTACGGAGGAAATCTGTTTACTTGGTTATGAACATATCGATTATGTGATAGCTACGCATCCGCATGCGGATCATATCGGAGGCATGAAAACGGTTCTGAACACATTTTCCATTGGATGCTTGTACTTACCTGATGTCAGCGCATCTACATCGACATACATCGGTATGGCAGAAACCATTTTAGAATTGAATGTCAGGACGGAAGTTGCAAAAGCTGGTGTGGTAATTTTCGACACCGGCGAGTTGAGTGCAAAATTTTTGTCTCCGACGACAATTGATGAAACAGATCAAAACCGCAATTCCGCTGTCTTGCTCCTGTGTTTCGGAAATACTCGCTTTCTGTTTATGGGAGATGCGGATACATCCATAGAAAATACACTTGGTACACAAGTGAAATGCGATGTACTGAAGGTCGGTCACCACGGTAGCCGCACAGCATCTGGCGAGCAGTTTTTGAAATATGCCGCTCCTGCATATGCAATCATCTCCTGCGGGGAGGGAAATTCTTACGGACATCCACATCAGGAAACTCTGCAACGCTTAGAGGATTGCGGCGCAACGATTCTCCGCACCGACCTGTCAGGAACGATTACCGTGTGTTCTGACGGTGAACTTGTTAAGATTTTAGAGCGAGAATCGCAGGAACCCGATTTCGGCATATCGGAAACCTTCTCAGAGATCTCCTCGGAAAATCCCGCATCGGTAGGAAATTGGATTTTGAATACGTCTTCTAAAAAAATTCATCGGCCGAATTGTGAATACGCAGCTAAAATAGCGGCACAGAATCTTGAAAAATCGGAAAAGACTGTTGCTGAATTGATGCAGGAAGGATATACTCCCTGCGGCTTTTGCAAGCCACAGGATTAGAACAGGGGAGGGAAGCATTTTGAAACTGATCATTGATCGTTTGGAGGATGGCTGGGCAGTTTGTGAATATGCAGAAGGAAAGACAATCGATCTTCCGGTTCTACTTCTACCGCCAGAGGCAAAAGAAGGAGATGTTTTGCGCTTAGTCGTGGATACGGAGACAACGACAAGTCGGAAACGAAGAGCGGAGGAACTTCGGAAACAACTTTTCAAGCGTAAATAGCGTTAAGAGCGCACATTTGCTTATTTCTGCTCAAAGCAATCGGAGGGTAATTTTCCCTCCGATTTTTTTCTTGCAATTTTCCAAATGACGCATATTGTTTTTTGTGCTCCGGAATTGTCGATCTATGCCAATTCGAACCTGACAACTTGCACAAACAAGATCTTGCACATTTCGTTTTTAAAATCACAACATCCTGTTTTTTTGAGCTCTGGTTTACAAAGCAAACATAATTCGGTTTACATAATAAATAAAAATAATCTAACAGTTTTAACGAAATTGAGTAAATTCTCGATTTGCTATTGAATTTCCTTCCAAAAAGAGGTATGATAAGAATACTTTCGAAAAATACGGAGGTATTTACGTAATTTATGACAAGAAAGGAATATCATTTTGCTTTTATCGGAGCCGGAAATATGGGCGGCGCCATCATTCGTGGATTGATTTCCCGCAATATGCTCACACCCGCCCAAATAACGGTTTGCTGCAAAAGCCCAGATAGATATCCTGCATTTCGCCAGATCGGCATAAAAACTGCTGATACCATTGCCGATGCAGTTACAGACTCTGATTTCATTTTTCTTTGTGTCAAACCGGGAACGATCCGGGAGGCCGTTGTTCAATGTCGGCAGGCAGACGGATATCGGAAAAACGCCATATTCGTTTCCATTGCCGCCTCCGTACCAATCGCTTTCATCTGCGAAGCTGCCTGTGATGAGATTCCTGTAATCCGTACAATGCCGAGTATGCCGTTGCAAGTCGGGGAAGGCACCGTTGCGGTATGTAAAAATGAGTTGGTGCCTAAAAAAGCTTTTGAGTATATTTGTAGAATCCTATCAGCCATTGCGACAGTATCTGTTATGGACGAATCTTATCTGAATGCTGTCATTTCGGTCAACGGCTCTTCGCCTGCTTATGTGTATTTATTTATCAAGTCGCTGCTTGACGGTGCTATGGCGCAGGGAATTTCGGCGGAGCAGGCGTTGCCGCTGATCTTGCGTACAATCATTGGTTCTGTCAAGATGGTGGAGCAATCAGATTGTTCCATCGAAGAGCAAATACGGCGCGTATGCTCGCCCGGCGGCACTACGTTGGCGGCTATGCAGGTCTTGAAAGAAGCAAATTTTACTGATATCATCACGCGGGCAATGGAAGCCTGTACGAAACGTGCTGATGAAATTTCAGATGCATTGAAGGCATAAATGTTTAACTAAGCCGCATAAGGTGTGCTGAGGTGATTTTATGAATGCACAGGACATTCCTGTTCGTGCTGTCGTACCATACCAAGCTCCTTCTTGTGGTTTCGCGGCTATGACATTGACATGGATTCGCCGTCTTTCCTCCGCAGCGGACAACCTATTCCGGACGAGGAGACGTATTTATCTTTTCGGTATTCTTTTAGTAGCTTTTGGGATCCTTGTCGGTGGCTATTTTACTTCTGTCAGTAAACTGCATCCGGATATAGCTCTTGCAATTCAGGCAGCGCAGATTTTAATCCCGACGATCTTTTTTACCGGCGTCACAGTTTTTGGCGTTTTGATGATTCCTGTAAGCCTTCTGTGCTTTTCTTTTCTGTGTGGCTGTGCAGTAAATACTGTATTGTTTTCTTCCGTACAGGGTGTTCTGTGCCTTGGAATTTTACTATTGCTATACATGCTGTTACTGCTATTCTCTGCTGAAGCATTTCTCTCCTCCTGTCGTTCTTTTGCCGGATGGAAAGCAATGTTTGCTTGTAAATCTTTTATTGCGTTCATAATCCTCTTTATCCTTACCCTGTGTTGGGGGAACGCTTCCGAATTTTTCCTTTCCTCTCTGATCCCATTGTAACGAATATATAATTTTGGAGTTTGCCATGCAAATTGTATCCGGAGAACTGATATTACAATTGAATAGCTATCTGGATTATTTGTCAGAGGTCAAACACTCTTCTGCGAATACCCTGCAAGCGTACCGCCGGGATCTTGAAAAGTTTTACGGCTTTGCCAATCTCAGGGGTATGGAAAATTTTTCAGAGATGAAAATCGAAGATGTAGAACAGTATAAAATTTATTTGGCATCGACGGGACTTTCTGCTTCTTCTATTAGTCGATCCCTTTCTGCTTTACGCAGTTTGTTCCAATATTTACTTTCTGAAGGAGCCGTTGCAAGTAATCCTGCTCGCTGCGTTCACAATGATAAGGCTACACATAGGGAAATGAATATTCTTTCTTCCAAAGAAGTGGAAACATTGTTGGCGCAGCCGGACACTAACGATATTAAGGGGCTGCGTGACAAAGCCATGTTAGAGCTTTTGTATGCTACTGGCATCAAAGTCTCTGAGTTGATCGGGTTAAATGTTTCCGATATAAACACAAATCTTTCGTATGTTCGTTGCGGAGGCGAAAAAAAAGAACGTATTATTCCTCTATACCCTGTAGCTCTGCGGGCGATTAAAAATTATCTGGACAAGTCCAGAAAGTTGCTTGCAGCAGGGACAGGAGAAACTGCTTTGTTTGTGAATATCTCCGGAGAACGTATGACGAGGCAGGGTTTTTGGAAAATACTGAAAGGCTATGTAAAATCGGCAAATATAAAAAAAGATATTACGCCTCATACACTTCGTCATTCCTTTGCAACACATTTGCTTGAAAATGGAGCGGATATTCACGATATTCAGGAGATCTTAGGTCATCGAGATCTCTCTTCTACGCAAAGATATACACAATATTTAAAAGAGAAGATGAAAAGCGGCTATATAAAGTATCATCCGAGGGCTTAAAAATATGAGCAAAAACAAGATTTTTAATTTCTTCTCCGGAAGCGAAAATAAGAGCGGGCGCGGCGTTACCAAAAAGCAAGTGGAACGTGATAAAAAAATGGGAGTTTCGTTCTTCTTCCGCCTTTTGAAAAATCGGCTTGCCAATCTTTCTTCTACCAGTTTATTTTTTTCTCTTTGTAATTTTCCGATTTTTCTGTTTTTGTTCGGTATCTCCGGAAATCTGGATCATAGCGTTCCGGCTCCTTCTACCCCTCTATATGCGCAGCTTTACGGTTTGGAGACAGCAGGGGAGACGAGCCCGTTACTTGCCGCTTTACATGGCATGTTTGGAATCAACGCGACTGCTTCTATTGTTTCCAACGGTTCTAAAATCCTGATGTATTCCGCATTACTTCTGATTTTCACCTTCGGTTTGTCCACCATTGGTTCCGTTTATAATTTTCGAAGCATTATTCGCTGTGACCCCCTTTCTCCCTGGAGTGAAGCCTTTTCATCTATACGTCGGAACTTTCGGCAGGGATTTCCGATTGCGATATTGGATGCGGTCGTAGTCTTATTTCTTGGCTATGATCTTATGGCCTATTATGTGAATGCAGGAAACTTTATGATGCAGATACTGTTTGATATCATTCTGTTTTTTTCATTGGTTTACTTCATGATGCGATCTTATATCTATTTAATTCTTATCACGTTTGATATGAAGTTATCTAAAGTTCTGAAAAATGCATTTTTGCTCACATTTCTCGGCTGGAAAAGAAGTCTGCTTTGTATTTTAACTTCTGCGGCTACCATTTTGATTAGTTTCTTTATCTATATGTTACTGCCATATTTTGGAATTCTGCTACCTTTCGTATTTACTTTTGGCTTTTTAATTTACACTGGAGTCTATTTTGCTTATCCCATTATAGAAAAATATATGATAGAACCATATTATCGGGAGCACCCTGAAGAGCTTCCGGAAGAAGAGGAAGTCGAAACTATCTTTCAGGATCGAGGATAACATCGGTCAAAAAATCCCACAATATACTATTGTGGGATTTTGTTTGGAGCATGTATGAAACAGAAGCAATCTACTTTGAAACAGCTTTCATCCTATTTGCATCCTTTTCTTTGGAAATGCATTGTCGGTCCATTATTCAAATTATTAGAAGCTATTTTAGAATTATATATGCCTCTTCGGCTCGCAAGAGTGATTGATCGTGTTTTAGCTATGCAGGCGGCAGGGGAGTCCTATTCGGAATATGTTCTTCGGGAAGGCCTGTTCCTTATCGGAATTGTTGCGTGCGGACTTTGTTCGGCAATCGTCTGTCAGTATCTTGCTAGTCAAGTATCGCAAGGATACGGTACCAAACTGCGTGATGTTCTTTATCGGAAAATCCAGTCGCTGTCGCATCGGAACATTGATTCTTTCGGAACGCCTTCACTGACTAACCGTTTGACCTCGGATGTAAATTCTTTGCAAAATGCCGTTGCCATGCTAATTCGACTGGTCATTCGTGCGCCTTTTTTATGCATCGGCGGTATTATCATGGCATTTACTATCAATTGGAGATTAGCACTTGTTATCCTTGGAGCTATTCCGCTCTTTCTATTGGCAATGGTTTTGATAACTGTTAAAAGTGTACCACTTCATGTAGAAACGCAGAAAAAAAATGACCGTCTTGCGTCTATTTTGAGAGAAAATCTTTCCGGTGTTCGAGTAATCCGCGCCTTTACAAGAACAAATGAACAGTGCAAACGGTATGGGGATGCTGCAGATGATAGTATGAAGGCAGCGATTCGCGCAGGGAAAATCGGCATCTTGCTGAATCCGTTGACGCAGTTGATTATGAATTTGGCAATTGTAGCAGTGCTCGCAATCAGCGGCGTCAGCGCGCCGAAATATGGAGATATCACTAGCGGTGATATGATTGCACTGATCAACTATGTCAATCAGATTCTTGCAGCCTTAGTCATTGTTGCCAACCTGATTATTCTGTTTTCCAAAGCATATGCTTCTGGTAAGCGCGTCTGCGAGGTCTTGAACACAACTTCGGATATCATTGAAGGTGCAGAACTCGAGGGACTACCGGAAGCTCCGGCGGTTACTTTTCGTGATGTATCGTTCGCCTATCATGGGAAGCATGTTTTAGAACACATTTCATTTGTTGCAGAAAAAGGAACGACCGTTGGGATTATCGGCGGCACTGGTTCAGGTAAAACAACATTGACACATTTGATTTCCCGATTCTATGATTGCACGGAAGGGGAGGTGCTTGTAGACGGCGTGAATGTACGTGAGTATTCCTTAGAAGCCTTGCGAAATAAAATTGCGGTTGTGCCGCAAAATATACAGTTATTTTCTGGAACGGTTGCGTCCAATCTTTCAATTGGAAAACAAGATGCCACGCAGGAAGAACTCGAATTCGCTGCCAAGGTGGCGCAAGCAGATACTTTTATCTTGGAAAAGGATGGCGGCTATCAAGGAATCGTTACACGTGGAGGTAAGAATTTCAGCGGGGGACAGCGTCAAAGACTTGCAATCGCGCGTGCAATCGTTTCCCGTAGCAGCATCATAATTTTTGATGATGCTACCAGCGCGCTTGATTATGCAACAGATGCAGCTGTTCGTCAAGGTATTCGGGCACAATTAAAAAATACAACGCTGTTTATGATTTCTCAGCGCGTCAGCACGGTGAAGGAGGCAGATTTGATTCTTGTTATGGAGAATGGCTGTCTGGTGGGAGCCGGTAAGCATCAGGTGCTTTATAACTCTTGTGATACGTATCGCGAGATTTGTCATTCACAAGGGATTGTGAGGGAATAAGAAAGGATAGTTTCTAGTATGAAAGACGGTACGATCAAGCGATTGCTTCAGTATCTTAGCTCAAGCAAAAAGAAGCTGCTTTTGATGTTTTTTTTCATTTTGATCGGTAATATCTCTCTTTTGATCGCACCAAAATGGATTGGTACGGTCATTGATTCTATTTTAGAAAATAAGCAATGGGGAAGTACATTGCTTTGCATTCTTGCTGCATATGCTTGTGGCGCTTTTTTCCTTTGGGCAAGCTCCCGTTTGTCCATATATATTTCCAATGTCGCGGCAACCACTTTGCGTAAAGCGCTATTTGATAAATTATCCAAACTTCCGCTTTCCTTTTTTGATAAAACGCCGCACGGAGATATTATCAGCCGATTTTCCAATGATATTGATGCGGTAAGTGATGGTTTAAATAGCAGTATTGTGCAACTGATTTCCGGTATTTCGTCCATCTTGATTTCACTCGGTTTTATGCTGTATTTGGATGCGCGGGTCACTATTGTCGTATTGGTAACAACACCTTTGTGCTTTTTTGTCGGGAGGGCAATTACAAAATACGGCAAAAAGCGATTTCAGGAGCAGGCAAAAATTCTTGGTGATGTAAACGCTTATGCAGAAGAAATGATCGGATATTCCCACACAGTAAAAATTTTTCGTTATGAGCAAAACTCAGCAGAGGAATTTAACCGTTTAAACCAAACCCTCTATCAAGCTGGTTATCGTGCACAATTTGCCTCGGCATTGGTTAATCCGACAACTCGATTTGTGAACAACACGGCATATGTATTGGTAGGAATTTTTGCGCTTCTTGTTCAAATGACCCCCGGTAATATTGCCGCCTTCCTTTCCTATATGTCACAGTTTTCCAAACCTTTTAACGAAATCACGTCTATTACGATGCAGATTCAAGCTGCTTTAGCATCAGCACGACGTTTATTCGAGTTATTTGACGTAGAAGAAATGTATCCGGATTGTACTCTCAATGAATCCTTTCAACCAAAAGGAGAAATTTGCTTTGAGCATGTTACGTTTTCATACGTTCCTGAAAAACCTTTGATAAGGGATTTCAGCATGAAAATTCCTGCCGGTACACAGGTGGCGATTGTTGGTCCGACGGGCGCAGGGAAAACAACTATCGTCAATCTTTTAATGAGATTTTACGAATTAAACGCCGGGAAAATCACAATAGATGGAAAAAATATTCACGATATGCCACGTGATAGTCTTCGCGAGCTATTCGGTATGGTTTTACAGGAAACTTGGCTTTTCGCAGGCACAGTCCGTGAAAATTTGCTTTTCGCCAGACCTGCTGCATCAGATCAAGAGATGATTGATGCAGCAAAGGCTGCACATGCACATTCTTTCATAGAGAGATTGCCTAACGGTTATGATACCATGCTAGAAGAGGATGGCAGCAATCTCTCTGCCGGCCAAAAACAGTTGCTTACAATTGCAAGAGTGATGTTAGCAAATCGTCCCATGCTGATCTTGGATGAGGCAACAAGCAATGTGGATATTGTTACAGAAATGAAAATCTCTCAAACTTTCCGGGAAATTATGAAGGGTAAAACGACATTCATTATTGCACATCGACTTTCTACTATTCGGGAATGCAGCATAATCTTGGTTTTAGATAAAGGAGATGTGGTCGAATACGGAACTCATGAAGAATTATTGGCCAACCATTCGGTTTATGAAAACCTTTATCTATCTCAATTCCAACATGATGCGACATGAAATGAAAATCCAAATAAGTCGGGTGATTACTTTGTTCCCCGAAATCATGATTATACAAAATGCAAATTTTGTATAATCGAATAGGAGAGAAATAAAAAAGCCGGTAAAATGGCTTTTTATTTCTATATTGTTTAGTCTTCTTTTTTATCTATTGTATTCAAAAGCCGTAAAAGATCAAAAACACTCTTGAGTTTGATTAGCTCCAAACCATAAGTATGCTTTACACGTTCTGCATTACGATATGGTATGGCAGCTCTTTTAAAACCCAAGCGAGACGCTTGACTGAGACGCTGATCCAGTACGTTGATCGAACGGCATTCTCCGGCCAATCCAAGTTCTCCCATGACAATCAAATCTTCTGGTACAGCAATATCCTTATAACTAGAAATAAGCGCCATGGCAGCAGCCGCATCACAAGCTGGTTCATCAATCCTGATACCACCGGCAATATTCAAATAAACATCCTGTGTGGAAAAGCGCAGTCCTAAGCGCTTTTCCAGCACCGCCAACAGAAGCGAAACGCGATTATAATCAAATCCTGATGCCATACGTCTTGGAGATGGAAATGTCGTTGTAGAAGCAAGCGCCTGTATTTCGGTAATCATAGGACGGCTGCCCTCCATAACTGCTACTGCACAGCTCCCGGGTACATCTTTAGGTCGCTGCTGAAGTATCATTTCCGAAGGTTTTTCAATCTCTGTCAGTCCTTCATCTGACATTTCGAACATGCCAATCTCATTTGTAGAACCATATCGGTTTTTTACCGCCCGTATGATACGGTATGCATGTTGTTTATCGCCCTCAAAATAAAGAACAGCGTCTACCATATGTTCTAAAACTTTTGGTCCGGCAATTGCGCCGTCTTTATTAACGTGACCGACAATCAATATGGAAATGCGATCCTCTTTCGCTTTGGCAATCAACTGAAGAGTTGCTTGTTTGACTTGTGTAATCGTTCCGGGCGATGAAGGGAAATTTTCATCATACATCGTCTGTATAGAATCGATAATGACCACATCTGGCTGGTTTGTATTTATTTCCGGAATGATTTTGTTCACACTTGTTTCGCTGAGCACCAACAATTGAGAAGTATCAACCCCGACACGATTTGCCCTTAATTTGATTTGCGAAATAGACTCCTCACCGGTCACATACAGCAATTTTGCATGATTTCCGACATATTGGCATATCTGAAGCAGCAATGTGGATTTTCCGATTCCCGGTTCTCCGGAAATTAACACCACGGAACCTTCCACAAGACCTCCGCCAAGCACACGATCGAACTCGCCAAGACCGGTTAAAAAACGAATATCATTTTGAAATGTGATCTCATTGATTTTTTGCGCTTTGGATTTTGCAACGGTTGTATCATTATGCAAAGGCGCTCGACGAATCTTTGCAGGAGCAACTGCCTCCTGAACAACAGATTGCTCTTCCAAGGTATTCCAAGCTCCACACTCCGGACATTTGCCGTACCACTTGACCGTTACGTTCCCGCAACTGTTGCAGACATAATTCGTTTTCAACATCCTGTTCCTCCAAAAATTTACCGATTCCGCAAGAAAGGGCAAATGCCAGTTTATTTTGGTATATAGGATCCGAAAGATTCGCGGCATCCTGATCATTTGAAAGAAAACCGCATTCTACTAAAACTGCGGGCATCTGCAATTCCTTCAGTAAAAAAATAGAATTCTGATCCGGTTTAATCATACGTTGGTTATTTGGCATAACAAGCTTTGAAGCCTGCTGTAAAATCTCTGCAAGAACCTCGCTTTGCGGATGGTTTAGAGAATAAAAAGTCTGCAATCCTTTACAGCTCGCATCCGGAAATTTGTTCATATGGATACTGATGAAAACAGCATTAGAATAGCTTTCAGCAAGTTTCAATCGATTATAAAGATCATAATATTTTTTACGGTTCTC
Organism: uncultured Ruminococcus sp.; assembly: GCA_964549435.1. Classification (GTDB taxonomy): domain Bacteria; phylum Bacillota; class Clostridia; order Oscillospirales; family CAG-382; genus Coliplasma. The sequence goes on from CAZJVB010000004.1 coordinate 30,104, forward strand.
TTCCCCACTGTTATAGAGAAGACGATCTTCCGAGCGGGTCAAAATAACATTACAACCGGAGAGCTTTAGAAATTCCGCAATCTTGATTGTGATTGCCAAATTCAAATCCTTTTCATTCAAGTCGTGATCTACGGCACCGGGATCTTCCCCTCCGTGTCCGGCATCCAAGATGATGGTAAATACAGATCCTTCAACACTTGCTGCAACAGCTTCTCCGCCTGCCTCTTCAAACGTTTGATATCCGACGGAGGTAATTAATGATGCGATGCAGTAAAATAGTAGAATAGCAATCATAACAACAGCAATCAGAAAAAGAACAATGCGTGGTTCCTTAAAATCAAAAGACTTTGTATTTTTCATAGACTACCATACCTTTTTGAATACATTTGTTATAAAGATATGGTGGCGATATGATATTTATACCGGCTACTTCCCTGCTTTCCTGCCATCCCCAGTTACTTTTATGCCGAAAAAAGTACGCAATGGGCGATCCTTCGATCCTAAAACATAACCTAATGCACTGCATATGATTGCAGGAAACGTATACAGCAGATAAAAGAGCCATCCAACGCATTGCATAAAAATAGAACTTGACGAAAGGATCCCGACCTGCACAGTAAAGAACGCATGCAACTGCATGTAGCTCCCGTGTAAAGCATAGTAAATAAATTTAAAGACCATTGATGCGGATTCCAGCTGTGTAATTTGTAGAATCACTCCGAGCAGAATAAGAATAAAAAGCGGCAAAGAAGCAAGAACGGAAATTTTTAATCCCAAATTTCTTTTTGGTTGAGCAATATCCATCGATCGATAATGTACCTTCAGTCCTAACTGAAACAGATTATCATACTGCAAAAAACAGAGAAAACAAATGGAAAAAACAGAACCAATAATAGACATTGCAAGATTGTCCAATGCGATCGTAGCTAAACCAATACTGATTCCCAAGAAGGACATCACAAGCTGATTGGTCCAAAAACGAATAATCTGCCTAGAATAGACACTCCAAAACTGTTTGAGTTGTTTCATACAAGTTTCTTCTTTCTGATGACAATAAAGGTGCAAACGGCAGAACCCAATATGACAACTGCAGCGATTACAACGATTAAGATTTTAACGGGTTTTCCTTCTGAGTCGTTGGAGCTGAAAATATCCCCAGATAAAGATGTTCGGTCAAGATCGTAACGTACTGACAACCGATAATTACCACCTGCTATATCCTCCAAACGGTCATTGATCAAAAGAGCATCTTTCAACGTAATCATAGAGGGATCGAAGGATGCCCCCTGAATGGTAAACTCAACCCGGAAGCCAAGAACGCCGTTTTGTTTTACGCCATGTCCTTGCTCATTATTCATGACACAGAATACTAAAATTCCCTCTTCAGTGCGCAAATTGGTCAAATCCTCTGTATATTCGGTATTGAGGTCCCAGTCCTCCGGCAAAAGACACTCATAGCGAATAAACTGTAAAACAGACGGATCATAGGAAAGGGTAAATTGTAGACAGGAAACCCCTGCTGTATCCGCGATATCTTCTACTGTAATCAGCATAGAGATTTGTGTTTCGTATGTCTCCCCTATTATTGCTGATTCCGCGGATACAGATTCTATGTTATTGCTCTCTAAGGAAAGAACAAACTTCTGATCCGACAATATGCAGCTGTCCGTCAACTCTTCATCCGTAAAGGTGATCTCTTTGATACAGATTTCTGTTGAGGAAATCCCGTTTTTCAGAACTCGAAATTGCAGCTCCGTAGAGAGCTCCCCGTCTTTCTTAACACCGTCAGACATAGCCGAATTTAGGAGAGTATACATAAAATAGGTGCCATTTTCTCCCTCTTTTTTCATTGTCCAGTCTTCTGCGCCGTAAGTCTTTGTTTCCGAAAAGTCCCAACTAGTGGGGTGGGAGTTTTCCCAGGAAATTAGTTCCAAACAGGAATTATCATAATGAATCTCAAAGGAAGCACAAAGGATTCCGCTTTCACTGGTAATCTGCTCAACGGATACGCGAATAGAAATGGTTTCTTCTTCTAAACTACCAAAGACCTGTTCAACTTTGAGCGCCGCAGACCAGTCCGTTTGAGCATTTGCAGAAACAGAAGGTACTATCAAAAGCACAAAAAATAATAGCGCGAGACAAAACGGGCATTTTTTTCTGTTCATAAAATTCTCCATCCTTCGCAAAAAGGCACAGACTCGTTTGAGTTGCGCCTCTTTTCTATTTTGTCACAGAATCCTGATCCAATTCTTCAATGGACTTAGAAACAGTGTGAGAAATGGGTTTCCAATCGACCTTTTTGAATAAAGCAACTACACCAATCGGAAGATATGTTGCCATGTAAAGTGGAAAGGTGAAAACAGACCATATTTTGCGCCAACGGGAACATCCTTTAATCGATTCGCCCTCTGTCAGCATAGTCAAAAAGCCCATCAAAAACATCAGGAGATAATAAAGCAGTATAAAAACGATCATAATGGTAACGGAGCGCATTAAACCGTTGCTTTCTGGATAAATCGTCCAATAAATTGTATCCACCAAAGAACATAGAACCGAAACGCCGAAACCTAAAATACCGGGAAGGATAGTCATCAGCATGTCATAACATGCAAAGCTACCATGAAAAATTCCTTTGAACAGTTTGCCGGCATATTTTCCGAATACTTGATAGAATCCTTTCGCCCAACGAAGTCGCTGATGCCAAGACTGAGAAAATTTTTCCGGCTGCTCATCATATAAAATCGCCTTTCCACAATAACCGATTTTCCCTCCATTTACGATTGTATTAACCGTAAACTCCATATCCTCCGTCAACAAATGAAATGGCCAACCGCCGTTTTTTTCAATCAATTTACGGCTCACACAAAAGCCGGTTCCTGAAATAGCACAGCTGGTATTTAACTGCATTCTTGCATTGTTCAAATACTTTGCTTCTCTTAAAAACCAAAGGGAGTATCCTGCAGAGATCCAATTGGTGCCATAATTTTTTGAATTGCGATAAGAGGTTAAAGCAAGGTAACCACAGTTAAGACCGTTGTTCATTTCTGCAAGAAATTGCTCGTCAATCAAATTATCTGCATCAAAAACGACATATGCGTCGCAATCATCTTGCTGCTCTCGTAAATGAGCAAACAGAAAATCCAAAGCATAGCCTTTGCCGATCAATACTTCATTGTGCCGTTCCAAAACGTAAGCGCCTCTTTCACGGCAGACTTGCGCAGTCTGATCGGTACAGTTATCCGCTACCACCATCATTTTAATCAACTCGGCAGGATAATTTTGTTTCTTAATGCTATCCAAAAGCTGACCTATAACCTGTTCTTCATTACGAGCAGATACAATGACACCAAATTTATGCATTTTATTATCAAGCAGCGGTTTTTCCTTTTCACGGGTGAAAAGAACATAAAATGTATAAAAAAATTGATAAAAAAACAGTAAGGAAAAAACACCCGTTAGGGAAATCTCAATAATGGTGGTAATTGCTCTTGCGGTTTGCATGAAATTTCCCCCAATCAAAATGATTATCTTATTATAGCATTCATCATAAGGAAAGTCAATCGTTTTTTTATTAAAACAACCGTTTAGAGCCTAAATTAATATATCTTTGCTTTTAACAGACGAAATTGATTTTTCCGATAGTCAATGATTCGTTCCTGCCGTAATCGAGAAAGCTCACGGCATAGTGCGCTTCTGTCACAATAGAGATACGATGCCAATGCACTCCGATTAAGAGGAACCGTAAAAAATGAGCCATCCCTTTCTGCTTGGCAATCAAATAGATAGGCAAGTATTTTTTCACGTAGAGTGGGACGTGTTAGGTAATGAATTCTTTGCTGTTGCAGAAAAAACTTCTTTGTCAATTCTTCTGAAAGATTTTGAAGAAGACGGAAGGCATAAGGATGGGACGAATCCCGAAGCAATCGATAAGAAAAACGCGTAACTGCACACTCTACATCTGCATAAATACTGACAGGGCTCCGATGACCTATGGAAAGCGCCAATACATCGCCAAAAAGATCCCCTGCATGTAGAAGTGCGTAATCCACTTCCCTTCCTTCCGGTGTATAACGAACCGCATGTGCCTGCCCTTGCTTCAAAATGGAAATGAAGGAGTTTTCTTCCCCTTGTAAAAGCAACTGCGCGCTCTTGGGATACCATATCGTCTCTGCTTGTAATGTACGCAGCAGATCTTCAAGCGCATCCGGTGGAATGCCTAAAAATATCTGATGATTTGGTTGCATGGGCAACATCCTTTCTGCTCATAGTATAGTATACTTAACAAGAAAAAGCAATAGGATTCTGGAAAAATCTTTTCCTTTGTCGGTATTGCTTCAAGCAATTCTCCGGAAAATTCGCAAATCAATTCAGAAAGGTTTGATTTAATTTATCTATGAAGAAAGTTTTACTTTTATTCCTCGCGCTTTCGATGCTCCTTGTGATTTTCGTCGGATGCTCTCAAAAAGATGTACAGAATGTGTCTTCTGCTGCTTCCGTCTCCTCAGCGACGGATACCGCTGCCTCCTCAACGGAAGAAAGCGCTGCCGCGTCCTCTGAAGACGTGATAGAAAAAACCAATGTCAATGTTTTGGCAATTTCCGGTCCGACTGGGATTGGTATGGCAGAGATGATGCGGAAAAACGAAAACGGAGAAACGCAAAACGCTTATCAATTTTCGATCACCTCTACTCCGAGTGATGCCATGACCGCTATCGTCAGCGGAAGCGCAGATATTGCTGCTTGCCCACTCAACCTTGCAGCAAAAATCTGTCAGAAAACGGAGAACGAAGTACAAGTTCTTGCGGTCAACACATTGGGTGTTTTGTATATCGTGACCAATGGTGTGGAAATCAACTCCTTTACTGAGCTTGATGGCAAGGAGGTCATCGCATCGGGCGAAGGTGCCACACCGGAATACGCAATGAAATACCTTTGTGACGCTTATGAAATTCAGGTCGATCTGAACTTTGTAGATGAGTTTTCTACGGCTGCTACGATGGTGGCATCCGGTGAAGCGCAAATCGCATTATTGGCGGAACCCAGTGTAAGTTCGGCACTCGTAAAAAATAGCGATCTGCAAGTCGCATTGAATTTGACACAGATCTGGCGTGAAGCCGGGGAAGCCGGAAAAATCGAAAAGGTTGAGCTTGCGCAGGGTTGTGTCATCGTACGCTCGGAATTTGCAAATGAGCATCCTGAAGCGATCGAGGCATTCCTTTCGGAATATGCGGAATCCATTTCTTATGTATCAGATCCTGAAAATCTAGACGATGCGGCATCACTTTGCGAAACATATGAGATTGTCCCGAAAGCGGCGATTGCAAAAATGGCAATTCCCAATTGCAATCTCGTCTGCATTACTGGTGAAGAAATGAAAACGATCGTTACAGAGAATCTACGTGTTCTTTTCCAATATGATTCTGCCTCTATCGGCGGTGCGATGCCTTCAGAATCTTTCTATTATGTGGCACAATAAAGGTCTCATAAAAAAAATGGTAGCTAAGGTCGCGGTAGCGGCCTTTTGGCTTTTGGTATGGCAAATTCTCTACTGGATCATCAGGAAGCCGCTCTATCTAGACTCCCCGCTTCACACGCTTAAAGCACTGCTTGTCCTGGCTCAATCAAGTGACTTTTGGATGGATATCCTGTATTCCCTACTTCGCATTTTAGCAGGTCTTTTGATCGGTTGTTTGGTCGGCGTATTGCTGTCTGTTTTAACAGAGCGCCTCAAAGCGTTGGATTTGCTGTTTCATCCGATTTTGACATTAGCAAAAACCGTACCGGTTGTTTCGTTTATTATGCTCCTGTGGCTCGCTTTTTTTCGATATCGGGGCGTTATGCCGATCCTGATATCCGCATTGATGGTGTTTCCGATCATGTGGTCGGATATGGTGAACGGGCAGCGATCTTTGGACCGTAAACTGTTGGAAATGGCAAAATGCTGTGCAACATCGTTTGATACTTTTTTATATGTTAAATTACCTCATATCTTCCCTTTTTTCATTTCCGGCATTTCTACTTCCGTCGGTTTGGCATGGAAAGCGGGGATCGCGGCGGAAGTAATCTGCCGACCAGCCGGTTCGGTTGGTCGACAAATATATGTCGCACGGGAGAATTTGGAATCTGATGAATTGTTCGCATGGACAGCAGTTGTTGTTCTATTGAGCATCCTGTTGGAATCTCTTTTAGTGCGGCTATTGAAAAAAGTCAGGTTTCGCCCTAAATTGCGACGATCGGAAGAAGTATCCGATAATGGAGAAAGTTTTGCTGTAGAGTTTCGTCAAATCGATAAACATTATGGTAAACGACTTGTATTGGATCAATTCACATATACCTTTCAAAACGGAAAGGTTACAGCCATCCTCGGTCCATCTGGCTGCGGCAAAACGACTTTACTTACCATCGCAGCGGGACTGGAAAAAGACGACGGTCACGTTTATCATATGCCACCGACTGCGCCCGGTATTATTTTTCAAGAGAATCGATTGATTCCGACGCTGACCGTACAAGAAAATATCCTTTTTGCCAACCGCGGAGCAAATGCCAAACTCATTCTGAAAGCGTTAGCGCTTTCGGAAGAGGCTGATCGTTACCCTGAGGAACTAAGCGGCGGCATGCAACGACGAGTTTCTATAGGACGTGCTATGGCGTTTTGTGGCGGGATCGGCATCTTTGATGAGCCATTCTCCGGGCTGGATGAAGAAACAAAAGCGCTCTGTGCGCAGGCATTGTTTTCTGCATATAAAGAAAAAACTGTTTTATTTGTAACGCATGATCCAGAAGAGGCAGAGCAATATGGAGATGAAATTTTGAAATTATCCTAAAACTTGCAAAAAAACATTGCATTTAATCGATAAACGTGTATAATTATATTATTCGAAAAAGTAAAACGTAAAGGAACAGATGGACAAGTATGAAAGCCGTTGTGACAGTGACCGGGAAGGATAGCATGGGGATCATCGCTAAGGTATCGGCGCTTTGCACTAAATACAGCGCAAATATCGTTGATATCTCTCAAACAGTCATGCAGGAATATTTTGCTATGATCATGTTAGTGGATTTAGAGCGAATGCATGTTGATTTTGGCACATTTTCAGACTCATTGGATGCACTCGCAAAAGAAAACGGACTGAAAATTCACGCTATGCATGAGGATGTTTTCAACTCCATGCACCGTATATAAGAGGAACATATATGCTGAATACCGATGATATTCTTGAAACCATTCGTATGATCGATACAGAACATCTTGATATTCGTACGATCACGATGGGAATTTCTCTTTTGGATTGCGCGTGTGGCGATAAAGCGCACTTTGCAGATCGAATCTATGATAAAATCACAAAAAAAGCAGAACATCTGGTTGAAACTGGAGAGGCGTTAGAGAAAGAGTTTGGCATTCCCATTGTCAATAAACGTGTTTCCGTAACCCCGATTTCGCTTGTTGGTTCCGGACAGGATTATGATGGTTTTTTGACAGCTGCAAAAGCGCTTGATCGCGCTGCAGAAACGCTTGGAATTAACTTTATCGGTGGTTTTACGGCACTGGTGCAAAAGGGAGCGACACCAGCAGAAATGACATTGATTAATACGATCCCGGAGGCACTCGCCAGTACGGATCGAGTCTGCTCCTCCGTAAATGCGGCATCTACTAAAGCTGGATTGAATATGGATGTCATTGCCCGCATGGGAACGATTATTCGCCAGACTGCCGAGCTTACCCAATCCCACGACTGCATTGGTGCCGCAAAACTTGTCATATTCGCCAACGCTCCGGATGACAATCCTTTTATGGCAGGCGCCTTTCATGGAGTCGGCGAAGGTGATTGCGTTATCAATGTCGGCGTTTCCGGTCCGGGAGTAGTCTGTGCCGCTATCCAGCAGAATCCGGAAGCATCCTTTGAAGAACTGGCCGAGATAATAAAAAAGACCGCTTTCAAAATTACCCGAATGGGACAATTGGTTGCAGGAGAAGCGAGCAAACGTTTGGGCGTTCCATTTGGTATCGTAGATCTATCCCTCGCTCCGACGCCTGCAATCGGTGATTCCGTCGCAAGGATTATTGAATCGATGGGTATTTCCTGTTGCGGAGGTTGTGGCACCACGGCGGCACTTGCTTTACTGAATGACGCAGTGAAAAAGGGTGGTGTTATGGCATCTTCCAAAGTCGGGGGACTATCCGGTGCCTTCATTCCGGTATCTGAAGATGAAGGAATGATTCATGCAGCACAAAGTGGATGCCTGACGTTGGAGAAATTGGAAGCGATGACTGCAGTCTGCTCTGTTGGCTTGGATATGATCGCCGTCCCCGGCGATACCTCTTCGGCGGTTCTCTCAGCATTGATTGCCGATGAATTGTCGATCGGTGTTGCAAATACCAAAACCACAGCTGTACGTATCATTCCCGCAATCGGCAAAAAGGAAGGGGATACGCTCTCTTTTGGAGGGTTGTTGGGGGACGCGCCGATTATGCATATTAATCAAGCGGATCCGAGCGCTTTTATTGCAAGAGGTGGTTTGATTCCTGCTCCGATTCATTCCTTAAAAAATTAAGATGGATCATCGTTTCGAGATAAATATGATATCATTCCTACATACAAATTTTACGATACTAAGGGCATGAATTAAACAATGCAGAACGAGGAAAAGCAAAAAGTTACCCATTTCAGTTTTATTTAAGGCAAGAAAACTTTAAAAATAATGGTAGGCACGAAAGTGCCTACCATTATTTTATCACTTCACCGGTTGGATAGCGGTTTTTGTATGTTAAAGCCTATCGGCAATTGCTCTTAAAAACTCCGTAGTGTTCACCGCCTGCTTCTTTTCCAAGGAAGAAATCAAATAAAGATCCTTGGTCATCACCCCGCTTTCAATGGTATCCAGCGAAGCCTTTTCTAAACGATCGGCAAACGCGCAAAGCTCCGAGATGCCATCCAGCTCTCCGCGTTTTCTTAACGCACCGCTCCACGCAAAAATAGTAGCAATTGAGTTAGTTGAGGTTTCCTCGCCTGCGAGATACTTATAGTAATGGCGTTGTACCGTTCCATGGGCGGCCTCGTATTCATAAATACCATCTGGAGATACCAAAACAGATGTCATCATCGCCAAAGAACCAAAACCGGTCGCCAGCATATCAGACATCACGTCACCATCATAGTTTTTGCACGCCCATATAAAGCCGCCATCCGAACGAATTACCCTTGCAACGGCATCATCAATCAATGTGTAAAAATAGGTGATTCCGCGCTGCTCAAACCGTTCTTGGTATTCTTTTTCATAAATTTCCGAAAAGATATCCTTAAAGGTATGGTCGTATACTTTACTAATGGTATCTTTAGTAGAGAACCAAAGGTCCATTCGTTTTTCCAGTGCAAACTGAAAGCAAGAGCGTGCAAACGACGCAATGCTTTGCTCAATATTATGCATTCCTTGTACAATACCGGCAGTCTGAAAATGATGTATAGAAGTTTTGGTTTCTTTACCCTCGCTATCGGTAACCAATATTTCTGCCTTTGAGCCAGCGGGAACCTTTACCTCAGAAGCCTTATAAACGTCTCCATATGCATGTCTTGCAATAGCAATCGGCTTCTTCCAAGATTTTACATAGGGATCAATCCCCTTTACCACAATCGGTGTACGGAAGACTGTGCCGTCTAACAGTGCACGAATGGTTCCGTTCGGACTTTTCCACATCTGCTTCAAATGATATTCAGACATACGAGCGGCATTCGGCGTAATTGTAGCGCACTTTACTGCAACACCGTACTTTTTAGTTGCCAAAGCGGAGTCTACTGTAACTTGATCGTCAGTTTCGTTACGATGCTCCAAGCCAAGATCATAATATTCTGTTTTCAAATCAATATAAGGGAGTAGCAGAATATTTTTGATTTGTTCCCAAATCACACGTGTCATTTCATCGCCGTCCATCTCGACAAGCGGCGTTTTCATTTGAATCTTATCCATCTCGCTTCATTCTCCCCTCGTATAATTCAGCAATCCACCCGCCAGTAAAATGCAACGCTGACGTTCAGAAAGAGTTGCCTGCAGCACAATCTTTTCACCGATGGTCAAATTCTCCAATTCAATGAGATTTCCGTTTCGGATAGCTTCGCGCACACCGGCAAGACAGAGCATATCTCCCTGCGTTATTTTTTCATAATCTGTCGGATTAGAAAACACCAATGGCAGAATCCCTGCATTGATCAAGTTTGCTGCATGAATACGAGCAAAAGACTTCGCAATTACTGCCTTCACACCAAGGTACAACGGTACTAAAGCCGCATGTTCACGCGAGGAGCCCTGTCCATAGTTTTCACCACCAACAACGATGCCGCTGCCCTTTTCCATTGAGCGTTCCGCAAATGTTTCATCGCAGACTGCAAAGCAAAATTTAGAGAGGTAAGGAATATTGGAGCGGTACGGCAAAATCTTTGCGCCCGCCGGCATAATATGATCGGTAGTGATATTATCACCAACCTTCAGCGTGCATTCACATCGAATATCCTCTGCGAGTGGCAAACTGGTTGGAAACGGCTTGATATTCGGTCCACGCAGAATTTCCAACGTATCTGCCTCTTCCTCCGGCGCGGGCGATATAATCATATTGTCATTCAGCAGAAATTGCTCCGGCATAGGGAATGCTGGCTGTTTCCCCAATTCCCGTGGATCGGAAAGAACGCCTTTTAATGCAGAATAAGCCGCCGTTTCCGGACTGACTAGGTAAATCTGTGCATCCTTGGTTCCGCTTCTACCCTCAAAGTTTCGATTGAACGTCCGGAGAGAAATACCGGCGCTATTGGGAGACTGTCCCATACCGATGCAGGGACCGCAAGCGCATTCTAATACGCGTGCACCGGCAGAGATGATGTCAGAAAGCGCTCCACAAGCTGCCAACATATTAAAGACCTGTTTAGAACCGGGGGCAATGGAAAGACTGACGTGCTCTGCGACCGCTTTTCCTTTTAGAATGGAAGCAACCTTCAACATATCTGCAAAAGAGGAATTGGTGCAGGACCCAATGCAGACTTGATCAACCCGCATTGGACCGATTTCACCGACCGTCTTAACGCGATCCGGACTATGCGGACATGCAGCGGAGGGTTGTAAATTTGAAAGATTGATCGTAATCTCCTCATCGTATACCGCATCCGGATCAGCGGCCAGCGGAATCCAATCTTTTTCCCTTCCCTGCGCTTTCAGAAAGGCGCGCGTGATTTCATCGGACGGAAAAATAGAAGTCGAAGCGCCTAATTCCGCTCCCATATTTGTTATGGTAGCGCGTTCCGGAACAGACAATGTCTGCACGCCATCTCCCGCATACTCCACGATCTTTCCAACCCCTCCTTTTACAGAGAGGATACGCAAGACCTCTAGGATGATATCTTTGGCGGATACCCAATCCGGTAACTTCCCTTCCAAATTGACGCGCAGCATTTTCGGTGTATTGATATAATATGTACCGCCACCCATTGCAACGGCGACGTCCAAACCGCCGGCGCCAAATGCCAGCATACCGATTCCACCGCCGGTCGGTGTATGACTATCCGAGCCGATCAGTGTCTTGCCGGGAATGCCGAATCGTTCCAAATGAACCTGATGACAAATACCATTTCCGGGACGAGAAAAATACAGACCATGTTTTTTGGCAATCGATTGGATGTAACGATGATCATCTGCATTTTCAAAGCCGCTTTGCAGTGTATTATGGTCTATATAGGCAACAGAAAGCTCTGTTTTTACTCGGGGAATTCCCATCGCCTCAAACTCAAGATATGCCATAGTACCGGTTGCATCCTGCGTTAGGGTTTGATCGATCCGCAGACCGATTTCCTGTCCTACAATCGGTTCTCCTTCTACCAAATGTGCATTGATAATTTTTTGTGCAAGTGTATAACCCATATTTTATTTTTCCTTTCGTTCAGCAAGCGGTACATACGGTAATTGATCTAAATTGGCCCGGTATGCCGGCCGGATAATTTTTCGGCAGGTCGCCAACTCCTCCATGCGGTGCGCACACCAGCCAGCCGTCCGAGAAACGGCAAACAGCGGCGTGAACATTTCTGAGGGGATAGATAACATCCGATAGATAAGTCCCGAATATAAATCCACATTAGCGCAAATGGTATTGATATTTCGCTTTCCAGACATAACTGCCGGTGAAAGTCTCTCTACTGCATCCAATAATCGGAAGTCTACTTCATATCCCTTTTCCATTGCCATCTTTTCCGCATTTGCTTTCAGAATCTTAGCTCTCGGATCGCTCTTGGTATAAACAGCGTGCCCCATACCATAGATCAATCCACTCCGGTCTCCCACTTCTTTTCGAAGTAGTTTCTGCAAAAAGGCAGTAATCTCCTCATCATCAAACGAGTCCCGAATATGTTCCTTCATGCAATCCAACATGTTGATTACATTAATATTAGCACCGCCGTGACGCGGTCCCTTCAAAGAGCCAATACCCGCTGCAACCGCTGAATAGGTGTCCGTGCCGGAGGATGTCAATAGCCGAACGGAAAATGTAGAATTATTCCCGCCGCCATGCTCCGCATGAAGGATCAAACATTTATCCAAAAGCAATGCTTCTTCACGGGTGTAGTTTCTATCAATTCGAAGCATGGATAGAATATTTTCTGCGGTGCTGACACCTTGATATGGAGAATGAATAAAATAGCTGTCATTATCATAGACGCGACGCTTAGCCTGATAACCAGCCACCATAATACTTGGCAATTTGGCAATGATGGAAAGCGACTGACGCAGAACGTTCTGCATGGAAATATTATCTGCATTATCATCATAGCTGTAAAGAGCAAGCACACTGCGTGCCATCTTATTCATGATATTCGGGCTCGCGGCCTTCATGATCATATCTTCAATGAAATCATGCGGCAGCTCACGATACTCTTCCATCACGGCGTTAAATGAAGTTACCTCTTCCTCTGTCGGAAGGTGTCCAAACAACAGTAACCAGACCGTTTCCTCAAATCCGAAACGGTCATCGGCAATGCAACCTCCAATGATATCTTCAACACTGATTCCGCGATAACGAAGTTCTCCCTCGCAGGGCACTCGCTCGTATTCATTGATGACATATCCGTGGACATTACTGATACGGGTAATGCCCGCGACAACGCCGGTACCGTCCTGATTACGAAGACCGCGCTTTACTCCATATTTGACGTATAGGGATTCCTCAAACGGCTCATTTTTACGCATACTGGAAGAAAGCGTTTGGAGATCCATACGATGTTCCGACATAAGTACCATCCTTTCCCTGCTATACGAATCAAGAAGTCCGTATAAAAACAGTATAGCATAAGAAAGCGGACCTGTCAACACAAAAATGCAACCTTTCATTTCGAAAATTTCATTTTTTCGAATTTTGAATGAAAGAGCCCTTGATTCAAGCACCTATATTCGATTTTTTGAAATAAAAAATCAATCCTAATGCAAATTAAAGATTTCTGCGCAAACGCTCCGCTGCAATTTCAGTATTTTCCCTACTGCCGAAGCCAGTGAGACGCAAATAGCCTTCGCCATTTCTACCGAATCCGCTTCCTGGTGTTCCAACAATGTGCAATTCGTTCAAAAGAAAATCAAAAAATTCCCAGCTTTTTTGATCTTTCGGGGCTTTCAGCCATACATACGGAGAATTCTTTCCGCCGGTATAGAAGATCCCCTTTTCGTCTAACACATCCGCAAGAATTTTGGTATTCGCCTTATAATATAAAATATTTTCTTTGCATTGAGCCAGTCCCTGCTGCGTGAAAACCGCCGCGGCTCCGCGCTGCACAATATAAGAGACTCCGTTATGTTTTGTAGACTGCCGCCGCATCCAAAGTTTATTAAGAGATTGCCCATCCCTATATAACTCTTCGGGAATAATGGTGTATCCGCAACGCGTTCCTGTAAAACCAGCCGTCTTGGATAATGAGCAGATTTCAATGGAACAATTTCGTGCGCCATCAATCTCAAAAATGGAATGCGGATAAGAGGGATCTTCAATGAATGCTTCATACGCAGCGTCAAAGAGGATCAGAGCATCCCTTGCGTTAGCATACTCCACCCACTGTTTCAAAGCTTCCTTCGTATATACGGCTCCGGTAGGGTTGTTCGGAGAGCAGATATAAATCATATCTGCTTGAACCGACTCATCTGGCAAAGGTGTAAAGCCATTTTCTGCATTACCATCAATATACAGTACTTTTCTGCCTGCCATAATATTTGTATCTACATAAACCGGATAAACAGGGTCTGGAACAAGAACAGTATTCTCCTGCCCGAATAAATCCAACAAATTGGCAATATCGTTTTTCGCACCGTCAGAGATAAATATATCACCGATCTTTAGATCAACACCGAATCCACGATAATATCCTTGAACGGCTTCGCGCAGAAATAAATATCCTTCATAGTCTCCATATCCTTTAAATGTTTCTTGAACACCCATTTCTTTGCTGGCATCTTCCATTGCCTGTACGCAAACCTGTGGCAGAGGTAACGTAACATCTCCGATTCCCATTTTAATGACAGGCGCTTCCGGATGCGAGGCGAGGTATGCCGAAAGCCTCTTAGCAATGGTCGCAAACAGGTAGCTATCCTGGAGATTTTGAAAATTCTGATTTAATTTCATTATATTTTATCATCCTTCCTTAATAATCTTCGACTTCACAAACACCTTGAAATACCGTAACAGCCGGTCCCTGCATCAGAATATGTTCATCATCATACAGTATCTGCAAGTCGCCGCCCCGCAGAGAAACCACGACTGGTTCCCCCCTTGAACAATAGCCGTTTTCAGTTGCGGCGGCAACTGCTGCACAGGCACCGGTGCCGCAAGCAAGCGTTTCCCCACTTCCTCGTTCCCAAACGCGCAGTTGCAAATGATTCTTATTCCACACTTTTACAAATTCTGTATTGATACGTTCCGGAAATAATTCGTTGGTCTCAAATGCTGGTCCAATGGAGGGAAGGTCTAGAGAATCAGGATGCTCTACGAAAAGAACACAGTGCGGATTTCCAATGCTTACGCAAGTAACAGCATAATTTTGACCGGAAATATTCATCGGATACCCGACGACCCTATTTTTATCTACCAATACTGGAATTTGGCAAGGGTCAAAGTTTGCTTTTCCCATATCAACGGATGCGCCAATCACCTTTTTTCCTTCAAACTGCAGTTTAACTTCTTTCTTTCCAGAAAGCGTATCGATAATCACCGTATCTTTAGAAACGATTTTCTCATCGTATAGAAATTTTGCAACGCACCGAATACCGTTGCCACACATCTTACCTTCACTGCCGTCTTCATTAAACATGCGCATTTGAGCATCTGCGGTTTCAGATGGACAAACAAAAATCACGCCATCTCCGCCAATTCCAAAGTGACGTTCGGACAGTCTTTTTACCAAATCGGCATACTCCTTGATTTTCTGATCAAAGGTTGATATATAGATATAATCATTGCCGCAGCCCTGCATTTTAGTAAATCGCAATTGCATTCTGACTCCCCCTTTCCGTTTTCAGACTTTTGCAGCGGGTCTTTCCATTGCTTCGCGAAGCAAATCCTCCATCGTATACAGCCCCTGCTGCTTGCCCTTCAAAAATTCCGCAGCGCGAAGTGCTCCCTCCGCAAAAAGAGAACGACCGATCGCAGTATGCTTGATCGTAATGACTTCACTTCCGATACAAAACATGACCTCATGATCCCCGACAATATTTCCGCCACGAACAGAACTGATGCCAATTTCAGAGGAAGGGCGTACCGAACGACGTCCTACACGATCATAAACAAGCTCTGTTTCATTCGGAAGCATCTCACGAATCGCCTGAGCAATCATAAGAGCTGTACCGCTTGGCGCATCCAGCTTTTGATTGTGATGTTTTTCAATGATTTCAATATCCGCTTTGCTGCCAAGCATCGACGTCACTTCCCGGCAAAGGGAGATTAGCAAGTGAATTCCGACAGACATATTTCCGGAGTGAAAAACCGCAACTTTTTTTGAAAGCCGATGCAGTTCCTCCAACTCCTCCGGTGTATGTCCTGTCGTTGCGATTACCAAAGGCGTACCAGTTGTCTCTGCAAAATGAATCAATTGCGGAGTAGCGGTGTGTACGGTGAAATCGACCAACACATCCGCACATTCGGTTACATCCTCCAACCGTTCGTAAAGAGGAAAATCACAGCTTTTACTAAAAGGATCGACGCCTGCAACAATACGGGTGCCGCAAGAGGCAGAAGCCTCCGCTATTGCCTTTCCCATTCTGCCACAAGCGCCGTTTAAAATAATATCCGTCATGCTTATACCTCCTGTCGTACTTCAGATCAACTTTTCACTCCGCATCAAAGCGTAAAGCTTTTCATTGTCCTCTTCGTCCATCTCACAAAGTGGCAATCGCATTTCACTGGAGCAGAATCCCATCTTCGCCATCGCCGTTTTAACCGGAATCGGATTCACCTGCATAAAAAGACCATTTATTAACGGAAGATACTTCAATTGCAGCTTGGCTGCTTCACGAAAATCTCCTTCCAAACAAAGGCGTGCTATTTCGTGTGTTTCTTTAGGCATGACATTGGAAAGCACGGAAATAACACCAATTGCACCCATTGCCATTAGCGGGACAATCTGATCATCATTGCCGCTGTAAATTGCCAATTGATCTTCACAAGCCTCCATGACCTGCAAAATGGAAGAAAGATTCCCGCTAGCTTCTTTTGATGCTACAATATTCGGATGCTTGGCAAGTTCTTTATATGCCCCGATGGAAATATTCAGTCCGGTTCTGGAAGGAACATTATAAAGGATATTGGGAATATCCGCCGCGTCGGCAATCGTCATGAAATGCCGAACTAGGCTCTTTTGACTCGCTTTGTTATAATAAGGCGTTACCAATAAAACCGCATCTGCGCCAATATCCTTCGCAAAACGAGTGAGTTCTACTGCGTAATCGGTATGGTTAGAACCGGTCCCAGCTATTACAGGAACCCGATGATTCACCTTTTCTACACAAAAAGAGATAATGTCCTTATGCTCCTGATCTGACAGGGTTGCAGCTTCTGCGGTAGTTCCGCAAACAATAATCGCATCCGTGTTTCCTGCAATCTGCTGTTCCAGGATGGCTGCAAGAGCTTTATAATCTACCCTTCCATGCAGAAACGGTGTAATCAAAGCAACTCCCGCACCGGTAAAAACCTTCTTTTTTTCTGACATTTCTTCCTCATTCCTTTGAAAAAATCTTATCATTGTAAATCACTTCTATACTATCATGAATCAACAGAAAAGTCAAATGTTTTTTATCGAACCTCATATAGCTACAGGGAGTGCAGCGATATCGCCGCTTAAAAAGTATGTTCTCTCCCCTACCTACAGAATATGTTGCACCCGATTAACTGTGCAGAAGCGGATAGGCTGAAAAATCCTGCGGCAAAGTGAATAAATCGACCTGACCATGTTCCGTGAACGTTCCAGAAGCTATAATGGAAAGTATGGACAAAGAACACGAAGCCTCTGCGCCCGTTAAGTAAGTACCATCCGTTTCTAAAGAAACCGAAAGACTGTCTGCGGCGGGAAGAATGGCGTCAGGGTTCAGTTCCATCACATACCGATCTCCCTCGCAGGAAAACCGCTTCAGCAGACTGAATTCCGCCGGATCCTGTTCACTTTTACTCATTATTCTTTTCGAAATGTTGTCTTCTAAATTACAGGCAAAAGAAATCACTTCTGCAGGCGAACAAAGGAATTCTTCAACAGACTGATAAGCAGTTGCCGTCATGGTGATGGTTTTCGATTGGAACAGTCCGTATTGCGCCTGAATTATACGTTGCAAATACAAGTTTCCATTTTGCAGATAAATATCTGTATGAATTGAGCAGGAGTGCAGAATTCGGAAGCCTTGTGCCATGGAAATATCTGCAGAAGTCATTCCGTAAAGAAAGGGCACATCGATTGATAAGTATCCATCCCATCCGGTTTTGGAATGAACAAATGCGCCTTCCGCTTTTATACCACTTAAAGACATAGACAGCGCCTGCAGATCTATTTGTCCGGAGAATGAAAAACTTCCGGAATCTGCGGTAGCATACACTGCTGCTAATAAATCTCCGATTGGAGAAATATCCGCATACCCG
The DNA here is from genome assembly GCA_964549435.1 of uncultured Ruminococcus sp. Lineage (GTDB taxonomy): Bacteria > Bacillota > Clostridia > Oscillospirales > CAG-382 > Coliplasma. Next base: position 48,231 of record CAZJVB010000004.1, read on the forward strand.
TCCATGGAGGGAGAAAGAATTGGAGTATAGACGGCTTTTTTTAACAGCAATTTCTTCGCCTTTGAAGCATAAAGAAGCTGTGAAATCTCATCTTCTTCCCAAGTAATGCTGAGCAGCGCATCTGTAGTCTCCAACGTCAGAACATCCTTTTGGTAGGTGATAGAATATAAATCGGTAAGAGAAAGAAATGAGACGGTCTCTTTTTTGCTGATCTGTGATAAAGGCGCTATAAGTCGATCCGCAAGACAGAATAGCTTGGTGCCGCCAGCGTCAAAATAAATAGATTCTCCATCATAAATTACCTGATAACGGTGCGTATCCAGTCCATTCAAAGAAACATCTAAAGCAGCAGCGCTTGGTTTCCCATCAGTTCCCATTTTGAAATCCAAGCGCGATACGGATGCTGACAGATCCGCGTTGGAAAAACCACCAGTAAAAGAAAAATATGTCTGTTGCTTTAGAGACTCCAGCCGCTCTGTTAGCGCATATAAATCCACACAGTTCTGTTTATCCGGATATGCGAACGAAACAGCCTCCGGAGAACAGGAAAAACCGGAACCGGTAATCTCCCATCTATCACCAGAAAGACGAAACGATGTTTTGCCAAAAATCACCGCTAAGTTGCCGAAGGAAACGGATAGTTGTTCCGCATCGCAAGAAACAGAAGTAATTGAAAGATCGTTTGCCTGAAAAATCGGAAACGCCATCTGTTCGCCGAAAAGAGCAAGTAACCGATCGGAAACGGTATGCAACTGATCTGCATCCAAAAAAGCGTTTATAACCGAGTTGGAAAGATAATACGTTTCATCTGTATAAATGAAATCAGTTTTTAAATCGTTCCATACGGTTGTCAAGCCGAAGGACAGTTTCGGTGCAGTCGCTATGCACAACTCAAAATAGGATTGATTATCGCCATGCTGCGCTTCTATATTACATACAATTGTTCCGGATGTAAACAGTTCCGGATAAATGGACCCTAACAAAAACGTTTTCAATTGGGAAACCGGAAGTTGAATCGGTGTTTCCGGAGCCTTAGCTGCCGGTTCGCCGTTGCTGTCCTGCGAAGTTAAGCGAACAGAAAATGCTTCTGTTGTAAAAAGTATATACGATCCGGCAAATGTCAATTCCGCAGAAGAATCGCCGTCAAAACATATACGAAGCTTCCCCGGTTCTGCTAAAACAGAGGAAATCTTTCTATCCGGCGATACGGTTTTATCACCAGAAAATAATGATAAAAGCTCAATGAAATCAGAAAGCTCCCCGGAAATAGAAATCTCATCCCAAAGCGCCGACACAGTGTCTTGCGTATAATAAACAGACAGCGGAAAAGCTGAAGAAGAGGAAATCATAGAAATTGAAGATTCGGAAAGAGAAACCGTCAGTTTTGCTGAAAAGGAGAAGTCTCCTGAAACATCCAAACCGTAATCAAAATGATCACCATTTGCCAACTTACCGATCAGAGAAAATGCCGAAACAGAGGAAGTAATATCCTGATATCCCTGTAAATCCGGAAGAGTCGCCCGCAAAGGAGACTTTTCCAACAAAATTTGACAGAGAGAGCCGAAAACAGAAACATTTAGTTCTGCGGATAGTAACGACATACTTTGCATATCGACGCTCGCCGAAAACGACATTGATTCGTCTTCTGCTTTTAAAACCAATACTCCGTTTTCGGTTGTGATGTTCAGTTTAGAAAGCAAATCCAAAATAGAAGATCCACCTTGCGCGCTTAAAACAGCGGAAGAGAGCGAAGTAAGAGGGAGAATCTGCTCATTGAATGCTTCAGCATCCGTGTAAACACGTGCGTTTCCCGCCGAAAAGTAATATCGATTATCTAAATACAGAAAATCAAAATCGGTTGCATGCAGTAAGACAGAGTTTGAGTAAGCATCCAATGACAAATGAAAAGGAAATGTCTGTTCCGAAGTTACGACAGTCAGATTATAGGAATTACTGTTTCCAAGCAGCGAAAATAAAAACGTATATCCACTTGAGATTTCTGGATAATTCTGCGTTATTTCTTCTTTCAAAAAGGATGTAAAAAAAGTTTGTTCGGGAAGGGTAACAGAAGCCTCAAAATCAGAAAATACTTCAGTATAATCTGTTTTGCAGGTTGTATTGCCGAGAATCTGAATAGAGATATCATAAACCTCCTGATATCGAACGCTCAAAGGACGAAACGCTTCATCCATTGTTACTGTCATCGTTATGGATTGAAATATAGGAAGAGTATCCAGTCCGCCCATCGTCTGTATCTGCCTTGCATAGGCTTCCGTCGATTTCACAGGATCTAATTCATATACAAATGTATATGTTTGTTCGCTGTGAGCAGTAAAATTAGCAGAGAGAATGGTAGCTTCCTCCAAACGATAGTTTGAAAGGACATGCGGAGTGTTTCCATATGCCAACTGGTAGCTTTCCGGCGTTACAGAAACAGGACGTTCCTCCCAAACAACTTCCTCCATAGAGTGCACTTCCCCACTCCGGACAAGTATAATATCGTCTTGAAAAAACTGTTGTACACCCACACGAACCAACGAACTTGTACTGATACTTTGACTGAACATAGCTTCAGAATTTACAAAGCGCTCGGAACGCAGCGACTGGCGATAATTGAAGAATAAAACCTGCGTATCACAGGTACCTTCTAATGCAGCAGAAAACGAAGTAGCTTCTTCGGTTACCGCTTGGCAACGCATCAATGCTTCAAGCGCACTGCAATCCAAAGGAGTAGAGGTGATCATGCACCCGGAGGAATCTATATCATTGGAAGCCGATGAAAGGCTCTCCTCAGTCTCCTTAGAACAGGAGGAGAGGCATAAAAAAAGCAATACAAATAGCAACAGCAAAGGAATCGTTTTTTTCATCCTCGCATATTTCCTTTCAAAACCAAAGACAACTCTACAATTTTATTTTTATATTTATTTTAACATATGACAAGTCAAAATGCAAGAAAAATCCTCCTGTTTTTCAGCAAACAACGCAAATTCGCTTTTCCCTTGACAGGCAAGCGCGAATGTGATAAACTATTTTTAGGAGGGATCCACATGATTGTTCGCGTTTTATGTGAAGATACTGCATGGAAAGCGCCGTTTGAAGCAGAGCACGGGCTCTCTCTTCTCATCAAAACCACAAAACATCTAATTTTATTTGATGCCGGACAAAGCGATCTTTTTATACGGAATGCAAATCGTCTTGGTGTAAACCTTGAAGATGTTGATTTGATGATTCTTTCCCACGGACATTACGATCACGGCGGCGGACTTGAGACTTTTTTGGCCAAAAATACAACGGCACCTGTTTTCCTTCGAAAAGAAGCGTTCGGTGCTTTTTATCATGGGAACCGTTACATCGGATTACATCCCGCTCTGTTAAAATACCGCGATCGCTTTCATTTTCTTTCCCAAGAAACACAATTAGACGAAGAGGTGACCATTCTTCCGGCCGCCGCCCTGCCGAAAGGAAAACCATCCGCTCTTTCCGAACGAAAATCAGACGACCTTTTGCCTGATATTTTCGAACACGAGCAGTATCTTTTGATATCAGAAGGGGAAATTCACGCGCTTTTTACCGGATGCGCACACCGTGGAATTGATCTTATTGCCAAAGAAGCCGTCAGACGAGGAGCTACCTATTTAGTCGGCGGATTTCATTTGCAGGATAAAAATGATCTGACAGATTTACAAAACGTGGCAGATACTTTGTCCTCTCTCCCTCTAGCATATTATACAGGTCATTGCACTGGCCATGAGCCATATAAATTTCTGAAAACTACTATCGGCTGCCGCCTGCATTCGCTCTCCGCCGGTATGCAGTTTATCATTGGAAGTCCTTCTGAAAAAGCTTGCTTTCTTTTCCGCCAAGGATATAACTGTTCCCAGTCGGTATTAGGTGCCTTCGCCGAAACCCTTGGTATGGATTTCGAAACTGCTATGCGGATTTCCTGCTCGTTCGGCGGCGGCATAGGTCGCTTGCGTGAAGTATGTGGAGCCGTCAGCGGCATGCTGATGGTTTGCGGCATGAAAGCCGGTTATGCCGAACCGGAGACTGGTACAGTAAAAGCAACACATTATCGTCTGGTACAGGAGCTCGCCAATGAGTTTCGCAGGCAAAACGGTTCTATCATTTGTCGGGAGTTGCTCGGCGGAACTGCATCCGATGCACCGGAACCGACTGTACGGACACCGGAATTTTACAACAACCGTCCCTGCGAGCGACTGATCGAGACTGCGGCGAGAATGGCAGAAAATAAGCTTTTCAAAAAAGAATAAAATCTCCTTTAAACGGCACAGTCATTAAGAAGCAGCTAAATGGGTAAAATTTATAATTAAATTCTGCGCTATATAACCAAGCAACATAGAAGGGGTGTTCTCTCATGATATGACAAGCACGGAAACCGTCTATACAGTTCCCAATCCAAAGAAAAATGGCGTAGCTACCAAATCCGGTGCTGCGCCATAATTTTACAAAAAACTTCCTTAAGAGACTTTTTGCCGTTTTTGATTTTAGAATGACTCCTATGCCTGTTTAGATCTAGATCGTACCGGAAACTAACAGAGTGACGCTTCCAGGCGTCATACTCCAGACACCGGTATCCGGATTCTGTACATAGGTTGCAGCCGGCACCAAAATTTGTCCCGGTACCGTGTGAAACTGACCGGTTGCCTCATTATAGGTGTACTGTGCTGGAGAAGTCCAATGTGCTCCATTCAGAGAGACCGTAATATTTCTTAATATAGGTGAAAAAAGATCGCTGATGGTAACCTGATCCCCAGCGTCTGCAGCAGTATTTCCGGTATTGAGGATCACGAACGTATAAGTCAGCGTTCCGTTCTCCACAACAGGAACCGGAACCATTGATTTAGCAATTACGAGAGAAGGTCCGCTCGCTGCAAAAATCGTCTCTGTTGCCGTTACAGTTTCTCCGCAAGCGCGGGTATAAAGCGTTGCAATATTTCTGATTTGCGAATTGACAGAGAGCGGCGCATACTGGTTAACTGTCGCATTATATAACAGCATAGCAGTACCATTTGCCGGTATCTGTATTCCGGTTACTGTCAACGGCTGCGTCTGAGATACTGCCGGAGCATTTTGCAACAATCCATTCAGAAAATATTGAACAGAACCCGTCTGATACGTCAATGGATATAGTGTTTCTGTCGAAAAGGTATATGCGCCTAAATTATCTGTTAACGTTAAGCCGGAAACTGCACTGTTGCTCGCATTGGAAATTGTAATGACATATACAATGGTATCCCCGTCTGCATACGTGTCAGTAAGAGCTGTTTTCGTCATCGTTAAGGTCGATTGAATCTCACCGACCGCTAAATTTGAATTCAGCTGCGCAGTTAAATAAGATAACTGTGCTTGGTTGGTGAACTGTGCCATTCACATTCCTCCTGGTCAAAGATCCCGCAATAGCGAGTACAGTACATTTTATGCTAGAATTTTTGACGTTGTTAAACGAATGTAAATATAGATATAGTACAAAATGACGGCAGGGACCGCTTCCCTGCCGTCAACAAACTAAACACCATTCCAATGGAAGCGCTTCAACCGTCATCAAAGCAATGGAATTTCAGTTGCACTTAAAGATTCTTGTTCAGACAAAAGTGATGGTGTTTGCACAACCCATGCAAAAAAATCCTGATATTCTGAAAAGCAGCTATTGCAAATCCAACTCTCGCTAATCGGTTCAAAATATCCATTATGGATATCTTCCTCCATACAACTAATTTGAGACCAACAAAATACACAAAATGCATGATCGGTTGGAAAGGAAGGATCAAATTGCTTCCAAATCACCTCTTTTTTCCGCAAATACGCCTTTGTATGCAAGGCATTCATCCGTTTCTTTTCACTCAGCATGGCCAAAATTCCCCCTTGGTATATGATATAAAAAACCCTCTGTTTTCTTTAACGTTTCCATAATCCGGCGCAGTTCCGTATGATTTCGGACAGCTATTCTTAAGGAGCGCGGTTGCCTCAAAGAAAGCTCTCGAAAATCTACAGTTTCAAGATGTCTATAAAGATTTTTCCGGATTAAAAGATTTTTAATCGGCGAAGCTTCCCGTAAAGGAACTGCCCTCATTCGCAAAGAGAACGTTGCAAAACCGGGCATAAAGCGCCAAACTCTTAAAGAAGCTTTATTGACATCCGGCCATTCCCACTCATCAATCCGCACTGTCAAAAGTTTTCTGTACCGATAAATCGAGTATTGTGATACTACAATATAATTTTGAAAAAGAACATTCAAACTAAAATCATAGAACAACAGAACGTCAACCAAAAGAAAAAGTATTACGGTCCCGGACGGGAGCAACCGCTGAAAAACATACAGACACAGAGTAGCAAACACAGAAAAGACAAACAATAAACCTTTTGAAATGGCATAGAACCGGGGCACACGCTGCACAAAAAGGCAAACTTCTTCCTTACGAAAATAGGTTTTAATTAATACTAGCGCGTCTTTCTCACTCCACATGATACCCTCCGGTTGAAAAGAAAAAAGATCTAAATCCAAGAGTGTCTTACAACCGGATTTAGATCATTGGCGCGCCTTGAGGGATTCGAACCCCCGGCCTTTTGGTTCGTAGCCAAACGCTCTATCCAGCTGGGCTAAAGGCGCATGTGACGTACTTGTCAACGTTTATTATTATACCATGTTCAAGCGGAATTGTCAAGAGCATTTCGATTGAAAATTGCACATTTTTTTCCAGTCCGCCTTTTTATTTTTTGTATGCCTTCATTTTCTTATCGAGTGGCAGAAATCACAGATTTATTCGAAACTGCATTCAAATAAATCTGATTATCGATCACATATAACTCATAATATTGCGTTGTGGAAGTATTACTGCCAACGTCATTTCTGAATGTTCCATTATTCTGAAAGATTTTATACTTTACCGAAAAATAGTATACCATAACAGTTTGCCCTTGATATGTAGTTGATTCTGTATTCTGTATGCGATCAACCTCGATATCATACAGCATCTGCATGGTAAATTGTTCCGGTGGATTATAGTTTTTGATATACTGTTCTGTCAGCAAGGAACGATACGTTTCACAGTCACCGCAGATAATAGCTTGGAAGTAGGTGTAAAAAAAGGAGGATGCCACACCGATCGAAGTATAATTTTCCTCTGTCAAGGATTCTCCGGAGCCATATTCTAAATAAAAAACGGAATGATCCAGCCGCATAAATGCCGAATTTTCAAAAATATTCTCTTCGTAATTCGCCTCATAGAAAGCATCGATGGGAAGCGCGGCTTGCTTCTCATTATCTTTTGTTAAAGCGTAATTGATAATGCCGAGAATTCCCGCAAGCAGAGCAGCTGCAAGAAACATCAGCAGAAAGAAGAGAAGCACTTTTTTTAATTTTTCTTTTTCTGTTCGCTTTTGTTGAACCATATCTCATCCTTTTAACAAAACGGAGCGAAGCTTTCTCTTTGCCCCGCTCCGAAATGTCTACTTAAACAGATCAATCGTTCAGGAACCGGCGAAGATTCTCTGCACCGATTCTGATCCCCTTAAGGGGATCTTCCATTCCTTCAAATTCAATCATCAGATATTCATCATAGCCGGCACGCTTCAAAATATTGATGCATTGTTGAACCGGAACGTTCCCATGCCCAATAATAGCGCCGCGCAGATAATTACAACCGCGGGAAGAAAACCAGCCTTCTCCCGGTGCAACATCTGTTCCAGACTTTTTATGAAAATCTTTAGCATGTGCATGAAATGCATAAGGCGCCATGACACCGACCGCATAGGCATGATCTGCATCTGCGCAAGCAAAGTTCCCGATATCTACCAATGCGCCGAAATTATCATTTTCCACAGCATTGATCAGCTTTTCAACGCGGTCAGGATCCTGGGCAAAATAGCCGTGATTTTCTATGCAGGTTTTAAGCCCCTTCGTCTTCGCGTATTCTGTAACCGAACGATAAGCCTTTGCTAATATCGGAAGCACTGCATCAAAGCTTCTGCCGGTCTTAACTGTTGCAGGATATCCGGGCGTGGCATCATGACGTATACACTTGGCTCCTAAAGCAACGGCCACGTCAACTAGACCTTTCACTCGCTCAATCTCTTCTTCCAAACTGCGATTCAGGAAATCAGAGCCAACACAGAAGCACACAGCCTCTACCCCAACCTGTTTACAGTAATCTCCGTATTCCTTTGCCTGCGCAAGGTAAACTTCCTGAGGGAGGTTATTCCCCCATTCTACAAAATCAACGCCCTCGCAACCGAATTCTTTTGCTTTGTCAATACATCCCTTAATGCCGAGAGAACCTTCTGCAGCATACTCATGGAAGCTGTATAAACTAACACCGATTTTCATAATAAAGATTAATCTCCGTGATATTATATGTAAGTTGAATGAAAATTACTGAAGTGTAATTGTCGGAACTTTCGTCCAATCGTTCAGACCAATAATTCCGCCGCCATCACGCAGGAAGATGTTCTTGAACGTGCCGTCACCGGAGTTGATCGAAACAGAAACACCAATTTCCGTTCCCTTCTCTACACTGATACCCTCATCAGCAGCGCCACACTCAGACCACGGAATCGCAACCTCGTAAATGGTTTGCTGATTCTCATCATCACGGACACACTTCACCTCGCCGCCAAACGTAGCCGGAGTTCCCATCCAGACACAGGAAAGGGTTTCATCGTTATCATTAACACAGAAGCCATACTGGCGGACAATATTCGCATTTACTGCAGCCTTATTTTTATCATCATCCCAGTTTTCAAAGATATAATCGCTTGCAGGACTGACAGAAGTTACGTTCACCTGAATACATTCATAACTATACATTGAACCTGCTGTGCTCGCAGTAACCGTATTGACATGATACGGAGAATCCACAACGACGCCAAGATAGAGGTAATCCTCGTCGTACATCATATAAACCTGAGCGGTAGAATAGTAGTTATTTACTTCAAACTGCTCGTAGCTGCAGTAAGTGGAATCCGGGTTGATTTCCCAAATGGGAGAACCATATTCACTCTTACTGACAGAACCGTCAATTTTAGCCGTACCGGTTTTAATCTCCGCATCGACATCATTGGTACCGCGGAATCCGTGCGGATAGAAAAGCGCATCCTCCGGCGCACTCTTAATAGCGCTGATAATCTCCGCAAAATACTTATGAACAGCGACAACAAATCCGTCATCCGGAATCTCGATATCATCTTTATCCTCCGCGTCCAAACCATAGGAAGCAGTCAGCGGATAATTGAACAAGGAATGATCATATTCAAAGACAAAGATTTCATAATCATCATATGTACCGTCAGCGCTTGCAATGGTAGAGTCTTCGTAATCAGAATTGAAAGCAATAACAGAAGCGGTACCATCTACTGCACCTTTGTTTATAGCGGTCAGACGGGCGGAGGTAGCGTCGGTCGCACTAAGACTGACAATTCCCTTACCGATCGTATCTTTCCACGAGATATACTGAGTGATAAAAGATTCTACTTCAACATCTCCATTAGGCGTAGAAGTATCAGACGTTTCAGTTTCAGACGAATCAGAAGAAGAGTCCCCCCCCCCGTTAGAAGAAACATCCGACGTCACACTGCCCGAGGACGTTGAGGAAACCGAAGACGTTGAAGAAGTCGACGATTTGGAGGAAGTTGTCGTGCTGCTGGTCTCACTTGATTCTGAGTTGCAAGCTGCGCAAACAAGAACCAGTGTCATTGCCAAAAGCAGGAGTAATAATCTTTTCATAAGGATCACCTTTCTTTTGTTTTGGCATTTCTGCCTTTATTTTTTTTATTTTTTTTTACAAAAATCAGAACCGCCGCGATGATGATCAGTACAAGGACTATACCGGAAATCAGCACGACAAACCACAAGCGGAACTGCGGTTCTTCAGAGGAATCCGAAACAGTTTCTCCGAGAATTGTTTCTTTAGAAAAGCCGTGAACGTTCTCCCCATCCATAACAGCAGAAATATAGTACCATCCATCCGTAATTTCTCTTACAGATACCTCCGTTCCTAACGGAATGGAGACACTTTCGGAAGACGTATTCAGACAACTGTAAAGCAGTAGATCCTTTTCAAGCGTTTTCAAAGGAATCGTTTCATCAGGATCGATCAGCAGAACGAACAGAGTCGATTCTTCGGAGCTGTTATACCCGTCGCTGACACGGAAAGTAGCAGTATAAAGCCCTGCAGCAGTTTGGCTGGTATTCAGGATATAAAAACCATCACCCTCTAACAGGAAGGTTAATCCTTCGGAGCAAATCAAATCAATAACTTTTAAATCGCTCTTTGCCGAATCCGCATCCTGAATAACAATGTTGCCGCTTGCACGGGAGCCGATACTCGCTACAATAATCTGATCTTGATCCACTGTCGGCGCAGCAGATGTAAATTCTCCTTTATTATAAAGATATGTCAGATCGTATATTCTTCGGAGATCCGATCCATTTTTGGCAGTTGCACAGGAATAAAAACCGCTCACTCCCTGATAGACCATCGTCATATGGCCGTCCATGCAGCCAGTACTGTATCCGGTATGAAGATATTTATAGTAACGAGTGTAACAATCTGATAGGCTTATATCAAGCTCAAATTCCATACCAAGACCATATTTTTGGGCTTGTGCTGCGGAATCCTCTACCGCACCTGGCAACACCTCACCAATCTCACTCAAAGCGGAATCGGTTCTTGCAAATGCATATCCACTCTGCAAAGAAGCAGCATCAAAACCAAGTTCAGCCGCACACTCAAAACCGGGCGCACAGTAGTACGGAATCCAGATGGTTTTCAAATTTTTGCTATGTGCATATTGATTGAATTGAACGATCAGTTCCTCCTCATGTTCCGAGGCAGTATATTGGATCAACTCTTCGTGCCAGTAAAGACCCTTCAATTCCAAGTGCTCAAACTGGCAGGAAGCGAAAGTTTCAAGCAGTTCATCTACATATGCACTTAAAATCCGAACACGATTTTCCAGACTGTCGGGAACTACCCCATCAAAGGATCCAGTTCCCAAGGCAAGATACGGAACCGCAAGAAAAACCGGATAGCGGTAATCATCGCCAAGAGAGAGTTCTCCGCAATACTGACCGACTAAATGATCTAATGCGGTCAGGTTGACGTTACCAAACTGACCAAACAAATTCTCTGTATACGCATCCCAGCCGGATTTCGCTGTAAAATCATAATTGCTCGCTCCGGATGGAAGAAACAGCATCGCGTCAAACATAGTATCTGTTACGGAACCATCCGTATCTACATAGGCAAAGTACGGAAGTAACTGCTGCTCCGTATAATTTCCAACGGTATACATTAGAACAATATTTCCGATTCCGTCAAGCGCTTCTGCAAAACCGAGCGATTCATAATTAGGATCTGCAGCAGCAGAGACAGCAGCACCCGCTTCCGCGAAACCGTATACGGTAATTTCATCAACGTAAGTATGGACATCACTGGAAAACGTAATTCTTACGTACCTTGCACGATATGTTTGCTCCAATGTAACAGTATGCGTAATAATCTGGTTCTGTTCCAATGTGATAGACTTTGAATCCTCAAGCCGACCGACCGTACCGAACGAAGTTCCGTCTTCCGACACAGCAACCGTTACGTAGCGTGCACACTCAATACCAGCATCTTTTATCTGCAGTGTACGGAGCTGTACAGAGGAGACCGCGCAAACATTCTCCAAATCAATTGTTACAGAAACGGCAGTTCCGCGATATAAATGCAAAAACGCAGGATCGGAAGATTTGGCCGTTGATGCAAACTCCCCATCAGTTAATCTCGTTTCCGACTCATAAGCACGAGCCGGGAAGGCATTCTCGATAGGGCTATCATAGGAAACGGTGTAACTTTTCCCTACGGATAAAATCTCTTCTTCCGCTGCCGCAGTGATTAATGGAAATGACATCAGCAAAAGAAGCAGTACGGAAACTCCAATACTCAGTATTCGTTTTAAGGCCATAAATGAATCCCTTATTAAGTCAAAGAATTTTTATATGCTTCAATTGTGGCATTCATATCTGCTTCAACAGCAGAACTGATGGATTCCCACAAAGAAACATGTTCATTTGTACCGCTTTGCAGCAAATGACCATAAAAGTTGATCAAAGAAGTTGAAGCACCACTTCCCCAATTAAACATCGCCCCGAGATCATAAAACCGATTGTTATACACCAAATCCAGCATCTCGGCATCATCGTTATTCGTCAGTGACTGAAGCTGAAGCGTTTGTTCATAATAGGCGGTTTTCACATTCTCGCTATAGCAGCCCAACGCCTGCAACAATACACAGGTTGCTTCCTGATTCGCCACATTTGTGATTGGAATACCAAGGACAGAGGACTGGTATCTGTTGACCGTACAGCAATAGTTCTCCTGATTCTCATCATACTTTGGGATAGGAAGAACACCAAATTCAAAATCGACACTGTCACCGAGGTTTTTCAAGATGGAAATAGAACTGGAAGTCGTATTATAGAACAATCCTCTACCATTGACAAACATTTCTTCCAACTCCGCGAACCCGTATGTAGAGGGATTTGATCCCTGTCCTGCGATCAATTCTGCGCGCTGCGTTAGCGATGAGTCAGACATGATTTGGTAGATTTTATCATATACCGTTAGACTTCTCGCACTACCGACATTCAAGGTGAAGTAATCGTTTTCATCGGCGCTCGCCGTCGCAAGATTGCAACCGTTTACCATGACTGTTGCGCCGTAAGCATGCGAAAGATTTCCATAAGTCGCATAGAATCCCCAAGAACCGTTTTCATCAGCGTGTGAAACCATTCTGCACATCTGCTCAAATACATCTAAAGTAAAACCACCAGAGCGAACGAGCTGATAAATATCTCCGAATTGTGCCTGCAATTCCGTATTGTCGTTATACATATCCTTATTAAAAAGATAAAGATAGGTATTATCGTCGTCAGTAATAAGAGCGTCACCGCAAAGGAAGTAATGCTTATCGCCGATCGATATCGAATCCATCGCTACTGTGTCCCACCAGGATTTATTCAGATCCAGCAAATCGTCAACCGACCAAAACAGATTCTCCGTCACGCTTTGCACCATATAATCAACGGAATCACAAACCAAATCATATTCATTGGTTCCGGATTGTATGTAGGTCCGTACCTCGGTTACCGGATATTGAGTAGAATATACTTCAATTTTCAGGCCATAAGTTTCTTCGATATAATCGTTACGAGCGCGTACAGCTTCACTGATTGCGGTAAAGCTGCTTTCTTCATTAGGAACGAACTGCAATTCACCGTATGTGTGGCGTGAGGAAGATACACATAAAATCTTCAAAGTCGTATCATTGTAATAATTCGGATACGGAAACGCTTCGGCAGTCTGCTCCTTTTCGGATTCTGTACTGACATAACTTGAAGAAACCTCGGTACAATCATTGCCATTCGTTTTACAGGATACTAAGAAAAAGCAACTGAAAAGGAAAACCAATAAAAGACAAGACGCGTACTTTAAATTTTTCACAGGCATCATTCCATTCTTCTTCAATTATTAGAATCTGTATGGAATATTATAACATATCTTTTTTCACTTTTCAACATGCTTTCTACCGAATTGCCTCTATGTTTTTTGTGCACTTTGTTCACTCTCAAGTATTGCTATCTTGATACAGCAGCAAAGAAGAGGCGCTGCTTCCGCCAGCTCATTCAGGGAAGGATAGGTTGGCGCAATGCGCAAAATATTATCATCAGGATCCAAGCCGTACGGAAACGGCGCGCCAGCTTCCGTCAGGATCAACCCCGCCTCTTTTGCAAGGCTGACTACACGCTTTGCTTTGCCTTTGGGCAGCGTCATGCAAATAAAATATCCCCCGTTCGGCTGTGTCCAGTTGACATCAGGTACATGAGAAAGCTCTTCCTCAAACACACGATAGAGAAGCTGAAACTTCGGACGGATGATGTCCATATGGATACGCATCTGCGCTTTGACATCTTCCAGATTGCGAAATACACGGGAATGGCGCAGTTGATTGAGCTTATCGTGTCCGATAGTCTGTACCTTCAGTTCTTCCAAAATGCGAGCAATATTCCGAGGGCTGGAGGCCATACAGGAGATACCTGCGCCGGGAAACGTAATTTTGGAAGTAGAAGCGAACTCGATGAAAAGATCTTCATTTTCATATTTTGCAGCTTCTGAAAAGATTTCAACCAACGGATCCGGCGTATCAGTCAACTCATGCAGTACATAGGCGTTATCCCAAAATACACGGAAATCTTTTGCTGCCGGCTTCAGCTTTGCAAAACGCTCCACTACCTCCGCAGAATAAGTAATTCCACTCGGATTTGCATATTTCGGCACACACCAGATTCCTTTGATAGTTTCATCCTCTGCAACCAGCTTCTCCACCAAATCCATATCCGGACCGTCTTTCAAAAGCGGCACATTGATCATATTGATTCCGAAGAATTCACAGATTGCAAAATGCCGATCGTATCCGGGAACCGGGCACAAAAAAGAAATCTTATCATACTTGCACCAAGGACGGCAATCATCGCAGACACCATGCAGCATCGCACGCGCTACCGTATCATACATCAAATTCAAGCTGGAGTTTCCTCCGACAATGACCTGCTCCATCGGAACATCCAAGATCTCTCCGAAAAGCCGCTTCATTTCATTGATTCCGTCAAGACCACCGTAATTGCGGCAATCCGTTCCGGTTTCGGAAAAGCATTCATCATTGCGTATAACCGAAGTCAGCAGACGGGACATGGTTCCCAACTGCTCCGGTGCGGGCTTGCCTCTGGACATATCCAGTTTTTTTCCCCTTGCCTTAATTTCGTTATATTGTTTGATAAGTTGTTCGTAGTTCATCTGTATGCATCCTTTGCTCTAATTTAGAATTCAGCGCTACCGGTTGTTCGCGGAAACGCTTCTACATCACGAATATTGGAAATACCTGTCAAATACATAATCAAGCGTTCAAAGCCAAGGCCGTATCCCGCATGCTTTACGCCGCCGTATTTACGCAGCTCCAAATACCACCAGTACTCTTCTTTACGTAATCCCAGTTCGTTCATACGGGCTTCCAAAACATCCAACCGTTCTTCACGCTGTGAACCGCCGATCAGCTCTCCTACGCCCGGAACAAGCATATCGGCAGCAGCAACTGTTTTTCCATCCGCATTCAGCCGCATATAGAAGGCTTTGATCTCCTTTGGATAATCTGTTACGAAAACCGGCTTTTCGAAAACCTTTTCTGTCAGATAGCGCTCATGCTCAGTTTGCAAATCACTGCCCCAAGAAACAGGAAACGAAAAAGTCTCCCTGCTTTCCTGCAATAAGCGGATGGCTTCCGTATACGTACAATGGGCAAACGAACTGTCGGCAACCAAACGCAAACGAGCAAGCAATCCCTTATCGATAAACTGATGAAAGAAATGAAGTTCTGCTTCACACTCCTCTAACACCCGCTTAATGACATAGCGGGTCATTTCCTCCGCAAGTGCAGTATCATCCTCCAAATCGGCAAACGCCATTTCCGGCTCAATCATCCAGAATTCTGCCGCATGTCGCGGCGTATTGGAGTTTTCCGCACGAAAAGTCGGTCCGAACGTATAGACATTTGAATAAGCAAGTGCAAAGCATTCTGCTTCTAACTGACCGGAAACAGTCAGATTTGCAGGCTTTCCGAAAAAATCCTTCGAAAAGTCAACAGAGCCATCCTCTTTACGAGGTGGATCAATCGGATCAAGCGTCGTGACTCGAAACATTTCTCCGGCACCTTCACAATCATTCGCCGTAATCAACGGCGTATTGACATACACAAAGCCTCTTTCTGCGAAAAATGCATGAATTGCCTGCGCAGCAACAGACCGCACACGGAATACAGCATTAAATGTATTCGCGCGCGGCCGCAAATGTGCAATGGAACGCAAAAACTCAAATGAATGACGTTTGGGCTGAAGCGGATACTCCGGAGAAGAGGTTCCTTCCACATCGACAGATACCGCTTTCAGTTCAAATGGCTGCTTAGCTTCCGGAGTCAACTCCAAAATTCCAGAAACAAGCAGAGCAGCACCGATATTCTGTTTGGCAATTGTTTTATAATGATCCAGCTTAGCCTCTTCAAAAACAACTTGCAGATTCTTAAAACACGTGCCGTCATTCAACTCGATAAAGCCAAAGGAATTCGATGATCGGATTCCTCTGATCCAGCCGCCAATCCGAATCATTCTGCCGGCAAATTGCTCCGGAGCATCATAGATCGACCGAACAGACATCAGACCATTTCTGATTGCCATAACCGCATCCTTCCTTTTCAAATATATTATTGAGAAAAGGTGTCTTTTCCTTCAACAAAATACAAAAGTATTATATCATAAAGCGGCAACCCTTTCAAGACTTCAATCGAAAAAATACAAAATTTTAATTGAAATGAGAAAACAAAAGGAAGCATCCCATACATGTTTCCATAAGATAATTCTGCCATAATCTTACAAAATCTATTGCTGATAGATTTACCACACAATCCAAAATCTACCGACCGAATGAAAGCAAAATGTTATACAAATTACTCCATATTTATATTTTTTAATGTGAAGCAGGGGATACTAAATTAAATAGGAAAAGCTTGCAGGAGGCACTCTATGTCCAACCGATTAAGATTTGAAAAATCCCCTTATCTTTTACAGCATCAAAACAACCCGGTAGATTGGTATCCATGGGAAAATGAAGCATTCAAAAAGGCTGCGGCGGAAGAGAAGCCGATCTTTCTGAGTATCGGATATTCGACCTGCCACTGGTGTCACGTCATGGCGCATGAATCCTTTGAGGATGAAGACGTCGCCTCTCTTTTGAACCATTACTTCGTCTGCATCAAGGTGGACCGTGAAGAGCGACCGGATATTGATGCGGTTTATATGGCTGCTTGTCAGGCAATGACAGGCTCCGGCGGATGGCCGCTGACTGTACTCATGACAGCGGAGCAAAGGCCCTTTTTTACCGGAACTTATTTACCGAAAAACAGTCGGTACGGACAGATGGGCTTGACCGAATTGCTTAAGCAAGTAATTCATCTTTGGCAAACGCAAAGAAAAATCCTCCTGAATACAGGAAAACAGATCATAGAAGCAATCGCGCAACCATTAGCAACTGAAAAACAAGGTCCGAATCAATCCCTGATGAGAAAAGCCTATCTTCAGCTCCGAGCGGGATTCGACAGCGTCTGGGGCGGATTCGGAACCGCTCCGAAATTCCCATCACCGCACAATCTGCTGTTTTTGATGCGTTTCTACCAGCTGGAACGGGAACCGACTGCTTTGAAAATGGTGGAAACCACGCTTCAGGCAATGATGAAAGGAGGTATTCACGATCAAATCGGAGGCGGTTTCTTCCGGTATTCCACGGACAAAAAATGGTTGATACCGCATTTTGAGAAAATGCTGTATGATAATGCACTCCTTCTGATGGCATTTCTAGAAGCTTTTCAACTTACCAAAAAAGAATGCTACGAAAATACGGCCATGCGAGCGGCTGATTATATTTTACGGGAACTCACCGATCCGGAAGGCGGCTTCTACTGCGGACAGGATGCGGACAGCGACGGCATAGAGGGAAAATATTACGTTTTCACACCGGAGGAAATTTTCCGTATACTCGGAAAAGAGCAAGGTGCAGATTTTTGCCGACGATATCATATTTCCGCTAACAGCAATTTTGAAGGAGGAAGCATTCCTAACCGCATTGGTAAGACCGAAGAAAGTCAAAAAGCAGACAATCCGGTGCTTCAAAAACTGTATGCATACCGAAAAAAACGCACCCGATTACACCTTGATGACAAAATTTTGCTCTCATGGAATGCATGGACTATCATTGCATTAACAAGAACAGGACGAATCCTGAAAGATCATCGCTATCTGCAAGCAGCAACAAAATCGCAACAATTTCTAGATACTCATATGACAGATGAAAACAACCGGCTGTATCTGCGGTTCTGTAAAGGGGAAGCAGCAAACGACGGACAGCTGGATTCATATGCCGTTTATGCGCTGGCGCTGCTGGAATTATACCGCCTCACTTTTGACATCGGATATTTGAGAAAGGCTAAGTTTCTTGCAGGTCAAATGAAAGCGCTTTTTGAAGATCCGGTGAATGGTGGATATTTTATGAACGCTTTTGACGCGGAGCAGCTAATTATCCGCCCTAAGGAGATATACGACGGAGCAATTCCATCCGGGAATTCGGTGGCCGCTATGGTATTGGAGGAACTTGCGTACTTGACAGGTGAAACGGAATGGCAGGAAGCAACAGATAGGCAGCAAAGATTTATGGCAGGACAGGCAGAGAAATATCCCGCAGGACATTGTTTTGCTCTGCTATCCATGGCCAAATCCCTGTATCCGCATAAAGAATTGCTATGTGCCGGGAAAAATGTTCCTGTTGAACTTACAGATTATTTACGAGATCATGCGGCAGAAGAGATCAGCATCCTATTTAAGTCGAATGCAAATGATCGGGCGCTGGCGGAGGTGGCACCCTTTACAGCTTCCTATCCGATTCCGTCGCAAGGAACTGTATGGTATCTCTGCGAAAATGGCAGCTGCCATACACCCATTACAGATTTCAAAAAAATAGCCGCCCTTCTTGCGAAAGACGGTTAATTACACTCCGACATGTACTTTTATCTGCTTTCGATATTGTACTTGACTTTGATCCGTTCCAAAATCTTCCCGATCGGTTTGGAAAAGCACAGCAGAAAAACCACATTCGATACTGCATAAACAATTGTAAATTCGATAGCAGAAATAACAGCTGCAAGATATCTGGAAAAATTAAAGAAGCCATCCGCCCAAAGGACACTCCAAATGTCCATCAGCAACGAATAAAGAACACCAGAAATAATCGCGTAGAGAACCAACAGTACTTTACTTCGTTTCAGTGGTTCAGCTATCAAACCGGCTATCAAACCAAGAATCCCCCAGCTAAACATCTGAAAAGGAGTCCATGGCCCCTGTCCAAAGGTAAAATTAGAAACGACTGCAGATAACGCGCCTGTCATAAAGCCGGCTTCACTGCCGAAATACATGGCCGTTATCACAACCATAGCAGTAACCGGTTTGAATCCCGGCAGGGGCGTAAAAAGAATTCTTCCAACTACCGAAAGCGCAACCATAACTGCAATCAACAAGAGTTTTTTGATATCCGTATCTTTTCTTTCAAAATGGAGAAAAAATGGTATGCAGGACAGTATGGCAACACAGAGGGAAATCCATGCATATTGTTTATCCTGAAAAAGCAATGCACCGCAAAGCACAACCGCAGGAATCAGCAGACACAGGATGCCGTAAGAACAGCATTTTTTTATGTTCATTCTGTCTGTCTCCCATCCGCCAGACAGCAGGAGACGACCTGCTGACAAGTAACGGCATTTTTCCAAAACTGTCGCGCCATACGGCTAGCTGCCGTGGTGTAAAAATTATTTTCCGCAAAAAAGGTTTCCGGGACATCGGCAGAAAGAATTTCTCCATCAAAAAATAAAGCACAACGATCCGCATTTTCCGCAGCAAATTCAACGTCATGTGTAACCATTAGAATGGTCATTCCTTCCCTTTTCAAATCCTGCAGGATTCCTTTCAAATGGTGCTTTGAATAAGCATCAAGTCCTTTTGTCGGTTCATCAAGAAGGAGAATCTTTGGTTGCAGCAGAAGCATCTTAGCAAGGGCGCATTTCTGCTGTTCGCCTCCGCTCAAATCGTAAGGATGCTTATCAAGCAAATGTGTAATTCTTACTTTCTCCGCAATCTCTGCAATTCGTTCCGCTCGCTTCTTTTTAGGTATTTCCAATACCTCCAGAAGCTCGGAAAAATCTTCCCGCACCTGATCCTTAACAAAAACCGTCTGCGGATTCTGCGGAAGGAGGGCAAGCATATTACGATATAAAGTATTTCCTTTATACGTTTTGATCGGTTTTCCGCCAATCAGAATTTTCCCCCGATAAGCCCTATTTAATCCCGCTATTACATGCAGTGTTGTCGTTTTCCCGGTTCCATTTCCGCCGAGAATGCAATAACATTCTCCGGCATAAACCTGCATCGAGGTAGACCGAAGAACATCCGGCAGTTCCTTTTCGTAACGAAACCACACGTTTTTCAATTCTACCATGGTTTGACTGCTGTGTATATAGTTTTTCTCTGTTTCTCCCCCTTTGCTCCCGGAAAAATGCCGCTCAAGAAAATCTCTGCCTTCCCTGACCGTCAGCGGGGACTCCCCTTCCATGCTGAGCGCATGAAAAATTCGTACAGCACTGGGAAGTCCGAGAAGCATCGGATGGTCTTTCTGGATTTCCATCAGTTTTTTTCCGATATTTTCCGGCGCATCGTAAAGAAGAAGGCTTCCCTGGTGCATGAGAAGCACTTTGTCAGCAATCGGAAACACCTCCTCCAAACGATGCTCAACAAGGAGAATCGTCAAACCGAGTTCACGATTGATTTTCCGCAAAGTGGAAATAAAGTCAGAAGCGGCAATCGGATCAAGCTGGCTTGTTGGTTCGTCTAAAATCAAAATATTAGGCTGCATGACCATAATTGACGCAAGATTAAGAAGCTGTTTTTGACCGCCGGAAAGTTCGTCTGTTTTTTTTCGAAACCATTCCTGTATACCGAAATAGCTTGCCATCTCACCAACCCGACGACGAATGCTTTCAGTGGGAATCCCCATGTTTTCCAGTCCGAAGGCAAGTTCATGCCACACTTTATCTGTCACTATCTGGTTATCGGGATTTTGAAGAACATATCCAATATCGGATGCACTCGTTTTTTCATCAAGCTGCTCCTGCGGAATGCCTTTATAGTAAATCGTTCCGCTTTTTTCTCCTGCAGGCGCAAGTTCCTTTTTCAGCAGTTTTAAAAGCGTTGTTTTTCCACATCCTGACTCCCCGCACAGCACAATAAATTCTCCACTATCGATGCGCAAAGTGATATGTTCCACAGCATATCTTTCAGATTTCGGATATTTGAAACTCAAATCTTCGATCTGTAATATTTCCATACCAATGCCTCCTTAACTTCTATGATAGACGGTAGAAATGAAAGGATGAAAAAAGCCGTATAAACGGATATTGCGTAAGGAGATCGATTCAGTTCACTGATTTTCGGATAGTAATAAAATACCATTTCGCCACTTGCTGTACCGGCTATCGTCAACCCGAGCAGCAAAATACATGTCGTCAACAGAATGCCATCATGAAAATAGAAACGGAAAATCGAAAAATTCGTTCTACCCTTTATACCATATCCTCTCGCCTTCATAGAGGCAGAGGTTTCCATGGCATTTTCAATTGACCATGAAATCATAGCCATAAATATACGCATAGCACTTTTTATCTTATCGACAAAACTCTTTGAGGAATATAGCCCCATTGCCTTTTGTGCACGATTTACCCTACGCATCTGACGTTTGAACATCGGTATAAATCGAAGCGCCATAGATAGGATCAGCGACAGCTTGGGAATTATTCTCCCGAACAGGTAAAGAAATTTATCGCTCGTCATAATCTCACTGTAGCACTTGCACCACATCATAACTCCGATTACCATCACGGCGATTGCAACACCGTAAACGAATGCTTCTAAAGTAACCGGATTCCCATTCAGAAAAAACAGCGGCGTCACACCATTATGAGAAAAAAGAGGATTGGTGACAGCTACCATCAGAAACAGAATAGTATAGAATCCGACATTCCCCGGTATTTCTCGTTTGTTTTGCAGAATCAGGCAAAACAAGCAACCGCCAAGCAATGCAGTTACCTCTAATACCGGGTTGGAGACAAACATAGCTACCAACAGAACCGACAGAAAATAGAGCAACAGCACGAAAGGATGATAGATTCCGAATGCTTTCAAGGTAATTTTCCTCCTATCCACACGCATCCTACATCTTTTCCCAGATCACAGGTATACACCCATTCAATTACCTGCCCATCTTTTAGAACATATTTCGAGCAGCCGTAATTCGGAAATACACCGTCTACACGGTACATCCATCCGGAAAGCGGACCACAGGAAAATTCATACAGATAATGAATCCCCTGAATATAAACACTGCCATAACTATTCTTGTCAGCACCTTGATACTCCATCTGAATTTTATTATACCGCACGGCGCGATCAAGAATATCAAAAACCGTATCCCCTGGGCGAAGTACATATTGAGTTGGCGGCAAAATTATACCGTCCGCCGGAACAAACTCGTCCGATTGCAGAGAGGGATCAAGATCACCATAATTTTCTAGAATCGTATCACAGCGAATACTGATGGTCACGGTTTCACTATCCGATCTGATATCGTCTATATGTGTCAGGTAGTACTCATCCACGGACTGAAACTTTGTTCCGTTAAACAAAATGGCAAGCAGCAAAATAATCCCGAGCACAGCAAGGATATCTTTTTTCACTCGGCTTCTCCTTCCTGCATACAAGCCTCCTCATCTGCATAAAGGGAAGCAAGCTCCTCCATTTCCCGTTCCTTTCGTCTGCGCTTCTTGCGGATTCTGTGAGCAAGGCAAAGAAAGATCACCAGTGTGCACACTCCCAGTGCCAAGGCAATGATGATGCCGCGTAAAAGATTGTTTATTTGCGTTTGGGTTTTGATAACATCCTCCCAACGTAAGATTTTTGCGCGGTCGTATTCACTTAATGCTTCATAGCGGGAAACAATGTCATCTACCGTTTTTTTATCCCTCAATGACATGTCATCAAACGGGTAAAGCTTTTCCTTAATTATCTCGTTCATGCTGTCGATTTCCGCCTGTATAGAAGCAATTTCTTTTTTTGCGGTCTGCAATTTCTGCAAGTAGTATTCTTTGCTTTCGAACTCTTCAGACTGTTGAAGCTTGTCCAGCAAAGTGGTTACAAGTACATATTGCTCAGTTGTCAGTTCTTCGGGAAGAGCATCCACCGCTTCTCGATCCGAAGCGGCAAAGAACAGCAATGCCGTATCTTCCGACGCTTCCCCTGGACTCTCTACTACAAGAGTGGTGTCAGCAATGGTTCTGACATCTATGCCCGCCGACTTGGCGGCATCAGACAAAAGCCAGTAATTTTTTACATAGCTGCGTTCATCTTCGGGGATTGAATAGAAAGAAACAAGGAGTTCCTCAAGTACTTCCTTATCCGCACTGATATCTATTGCCGCAATTTGCGCATCCAAATCTGTAATTCGCTGCTTCAAAGCGCTGCTTTGTTCTGATCGGAAATCATAAAGTGTCCGCAGTCCCTCCGAGCATCGCCAGATCGCCGCCATGGTATAAAGCGTCTGCTCACCCGCCATGGTATTGGACTGATCCGGCAAAGAGGTCGGGTTATCCGGATCATAAGTAAAAGAATGGACAAATCCACCATCCGCCATCCGATAGCGAAGAATACCGTCGAGCAATGTATGACCGTTTTTAATGAAGCGTTCATCTTTCAGCGGATTAATGCCAAGACAGCAAAGTGCCACAACCACCTGATCCGTGCTTTCTACATTGACAGTTCCCCAACTCGCAAAATCACCTGTTTCAAGCTGCAGACCGGAAAGACAGGTCAATGCTTCTTCAACAACCTGATGGACATTTTTGGTAACCTCTTCCCCGGAGCTCTTCAGCGTATAGGTATAAAGCTTTTCGCTGTTATAATAAGGTGCAAGGGCCTGCACAGCCATAGCGGTTATATCGGGATCAGCGGATTTTCCGCTTAAAGCAAACCCTCCATCCAAAAGCTGCTGACGCAGAATTTCAATTATAATATCATCACGAGTATAATACGCACCTTCTGGAATTTCATACCGCAGACTGTCCAGCGCAATCAATCCCCATATCCATCCATTGATCCCCTGTCTTCCAAGTGAGGTTGTCTTCCCTCTATCATAAGTACCGTCAGCGATCAGGTTGATCGGTTGACCGTTTTCGTCAGTGCCAATGCTTGTCGGATCTCCGCCCATGGCAAGAACAGCAAGGGTGATTCGATGCCATTCCGTTGCCTTTGCAGCGCTTAATTTGCCGGACTGACCATACCGTTCCTCTATTTGATCTTTAATGACAGCAAGGTATCCCGCATAGTTATCTTCAATCCCAAGTCTTCCGAGCCCAATCGGATACCAATCACCGGGGGTTGTTCCGGCAAGCTCCAAAAAGGGTTCATTGATTAGATATCCGTCAGATTCGGAACCATTGTCCGCCTTCTTCCATGCAATAATACCGTTGGCAATAGCCATCACATCGTCCGCAGAACCCGCCTCCGCTGACACGGCGCCCACAAATAACACAGATAAAGAGGATAAAAAGAGCATAAAACAGAGTAAAACATTTATCCAAAGCTTATTCACCCTCTTTCATCCTCCTCTCGGACGTCTTTTTTCTGTTGTGACAAATAACTGCCGACGCTATAACAATTACGCCAAGGACCAAGATAAGCATCAGCACGGATACAATAAAACTTTTAGATGATTCCTGCTTTATCTGTAACGAAGAATCACTTGCGCTTTTCCCGGCAATTCCCCCGTCGATATTCAAATCCATACTTGTCAGAATTGGTTCGGCCGCGCTTTCATCTGATGATTCTTCTGTGTCGCTTTCAAGAAAAGACATTTGATCATCTTCGGAAAGAGCAGATACAGCTGACACGCCAAAAGGTGCGCTTATTGATGAAAAATCAGAAATATCTTCGGATAGAATCGGCTCTTCTACAGAGGTCTCTGCCTCTTCCGAATGATCCGATATATAAGAAATCTCGCTTGACTGCTGGGAATTTGAAATGTTTTGCGACGGTATGGATTCCACGCTATCCGTTCTCTCTGATGTGTAAGATCCCTCGCTCGTCTGTATAAACGATGTGACATACTCTCCGGAATTTACCAACGCCTGATTTAATTCGCCTGCTGCAGCATCCACCTGCCCTTGCGTCGCATCCAAGTTGATCATGACAGACAGCGCTGCCCCATATGCATCTTTCACCGACGATTCAGACAAACGTTCGGATTTAAGCGCCCGGCAGATTGCCAGACTTAGCTGATCCTTGTTTGCAACCGAATAGTATCCTGCCGTCGGCTGTGTATCCACATCCGGAATTTCGGTTCCGACAGCACCAAAGCCGCCGATATCTGCACCGTATCCAAGCGTAAATTGTACCCTTACCACATCGCCGTCGGTAAGGTAACTGTCAGCAAACCCGACATTCGGAAAGATATTGTTGACTGAATACATCCATCCGGAACCGTTTGTGAAAACAAATTCACCAAGATATCCATTCCAATTCTTCTCATAATCGTCCGGATCGTAAAAGGTCATGGTATCCTCAAGATACGGTACAAGCACGGAGGGAATCTCAGGAGAAAGCTGAAGCTCTTTCGGAACTGCCGGTGTTCCGCTTTTCTGATAACTGTTATATTTTTGACTTTGCGTATTACCGTCTGCAATATAAGCAAGGTAAAAGGATGACTTCAAAGTGCCGCCATAATATCCGATCAATCCGGAATTATGAAGCAAGCGAATCAATTGCTCTGCAGCTGTTTCGCCCTCATAAATCGGCATTTCCACCGGATAGACCAAATATCCACAACCGATCGTAAACGCTTCTATACTCCAGACTGCCGTCCCGATTTCTTCTCCCTCGTTTGCTTTCCGGTACGTGATATGATAGGTTAGTTCCTTCTTTTTCCCACCATCGGAAGACGCGGAAACGGTTACAATGTTTTCCCCCTCTTTCGTGAAAAGAAGTGTATAGCTGGTCTTTTCCGTGTCATCCCACGTCGGTTCAACCTTCTGCCCGTTTAGCTGAACTGTCGCCCGTATCTTATCTCCGGCTGCATTTCTTGCCCATACATCAAAGGTTTTCTTGCTTCCACGCTGTATCGTATTGTCCTCAAGCGTGGTAATGATTGTCGGACCGGAAACGGCTTCGACATCTAGTACGAATGGAAGGGAGAATCCCAAAATTACCGTCAAGCATATTGCCAATACCAACCACTTCTTGATGCTCATTTTAGATTCTCCCTTCAAAAATAGTCTTTATTTTAAGACTTTCCTCTTTCTTGAAAGCATAACAAGCGTGACCAAACTGATCAGTAGCAAAGAAATAAACAACGTAAGATCGGCACGATCACCAGTGTGCGGCGGTTCTACCGGAGGTTCGCTTCCCACACTCTTTAATGCCGCCAAAGTTTCTTCCGCCTTCAAGAGATCCGCATAGTTGCTGACAAGTGCCTTTGCTTCCTCCGAAAGCGCGTCATACGCAGCATGGATCGCTTTGATTGATTCCTCACTATCGAGTGTGACTATTCCGATCAGCGCAATTTGCTCAGATACCGCTTGAGAGGTTTCTTCATTGGTAAGCTGTTGATCCGTTTTTACAGCATCTGCCTTTTCTTTGGCATCAGCAAGCGCTCTGCTTACCGCATCTGCATTCTCTGCCGCACTGATCTCATTTATCCCCGCGGTAACAATCTGCTCCAATTCCCTCTGCTGTTCCTCGCGGTAATCGGAAAACTTTTTATAAGCCTCAAGCTGATCGATCGCCGCCTCTTTTGCCAGTTGCAGGAGCTGCAGCGCCACGACTTCTTTTTCCGCCTGCTCCAAAACATCAAGGTTCGACACATAAGACTTCAGTTCATCATCAAGGGCATCATAGGCGTTTCTTGCTTCTGTTACCGCGTCGGTATGTTCCAAGGTGACGATGCCAATCGCTTCAATTTTCGAAATCACCTCATGAATAGCATCCGCATTCTCTGTATTCTGCCAAAAAAGAAGCGGGCAGCCGTTGTTCTCGAGAGCGTACATATCAGCCTTAAAATATTCTCCGAGAAGAGCAAGAAATTCCTCCGACCTCATTTCATCGATGCTTTTACCGGTGGACATATCCGATCCGTTGGAAACGCCGCATGCGGTTACAGCGGAATCGTAATAGCAATCTATGATTTCGTTATAGCTGGTCACAAGTCCGGCAATCCCTCCGGCGCCGTCGATGAGATTTCCGCCAACCACGGTTACGATACCAACATTATAGCAATTCCGAATGACATGCCCGTCTTGTACTCTACCAGCAATCCCAGCTGCACAGTCATCCGCCGTAATCGTTCCCGCGTTATAACAATTTTCTATCGTTACATTCACAGAAGTTCCGTTGCTGCTGGTAGCCAAATGACCTACAATCCCGCCTACGTTATCCGCAGAAGCATAAATGGTTCCGATATTGTAGCAGTTCTGAATCAAACTTTCTCCCCCGTCTCGTACCGTACCCACGATACCTCCGCTGTAACCGCTGCAAATAATCTCAGCACCGTTCCAACAATTCAGGAAATCGGCGCCGTTGCTCCATTTTGCAATACCGCCCATAAAGGAACTGTTGGAAGCGCCAATTTCGCCGCTTGCAACACCTACGTTTTGAATCACTGCATGTACACCGACATAACCGAACAGACCGCCTGTTGTAGAATAAAGATTATCAATCACATATCCTTGTCCGTCGAAAATGCCGTCAAATTGGCAGGAGCTTGCTTTTCCGATAGGCGTCCATTCTGATACCTGACTGAGATCGATATGCGCGGTGAGAGCCACCGTTTTGTTCGTAAAGTTTTCCCCGGCATTAACACGTTCTGCAAATGCGAGAAGCTCATCAACTGTTCCAATCTCAAGCCCTGCACGCACGGGAACCTCTTCGCCAATTGATTTCTGTCCTACGAGAATCGGATATCCGCCGTTCATCGGTTCTGTATCCTTTTCAAACGCGGTCCCGAGCAAGATGATAAAAGAATCCTCTTTCATTTCCAATTCGTCTTTCGACACCGCATTACCATTGACCGTTCCGACGGTATCTGCGCCATCATCGTCGAAGAAACCATACGCCTTAGTATTTGTACCGCGCAAATAATACACATTTTCCAGTATGACATTTGTTTCAGTTACACTGCCGAAAATAGCACCAGAAGCCGGCACTTCATTAACAATACCCATATTATAGCAGTTGCTGAGGGTATTTGTCAAATCGATACCGCCCAGACGATAGCTTCCGACGATACCACCGAGTCCCCAATAACCACTGCCACTGATTTCACCTGCATTATAACAATTTTTAACGGTTGCCGTGGCTCCGTTTGTCTTCCATCGATTGGGACCAACTTGCCCAAGGATGCCTCCACCTGTGTAAGACGCGGAAATCGCCCCATGATTGCTGCAGTTTTCAATCAGGACCTCGGCGCTGTCCTCTATCTGCCCGAGGATACCGCCTACGCCTCCAGTTCCGCTAACCGTCGCATAATTATGACAGTTGCGAATAGTTACCGAAGCATTCGATACAACAGAACCGGCAATTCCACCGATGGAATATAAATAGCTTCCGACTATGGTTCCGCTTGCAATCGTTAGATTCTCAATTACCGCGCCGTCGCCCAGTTTTCCGAAAAGACCGTTACAGTTGTAAGTAGACGCATTCAGATTCCAAATGGAGTAACCATTTCCGTCAAAATGCCCGCAGAAACCGGCATTCTGGTAAGAAGCGCCATCCGCAATACCGCGCCAGTCCGCGATATTCTTCATATTGATATCCTGCGTCATTTGGAAGAAAACACCGCTTGTTTGGATCTTTTTTGTACCCACATAATTGTATAGCTCTACAAGATCGTCCGCCGTTTCAATCAGATAAGGAGCTTCTTCAGTACCTTCTCCTGACCATGGCATTTTTTCACGAACCTCAATTGCAACGGATGCTTTCAGAATGCCATAAGTAATAAAAACCACATCGGTTGCAAGCTCCAGCTCATCTTTTGCAGAAATTCTATATCCCGTAATGTTTTCCGTACTTCCGTCGTTGTAAAGCGCGGTTACAACCATTCCGGCAGGATCAAAGGACTCCCCTTCGTAATACCTGACTTTATCCGGTTCCTTGGTAATCGAAATAGAAACGATATATGCCGCGTCGGTATCCAGTGCCTCCTCGCCACCGATCAGTTCGATAGCAGCGGCAAGCTCATCATAACGGCTCACATACCGGCGTTCGTTTTCTGGAACCTTACGAAAAACGGCAAGCGCTTCCTTGAGTTGCATTTTATATTCCGCAGCGGCTGGCAAAGGCAGCGTAACAATCGCTTCATTTGCAGCATCAATAGCTGATTTTTCCTCACTTGTCCAATCACTACGCATATCATAGAGCGAACGCATCCCATTTTCCAGTCTCCAATAGGAAACAAGCGCATACGTTGCCTGATCGTTTGCCATCGAATTCCATCCACCGTTCAGGATATGGCAAAAACCGCCGTCGGAAAGACGGAACTGCAGTATGCCGTCAAGCAGTGTCTTTCCATCCGAGGTTATAAAACGTTCATCCTCGGCCGGATCTATTCCAAGTGAGCAGAGCGCCACGACAACCTGTGAAATGCTTTCGACGTTATTGGTGTTCCAAGAGGTAAATCCGCCGCTGCTATTCATCATCGCACCGAGACGATCCAGTGCATCGTCCACACATTGACGAACGGTTCTGGAAACCTCAACGCTGCTGTTTTCGTTCCGGTAAGAATATACAGTATCATCGTTATAATAAGGTGCGAGTGCTTGTAATGCCATCGCAGTGATATCAACGTCGGACGAATTACCATATCCCCCGAGAACCCAGCCACCGTATTCGTTGCCGTTTACGCCGTCGGTAAGTTGAAGCTTCAGGATTTCCGTGATAAAATTCTCACGGGTATATTTTGCATCCGCAGGCACCTTATAGGAGCCCACATCCAAAGCGATAAGCCCCCATATCCAGCCGTTAATCCCCTGTGTGCCGGGACCGTTCTTCAAAGAGCAGTTATAGCTGCCGTCAGCAATCAGATTGATGGGTTCCCCGTTATACGCCCCGAAATTTGTCGGATCGCCGCCAAGTGCTGCAATGGCAACAACCGCACGGTGCCATTCAGTTGCTTTTGCACTATGAAGAATCCCTCCATTTTCAGCATACGTCTTCTCAATATATACCTTCATCGCGGCAAGGTAATCGCTGTAGCCGGAACCGTCATCAATAAGATAATAGTTTTCACCGGAATCTTCATATCCGAAACGTCCCATAGCAAGCGCCATCCAATCGGTTGCCGTAGAGCTTGCACCCGCCACATAATCTGCGTCACCAAGAAGTGTTCCAGAAATACCGGAATGGCTCTTCGCACTATTCACTGCCGCTTTGATATACTCTGCGAGCCTTGCAGAAAGCTCAGTGCTTTCTACAAATGCTGGACGAATCGGTGTATCGGTGCTGACAGAACTCTCCCAAAAAAGAACAGGATATGGATCTCCCGCAGCAAATGCAGCACCGAGCAAAGAGTTATCAAGTGTTTCCACTTCATTTCCATATGCATTGACATTTATTCCGGTTCCTTTAAGATAATAGCAATTTGTAACCGCTCCCTTTGTAACGCCTGCCACAGTACCAATGTTATTGCCGTTTCCTGCGGTATCTATCACCGTACCCGCATGATAGCAATTGGTATAAGCGACGGCATATGCCTTATGGCTTCCACCGATGCCACCCACGGTTGCGGGACCGGAAACAGTACCCACATTATAGCAGTCTTGCACCAACGAAGCGTTCGCACCCTGCCCGACTATTCCACCGATATAACCGATTGTACCGGATACGACACCGCTGTTATAGCAGCCTTCCACGGTACAGGCTCCATTAAATGCACCAACAACGCCCCCGACAGCACTTGCGCCGCTGACGTCCGCTTGGTTGCCGCAATTCTTAACAGTGCCAGACTTCAAATATCCGACAATTCCGGCTGCACTGCCGGAACCATTAACCGTCCCTTGAACAGTCAAATTTCTTACAGTACCACCGTTTACATATCCAAAAAATCCTATATTGGAGCCGGAAGCAATAAATAGACCACTTATAACATGATAGTTCCCGTCAAAAGTGCCTTTGAACGGACTGGTGGATGTACCAATAGGCGTCCAAGAAGTGCTTTCCCCACCAAGAAAGAGATTGACATCCAAACGAATGAGCTGATCCTCGTAAGCATTCCCGCCGTTTACGCTGTCAGCAAACAATTTCAAATCCTCATAGCTGCTGATGATGACATCTGGGATCCTTTCCTGCCAATTCAGAACGGGATACCCACTATTCAAATGATCATCATCGGTCCGAAATGCGGTACCGAGTAAGGAGGCATCAAGCGTTTCCACTTCATTTCCATACGCATTGACATTTATTCCAGTTCCTTTAAGATAATAGCAATTTGTAACCGCTCCCTTTGTAACGCCTGCCACGGTACCGATGTTATTGCCGTTTCCTGCGGTATCTATCACCGTACCCGCATGATAGCAATTGGTATAAGCGACGGCATATGCCTTATGGCTTCCACCGATGCCACCCACGGTTGCGGGACCGGAAACAGTACCCACATTATAGCAGTCTTGCACCAACGAAGCGTTCGCACCCTGCCCGACTATTCCACCGATATAACCGATTGTACCGGATACGACACCGCTGTTATAGCAGCCTTCCACGGTACAGGCTCCATTAAATGCACCAACAACGCCCCCGACAGCACTTGCGCCGCTGACGTCCGCTTGGTTGCCGCAATTCTTAACAGTGCCAGACTTTAAATATCCGACAATTCCGGCTGCATTACTTGTCCCCGTCACGCTTCCCTTTACGGTAAGATTTTCAACCGTTCCTTCCTGCACGCAGCCGAATAGCCCTACATAAGAGCCAGATGCAATATATAATCCACTGATGATATGACTACTGCCATCAAAGGTGCCTTTGAACGGACTGGTAGATGTACCGATAGGCGTCCACGGATTCCCCTCTCCTCCAAGTGACATATCAGTTGACAAAATCACCGTAATTCCTTCATAGGATTGACCGCCATTTACATCGGCGGCAAATCGTTGTAGATCTGCAAGCGTGGAAATAATCACTTCCTGCTCTTCTGCCAATGCGATTACAGGAAGTATAGATACAACCAGCAGAACTGCAAGAAGTCCGGCAAAAAGCCGATTGAATCTTTTTTTCATCTTTATGATTCTCCTCTCATTCTTCTTTGCATTTTCAATTTTTGAACATTTTTTTCTTTCAAATTTCAAATGATGTCAGCCATATTTTTTGCTTTCTTCAATCCAGCGCTTTCCAGCGCTCGCGGCCACGGACCAAGAAACGCCTTAATACGGGATCGAGTCGGCGCATCAAAATCATCCTTTTTGGGCATCCTTCCAAGCTCTTTTCCTTTCTGTCGCAAAAGCTCTTCCGCCCAAAACTTTTTTTCTGCTGCAGTCACCTTAATCCCTCCTTTTCTAAATGCAGGTTCAAATGTGCAACGGATCTTTCGCACGCAGACATAACAATAAAATAAATAAAAAGTGCACTCCAAAACTGATCTACGTAGCGATCAATCGGTTGCACTCTTCTCACCAAAATTGTGTGAAACCTAAAAAGATACGGCAGGTATCCTGACTTATGATGCGGTAGCTATGGCAATAACTACATAGAGTATGCCTTCATAGGATAGAAATTCGCTCCTTTTGCATACCCTTTCTCTCGTCAAATACAGTAATGGCGGTTGTTCCGGATTCGAACCGGATTTCCTTTTTCATCTACTCAGTATACAACTTTTCAAACCGTATCTTCTTAAATATTCAATATTTATTTTGAAGTATTATATCACTTTTTTTCTTTATTTGCAATACCAAAAATTAACTTTTAACCAAAAATAAAACAATTTTTGAATTTTGTTATTAGAAATTGCGGATCAAACGAAGCAAATGGGCAACCAAACAAGCAATATTCCTTCCCACTCAAGGATACCCATGAAAGTGAGAACAGGTCTGTGTCCATATTTGACAGAAAGCCGGAGGTATCTTTTCTTAAGTGCAGATGTCCCTTTCATATATAGAAATGTACTATCCAAGAACACGTCCAGTTAAATTTGTTAAGGTACCTTGACAAATTCGATTTTTAGAGTATAATGATATCGAAACGGAACATAAATTGTATTTCCGGATGACCAAAAACTTGACAACAACGAATGGAAAGAAGCGTGATAACATGATCGACCGGTATGCATCGTTGGACATGAACAATAAACTGATCTGGAATTTGCGTGACATCGGACATACCTTGCGGCACATCTCCGAAGGAAAAGGCAGCCAAAAACGAATTCTCATCATTCTGAGAGAAGAAGAAGGCATTACACAGAGTCAACTGACAGAGCGATTGCGGATTCAACCCGGCTCTGTCAGTGAAGCGATCGGCAAGCTTGAGGCGGCAGGTTTCCTGCTTCGAACGCCGAATGAAATTGACCGAAGGACTACCAATCTTTTTCTGACTGCTGCCGGTCAAACCGCAGCTGTGGAAGCATACGAGCAAAGACAGGAACGCCACCATCAAATGTTCGTAGCGCTTTCCGAGGAGGAAAAGAGCATCCTGTTGCAGCTGCTGGAAAAAGTAAATACAGACTGGGACGGCAAATATCGGCGAAACAATACAGAATTCGCATTTCCGGACTGCCACAGAGGATACGGGCATCATCATCGGAGACAGCACGGAAAAGAGTAGGAAACGCCATACAAGTACCACGAATCTCCGTTTTACGGCATCAAACATTAAGAAAGGTATAGAAATTCCTATGTGGAAATATATCAAAAAATATCTGCATTTTGCAATTCTTGCGGCAATCTTCATGGTCGGTGAGGTGCTAATGGATCTGCTCCAACCGGAAATCATGAGCCGTATTGTAGATGATGGCGTTTTGGGCGTCAATACGAACGGCGTCGGTGAGCTTCATCTAATCTGGATGCTGGGCATTCGAATGATCGGACTTGTTCTTTTCGGCGGTCTTTGCGGCAGTCTGAATAATGTCTTTGTCCACATGAGCGGGCAGAATATCGGCAACGAAATGCGCAAAGATGCATTCCGAAATATTATGACCTTCTCCTTTCCTCAAGTGGATCGTTTCGGCACTGGCTCTCTCGTAACCAGAGTGACCAATGACGTCACCCAAGTGCAGAATTTCGTCTCTCAATTTGTACGGGGGATGATTCGCACATCCATGCTGATGTTCGGAAGCATCTTTTTTATGTTCCGCCTAAACAGGCAGTTCGGCATCATCGTCCTGTGCGCCTTTCCGTTTATCGTGGGCTGCTTGGCTTTCTGTCTGAGCAAAGCAAATCCGCTCTTTGGAAAATTGCAGGCACAGCTGGACAGAATCAATTCCATTATGCAGGAAGATGTGTCCGGCATCCGTATCATCAAAGCATGTGCAAGAGAGCTCTATGAAAAGCTACGCTTTGGCAAAGCCAACGACGATCTGATCAAAACGCAATTGCGAGTGTTGATTATTTTTGCGTTTATGAATCCGGTTGTGAATGCGCTGATGTACGTGGTGGTGACTATCATCTTGGTTGCCGGCTCCTTTGAGGTCAGTGCGGGAGCTACTACCCCCGGAACCATCATGGCAGCTATCACATATACGACACAACTTCTAAACGGCATTCTAATGCTGACCATGCTATTCCAAAATATTTCCAGAGGATTTGCCTCATGGAAACGAATGAAAGAAATACTCCAAAGCCAACCGGATCTGAAGGACGGCGACTTTGACGGAAACGCCTCCCTCCGCGGACAAATTGAATTCCGGGATGTGTCCTTTGCTTATCCGGGTAGCAACCAGGTTGTACTGAGTCATATTAACCTGACCGTCCGCTCCGGTGAAACCGTAGCAATCATGGGTGCTACCGGCTGCGGCAAATCATCTCTAATTAACCTGATTCCGAGGTTCTACGATGTTACGGACGGCGCGGTTTTAATTGATGGGGTAGATGTCCGTTCTTACCGGCAGAAAGCTCTGCGGGAAAAGATTGCAATCGCACTGCAAAAAAGCGAATTGTTCAGCATCCCGATACAAGAGAATATCTCATGGGGAAAGCCGGGTGTCCCAGAGGAGGTAATCGTTCACGCAGCTAAGGTCGCGCAGGCAGACGGCTTCATCCAGTCTGCACCCAATGGATATGGAACCATGGTGGCAGAACGTGGCATGAGTCTTTCCGGCGGGCAGAAGCAGCGTCTTTCCATTGCCAGAGCTATCGTGAAGGACGCGGAAATCCTGATCTTTGATGACTCCACTAGCGCTTTGGATCTGAAAACTGAGGCGGATCTGTATGAGGCGCTGAAGAATACCAATCCCAACAGCACAAAGCTCATCATCGCCCAGCGCATCGCGTCTGTGCGCAGAGCAGATCGCATCGTGGTGCTGTCAGGCGGCAGCATCGAAGCCTGCGGTACCCATGAAGAACTGATGGAAACATGCAGAACCTATCGGGACATCTATGATTCCCAGCTGGGAGAGGAGGAGCAACATGGCTGAAAATAAGAAAGTATTGGAGCAAACGATTCCTGGAATGAACCGGGGTGCAAGATTTGCCGCGGTCGAATATGCAGAAAATATCGGCGCCACGTTAAAGCGTATTTTGACGTATTTTACCAAAGAAAAAGGACTTGTCATTGCTATGCTGGCAACCGTGGTATTCGGCACGCTCTGCGGCATTTATGCTCCCAGTCTGCAAAGCGGAGCTATCGATATCATTGCCGGAACCGGATCTGGTTCACTGGTTAAAACGCTGATCCTGATGCTGACAGTGTATCTGCTCTACAGCGGAAGCCAACTTCTACAGGGATTGCTGAGCGCTAAGCTCAGCCAGCGCATTGTCAAACGAATGCGAAAGGAACTGTTCAGCAAGATCGTAGACCTGCCCATCCGATATCTGGATACACATTCCCACGGTGATGTGATGAGTCGTATGACCAACGACATCGAGAATATTTCTACGACGGTGTCCCAATCCCTGCCATCCCTGTTCTCCGGTGTCCTGACCATCATCGGAACCGTCAGCATCATGCTGTACTACTGCTGGCAACTGGCGCTCCTCAGCTGCGCGACGGTCCTTCTGACTTTACTCGCTACTAAGATTCTGTCAAAAAAGGTGCGCAGGTTCTCCCGCAGGCGCCAGCAATTACTTGGAGAACTTAACGGAACTGTTGAGGAAATGATCTCTGGTTATCGCACCGTTGTAGCATACAACCATCAAGATGTCACAACGGAGGACTTTTGCGCCACCTCAGACGCACTCACCAAAGCGGGAATCCGAACCGATATTTTCAGCGGCATCATGGGACCGATCATGAACTGCATCGGCAACATCGGATTTGTCATCATTGCAGCCTTCGGTGGCTATTTTGCCGTCAACGGCTTAATATCCGTCGGGATCATTTCCGCTTTCATCGTCTACGCCAAGCAATTTAGCCGACCAATCAATGAGATCGCACAGATCTATGGGCAGCTCCAAACCGCCATTGCCGGTGCAGAACGGGTGTTTTCAGTTTTGGATGAAGACAGCGAGGATATGACCGGTGAAACGCTGATCGACGAAGAAGATGCAACTGTTTCCTTCCGACATGTAACCTTCTCCTATCTCCCGGAGCATCCAGTCATCCAAGATTTCACTCTGAAGGTTCCCTCCGGTAAAAAAGTTGCTTTGGTAGGCTCTACCGGCAGCGGCAAGACCACCGTGGTCAATCTGCTAATGCGATTCTACGATATAGACAGCGGAGAAATACAGATAGACCGGCAAAATATTGCAGAAGTTTCCAGAGACAGCCTTCGCAAACAGGTCGCAATTGTATTGCAGGATACGGTTCTGTTTTCTGATACGGTCAGAAATAATCTGCTGTATGCTAACGAAAAAGCTACGCAGGAGCAGCTGGATAACGCAGTTCTCATGAGTCGCTGCGACGATATGCTTAAAATACTTCCTGAAGGATATGAAACCGTACTCACCGCAGCCGGCGCCAACCTCAGTCAGGGACAGCGGCAGCTGCTCGCCATTGCAAGGGCGTTTGTCGCTGATCCAAAAATTCTGATTCTGGATGAAGCGACCTCCAATGTTGATACCCGGACGGAAAAGGACATTCAGGATGCCATGCAAAAAGTAATGGAAAACCGCACCAGCATTATCATCGCACACCGTCTCTCTACTATCCGAGATGCGGACATTATCGTGGTCATGGACCACGGCCGCATCGTTGAGCAAGGGAATCACGAAGCGCTGCTGGCGCAAAAGGGGAAGTACTACGACCTGTATATGACGCAGTATGCAGGCTTTGCCACCTGATATTTTTAGAAATCAACAAACACCGTGTATTTGAAATACACGGTGTTTTAATAGCCTCGGAGGACCATACCTATCATATATTCTCTATCGGCTTCCGGAACTTCTCCCCGGCAATTGAGAAAGTAAAATGCCGAACAGCATAAACGCACATCCTATCCATGCGCGAGGGGAAAGGCGTTCTCCGTTGATCAACAGTCCTCCAAGCGCGCCGAACACAGATTCTGTGGAAAGAATCAAAGAAGCAACAGTCGGATCACATTTTCTCTGACCGAGTACCTGACAGGTATAAGCGATGCCGGAGGAAAGGATTCCCGCATACAGAAGTTCCCATTTTGCTGCGTAAATCCCCACCCATCGTATCTCCTCAAAGCAACATGCGAAACCGATACCAAGCAGCCCGCAGGTCAAGAACTGGAGCATTGCAAACAAAAGGGGGTTGCTTTTTTCGACAAAACAGTCAAGCAAAAGGATATGTGCCGCCCAAAAAAAGGAACCGGCGAACACATAAAGATCCCCTATTGCAATTCGTTCTCCCGGCGTAACGCCGAGTAAATACAGCCCAAAAACAGCAAATGCCGCGCCGATCCAAACCGTTCCAGTCACTTTCCGTCGAAAGAAAAGCAAAGAAAAAAGCGGTACCAGCACGATGTACATTCCGGTAATAAAACTTGCTTTTCCGGCACTTTGTACCTCTGCAATGCCAAATTGCTGCAGCGATGAGGCTATAAACAGCAGCGCACCCGCCGCCATGGCTGGGAGTAGAGTTCCTTTTGCCAAGCGGTGCAGCTCCCGTTTTCTCTCCAAAAGCAGAACTACAGGCAAAAGCGCGCAGCCGCCAATCAAAAAACGGATTCCGTTAAACGTAAAGCTTTCCAGCCCACACTCTGCCGCCTTTACCTGCGCAGAAAAGGAAAAGCCCCAAATCACAGCCGCCAAAAGAAGCAAAAACGCACCGGCATCCTTCCTTTTCATCCGTCAGCCTTCCCTCACACGCCGCATACAGATGCGATTTTTCCGTTCAGATAGTAAAACCATCACCGTCCCCAAAAGCAGCAGATAATACGGGTATACCGACACCCCAACGCCGGGGAGCGCGCCCGCCAACACGCCGAACAGCGGCGGCATCAACGTATTGCCGATATAAGCGCTCGCCATCTGCAAGCCGATGATCGCCTGCGAGTGTGTTTTTCCAAAGCTGTCCGGTGTCGCATGTATGATACAAGGGTATATCGGTGCGCAACCGAATCCGACAAGCAGTAAACCCGCTACCGCCGAACCGCTACCGAAAAAAGGAAGCATAAGCAGCACTATCCCCGCCATAACCCCCGCCGAACCAATGCGAATCATACGCTTATCACCTGCTTTTTCAGTGATAAAACCGCATAGAAAACGTCCGCATGTGATTCCGAGATAAAACAGCGAACCGAACTGCGCGGCAATTTCAACCGCTACACCTCTTTTTTCAGCAAGGTACGTACTGGCCCATAGACCGGTTGTTGTTTCCAACGCACAATAGCAGAAAAAGGAAAGCAAAACTTCCTTCACCCCGCGGAGGGAAAAGAGTATACGCATACCTGCCTTGCGTGGTTCCGATATAGAATCTGCTGCAAGAGAGCCGGCTGCAGCTCTCTTTTTCCACAACGGCAAACTGGATAGAACCACTGCCGCTATCACCAACTGTATTAGAAAAACCAGTCGGTAGCCGCTCTGCCAACCGCTTCCAGCCGAAATACATAGTCCCATCAGATAGGGACTGACCGCAGCACCGACACCCCAAAAGCAATGCAGCCACACCATATGCCGTCCTGAAAAATGCAATGCAACATAATTATTCAGCACCGCGTCTACTGCACCTGCAGCAAGACCGTATGGTAGTGCCAGCACGCAGAGCAGCCAGAACTCTCCCGCCATCGAAAATCCGAACAAAGACAGTGCAGAAAGCAGCACGCTCCCCGCCGTCACCACACCGGTTCCCACTCTGCGGACCAAGCGGTCAGCAAGCAGGCTGGAGATCACCGTTCCACAAGCAATCAGCATGGTCACCGCGCCTGCATAGGAGAGCGGAACATGTAGTTGCTCATGCATGATGGGCCATCCGGCACCAAGTAGGGAATCCGGCAAGCCCAAACTGATAAAGGCGAGATAAATCACCGCCAGCAGCAACTGGTACATCCCGTACTATCCCCTTATTATCAGCTCCGGAGCAACGTCGCAGTTCCGCTCTTCAAAACTGCTTTGAGCTGTTCCAGCGAAGTAATACGTTCCTCCGTTTCGATACCGCCTCTGCCAACATCTTCCGGCTGGTGTGCATCCGAGCCGCTGCTCATCAGCAAATGATGCTGTGAAGCATACTGCAGCGCAAGCTCATTACGGGAATCATGACGCGGATTTCCGTTAAATACCTCGATACCGTCCAAAAAGCCTGGCATCCCACGTGTCATGCCCGGGCGATACGGATGCGCTTGAAAAATCAAAATGCTGTTTTCATCCGCCCAACGACGAAGCGCAGGCAAATCCAACGCATATAACTCCGGCGTACTTTTCAAAATCTCTTCCGTCAGCCCATACAACAAATATTCATTGCAGGCACCGTCAACAGCCAGTTCCGCGCCCAAAAGTACATTAAATCCTACCTTATCTCCGTAAGCCTTTGCCTTGCGATATCCGGAAAGGAAATGCTCCAACTTCTGCTCCCATTCCGGCAGACCGTAAAGATCCATATAAGATCGGTTATAGTGGTCCGTCATTACAAATCCGGAATAGCCCGCATCCAGATACATCTGCACCATGGTTTCCGCCGGAATACGACCGCAAAAAGAAACCTCTGAGGAATGAATATGCGTATCAAAACGAAACATAAATAGAACCCTGCCTTTCTCACCACTACTAAAAATGCTTTCTGCATTATAGCATGAACAGATCGCCTTTTCAACAGAAAGAAAGCATTTTTATAAAATTCATATTTCATCGAAAATTTATCAATGCAACTGCCATTTTTTTTTGATAAAATATTTTTTACAAAATTTTTCATAACGTCACATTCCCCCAAAAAGAGGAGAGTCGACGGAGGTACATCATGCTTGTTCTGAAAGATATTAAAAAAGACTATCAAATCGGAGATGCCGCAGTTCCCGCCCTAAAAGGTGTCAGCATCGCTTTTCGCGCCAATGAATTTGTCTCAATTCTCGGGCAATCCGGCTGCGGAAAAACCACGCTGCTGAATATCATTGGCGGGCTTGACCGCTACACGACCGGAGATCTTATCATCAACGGACGCTCCACCAAATCTTTCCGGGACGCCGACTGGGACATTTATCGAAACCATTCCATCGGCTTTGTCTTTCAAAGCTATAATCTCATCCCGCATCAGACCGTTTTGACCAATGTCGAACTGGCACTGACCATTTCCGGCGTATCTAAAGCGGAACGTCGGAGGCGCGCCGTTGAGGCGCTGGAAAAAGTAGGACTCGGCGATCAATTAGATAAACGACCGAATCAGATGTCCGGCGGGCAGATGCAGCGTGTTGCTATCGCACGCGCTATCGTCAATGATCCGGAGATTCTGCTGGCAGACGAACCGACCGGCGCGTTGGACAGCGCAACTTCGCTGCAGATCATGGAGATCCTCCGCGGAATCGCTTCCGATCGGTTAGTCATTATGGTGACGCACAACCCTGAGTTGGCGCAAACCTATTCCACCCGCATTATCCGCTTACAGGACGGACTGGTTCAGAGCGACAGCGATCCCTACAGCGAAAAAGAAGCCTCTGCGGCTGTACGGAAAATGCCAAAAAAGAAGAAAGCTCTCTCCATGAAAACTGCGCTTTCCCTTTCACTCAACAATCTGATGACAAAAAAAGGACGTACTTTCCTGACCTCCTTTGCCGGCAGTATCGGCATCATCGGTATTGCTTTGATTCTATCCCTCTCCTCCGGCATCAACGCTTACATTATCGATGTACAGGAGGATGCGCTTTCCTCCTACCCGATCACCCTCGAACAGGAAACACAGGACTATAGCGCCATGTTTACCGCCATGACAAATGCACAGGAAAATACAGATCGTACTGCGGAGGACGGCAAAATCTTCGTAGATGATTCAACGGTCAATATGATGTCTGCCATGATGTCTACTACTAAAAATAACCTTGCCGCTTTCAAAACCTATTTAGAAGAGCACCGCAGTGAGATCGCTGACTCCGTTTCCGATATTCGTTATACCTACAACTTCAATATGCAGATATATTCCGGTGACGGTATAACCCGCATCAATCCGACTACCGTGATTGAAAACATGGGAGAATCCATCTCCAACATGGTTGGCTTGATGTCTTCCAGCAGCTCCCTTTATGCCAGCAATTATACTGCCTCTATGAATGTGTTTCGCGAGATGCTGGACAACACCGAGCTCCTGCAATCGCAGTACGACGTGATTGCAGGAGAGTGGGCGTATGACGCACATGATGTCATGCTTGTGGTCAACTCCGGTAACGCGGTTACCAATCTCACGCTTTATACTCTCGGTTTGGAGGATCAATCCGAACTGGAAGAACTTGTAAAAACCGTTCTTTCCGGACAGCCTCTGGAATTGGAATACCGCGACTATACCTATGAGGATTTTCTCGGCATGACGTTCTGCATCGTACCGAACAGTGCTTTTTATGTTCAAACCGGCGAATTCTATGAAAAAGACGGTATTTCCTACCCAATTTGGAGCGATCTACGCGAGCAATCCGGATTCAATCAGGAAACCTTCGTGCAGGAAAACGGCATCAGAGTCCGCATCACAGGAATCATCCGACCCAACCCCGACGCTGTTTCCACCTCCCTCTCCGCCGGAACGATCGCTTATAACAGCGCATTGTCAGAGGAAATGATGTCGCTCGTGCGGGAATCCGATATTGCTATACAGCAAACAGAGCAGACACCGGATTACGACGTTCTTACCGGGCTACCATTTGATGACGGACGCTACGATCACTTAGAATCGGATGAAAAAACCGTACTCTTTTCCCAGTGGATTTCCAACCAGTCCAAACAGAAAGCAGATATTATGCTGGAATTGCTTTCCTCCCCCTCCATCACCATGGAAATGGCAAAAGCGCAGGTAGCTGAGATGAGCATAGAAGAGCGTGCTGCTTATGTTGCTTCCCACTTCTATGCACTGGCAGATACTGATCCAGATGCATTCAAAATGCTTCTGCTTAACTTCCTACAATCGACCATGGGCGATCAATACAATGAATACGCAGCCTATTTTTCGGCTATGGATCCGGATGCGCTCGTAGAAATGCTTCGTTCCACCGGAAAATTTGATCCCGTCAACCTGACAGAAGAGCATCTTCTTGTCATGGAAGCGCTCTTTTCAAAACTGCCGGAGGAGCAACTGACCACAATTACCGAAACGCTTCTCGCCGCCGCACTATCGGAGGAAGCGGCAAACGGTCTTATGGAGCAATACACCACGGCGCAGCTTGCCGAGTTATTCGACGAAGCTTATGAAGCCATGACGACAGAGGAAAAGCTTGTGCTGTATGATCAATACATGCCCTCTTTAGTATCCGATGCCATCTATGAAGAGCGCACCGCCGAAATCGGATATGTAGATTTATCCTCTCCTGCAAGTATCTCTCTCTATGCAAAAGACTTTGCCGCCAAGGATCGTATTTCTGATTTTATTGATGCTTACAACGAGCAGGCCGGTGAGGAAAACGAGATCACTTACACCGATCTTGTCGGTCTGATGCTTTCCTCCGTAACCACTATCATTGACGCCATCACGTATGTTCTGGTCGCTTTCGTCTCTATTTCGCTAATAGTTTCCTCTATCATGATCGGTATCATCACTTATATTTCTGTTTTGGAGCGCACTAAGGAAATTGGTATTCTGCGCGCCATCGGCGCTTCCAAACGAGACATTTCCCGTGTATTCAATGCAGAAACTCTGATTGTCGGCTTCTGCGCCGGTGCCATCGGTATTCTGGCAACATTGCTGCTATGCCTACCGATCAATGCGATTATCCACTATCTTTCCGGCATCAGTACCATTAACGCGGTTCTGCCCATCACCGGTGGAATCATCCTTATTGTCATCAGCATGGCATTGACCTTCATTGCCGGACTGGTTCCTTCTAAGCTTGCTGCGAAGAAGGACCCCGTGCTCGCTCTTCGGACAGAATAAAAACGTACAAAAAAAGCGCATCTTCCTGAAACCGTGTGGGAAGATGCGCCCGTTTTATTTGGTTTCAATCAGAAAAAAATACGGAGAGGTCGGAGAATTAACAATCTGCAGGCGAGAACAACAAATACAGCGGCGGTCCAATCCAGACAGATACTGCGTAATCAGTTCCCCTTCCAATCGTCCTTCTTCGTGACCAGGATACACAGCGAGTAAAATGCCGCCGCCCGATTCCAAAAGTCCAATCGCAGTTTGCAGTGCAGGCA
This sequence comes from uncultured Ruminococcus sp., assembly GCA_964549435.1. Classification (GTDB taxonomy): domain Bacteria; phylum Bacillota; class Clostridia; order Oscillospirales; family CAG-382; genus Coliplasma. The sequence goes on from CAZJVB010000004.1 coordinate 91,830, forward strand.
GCGTGGTCTCCCGCAAAGTTGTTATGTGCTTATCGCCTCCGGGCAGCCATCCGAGATTGAACATCCCAACGCAAAGCTTTTCCTGAATGTATTTCGCAGCACGATGGTGCGAATCCAGTATCAACGTAACATTTCCCGGTGCCTGTTCCTTTTTCAGTAATGCTGCCGTACTGTCCAGCGCGGTCTGCTGCACATCAAAAGCATACACCCTCCCCGACTCCCCAACCGCGCGTGAGAGCCATAGCGTATCGTGCCCGTTTCCCATAGTAAAATCCGCACAGATGCCGCCGGGACGAATATGCCTCCCAATCAATTCCTTTTCCGTCGCCAGTAAATCCAACATAATCTTTTCCTTACTTTAATGTTTTAGCCGCCGAAACAGGCGGATAGCCCCTCTGCGCGTTGGCAAACGCTCTTAATGAGATCTATCACGGAATCATCTGCACATTTTTATCATAATTGCCCATATTTTGAGCAGTCATGATGGACTCTTCCCGGATCTTCCGGTTCATCTCACGCAACACCGGAATCTGCACCGGAAGAGTAATTCCAAACGCGACCAGATCCGCAGCAGGCTGTGACCAGATCAGACCGTTGATCTCAAAAAGAGACGGCAGCAGCAGAACGATTGGAATAAAGGCGAGCCCCTGCCTTGCCATCGCCACCAGCGAGGCACGGAATACTCTGCCGATATTCTGCAGCATCATGTTGCAAAGCGTCACCCAACCTAATAATGGAAACAGAGCAAGCTGCGCACGAAGAGCAGCAGAACCAATCCGCTTGACCTCCTCCGCATCCCGGAACCAGCCGACCACTGTCGGCGCAAACGCAATGCCAAGTGCTGCAACGAACGCCAAAAACGCCGTAGATACCCAGACGCAAAACCAAAATGCCTCCCGCACGCGGCGGTACTTCCCCGCACCCCAGTTAAAACCGCAGACAGGCTGAAAGCCCTGTCCGAAGCCAATCAGTGCGCTGCTCGCGAACATGGTAATACGCTGCACCACGGAAAACGCTGCGACTGCCGCATCTCCGTAACCGCCCGCCATATGGTTGAGGCAGATGGTGGCAACTGAAGCAAGTCCCTGCCGGCAAAGCGAAGGTGTGCCGCCGTTCAATATATTCCGGAAATAGATGCCCTGAAGCCGAAACCTGCGGAACCGAATTTTCAGGGTATCGCTGCGCTGTACCCCTATAAAAAGCAACACGAAACTAACCAACTGGCTAATGATTGTCGCCCAAGCGGCGCCACCGATTCCCATATCAAACACGAAAATAAACAGCGGATCCAACCCGATATTCAACACCGCGCCAGAAACAATGCCCAGCATCGCATACAAGGCATTGCCTTGAAAACGCAGTTGATTATTCAGTACCAGTGCCGCCGTCATATATGGAGCGCCGCAGAGAATCAGCCGCATATATTCCACCGCATAAGGCAGAATGGTATCCGTAGCGCCCAGCAATCTTGCCAGCGGTTCCTGAAACAATAGACCAAGGATGGCGATCAGAAAGCCGGCAAACAGTGCGCTGAAAAAGCCGACGGAAACCATTGTTTCCGCTTCTGATACATGCTTCTTTCCCAATTCGCGCGAAACAAAATTACCAGATCCATGTCCAAAAAAGAACCCGACCGCCTGAATCACTGCCATAATGGAAAAAACTACGCCGACCGCACCGGTAATGCTGTCATTTTCCAGCTTACCGACAAAAAAGGTATCCGCCATATTATAAAAAGTACTGACAAGCATGGATAGGATTGTCGGAACAGCCAAGCGCAAAACCAACGGCTTAACCGGCGTCTGCGTCATTTTTTCAAATTTCTTCTGTTGCACGTCCACTTTTAATGGATCCTTTCCTCTTATAAATGTTATATATTAGAGTATCATATTTCCATTGAAAAGTCCAGTTTTTTGACAAATCTTTTCCGCTCTTGACTTTCTCTGCCCTTTTTGCTATACTAAGGAAAAACCAAAAGGAATTTATCTTTATGATTGCTTTTGATAACGTTTGTTCCTACTACCCCTTTGAGCCGCCCGTCTATTTTTCACAGCTTGCCGTTACCTTTTCACCTAACCCCTTCGGGTCTTTTCTTTCGGATGCGGAGCTTTCCGCTGTGGAGGAGACGACCGGCATGGACGGGGCTTGCTTTACGTTTCTGCGGGAAATGAATGACGCTCTGCTTGCTGATCCTGCACGTAATTTAGCTGCTCATTTTCTTCGCTATGTTCTGTTCGAGGCACGCTATCCTTGGGAAAACTATATTTATGCACCAATTTTGTTTGAAATTCCCGGCTATCAAACAGCAAGTGTTGACTTACTGTTTGTTACAGCGGCACTTGGTTATACGCTGACCGTTCGAAAACCGCCCGCCGACCTCAACAGAGTAAACATAAATTCCTACTGCAACGACACAAAAAGCTTCATGGACAGCAACGGCTATTGGGGAATCGGAGCGCGCAACTGGAGTCTGCTGCATGCAGGCGGCTGCATGTTCCGATTTCATACGCTCATGTTCCAGCCGGCTCGTTTTTCCAAAGACTTTTTGGTTTTAACGGATGGAAAGCAGTACCGCACATTACTCAAAGGCGAGTTTCATATTGCCGCAGACGGAAGCCTTGCTGCCTCTTCAGAGCATGCAGCTTTTCGGACCTCCTGCTGCATCACGAAGGACGCCTTCCTCGCTCACGAAATTCTGCCCAACGGAACCGTTCAGGAAACTTGTTCCGCCTTTTCAAAAACAACTTGGTCCGTCGCACTTTGCGATCTGGACATGGTATTGGAATTCCATATCCCGCCTGAATCTGAATATACACCGAAGCAGCACCGTATCTCCATGATGCAGGCACTGGATTTTTACCGTTCGTTCTATCCGCAGATGACTTTCAAAGCCTTTGCCTGCTATTCTTGGTTGTATTCCGCGCAAAACAAGTATCTGTTTCCGGAAGACAGTCGGATCCTTGAAATCGAGCGTTGCGTCCATCTTTGTCCTATTTGTGCCACGCTGGATGAAAACCTGATGTTCATCCGCAAGGGATCTGCTCTGCAGGAACGCATCGCTTCTTTCCGCGCCGCCGGTAACGAATATCATATAGGCTATATGTATTCCCCTATTTCTGAAGCGCAGCAGTTCGGTACCTACCGCCACAAATTATAAATAGCTACAAATAGGTGCAGCATACAGCTGCACCTGTTTTACTTCTGATTACGTTTCCGGAAACACAAAAGTGCCGAGAATAACCCGCTTAAGCATCATGTAATCCTTCGCCTCCACCTCTCCATTGAGATCGACATCTGCTCTTGCAAATTCTTCGTCAGTCAGCTTATACGTCCCAAGGATGTGACGCTTCAGTTTCATATAGTCTTTTGCATGGAGGTCGCCGTCTCCGTCGATATCGCCGCGAAGATCCTTCGTATTTACTCCTGGATCATCCGCTCCATATACGCAGATCTCACTTAACCAACAGAACCTGCCGGCAAGCTGGTAGGTTACCCGGACATATCTCGCACGAACAAGCTCTTCTGTTGTAAGCGTAAAAAGGCACTTTTCCCAACTGTCACTCATGATTGCTTCCGACCGCCCGGCGATTCCCAGATCAATATAATGCTCTCCATCAACGGAAACTTTAATCCTCACTACTGCTTTGCCTGGCGTGGGAATCCCCCAGCTATCATTCCCATGCAGGTCGGTCAAAACACGTTTGACGCCTTTGATCGCTCCGAGATCAATCGTTATACTTTGTGTCTGCCCTTTATAGCAACCGATCGCAGTGTCGCTTCCGTCTGCAGCAAAGATACCATCCGTTAGCTTTCCGAGCGGATTTCCATCTTCCCCGGTATCCGTCCAATCGCCAGTGTATATTTCTCCGGACGGCGTATACGGTCGCTTCCATGCAAGATCCCCATACTTCACGCCATCAATCACTGCTGCGGGCTGCATTTCTTGCCGGAAATAGCCCTCTTCGCAGGCAAGTGCAGCACATTCCTGTAATTTTTTTACCGTTTCTTCCGGTAGGTTTGCAGTATACCCATTCCCGACGGGGTTGATACCTAAATAAGTATAAAGCCAAACACAGGAAATCAGGTAGCTTCCTTCACAGGAATGATGTGACTGATCGTCCGCATACAGATTGATTTCCGGATACAGCTCCGAACAGAGCAAAAAGGCGTCTGCGGCCGGTGCACAGGTGAGTCCATACAGCGCCGCAAGACGCGTATAGGTATTGTGATGCTTTTGTGCGTTTGTCGGGCGCGCAGAAGGCGTTCTTGAATCTGAATAGCGCATATAAAGCACCGCTTCCGCCCCATTTTCCTCAACTAACGGGAGGAGCGTCTCCAGCGCCTTCTGTGTCGCTTCATACGTTGCGCTGCCTGCATCCTGCAAAACTACATAGTCGTAAGATGCTGCGGCAAGTGCTTTTCGTAGCGCAATTCCACGTACATGTGTTTCACTGGCAAACTCCGAAAGAGAGGCGCTGCCAAAAGTACAGTAGGTCACATCGATATCTACACCTGCCGCGAGAGCAAGTCCTTTGAGCTTGATTGGTGTTCCGTTGAAATATGTAGCGCTGTTCCCGACAAACAGAAAACGCTTCGCCCCAGAGGAAGTCTCTTTAGGGTTGTCATAGGAAAGCTGCAGTTGCTTTTCATCATAACTTCCATACGCTTCATAAATTACAGACATGGTCGCATTATAAAGCATCGCCCCCTCCATCACGGTACGATAAAATACGGACAATTCAGCAGGTGCGTCCGCACCAAATGCAACCAAAAAGCCCCCTGCGGGAATCTTCACTGTCAATTGCGGCGATCCGTTGCTTCCGTTGGTATTGGCATAGATATTTTCTCCCGCTTCGACCAATCTGCCGCTTGCATCAAAGACGAGGAGCTTCATGCTCCGAAAACCGTAATCGTCTGCACCAAGCACGCGCATTTCCTCTCCGTTATTAGGATACACATGCACACCCGCGTTCTGTGTCCCGTCATCAAAACCGGTAATGCCAATGGAAAGATTGTTGTCATACAGCTGTTCTGCAGCAGCGACATCCGCAAGAAGCGCCGATACAAGTAGCAATACAAGAAGGATGGCAAACCATTTTTTCATAAAAGTCCTCTCCTTTTCCGATCCCGCACAGAGGTCCTGCTCCGTCTCAGCAGAACGTCGCAAATCCCCTCGCATGTCGATATAAGGATATCCTATTATATCTCCTATGTAATGTCAAGCCCATATGGGTTGAAAGTAAAAAAATATGCATCGTAAATAAAAAGCAACCCGCAGAATCTCTCTGCCGGTCGCAATTTCTTTTTTACCATCTATGACGGCGATGCGCCGTTCAATTTTTCCCCGCCTAAGACGACTGCTGTGGTTTCGATTCACGAATCATTTCCTTCAATGCTGCAAGCGCTTCCCCTAAACCACCAACGGCATCGATCAGTCCCAGCGAAACAGCCTCATTTCCGTCTACGATCGTCCCGATATCGGTGGTCATCTCATCAGTACGAAGCATTAGTTCCCGCAGTTTGTCTGCTTTTGCCCGAGAATTGCGCACAATAAAGTCAATGATGCGATCCTGCATCTTATCAAAATTCGCAAACGTCTGCGGCACGCCAATCACTAGTCCGTTCATCCGCACAGGATGCAATGTCATAGTTGCACTCGGAACAATAAACGATCTTCTTGCGGAAACCGCCAACGGCACGCCAATCGAATGACCTCCCCCTAAGACTAGGGAAACTGTTGGCTTCTGCATGCCGGAGATCAACTCCGCAATCGCTAATCCTGCTTCTACATCTCCGCCAATAGTATTCAGAAGGAGAAGCAACCCGTCAATCTCATCACTCTCCTCCACCGCGACCAATGTCGGAATACACTGCTCATATTTAGTGGATTTCGTCTGCGGAGCAGCGGCATAATGCCCTTCAATTTGCCCAGCAATGATCATCGCGTGTATGGTTCCCCCTTGATTATGCGTTGTGATACCGCCGGACTTCTCTATATCCTCTGCCTTTGCCTCCGGTTCTCGCTCCGCCGCATTCGGTGTTTCCTGCCCCTCATCTGGGATAACTTCATTCAACAAGTCATTCTTTTTCCCGTCCATATTTACGTTCTTCATTTTCTTTGCTCCGTTCCTTCACCCGCTGTATATCTTTTGCTCGCTTTGCTCTTTGCCGTAAGAGCTCCATATACACATCATAAGTTTCGCCGCCGTTCCTTCATTTTATACACCATAAATCGATACAGCTTTATTCTTGAAAAGTTTTTTGCAACTTTATTTCTTCTTCCTCTTGCATCTTTCATTCTTCCGTGCTATAATACTACTTGTATATTATAGAGAGGTGATCATAATGTGGCTAACTTGAAATTTTCTTCACATGAAAGGATAAAAGCCACAAAGCCTTTAGCGGTGCAGTTTTCCGCCGATGCGTCAGCATCAAAACAACAGGAGTTCTAAGAGGAATTCTAATAAAAATCAAATATTGTGTTCATCTCACAAAAGTGAGTTGACATATACGGAGAGGTATCGAAGTGGTCATAACGGGGCTGACTCGAAAT
>CAZJVB010000005.1:0-26907 GCA_964549435.1 uncultured Ruminococcus sp.
CCGTCCGATGTGAGCCGCAAAGGGGTGCAGCGCAACCCCTTTGCTTTCTCCTGCTATAATATCAACCGTAGATATTTGCTGTATATTTGCCGAATATCTATTCAGGACAGCATGACCTTCTATTCTCCATGAAATTGTATTTTCTTCAAGCAGTTTGGCCTGCTCTCCTGCCTACTTGTTATGTGATCCGGTGCATAGCCGGATATGATATAATACATTTATCGGACAGAGGCGACTCTTACGCTTTCTCTGTGACTTTCAGTTCACTTTAAGCAGCGTAAAACCTCTACCTTATGGAAATTCATTTATTAGCCGGATGTCGAAGCCAGGTGCTTTCTTCTAATGTCCAAGCAGGTTGTGATTCATAAGGAACCGAGGATATTGTCCGAAAAATTCAAGGAGGTTAGGCCCATGTTCATTGTTGGTGTTGACATTGCCAAACGTAGCCATGAAGCCATCGTGATCGATGATTCCGGCAGCATTGTCAAAAAAGCATTCAACTTCAAAAACGACTCCGCAGGTTTCAAGAAACTGATCGAGGCACTTAACAGCATCAGTACCAATCCGTCAGATTTTGTTATCGGAATGGAATCCACTGCTCACTATTGGCTTGCATTGTACTCGGGCCTCAGCAAGAGTGGATACACCGTGCATGTCTTGAATCCTATACAATCAAATGCTCTGCGCGGAATGTACATACGGCAGGTGAAGAACGACGAACATGATTCGCTCATTATCGCCGATGTCATCCGCTTTGGAAGATACACCGAAGGAGGAATGCCGCCTTCGGAACTGTATGAGTTAAGAGAACTGTGCAGAGCACGTTCCTTTATCGTAGATATGACAGCCGATCTGAAAAGAAAAGTCATATCACTGCTCGATCAAGCTTTTCCGGAATATGAAACCATCTTTACAAACATTTTTGGATTGACATCATCCGAATTGCTTCTGAACTGTTCCACGCCTGAAGAGATTCTCGCCATTGACACTGCGAAGCTCGCTGCAATCATAGAGGTTCCGAGCCGCAAACGATTCAGCACACCCAAGGCAGAACAAATTAAGGAGATCGCCGCCAACTCATTTGGTATCGTCATGGAGTACGGCACAACAAGCCTTCTCATCAAGCAGTACATGGAACATATTCGTTATACAGAAATGCAAATAGCCGAGCTTGAGGAAAAGATTGCACAGCTTTATTCTCACTTTGATACCCAACTCACAACCATCCCCGGTATCGGTGTCGTTCTTGGCGCCACTATACTGAGCGAGATTGGAGATGTCTCTCGTTTCTCATCGTCTGCTAAGCTGGCAGCTTTTGCAGGAATAGATCCAACTGTAAAGCAATCCGGTGAATTCACCGCAACGCACAACCACATGTCTAAACGCGGATCTCCTTATCTTCGCAGAGCATTATGGCAAGCTTCAACCGGTGCCGTGAAGTGCGATCCGACATTGAAAGCCTTCTTTGAGAAAAAGCGTATGGAAGGCAAACCATATATGAACGCCATTGGTCATGTCACTCGAAAAATCACCAACATAATTTTTGCTGTTCTTCGCGACAACAAACCGTATTATTCTCGTGACAATGCCTGAATCGCAGATTCATATTTTTTCTTAAGCCCTTGATTGCCTTTAACAAATTCAGAGGTGACTGTCAAGGGCGGGCGAAGCGCGCTTGTTTTACCCTTGACTGACACCGAAGAATTTGTATTTTTATGCATGGGCTTATGAAAAAATCCTGCATTTTCCTCTTGACAAATTTATAGCCGGCTGCTTTTTTATCGACCCTGTAAATCCTCCGCGTATGCCGCCGCCAGTTCCGCATACGGATCAGGGAGCGGATTGGTTTTGCATCGCGGAACAAGCTCGTCCATCAGACGGTCAAAGCATTTACAGCACAGATTGAGATTCAAGAGATAACCGTCGTATGCAGAACCGTATCCAACGCGGTGACGGAAACAGAAGTTTTCCTCCTCATCCCATAGTTCAAATTTCTTTCCGTATAGATTGCACCGCTTGATCGCTTTCGCTTTGATTCTCTTTATTATCATCTTCATATCGCCTCCCGTTTTTTCTGTCGGTTATACTGTTCTAATTTCCTGATCGCTTTTTCATGCGCCTGCTGACAGACCGCTCTTTGTAACTGCTGTTCAAAATACAAACTTTTTGCCTGCTCAATCGGAAGGATCGTATAGAGCAGATTGCCGTTACGTTTCACACCGCTTGCTGTACGGATGTCCGTAGGCTCAGTCCGGATCAACTGTTTTTCCTCCAGCTGTTTTACATACTTGCTCACCGTATTGCGGGACATATTCAATGCATTGCCTATGGTGCGGAAGCTGGGGTGGCACTGGAAGGTCTTGCGGTTTTCCCGGTAGAGCAGATACGCATAGACGGCGATCTCTCCGCCGGAGAGACCCAGACAAAAGATTTCATTCGGCAGAGGAAAATAATCTCTGATTGCATCGCGCTTTGGATAACAGTTGTATTTCAAATGCGACCTCCTGTCTTTTCTTCTACCCACTGCCTGAACTTCTCTTTAGGTACGATGAGCCGTGAACCGATTCGCAGGGACGGAAATCCTTTTTCGTGCATCAGCTCATAGCTGCTTGAGATGGAAATTCCCAGCAGCTTCGCCACCGTTTCTGCATTAAGAAATAATGGCAGTTCATCGTAATTGGTATAAGTGGATTCTTTCATTGGCTTGTGCCTCCTTTCAAAATCACACGGTTTCATCCGTGTATGTATGAGTCGATCAGTTTTGCAAAACAAAAAAGACCTTAGCTTACATTTCATCACGGAAACACAAATAAAGCGGACAGGCGTTCGCTTCTCAAAATGTTCCGTGCCTGATATGTAAGTAAGATCTTTGCGATTCAATATGTTTCGCTTCGCTACGGCAGCTTGTTGGGTAGGCACTTTATTTAGTTGTGTCTATATTATAACAGAACAAACGTTTCTTGTCAAGGCTTTTGAATAATCTAAACGGTTTTGGAGAATACTATTTTATTACGATACTCTTGAAAGCGATAAGGCTGAACCAAATTACCGGCTCGGCCTTATCGCTTTGTCAGTTTTATGTTTTGGGCGACTCCTGCAACACTTCAATCATAATTCTTGCCGCAAGTTTGAAACCGCCGACGAACGATTCAAGTTCATTCATCCCATGCAGCTCCGATTCACAATCCTTGAGCTTTTCAAAGATTTCTTTCTGCTGTTCGGTGAGCGTTGCCTTTAAGTCATCTTCGTTCCGGACAACATATCCTAACACTTCACTGTATGCGCTTCCTCGTTTAATGCTGTGTTCGTGAGGAATGATGTTGCCGTAATATAAATCTTCAAGTGTTGTCATCGTCCCACCTCACATAAGAAGAGGGCGACACATTATCGGTCATACCTGACACTGTGTCGCCCTCCATTTTCATTTTGTCTGCTGTAATAAGTGTATGCTTTACCAGCAGCATATCGATCCAAGTCCGTTCATCGTACTCTGGTCGCCCGTATTTCAGATACTCTGCCATCGCCGCACTCATCACATCATACTTTTCTCCGCTGTAAATTTCAGCAATGCTTATCTGTGCCATATCCGCACCTCCTTTGCAGTACACAACAGTACCACAAAGGCGAGTGGAAGTCCAGAGAAAATCAAAACTTTTTAATATGGCGGATGGTGCACTACCATCCCCTCATCACATCGTTCTTTGACAAGCTTTTGTGCCATCAAATGATATTGTCCTTTACCGGAAGAAATCCTCTCTAACTCGGCATGGTATATAGCCAAATCATTAAGATTAAGTTTTGAATTCGGCAAGTATATGAATGGGAATTTATCAATTACATCCGAACTTTGTCCATAAGCAGCAATGAGAACCAAACCATTTATATATCCTTCATAGTATGACTCATCCCAATAGTTCTTACTACCGTGGCATTTTTTTGCAATATTCTGATATTGACCGGCTAATCTTCCAATATAACCGGGCCTATTATACTCTCCAGTCTTATTCATTTTCAAATATCTTTCCCACGCATGTATTACACCATCTTGATATGCTAGTGTATATATTACGCTAGGAAAATTTTTGATGTTAATTTTAGATACTTTTTGATGAAGATCATTTATTATTGACAAATTAATCTCAATATCTTCCTCTATTCCTGTATTAATAATTGAGCCGTTTTCTCTCAATATATTCTTTAACGAATGGATGAAATATTCTCCCGATGTAACAATAGTTGTACATTGATCATAGTTTAATCGTTCATCAAGTTTGTTATCAATAGTGACTATGTAAATATGAGGAAATATTTTTCCCATTTCGTTTTTGAGATACTTTAGAATTTGAGAAAAATCATCATCCCCAAAAGAAAAATCTATAAAAACAACTGTTTTTGTTGCAAGAATACTTTTGAGTTGTGCACCAACAATACCGTTTTGCAGTCTTTCGTAACAAGCTTCATAATCAGACTTAGTTGCAACTATGGAACTAAGATTATTGATTGAACCGTGGATTTTCAAAACATGTCTTGATGTATCATCAAGCAAAGATATATCTTCTGGGATGGTTATTGGAACAGCTCCGCAATAGTCTTCAAAATATGTATCCCAGTTTGTTGTGATTATTGTTTTTATTTGATATATTTGCGAAAGTTCTCGGTGAAAAGCAGTAGCGTGCCTATGCAACTCGGGGAAAGCATCAATATATTTTAACCTTTCTTTTATTTTTTTCAACAAATTACGTCTTCCGTTTGGTCTGTCATTATACTTTTGCATTAGATCACAAAACGAAAGATCTTCGGTTATTCCCAATTCTTCTTGAATATTTGAATAAAAAGAATATGGCAAAACACTTTTCTTTTCTGTACTAACCCCAGCACCACAAAATAAAACTAAATCTTCTTTAACAACTGCATCTATTATTTCTTTCGGCATATCAAAGGGTTTATTATTAGCACATAACGCACACTCACAATCCACAACTCAAGCTCCTTTCTATCAGAATGGCTTTGAAAAATTACAACTATATTAATCTCCCATTGCAATGATCCACTTCATGCTGAATGATCTGCGCCGTCCAGCCGTTATAGGTCTTAATTCGAGTCTGCAGTTCCAAGGTCTGATACTTGACCTTGATGGATTTATAGCGTTTACACGGGCGAGGGCCACCGAGTAGAGAAAGACAACTTTCCTCGGTATCGTATGCACCGTCTTTTTTGATGATCTCTGGATTAAACATCACCGTGTATGTAGGTGTTCGCCCACTCTCGTTGAGAAATGCGATTATGCGCTTCTTCACACCGATTATATTTGCCGCCATCCCGACACAGCTATCCTTATGTGCCATCAGCGTATCGAGTAAATCCTGTGCAACTGACAAATCTTCTTTTGTTGCCGATTCCGACTTTCCAGCAAGGAATATCGGATCGTGCATTAGCTCTTTGATCATTACAAATATTTTTCCTTCAACAGTTTAGCAACGCGGACGTGTGCAATATTAGAACTTTTATAAAGTTCTTCCACAACCTCTGGCACAGTTTTATCCGCATATACACCCTTGTTTTCTCTCTCGGTATCAATACCGTAATAGTTCAAAAAGGTTTTGCTAAGCCAACCATGGTAATCCTCAGTCTTAAAAAGCTTAACCTCAATTGCGGTCAAACTTAACCCCTGGAAAAGGTAGTAATAAATTATCTCTGGAACTAAATCATTTATGTTTCTATGATCGAACAAATCATAAGTCTTAAACATTTTCATCCTCCGTAATCCATTCGGTAAATTCTTCTTGGGACAAATATGTTGCAGTTTCTAAATTGCAATCATATTCGGCGTTGAATACACCATCTGGAGATTTCTCATTGAAGTGCGGAATATCTATTGCGTCGTAAAACCTTATATTGCTTTTCAAATACAGTTCGTCGTATTTGATGCCGTGCAAATAATCATCATCAATTTGCGAAATTGTTTTTTCTATATGCAGAAGTAAAGCGAAATTGTTAGCATAGATTTCGCGTATTTGTTCAACAACATCAGCTAAAGAAATTCCACAGTCGTTTTTTCTAAGCATTATAGAAACGACTTTGATATCGTACAATTCACTTAACAATTGATCGTGTCTAAAATGATGAACTCGCTCTGACTTAAGAGTGGATTTAATTTCTAATCTTCGCTTGGCGTCTATTGAAAAATCAAACTTCATTTTATTTCTTGATTGCCAATAGTTAGCGATATTACAGCCAGCATTTCTTAAATACAACACCGTATATAATTCTGCAAAAAGACCTTGTGTTTCGGCTTCCGAAACATGTCGCTGTTTATCAAACAAAGCCGAAATAGATGCGAACAATTTAGCAAGATAATACTGGTCTCCTCCAACATCATTAACAGAAAACGATTTGGTCAATCGTATAAAAGCCTTAATCTTTTCTATTTCCTTATCTTTACAAGTAAGAACGTGCATTATTATTGTTTCCGTCGCACCATTGCATTGAAAAATACATTTTTTGTTAAAAACAAATTTAAGAGATTTTGTTTCTTGATGAACAGCCGGAATCCTGGGTGAAGGAGAGCGCATCATAAAAACAACATTTCCTTCTGCATCTTTTCCAAAAAAGCAGTTGTTTGATTCAACTTGAAAAACCAGATAATTTGCAGATGGTACAATAATTGAATTGATTTTTTCAAAAATTTCTTTATTGTTCATTAGGCTCTCACCACCATATTTTCTAATTTTTCCGCGCAAGAATCTGGAACATAAAGTGCAAGAACAGGTGAATAGAAGTCAATTCCGTCAATGTTAGTAGGCTTCACATAATGGATTTGAATTTGAATATGCTCCGGCTCTTTATTCACCAAACTTCTGTCACCTTCATAATATAACGGACTTGCAGTATTGGGATTTCGGCCCTGAAACAGTTGCTGTATAGAACCATCCGGTTTTATTTTACGGGTTGAATGTTCAATATCTCTTACCCAATACAAATCCACAACGGGCGATATTCCGGCTTTTTCCAATGCATCCTTTAATGTCAAAAAATAATCTTTGCTTAGGATTTCATCATCTAAGTAGCGCAATTTGGACAACAACTCCTCGTATACATCCGAATAGGTTTGTCCCGCAAGAATTCTATGAACTTGCCTTGCATTATGGGTTTCTGTTGTCAACGCTGTTGCGTATTTTGCTTTATATGCTTTTATTGTTTTGGTATTTTGAGACACGATACTTTCCTCCATAGGAAGGAACTTCTGCGGCTTCCATTCGGACAACGCATATGGAGCGGTTTTGGCAACATTTTTTCTGGTCAATTGCAAAAATGTACTACGTGCCAGAATAAATATGCGCGGCATATCCTTAAAAGCGATTCCTCTATCGCGAGCTCTTTCAATGGATGCCCACATATCATCATCATGCTCTAGAATGCTTGCAAAATCGTCTTTGATATCCTTAGTTGTGAAAACCCTACAAACATCAAGAAAATGTGCCTTATAACCAAACCAACGAGCTCGCTGTTCTGTGTTGTCAACGTTTGTTTTGCCTTTGGCACGCCTTGTTATGTATGTAACAGCAAGGCCTTTAATGGTTATTCCTCGTTCGACAAGGTTGCCACCAACAAATATGTTGGTTTTGTATAACTTGGCATTTTCGCTTGCGTTTTCATCACTATTACATATTAGAACAGGAGAGCATCTTTTAATTGAATCCAAAACCGTAAATTCTAGTTCCTCAAAAGGAACGCAAACCACACCGTCTCGAATAAACGAATCGTATGCCTTTATAAGATGCTTTTTGAGAGTTGAATACGAAATATCATTTCTTCCTGCAAGTTTGGTTTTAGCTTTCGCTTTCCAATCATCTAATATGCCTTGTATTTTTGTCACTACAATTTGGTGATCATACTTCTTTTGACTTGGGTGTATCAACATAGCGTGATTGCCCGTATCACCTCTGCTTTTTCGAATCGCATTCCCCACAAAAAACATTGCCATTGCATCAAATACGGATTTGGGAACACCACTATCATCCAATAAATTGTTTTCTTCTGAAGGAATCTCGTATACATATTTATCGCTATTTTCTCCGTGGAACTCCTGAAGTCCACAATAACCTTCACCAGGGTATACCAATTCTCCAAAATCAGGCGATAGTTTATCGAAGGTTTGAATCAAAATGTTTGCTTGCGGTGTAGCAGTAATAGAAATAAAACAATGACTTTTAAGTTTATTTTTTAAATTAACCACAGATTCATAGGTTGAACTCATCGAACTTAAATAAGCTTTAGTATTTAATGTTGCCTGGTCACCCTCGTCGTCGATGATTAAAACGGATTTTCCCGCAAGATACTCATTGTCAAAGATCTCTGCTATTTTGTCTATGTGCTTGTGATGTTTTAACCCAACAATAATAGTTTTTCTATCATTTTCGAGGAACTCTTTAATTCGAGCTGAATTAATAAGTGATTTATTATCATTGGTTTTTAAAACAGTCAATCTTTCGGCATCAACCTTAAATGCAGATTCTATTCTAGATGCATTTTGTTTCAGCAAATCTAATGTATTACCACCAAGAACAATAGCAATATCATAACCATTATCAAAAGCTAGCGCTAAGACAGAAATAAAATTGGATGTTTTACCGCTTTGAACTTTACCAATAACAATACCGGTTTCAGCCACATCTTTGTCTACCGCTGGATTTGGGCAGTGGCTAAGAATCCGAACCGCGTTCGAAAAAATAGTGTCAACTGCATCTTGCGACATATCATCAGAAAGCATTTGTTGCTCGGCCTTTCTTTTGAAAAAGCCATCCATAGATATACTCCACGAGGTTGCTTCTGGATCAACTTCTGATACGGAGATCAAATTATCAGTCACCGTGTTCATCTCCTTTACGTACATTTTCTAAAATCTCATTCATTTTCAGGCGAATGTCGCAGGGTTCTATTCTTCCGTCCGGCGATAGTGTTAAAGACTCTATCTCGGCTAAAACTAAAGCTATTGACATTCGTGTCATAATCGGAAGAAATTCACGTTTTTCAATAAGTGGTTTAAAGAAAGAGTGCTTCATATTGATCGATAGTGTAAACTCATTTTCGCCATTTTCTTCTACGAGCAGCCAGTGTAAGGTGGGATCTGCAACATCAAATATAATGTGAAACAGATAGTCGATTCCCTTGTATTTGAATCGATAATTTACCTGATCTCCACCATCAATCATAACTCCATCATCATTGGTATCTACGATTTCTTCGATTTCAGCAGGAGTAGTATCTGTCAATTCCGCATCAGAAAGACTAGAAGTATCGGAATTTCTTCCCTCGTCATTTTGTGTTGGATTTCTATCGACTATTTCAATATCTACATTTTCTAACAATCCTGACTCTGACAAACCCGTCACTGCGGACTGAACAAGATCGTTCGTGTTAATACGTTCGCGCACACGGATATTCTCAGTTTTTCGACGGAACTCTCTTGTTAAAGGTTCGAGCATTTCGATAAAGGATTCTTCCAAACCGCTATTGTGCCAATCAAAACTATCTTTAGCTTGTGTAACCGGCCAGTCATTCATATGTAATTCACCGTAGAGACGTTGCCAAGCGTAAGAGTTCGAATCGCCAAACAATTCATTCGGACGATAGTTGCCTTCGGATCCACCAACTATTACACGACCTCTTCTAAGAAGCGTAAAACCAGCATCTTTAACACTACCAGGTATTCTAATTGCAATAAATCCTTTTACTGAAAGATTCTTGCCTTCATGATTGATGGTGAAATCGATATTCTTTTTCCACTCTTTTAAAACACCGTTGATCTCTTCAGTGTATACAGGTGCTTCTTTGAATTGTAACAAGGTTCCGTTATAATAGATTTTGATAAACCCGCTTCTAATATCTTCACGATATATGCTGCTAAGCAAATCTTTAACTTTGCTTATGGTACGTGGACCACTGATTTTTTTGTTTAGTTTACGTATAATAATCTTTGTGAAATGTTCTTTGGTGTTTGCCGGTTCTTCTCTAACATCAATTTCCTCGGTTTTGTATTTTCCAAGTTGATCGATATCAATTTCTGTATAGTATTTAGTATTCGAACCAAGTTGTGTTGACTCAACTGACCAAACAGAACCAAACCAGCAAGCTGCAGTTTTAAGCCCCATGCCAAATTCGTTTCTTCCGTCCGTATTAACTGGAGGGCGATCTAAGATAATTGCTCGTTGGAAATCATACCATTCCATCCCATAAGCATCATCGTATATTTCAATACGATCTCCGCCGGGTTCATTTGTTATGTAGTCAATAGTAATGCGTAGCCCTTTTGCATATTTAAGTGCCATCAACTCATCTTGGTGATCATAGAAACTCTGCGTAGAATTGTCCACAAACTCAGCAATGGCAGTCCAAGGCTGGTAACTAAGTCTTTTATAAGTTGCATAAACACTGCTTGTAGGTCTAATATTTATCTTTTTACCCATTTTGTTTCTCCTTAACCATTTCATCATTTAGAGAAAATAACTGTGTGCAAAGAATTTTTAATATCTGTACATTCACTGAGTTTCCAAGTTGTCTGTACGAAACCGAATCAGATTCATTGAATATAAAGTCATCTTTAAAACTTTGCAATTTTGCAGCTTCGTGCGGAGAGAGATAGCGATATCTTTGTGCATTGTCATCCCATACAATTGGCGTATTATTTATTGCAACCAATGACGGAAAATAGTCCGGATTCTTTACTCTAACTCCTGATTGTCTGAATTGAGTAATTCCCTCTCTTATTGTTGTGCAATCACGCGATGCATTCCATTCGAATTTTTGATGGATCAAACTTCTTTCTGTCATGTTATGTCTTTCAACCCAATCATCAATAAACTCATGATTGTTATTGTACATTACACGACTTTTCCAGACCATTATCTTTTTCCATTCGGGCATAGACGAATATCCAATGTCTGCATCTGCTTTATACTCTTCATCATCGTATATACCCAATCCAGCTTTATGGAGCCAGAACGGGCTTTTTACATCGTCCACATTTTGGAGAAATTCTTCCCATATATCCAAGACTTCCGCTATTTCATCAGGAACATAATACTTTGGATCAGTTATTTCGTCTAATAACATAGGAATGCAATTACGAGGACAATTTCTATAATGTGCATCTATATTAAGCATCTCTCGAGTAATTTTTTTGCTTTCGCGCAGCACATCAGTTTTTATAGCACCTTCTCTAATACCGAGGATATAAACACGCTCTCTTACTTGTGGGATTCCAAAATTATGCGGCGATTCTATGATCGGTTCTTCTGTTATGATGAAGCCAAGCATTTTAAGTTCGTCGCAGACGACCTTCCAATCATTTTCTTTATCTGCAAGATTGCGTACATTCTCTAATACAACATATTTGCATTCCGGATGATCCTTCAATATATCAACTATACGGAAGAAGAGTTGCCCTCTCTCATCCTTTTCGCCGTTTTCGGTTTTCACGACCTGAAACCCATTGCGCTTGCCAGCTTTTGAAAACGTTTGGCACGGGAATCCGCCGCATAGCACATCAAAAGGAGGAATATTATTTTCTTTCGCTGCCTTTTTAATATCGTCTGCAACAATCAACTCGTCATCAGCAACTTTATAATTTGCTTCGTATACTTTGCGACACATTTCGTTGATATCGCACGCAAACACACATTTCCCACCAAGTGAGGTCATCGCTTGATGGAAGCCGCCAATTCCACAAAACAAATCTACGAACGTAAACCACGGATCTTCGTTGACTATGATTTTCTTTCGAGCATCTGTTGGTTTTAGCGCATCACTTGGTATAAGCCATTTACCTTTTTCTTTTTTTGCACCAGGAATTCTATTTTCAGCGCAGTATTTTGATACCATGACTGTTCCGATCTTCCATTGTAGTGCTATCTCTTTTGCCGATAAGTAACCCATGTTATATCAATATCCTTTTCCTACAATAGATAATTATCTCTGCTCCGGTACGATCTCGACGATATCATCCATCGTACAATCGAGAACTGTGCATATTTTCACAAGCACATCGCTGCTGACAACGGCACCGTCTTTACCCATCTTAGTGATGGTAGCAATACTGATGCCAGCTTTTTCGGCGAGTTCCTTCTTTTTCATATCACGGTCGATTAGAAGCTTAAACAATTTTTTATAGCTTGCAGCCATTGTGTTACACCTCGCAAATAGTCACAAATACCAAATTTTATCATTTTTATTATAGCACATATTTCTTCAAAATTCAATATTTCTTAGCATAAATAATGCCATTTCATTATTTTTCGAGCGATAGAAAGAAAAGTCCAGCCCGATTTTTCGGCAGATTTTAAGGGAATCTATAAATCTGCCGAAGTTTTCATTTGCGGATTCTGAGCAGCCGCTTATTCTTTGTCTACTGCGGCGCAAATTTTGACTTGTATTCAGCCTCGTTCAGAGTTACAATAACGGCAGTAAAGAAAAATACCTCTCAGCGAAAGGTGAGAGGCGGCGGAACATATTGCTTTGCAAAAATTCCTGCTGACCACATAACTGACCACTTACCGTTTCGGAGGACATGGAGAGTATGCAGATAAGAGCGCTAAAGAGCATTGTTTCTGGAGCGAATAGGGCTGAAAAAAGCCTATATATGCGGAAAATGCCTTCTAATATCTCTTTGGGATGTTGAGGCCGCAGGTTCGAACCCTGTCACTCCGACCAAGACGGCGGTTTTGACCGCAGGAAAAGCCGCAGAGAATACTCTCTGCGGCTTTAAAATAGAAGGAGAGTTTATAGTGATCATAACATTTATTGGTTATTCAATTTCTATCACTGGATTTGTTCTCTCTTTACCATTAATAAATTGGCTACGATAGGGCTTAGTTGTTCTTTCTAAGTTGTTTTAGTGATTTTGGCGTTATGGAAATTGTTTCTTACTCAAAAGAATATTCTGATTATTCCATATTTTACTTTTGTTCGTACTGTATCAGAAATTCAACAATATCAAGAATTCTTGATTGTGCTTCCGGCGAAAGATCTTTCAGTTTTTCTGATAACACGGATGGCCTGCAACCGACAGAATACTTTGTCACATCACAGAAAATCGAGTCAGCCGTTGTTTGTAACGCATTGAGTAGGTTAATCAAGCGTTCGCACCTCGGAAAGCAGTCACCTCTTTCCACGGTTGCAATATAATTGAGTTTGACACCGATTTTTTCAGCGAGTTGCGCTTGAGTAAGCCCAAGTTGAACGCGCCTTTCCATTATACGCTTCCCAATTCTTTTATCAATCATTATCATATATCCTTCCAAGATTCTGCTTCAATAAAGGGTCAGTGTTATGAATACGTCACAGCACCGACCCTTTGACTCAATTTAATGTATTGATATGAATTTCGTCAAGAAGTATTCGTACACATGCTTTTGACTATCAGCATACCTTTTGTCACAGCAATTATTCATAGGTGTATTTCTTTACAATCCACAATTACAAATTATCACTGCGGTTGGACAGGTTTCTCATTGAAGAGTTTAACCAGCAATTCCAATAAAAGCATTCCTGCGTTTAACATCCCTAAAAATCCGGTCGAATAATTGACTAAAAATGTGTCGAGAATCGTTTCGATATGCGCAAAAGCGAGTAGACAGGGAAAACTCAGTGCATTACCGATGCAGAAAGCGATCGTCCCGGAACGATGCCATTTGCCGCTGCGGATCAGTATTTTACGGGGTATCCACCAGAAAAGAGGCGGGATGGTCAGCCAACACACACTGACGATAATATTAGCACGACTCATTGGTTCAAGTATAGAGTTTTGATGAAAAAAATTCAGCGCGGAAAAAACGTACCATACGCCAACTAAAGCAAGCCACGAAAACGCAACAAGGATGGAAAGCATTTTTGATTTCATCACGCAGTCCCTCTAATAACACTGACAATTTTAGAAAGGCATCCCGTATCATCTAACATTCCGGTATGAGATGACTCACTATAGTATACTCTACTTGTATCTACCGTGTTTCCTATCAGTGCACTGTAAAGCGGAACAGTTTCATCCCCGTTATCGTCGGTTCCGCATCCAGCACCTGTTACAGTTGAGGTAGATGCATTAGATACATAATAGAGGACCGATGTTGGCGTAGATTGATTTCTCCCCACAATATAGTAGGAGTCGACCTTTTCCGTGATATGTTGTTCATTTCCCCAAAACAATTTTTTATTATAATCCTCTGCATCATTCATCAATTTTGCATTCCAGTTTTTGAAATGGGATTCATAGAATTCTTTTGTAGAATCATATACGTGATATGTTGTTCTCGTGAAATACTTGTTGCCCCATGTGTCAAAAGAAACAGTTTCGCTCATCGCATATTCAGCCCAATGCTGTCTAAAAGGAAGCAATGCATAAATAGACGGCATATTAGCGACAATGTCCTTGACTGGTCTGTGAATGACAAGATACTCTTTCAACCCTAATGCATCGCCAGAAATATATACATATCCCATTTTCGGCGCGCCTAAATACGGCGTTCCGATTGAAATATGCTTTTTTGTTTTATTTCGCTGAGCAGTTCCCAACGAAAGATAGAATGAGGAGACCAATCCGCCCATACTATGAGATACAAAGGTAACATATCCATAGTCATGATTATTTATGAATTTGTCTAATTCTTCTTGTGCCGTTTTATATGGATGCAGTCGCCAGTCATATTCGAAGAAAACGACATCGCATTCGTTTGCTTTATAAAATTCATCATATAGTTTATTATAGATGCCACGATACATATCCTGCGCACCATATTGAAAACCATTGTTCGTCTTGTTGCGGCTATTGATCGTCGGTGAGTTGATATAAGTAATATACTTGGAAGTGCCGTCTGCGTTCATCTCAAGAGCTCGTGTTTTCTCGTCAGCTTCAAAATCTGACGTTGGATCCCATAGCCTATCGTCTTTATGGAATGTATTATCAACAATAGCTCCAACAATCGTTATATCCTGTCCTGCATAAATCTGACTGCCCATGATGCCCGGAAGAAGGATGATCGCATCTTTTAACTGTTCCGCTTTCCATTTGCTTCGGGTATTGTTGTTCCCCAGATAATCCAATTGCAACTCGGTATTGTTATTGTTATTTGGTGCATAAACAACCAAGCGAGTAGCGGACTTGGGTATCAGGAACAATTCACCGCTGTAATTGGTATAAATCTTCCATCTGGTTTTGTCGGAGATACTCGAATATAAGTTGATATTATCAACGCCGATGCTCGCATTCTCTGCACCGACATACTTTTTCTGATCGTATTGCGAACGAATCGTGTAGTATCCATCGGATTGCTTCTCAATTACCCATCGTTCCTGCATTCCTTCATGCCGATCCCATTGATGCACCTGCTGTTGCTTGCCCGGTCCATCGATGTCCATATAACGGGAGGAACTAACATTCTTGAAACGATAAGCCCCTGTAGATAGAGCAGGCGATTTCAATACATACAAAGAATAATTTCCGGTGTTTGTCCCGTGGTGCCCAGCTGCAAGATAGTAAATCGTATCTTTCTTCAAGGATACCGTTAATTTGAAATTATAATTCCCGGCTCCATCATCATCGTCGTCGAGATAGTTTAGGGAAGAATCATATATCCATATTCTCGGATCGCCGGAGGTTTTGCTGCAGTAGAATATATACTCCGCCGTTTCCGTAGGTACGAATTTGAAATACTGCCGTTTATCCTTTAAAGTCAATTCGTTTAATGTGGTAGACGAAGAACTGAATGACAAGTCCTTTGTTTTTGGCGGAGTAGCCAAGGTGGAACGTTTAAACTGGAACTGGTAATTTCCCGTTCCAGAATTGAAAAAACCCGCTAAAAAATAGTAGACCTGACCTGCTCTCAGATGATACGTCAAACGGAAATTATGATTCAACGCTTCGTCATCACCGTATGCGATCTCTTGTTTTAGGGAATTATACAGCCATACTTTCGGGTCGCCTGTATTATTTGAACTTTCGAGCGTATAAAACCCGTCCGTCGTCGGCGCGAATTTAAAGTATCTCTTTTGACTTACCGTCTGAGACGATCCCAATGTAATACTTTCGGCATTATCGATATCCTCTCCGGTCGGGTCATATGTCACCGTCAGGCTCGGCTGATATTGAGAACGATTAAATGATGCAAAAGTTTTATGACCCAAGAGTTTATCATCTTCCGACATAGGATCCATACGGAAGATGATCCCTTTGTTTTGAGAATTTCTCTTAGCCTTCCAGTTCTTTACCGCCCGTGTGATATCAAACGAATAACGGTATACCGGGTCGAGATTCTTGCCATTTGCATGAGAAACCGTCTGAACAGAAAGTCTTCCGTCAAACTTGTTTGGATTTGTATTCGACCAGTTTGCCGTGCTTTCTGTCCATTCATTTCCTAAGAATAGACAGCAGTACACCGTCAACGATTCTGCCTCGGTCAGCAGATCGCGCAACTGAACAGTCGCACTGATAATGTGATCCTCCGAAACGATATTGGTCAAGTCCAATCCCGGGAATTTCATCAATGTATGAGAAACCCCGTATTTTTCTCGGTATCCGACGAACAGCGAGCCGGACGAGCCGTCCGAGCCTTGCAGGCTGTTGATGGTAACGTCTTCGATCTTGCCCGCGCCGCTGCTACTGGTTATCTCGATCGTCGGGTCAATGCGGATCGGATATGCCGTGTTTTCGTCCCGCAGCCAGTCTGCATCGACATGCACGGTCATCACATATTCCTGTTTTTCCTTCACCGTGCGGAAGCTGAGCCAGCCCATGGTGTTGTTGCTTCATCAGCGGTAAAAATGATGATATCCCCGATGTTCGCGCGGATCTCTCCGTCCTCGTCTGCCAGATAGTACGAGCCGTACCGTTCCACCGGGACAAGGCCGTTTGTCCGTAGTGTAAAGTCGTATACAGTCTGTCCTGTGTATGACTCGACGACGATATCTTCCTTGAAGCCGGCATAAGTCGGTGTGTATTCGATGGTCGTTTTCTCATCATACGCATACGAGACGGTCTTTTCGTCCAGTTTCTTCGCTCTGGACGTGCTCAGCACAGACTTCGGCATCAGCTGTGCCTGAAACAGATTCATAACGGGTCTTGCGACCATGGGAATCATCTGCACCGAAACGTCACCGTCGGTCAAATGGATCCCATCGGTCAGCTTACCCGAAAAGCGGGTCTGCGTCTTGTTCTGCCCGGAAACAAAGTCGCCAAAAGAAGCCACGTCCCCCTGCACGGTCAGCTTGATATCGCGAACTTCGCCGGATTCGTCTAAATATTTTACAGGATAGTTGAACAGATAGAGCGTCTCGGTTCCGTCCGCGTTTAGAAAGATCACGGTATTCAAATCGGATTCTTCCTCATACAGACGCTTGACGTGACCGCGTTCATACGCGAGTTCATATCCAACCGCTTCGGGAACGGTGGATATATCCAGCGGACCATACGTATCGAGCGAATCGACAATCTCCGACGCGACGTCTTCCAACTTGAGTTTTTCATCCGTAGCGACATCGGCAATGGCGGTTGAGTCGGAAACATCGATTGTGCTGTTATCCAAATCAAGCGAAAAGACCGTTTGCGGTAACATGCACAGCAACAGTACCATACACATTACCAAAGATAAGATGCGAAGTTTGGTTTTCATTTTTTCTCTCCTCTTGATTTATGAATATATGCGTTTTTCCTTACTGCAAAGCGGGAAACGCGCTCCCAAATTTTAAACTTCTTCTCTTACCACATGACATTATCACCCTCTCCTAATCACTTTTGCCCGTCCATTAAAACACGCGACTTTGTTGTCAGCCGGGCAATCTGACAAATCTGTGTTTATTTCGCTTTATCCTCTCATTAGTAGGTGGTAAATAAATCACAAATTACTACAATGTTACAAAATTTTGCATTTTTGTGTATTATATGTCGACTTTTTTGTGTATGTAATATACAATATGAATGATATAATAACTAAAAATACATTTTTGTACATAGCATAACATATTCCACCCTATAAAAACGGAGTGACAGAATGAAGAAGGATTACAGCAAATCAAAGGATACCAGCGAAATGTCGTTTGAGGAATTCTTTGAAAAATATTTTGTTTTTTTGTAAACTATTGAAAAGTACATTTACATATGGATCATTCCGAGGATGTTGCCGAGGAAGCGTTTATCGAATTATGGAAGCATTGGAACAAGTTAGACTCACATGCGGAATTCGTTCTATTCACATGGGTGAAAAATGCTGTTACGTTGATTTCAAAATCCTATCGACGACAGCAAGCAAAAGAACCAAACATTACGGAATATAACGAGAGTATTGACGATTATTTTTCCAAGAAAAATCCTGCGCCATCTATGGAAGAAAGTATTGTCGAAGAGGAAACCTACCAATATTACCTCGATGAAATCAACAAGCAGCTCTCTTCTAACGATCAGCAATTATTTCACTGTGTGATAATAAAGAAAATGTCTATTAAAGAAACAGCAGACTACCTTGCTAAATCGGAAAAAGCAGTCTCGGTTGTCATATCACGATTGCGGGTCAAACTGCGGCGTCAAATACTCCCGGAGATTCTTCAAAAATCTCCCACAGAGAAAAAATAATTTTTCTCGCAGTATGTAGTTCTCCTCAATATTTTTACCACTTTTTATGAAGAGGAGGTGAACAAGTCATTATTATCTATTTTAGAAGCGTTCGCCATGAATAAACAAACATCTGTTGATCATCTTTTACTTGATCTGGAAAGAGATTCTATTTCCGACAGTGAAAAAGCGGATATTCTCTTTAGAATCATTGAGATCGAATCAGCGAAGTCCGAAGAAGATGCGGATATGGAACTCATTCAAGAATGCGTCGAGTTTCTCAATATTCTTACTAACAGCGAAACGGAAATCAAGATGCAGGAAAGTCAAGTAGCGGATCGTTTGCAACAGATCTATCAAAAAGCTGCCGAAGACACCACATCGGAAAATACGGACTTAACCCAACATCAGCCCGTCATCCGCAAACGTCGTCTCCGTTCTTTCGGGATAATTGCGGCCAGTTTTGCATTTGTTATTCTTATCGCCGCAACTTCTCTTACAGTAATCGCAAGAGTAAATGGATATGGCAATATGTGGGAATGGCTATCCGATCATATGAACGAGATTTTCCACTTAAACTCTGGCGAAGAGCACTCTATTGATGGAATTACTGTTGTTGTAGACAACGACGCAACAACATATCCAGATATTGAGACATGGCTCCAAAAAACGAGCATGGACATTCTTTATCCTACGGTTCTGCCTGATGACGTAAAATTGGAGCGCATCCTCCAGAGCAGTCAAAGCGAAAATGAAATAAGTATGATATGGGTTTTTAACATCTCTAATGTACGCTTCAGTGTTCAAAACTACGATCTCTCTTATTTTGAATTATCAAATGACGCAGAAATCATTGATGCAAGCGGATATCGTTTTAACATTCTCTATCGACCTGAAACTGGTTATCAGGCATTTTGCATTGCCGGAGATTACGCCTACAGCATTGAATGTGCTGACCGTGAATCGTTGCTCACTATCATAAACCATTTGAAAGGAATTGAAAAATGAAAAAAGTATATCTCATTCTCGTTGTCTGTTTACTGTTGGCTGTTACAGCCGCATCCGTAAACGCAACCGAAAGCCCTAACGGGACTTATGATGTCCAAGGTGTCACCGTACACTTTGAATCGGACAGTCAATTCGATTCTGAGGAACAACTTCGCATTGCTGAGTTTTTGGTAAACGGAGGAAATGAGATCAATCCCTGTGGATTGTCTTGCACCTTATTCGGACACAAATATCAAACTGAAGTCATTACTCATTGTGCCTTTGCATGTAACCAAATAATCCATAATAGATTGTGGCAATGACTCTGCTGTTATATCTCGATAATCCTTTGTGATCCAATAATTAGACATTATTTCAAAGAATCTACTCTCTATATCCGGTTCTGAAGGCTCAGAAAAAGAATTATACGTATTAATGAATTCCCAGTGTATTCTGCGATATAGGTGTTTGGAGTCAAGAATACTTTTTGACCTTCGCTCAGCTTATCTGTGCCAAATTCGGAAAACAGAAAGAAAGAGTTTTCTTTGGGGACATTGAAGCAAATATCATGTTCTTGTTTAACCACTATCGTGCGAATTTCAATTGATAAAGGTTCTTTGTCAATCTCCAGTTCGGCATTTTTCTTCAATATGTGAATCGGATAACGTAACGAAATCTTTGTCACGTCATCTGATACTTCTGCGATACACTTGTCCGTAGTGTTTATGTTCCCATGTCCTTGAAATTTAAAGGATGAATGCAAATATAACTGCGAAGAAGAAACCACGAGTTTATCATTTTCCTCATACGCAGGCGGCCATAGCAATGATACACTTTCGGAAGATTCCAAATTGAATCCCCATTCGTGAAGAAGTCTATCCAATAGTGCATTATTTTTTCGAAAAGTAACGACTAATCCCCAGACTGTGGTTCCCCCAGCGTCTTAAAACTTAGTTCATTTTCTCCAATTACATCGGGTAAACCTCTTAATTTGATTTGAGCAGTATTTCTTCCGGGCCATGCAATATAATATCTGACGCCTGTATAGATTGATTTGCTTCTTATTAGTTTTGCACTATAGTTCACATCATCAGGATCGTTGCTTAATATTTTGAAAAAAGAGGGTGAATCAGAATGAAACACATAGTATTCACGCTTTTGTTATTTAAAGTGTTGGAAATATAATATGGAATGGCATATTTGTCCAAAATAAACCTTTCAGGCACCCCGTCTGAAAAAGTAGAGTGATCTATGTTCGTGGTGCAAAAAGGTTTAGCAGTTCTGTTATCACGAATTTCAAGCGAAACTCCGGCATTTTCATATTCAGAGATTTCTTCCTCCGAGAAATTAAAACTGACATAAAAGCACTTCGTTTGATTGTTGTAATAGAATTCCACACGCTCTTGCTTGTTTCTGTGGTTATAAGAAGATTGTAGTGTTCCAAATTGGCCAAGGTAGAAATCACAATCTTTGCCGTTATTTCTACTTTTGTGTCTAAAATGAGTTTCTTTATAAATGCTATCCTGAGCAGCCAAAAAGACCTCTTCGCCACAGTTCAAACACTCGTAACGAAAAGCTTCATTATCGCTGTTTGTGGCAGCGCTTTCAGCTGTCACAACAGTTTGTAATAAAGTGTCAAAAGCTTTGTGCATATCCTACTCCAAATCCATTGTAATAATGCAAGCACATCATAGTGGTTTAACTATTCAAGAGAGTATACCAAACTGGATGCCCAATAATCAAAACTCTATATCCAGCCTTGTTTATCCGCCAACCAAGTCCCTGCGTATTCACAACCGTTCACCGCTGCATGATAAGGAAGATGGAGGAAAGAGCGAATCGTTTCTAGTACGGCTTTAAAGTCACTTTCTGCGTTGACCTTTTTACAGAACGCCGACCACTTCTTTTGCATGGTATCGTCGGCGGCAAAGGAGAGCATTTGTTCAAACTGTTCGGCGGTGAATGATCGACCACGATTTTCAAATGTTTTTCGAAGTGCTTCCGTAAGCGTTTTGCCTTCAAAATCAAATTTGTTAGCAAGGTAGTAAATATCGTAATAATCCTTCATCCGGCTGGAAAATTCCATCAATCCAAGAATGGCGTCCAATTTTTCGGCAATGGTTGTTTCGATAGAGTAGGTGTTGATAGTTGGCGCGGAAAAACCGTCAAGCTGAGTCGGTAGTTTGCGCTTTTTTGCACCCGGTACGATGATATCACCGATACCGAAATCAATCCCGAACGAGGTGCGCGTATTCTTGATGCGTGCGACGATGTCCGCATGGATGCCGGGATATTGCTTGTTAACTGAAATCGGCGAAATGCCTTTGATCTCAAATGTGATGAAATCATTCGTGTCATCGGCTTCGATGATCTTGCCGATGACTTCACGCAGTTTTTCGGGCGTGTTCGGAATCTTGCGGAGCATAAAATCCACATCAACTGTCACACGGCTGTCAAACTCCGTGAGAGTGTAGAGAAACAGTCCGCCCTTCAGCACAAAGTTATCAGAATATTTGGATTTTTCAAGCCGTCGCAGAAACTCCTCCTGACAGAAAAGCTGCATACAAAGTTGGTTACTTCTTCCTGTTTCTTTTGCTTTGTTCCGCAGTTTTGCAAGAACAGACGCACCTATATCAGCCATTGAGCAGTACCTCCATCATGTCCGTAACTTTTTTATAAACCCGAAGTTGTTTGGCATACCTACTGAGATTAGCAAGATTCTTTTCTTTGTCAGTTGCGTAAGCATTGACCGCTTTTGAAAAAAGCTCATTATCCAGCTTTGTGCGATATTTGAAGCAGTCACAGATCGTGCGCTCTTTATCGTAAATAGGGAGCGTTGTTCCGTCAAAATCCCCCTGTGTTTTGCCGAGTTCGTAAGCGTCCGGTCGAATGTAATACGCCTTAAGTGGAACGATATCGGTTTTCAGTTTCCGCTGTGACACCGCACGGGGAACGGCAATCGACCATTCACGCGGAGTAAAGTCGGTATAACCATAATGGAAAAGCGCGGACTCCACGCAGACAATACCCTCTGGGATAAGGCGCGAGAGATATTCCGCCTCCGTAATGTCAAAATTTCCCGCAAGCTGATAAAAACCGTGTCGGATGCGCTCAAGCACCCCGTCGGTCACGAGTTTTCCGATATCTGATTTATAAAGTCCTACGGCAAGAAACGCAGCAGTTTCCGCAATCCCACCGGATTCATTTATCACTTTTTTTGCAATTTCGGCTTTTGTCATTGCGCTATCACTTTCTTATTACAGTTTCAAAAATTTGATTGTCAATAATATTATAGCACACAGTTATCAAAAAGTCAAAACTTTTGTCATACAAATTTGTAAAATCGCAAGCAAATAAGCAGAGCAGAAGCCCTGCTGTTTGGCGTTATTACTTTCGTTATACACATCTTTGATCTTTCAGCATAAAATCCTCAAGCTGATTTCAGATAGAATTCATTTGCCGCATCTATTAGATATTGTTGGTAATTTTTAGTTTCTCACGAACACCCTTTATTTCGGCGTATTGTCAAATCATGCAATCTAACATCTTTTGAATATTGTATTCGATGTCTGCTGAAAACACGCCCCCACAGATTACTATGAAATCTGTGGGGGCGTTAGTTTACATACATCAGACTGCTTAGCTATCAAATTCTTTGCGTGTGACTATTTTTGATATTGACTGTGGTTGCGGATGATACATGACCTATCGTAGCCGACAGCGTTTTCACATCCATACCGTGTTCCAACGCCATGGTCGCAAATATATGGCGTAAATCATGGAAGAGAATGCGTTTGCATTCCGCACGCTGCAGAACGAGTTGCATCTTGCTATAAACCGTATGCAGATTTCTTGGCGAGTCATCCGTTTTCAAAAGGGATGGAAAAATCCACTTTAATCCCTTGGTAGTTGGCCGATACTCCTTCAGCATTTTCAGAACCAAGGGCGGCAGGACAATTGTCCGAATGGAGGATTTTGTTTTCGGAGGAAAGGTTTTCAGTTCATCATTCACTCTGCTTACCTGTCGCTCGATGCGGAGTCCGCCGGTGGCCATATTCAAGTCTGTCCTCTTCAGCAAATGCTGTAATCGGTACCATAAAACAGTGCGCAATACTCTATTATTGCGCATAGCACCCCTTATAACTATGCGCAAACGGAAACAATTTGCAATCGAGACCTACCATTCATTGAGCATGGAGAACTTGCAAATGGGATTCTTTTCATAACGCAAAGTTCCTTTTCTCTTGATAAAGTGGAGTCCTTTCCACCTTCCGTGCATTATTGTATCACGCACTTATTGACAACTTGTTGCCGGAACAGTAAAAATCCCGCACATTTTGTTCTGTGCGGGATTTTTGTCGCCTTGTGATTACCCTTTAATTCCTATTAATGTCCAGCTTCGTCAAGAAAATCGCTGTCCGGGTGTTTGGAATTGAAAAAGATAATCGATATGTACTCTGAGTTAGCATCAATGGGGGTATCATACTTCAAAGTTTTGTGCTCAAGATATTTTGAAGAAATATCACATTCATCTTGCACACAATATTCTACCATTTCAAACTGAAGATCAAGTTTTTCGACCAGTGAAACAACATCTTTAATAGAGTCTTTGCGGATCAAGACACTACCAAAATATTGGATTCCATTTCCATTGCCGTTCAGCTTGCCATAAACGCTCTTTGTTTCAATTATATCCGCATCTGCGTACTCAGAGATTGTACTTAAAAATTCTCCCATCAGTACGTTAAGGTTATTTTCATTTTTCTTCTCCTTGAAATGTCCGGCCGCAAATACAGCACCTGCTCCTATTGCAAGAACAAGCAAAACAGACACAGCTACTATCATTCATTTTCCCATAAAATCACCACTTTACCCTATCTATCTTAATTGAATGTCGCACCAGGATGCCTACCAATAAACCTAACTATTAGAGTATCATTACTTAGAGAATAACTTATGAAAGTATGTGGATCGTCTTTACAAACTATTCTATAGTCGAGTGTGCCACCAAAATCATCATACCAATCCGCCTTTACCTCTTCGTCAACTCCACCAAATGTATATGTTGATTCATTAAGGTTTAATGCTTGAAAAACATAACTATAACCATAGCCGCTATCATATTCCGCTGGTACCAAATCATCGATTGCACATTCAAACATTATAACTACCATAGGATCGCGAAAAGAATTTGTATTTACTCCTTTAATGAAATTTGCTTTTTCGGGGATTGATATATGATATTTTGTATTAAGGAAGCGGATAAGCTCAGGACTAAAACCGCCACGTATTTCTGTCGGTGTATCAAAAAACACCCAACCATTCAATGCAGCAACAGTGACACAGCTGGTTATAGTAACCACAATTATGATAACTATCAAACAAATGCACTTTTTACGTTTCATTGCTTAATACCGCCCCTTCTCCAAAAGTTTGCCCTTCTGTCCACGAAAGCGTGAACGTGTTTCTGCCATAGACCTCATAATTCTTCGCCATACCTTTCCTATAGATGTTATTGTCCTATC
This sequence comes from uncultured Ruminococcus sp., assembly GCA_964549435.1. GTDB lineage: Bacteria > Bacillota > Clostridia > Oscillospirales > CAG-382 > Coliplasma. Next base: position 25,105 of record CAZJVB010000005.1, read on the forward strand.
CCAATCATATACATCGTGCAATTCATACGTTATTTGCATAGTGTATGAAGTGGCTGACGTTTTTTTATAAGTACAAACAATACTCGTTGTATATGATCCAACAGCCCTTCCCCAATTTGTTCCTTCACTGACTGTGCAACCCAACGATGTAATTGTTCTAAACGTTTTATTTGAATACGATGCGGAAGTCTCAACAGCTTTCATAACATAATCCATGTCACGTTCTCTAAATTCTCTTGCAGTGTTCCATTCACTCAACATCTGCTTCATTCCTACATCATAACGTGTTCCTTCGTTATCAAGAAAATGGGATAACATACTCGACGCATCTGGATTCTATTCCATAATCTCAAATCCGGAATACTTCGGCAAACCATTTAAATAACCTACGGTTATGAATATGTTCCAGACACAGTCAAATCGAACTCAATCGTAGAAAGAAATGGACTATATGCGCCGCTATATTTACCAAAGATGGAATCAAAACTTGCAAAGCGCATAACACAAGATTACATTACATACCATCTCTTAACAACGCAAATTTAATTTCATTTGGCAAATTTGACCATGCTTCATGTCTAAGTTACGGCTTAATATTCTTTGTTAAGCCAAACTTGTCCTTTTAAGTAAGTACAGAAAGTAATTCATGAGTTATCTCTTGTTTTTTATTATATCAATATTCTTGAAATATGTTTCCGGGATTATCACATATAAATTCATTGACTTTACACTTTCATCCCAGCCGCAATACACCTTTGCAGATATGTCTGTAATTGATTTTACAGCGTTCATCTTCTTCAGCGAATTGCTCATACAATGCCATACGACTAAATCATCAAATGACTCAACAATTACAGTTTTTCTTTCAACAGGTATGTTGCTCGGCGTAATAACTTTCGAATATTGATCCATTTCACATCACTTGCTGTTAATTTAGCGTTCTGCTTTTTCTTTTCAGGAAATTCAACTGTTTTCGAGGCATCACAATAACATGCAACAATGGTAACTCCATATGTTTTTTTACATGCGCAATATACATGTTTGCCAATGCGGAATTATTAACCGCACCGTTCGTGATAATATCAATAATACTATTCTTTGTTAATTCCATTCTTTATGAAACACTCTTAATTACTGCTTTTTGCACTCCCCAAAGCGAATGATGCGATAAGTACAGGCCATTCAGTTAAAAGAAGGAGTTCATTTAAACGTGAGCTCGCCGCTATCGACCCCTCGGGAAAAATATCTTTCGTTATAACTTTTGTGAATACTAACAATTGAAAAATCAAAGCCGCAAAAACTATGACACCCGAAATAATCCAACAGATTTTTGCTAAGGTTCTTGAACTATAGTTTATAAGTTTATATACACTTCTTAATAAAGATAGTTCCTCCAGTATTATCGGGAAGACAAAGAAAAAATAAATAGGAGCAATTATTTTTTTGTCTAAAGTGTCGAATGATGCATTTCTGATATCATGAATCAAAAAAATAACGATTGCGATACACGTAGCTACAATTAACGTAAACCCGATTGATAACACAAAAATGTTTCGTTTGCTCATAATAGTTCCGCCTTGAGACTTTCGGTTAATAATCTGCCATATTTGATAGACTGTCATTCAAACTTTCCAAAAAATGATATGTATCGTAATATATATTTTCTGCATCAAGATCTGACATATAGTCATCGTTTTTGAATCTACTTTCGTCTGGCTTTTTTCTGTACCTCATCGTAAAATTTTTGGGGGAGAGATCCATCAAACGAACTTTTTACAAGAACGGAAGTGCGGTGATATTTGA
>CAZJVB010000005.1:27007-89648 GCA_964549435.1 uncultured Ruminococcus sp.
GCTTGTTCATTATAACCGGGAAACGGGATCCCCATCTTCTGTTTTCCAACCTGTTACAGATTGTTGAGAAAAACGAGTAAAAATGATCTCCAGAATCAAGCCAATACTGTGTAGTAGTTCTACTGTCTTCCCATTTCACTTCTAAAATAACCATTTGAATGCTCCTTTTAATATGTTATGATATTATGAACTTGACAACGATTACGCTATTTGATTGACTTAGTATACTCTTTCAATTTCATCTTAGCAACACATAGTTCGCTTGCTATCCATATATCTCCTCTGGAGGAAAGCAATGCCGTGTCCGTTATTCCTAATGCTACAGCTTCGGACTGCGTAATTTTCCAAAATATTCCAGATACGACTATGGTCAATGCATATTCGACAGATGAAAGCGTTGCATTTAAGAAAACAAGCAACGAAATGTTTGTACTTAAAAATATCCTGCCCGCCAAAAGGGAGTCCGCCTTATTCGTGGATCCTGCTCCAGTTTACAGTAGACTCCCTTAAACGATTCACCTTAAGAGCATTGCACAGCAGAGGGAATTCCAGTCAACGCGAGTAACGAGACCAAGATCCTTTTATCTGCATCATTAGAAGCGCCGCCTTCATATGATAAGGCGTCTTACTGTCTACTTTCGTCTGGCTTTTTTCTGTACCTCATCGTAAAATTTTTGAGGGAGAGATCCATCAAACGAACTTTTTACAAGAACGGAAGTGCGGTGATATTTGACATCACGAATGCATCTCCAAAGTTTCTCAAACAGGTCCAACCCATTGTAGTGACAGAAGAAATCCTCGCAGGTATGAACCGGCGCATCGAACTGCATCCCGTCCGGGGGACACGCATCCGGCCGTTCATAGTTCCACGTCAGTTTATGCACCGGCAACTGCCGGAATTCCTCTTGTATAATTTTCAGCTCTGTAGCAAACGCATCCATGTCTGAAGCGTCTGCACTCCCCCAAAACAGCTTGTTCATTATAACCGGGAAACGGGATCCCCATCTTCTGTTTTCCAACCTGTTCCAGATCGTTGAGAAAAACGAGAGAAAATGTTCTCCAGAATCAAGCCAAATCTGGCTAGTAGTTCTACTATTTTCCCATTTTACTTCTAAAATAACCATTTGAATGCTCCTTTTTGATATTTTTTAATATGTTATGAACTTGACAACGATTGCGTTATTTGATTTACTTAGTATTTTACTTTCAATATCATTCAAAATCGTTTGATCATACTTCTGCCCCCGCACATCAATTTGAACTTCATAAGTAAGACCTTTAGGAAAAACTTTGACACGTTCATTATACTGAGTTATAATGTTGTTTACAAGATTGCTTCGACCTGTTGATGTAGTGATATTATAATTTTTCACTTCTATTATTTGATTCTTTGCAGGATTATAAAAATCAGGTCGAATACTTCCGGCTGTATTACGTGCAACTTCTGTCAAAACGCCATTTTTTAGGATATAGGCCTGGTTATATTTATAACCCATTGCTACCGTATATATTTTAGCAACATATAGTTCGCTTGCTATCCATGTATATCTTCCCCCGGAGGAAAGCAAGGCCGTATCCGTTATTCCTAATGCTACAGCTTCCGACTGGGTAATTTGCCTAAAGGTTTCAGACGCCGCTATGGTCGATGCATATTCGACGGCTGAAAGCGTCGAATATGAGGAAACAAGCAACGAAATGTTTGTACTTAATGCAATGGCCTGATTGGCGATATTTGCCCATTGTGTGACCAGATTAGCGAGTTGGAGTTCAAGTAAAATCGCTTCTTGATATTGTGTTTCAATCAGAGTGAAAAACAGCCATAATCCGTAATATTCATCAGAAGTTTTAGATACGTCGTATAATTCTCCGTTCGCGAGCGACTGATCGAGCTTTCGTTTGGCGTTAAAAACACGATAGTTTTCTGAGAATATACCTGTCCACCCGGTATAGTCTGCATAAATCTCATCCAATTGGTCCCGGACGCTTTTTGAAATGCAGAGGACATCACTGGAGTTTCCATCATCATCGAGTTGATACCAGTATTTCTCTCCATTAAATAATTCTGCAACGCACAAAGTATACTCATCATGAGTATCTCTGGTCATTCGTAAATATTTTATATCTTCCGGTCCAGAAACAACGATTCCAAATTGAGAGGAGATTCCTGTAGGTTTGTGAGTGGCTGTCACATATGTAATACCGCCACTACTCCCTCGTCCGGTAAAATATCCATTCTGATCGACTGTGACGATGGAGGGATCGTCAATGTCATACGAAAAATCGCTTGCGGAAGCCCACGCAACGGAGGGGGCGGTACTTATTTGAGGCTTCTTTCGCTCGTTATCCACCACAGAAAGCGAAAACGACGACATGGTAAATTCAGATAATTCCTGAGAAGAGAAACCGGTACCCGCACCATAGGAAGAGGTTAGCGGAAGTCTCCATGCCGCATATGTGGAAGCAGCGTCAGAAGAAGAGGCGGTAACGGTTTTAACAGTACTACCATTGCTATATAAAACACGACCGCTATAGACATTAGTAATCTTAACCCCATTGCTGCCTATAGAGAATCTCCATCTGCATCGATCGGGAATCGAATCGTAATTTTTCAGGTCGAGGAGAGATACTGTTCCGCTGGTCGTGCTGCTTCCGCCAGAAAGATACTTTGAGTATTCACCATACGGCTGGATTGCATACTCATTTCCGCCTAAAAAAGTGACGTTCCATTTTATTGAATTGCCCAGACTGGCTACTTTGCCGGATAGAGCAGTTAAAGTACTTGTGCTGCCTTTTAGATATTTTCCAGAGCCCAGATTATTAAAATATCTTTCCCCACTATAGCTACTTTGGGCAGCGGTTGCACTTACAATGCTTCCATCTTCGCGGTAAAAATGCCAAGTGCTATATGACAACCCGCCAATAACTAAACTTACGTTTCCGGGGCTTGACCAACCTCGACCATCAGAAGTGCCATTTTGAGTTTCATGAGCGTATAGAAACAGCGCAAGGCAGGTGCGTGGCATTATTGTAAACGTAGTACTGCTGCTACCCGTTTGAAAAATCAGCCATTCCTGTGCGATCGTATCTACGTTTGTGTATATCTGAACATTGTCTCCGACGTATCCATTTACTTTTACAATATCCAATACCCGATTGGTACCATTGGAACTGCACATAGAGCGAAATACATATCCGCCGGTTTCAGGCTTATATTCCAATTTCCACTTTTGAGAAGCGGAATTATTTTTAGTCTGTTGGATTACATTGGTATTATTGGCATCAATTCCATTATAAACCGTCAGGTATTTCTGAGAATCTGCATTTTGAATAGTATATACTTGCCCAGAAGCAAAGCCCGAAGGAAGGCTATAACCAAAAATGATTTTTAATACCGGACGATCTGCCTTGACCGAATATTCAGAAGCGCAAAAAGAGTTATAATCCGTGCTGCCTGTTTTGCTTTCCGAAGTATAGGTAAGTACAAAACCTTTATTTGAATACGTAGAATCATTATAATGTTTTGTATTTCGTTGGTAACATCAAACGAATATTTTAATTGGCTGGATTTAAAACTAACCGAGGCAAGCAGACGGTCTTTCGCCGGCTGGTTAGCCCATGTGACCGACTCATCCCATTTAGATTGGACACTGTAAAGATTAAATCCATATCCTGTCGTATTCGTCGTAGGTAGTGTTACTGTAAGTGATGCACCGGTTACCGGGGTACTGGCGGGAATCGAGGGAAAGGAATTAAACTTGATATAGGCACGATAGATTTTGCTATTTTTTATACCGGCATAGAACTTCTGCTCTCCGCTATGATTTGTAGTCGAACCTTCTTCCACATATGTGTCAACGACAGAAGATCTGTATTCGTCCGATGTAATAGAGGGATCAAGTAGAACAGGGTACGAGCGATCGGGGTCTAACATCCATTCACTGCTTGGATTATATGTAATGATACAACTTGATCCGTTTTGCTCAAGAGAAACATCAACATCATACGAAACCTCGTCTGATGCATCACATAAATATGGGGCAGCAATGCGGAATTGCATGACTCCCTTATCATCAAGAAATAATACACTTCCATCATTCTGAAGTTCAGCGTTAAGAGTTCCGCAATCAAGCTCCATTTTGACTGCAGAAACGCTTTCGAGTGAGTTATAGATGATGTCTTCTTCTATTTTTCCATGATAAAGTGTATATCGAAGATCAACCTGTTTGCCAACCCCAAATGCATCGTAATAATAAAGCTTACTCGTTGTTTGAGGCTGGTAAAAAGCTTCTTCTTCAGTTAATTTTGCCTTTCCTGTGGCTTTAGATGGATTGTTTTCTATAATCGGTTCCGCATCTTTGCTGATAAAACAGTCAGATCGGACATTCCCATTCTTTGATAATGATTCGCTATACTCGACAGACAAATCCGCGTCTTTGGCATTGAAAGGGAAAAGGGAAAGTGACCAAGATAACGTATAATGATCCGTTTCTAAGGTTACAAGTTGATCGCGAGTTGCATCCTTTGCAAAGGATGCACGGAAACGCTCATTGGCTGAAACAATCTTTGTGCTCTCTTGGTTAACGGATAGAGTATTATCTACTTCAACCCAATTTCCATCATCATTTAGATAATGAATCGGTTCAGAATATAATACAGAAACAAAAGTTCCATCTGATTGGAAAAAGCGTTTCTCAAACAGATTCCGCCCGGAAATGTCTTCATCTAAAATATACGGTTCCTGGTTAATATCCTGCCCCGTAGAATAACTATAATCATATGCAGTATCGGAGACTGCATCGGAGGACTCAAGCTCCGATATCATAGAGTGGGATTCGAACAAATCAGCGGCGCTAACTGCTTGTACAACATCTAGCAGTGGAGACAGACATATGAAGCAAGTTAACAAAAATGAGATTAGTCTTGTTGCTTTTTTCATAGATCATGATCCTTTCACACTCATATTCTTCTATGGGTTGAGCAAATCCATTGATACAGGTTACATCTTCCTTCTTTTCTGTGTTTTTGTCGGAACTGAGGGGATTGATAATCGTGGCGTCAACGATAGTGCCGCCCTTCATCATATGTCCGATCTGAACCATCTTCCGGTTGATTGCATCGAAAAACAGTTTGTTCAGTCTGCGCTCCTTCAGAGGATAGGGAAATCTGCAGAGCGTGATCTCATCCGGTACGGATCCGTCATGAAGTCGGTACCTGTGAATTTCCGCTCAGATAATACGACCCAATAATGCTTACCCCTTCGTCCCACGGGATAATTTCGTCCATGATTTACAGAAATTTGCTGCTCTTGGTTTTCTTTTTGCGACAACCATATTCGACATCTGTGCATGTTTTCTGTTTTATAGCCAACACCACCCTTTCTTTAATGTTTCCATTATACTATATCTGCTCGCTTTTGTAAAGCAGTATTTTATCAAAGGCGCCCCAATTTACTGGCAACTTGCTCAATTAATCACTTTGATGCTATTGCCACTTTATGAAATACGGCAGAGATTTCTCTCTGCCGCCTTATACCGTATATTTAGCAAGACGCAGGCATTTGAGGTTCCTTCCAATATTAAGTTCCATAATATCTCCTTCAAAATCAGGTAAACAGACCCGTTTCTGATTAAAACTACCTATTCTCAAGCGAAGCATGGGCAGCAATGAGTTAACCAACAGTTCATTGTTTGAACGAGGGATGAAAAGCCTCGGCAAGGAAACTCCTGCCGAGGCCTTCTCATTATACTTTTTTCTTTAGGCTTTTCATAATGATGCTGTCCCGACACAATCTCATAGCCTCCGCGCCACAGCGTGACGATGATGGGATTGGGCACAACATTCATTCGGATGCTCCTAACAACTCGTCGCCACGAACTGGGAACGGTTGCTTTGCCTTGCAAGAGCCGTTGCCGATCAGAAGACTTGTGAAACGCACTTCTACCCCAAGCTGATCCAACTTAAAAAGCCAAGACCACCGCAATCTGCCATTCCAGAATGCTTTCGGTTTACCCCCGCTCTGTGTCAATGGTCTGTACCAAGTGAAAACCGTTGGCTGAAATCCTGAAACTGCCTGCTGAACGTCCTATTCTCCTTTTCCTTGACGGATTCAAGATATCCGTGCGTGTCGAAGGTTCCGTGCTGCGCTTCTATGATCGCCACCGCGATGTTGGAGCAATGACCGGAAACCCGGTTATATCCGGTCAAAAGATCGTTTAGAATAAAGCCGGTTTCCATCGTACAGACACCGTTTTGCAGCCTGGTTATATGATTTCGTTTCACCTCCAGAATGAGGTTTCCGATCACCTGATTCAGCGGCTCTACAGAGGAAGCCAATTCAAGATCATTTGTTTCAAAAGCCGTCGCCGTGATGTTTAAAATTTCATGAATCGCTCCAGTTAACATGGTAATTTCACGGGCGGCATTTTCCGAAAAAGAGATCTTTTTTTCATGAAGCTCTCTGGCTGTACCAATAAGATTAACCGCATGATCTCCGATCCGTTCAAAGTCGTCAATCGTATGCAGAACTTTTGCTACGCTTTTTGAATCTTCTTCTGAAAGTCCAATCTTTGAAACCTTCATCATATAGGTGCCCAGTTGATCCTGATATTTATCCAGCTGTGCTTCCATTTCTGAAACCTGATCTGCACCCTTTTCGTCATATTCTGCAAGAAGATCCATAGATTTCAAAAATGCACTTCTTGACAGCTTACACATATCTACAACTGCATCAAAGGATTTTTTAACCGCCACGGAGGGCATGGTCAGAAGACGATTGTCCAGCAAAACCTGAGGTGATGGGTTATCTTGGACCTTGTCAGGAAGAACTCTGTTTGCAAAACGCTCAAGCTGCTTTGAAAAGGGGAGCAGAATGACGGTGGTCACAATATTAAAAATGCTATGCACAACAGCAATCATCAGCGGCGTTATCTCTGAGCTTGTAAACGCCCAACGGAACATGGCATTCCCGATACAAAAAGGCAACAGGCAGAGAAACGTGCCGAAAATATTAAAGGAAAGATGCGCTACGGCGACCTTCTTAGCGCTTCGGTTCACTCCTATACTGGAAATAATCGCTGTTATGCAGGTGCCAATATTTTGTCCCATAATAATAGGAATCGCCATCCCGTAGGTAATGCCACCGGTCATGGAAAGAGCCTGAAGAATAGCGACGGAGGCGGCGGAGCTCTGAATGATGCCGGTAAATATGGCTCCCACAGCTACTGCGAGCACGGGATTTTCAAATGCCGTCAGCAATCTTGCAAATTCCGGCATATCAGCAAGGGGCTCCATCGAATCGGACATCATTTCCATTCCGAACATAAGCACCGCAAAGCCAATGAGAACATTGCCTGCGCTTTTTATTTTCTGCTTCTTGCCGACCATTATCATGACAATACCCGCTAAAGCAAAAAGCGGAGAAAAATTTTCGGGTTTCAAAAGATTCAGCCATATCACGTCGCTGTCAATCGCGGCAAGGCTCAATATCCATGACGTCAACGTTTTCCCGACATTGGAGCCCATAATCACATCGATCGTCTGTCTGAATTCAAGAATGCCGGAATTGACCAGTCCTACCAGCATAACGGTGACCGCAGAAGACGACTGTACGGCGATGGTAAGCCCCGCACCGAACAAAACCGCAAGGCACCGGTTATCGGTTACCTTTTTCAAATGATTGTTGAGTTTGCCGTTCGATGATTTTTCCAAGCCGTCAGACATAACCTTCATCCCATACAGGAAAAGTGCCAGACCGCCCAATAAAGTTATGACTGAGAAAAGATCCATTCTATGTTTCCCTTCCTGCGCCTTCAAACGATTACCAAAACGAGATACGCTCAAAGAGCAAAGCTCTATGGAACCGCTCCCCTCCCGTAATCTTCCTCTTTTGCGCGGGAGCAGCTACAGTGAACCGTATAAGCAAGTGCTATTCTCCGTTAAAAAGGGGTTTCAGCACATCTTCATATTCTTCCAAAATCTCAAGCAAAAATATATTCCAATGACGAGCATCCTGCTCAGTATCACCGAATACATAGTCCTCCTGACCATAGTCGATCACATCAAAGCCAGGCATTGCCTTGCTTGCGCCTGCAGTTCTGTAAGCGGCGATATCGGCAAGAGTGAAAGATACCCGGGAATCGCTGTCAATGCTTACCCAACTGCTAATGTCTTTGCCGGAGGCTTCTACAGAAGTACCATTTTGTGTTTGCTTGACCGCTTCCGGCTTTGTGATGCTGACTGCACCTTCCACATACTCGCCGTACATTTGATCCACATACAAGGAGAAGGAGTCGCCAAGGACCTCGGACGGCACGAGACCGCCATCCCACTGCCATTCAATTTCAGCGTCAACGCCGGCGTTCAGCCATGCAATCTGCAAATTGAGGGAATTGAACATGGAAATATCGCCCTCGGATGCTCCCATCACAATTCTTACCCACGTAGGATTATCTGTACCGTCTGCACCGATATAGTTCAGCGGATGATACAGCTCCACAATATTATTACCGTATTTGTCCCCTGCATAAATGTCTTCAATATCTGCCCTATACGCTTCTAACATCTCCTCATAAGACGCATAATTTGCAGAATCGATGCTGCCAGTCGCAGATTGCATTGTTCCATCTTCCGGAGTTCCTGCAATGGTCCCTCCAAACGAGTCACCGGGAATCTCACCTTCAGGCAGGTTTCCGTTTTCCGGATCCCCACCGGGAATCATTTCGGAGGGAAGATCACCGGGTAAGATATCAGTATCATCCGTAAGACTGTCAAATCCGCTATCAGGAAGGTCTCCGTCCGGCAAGCCATAATCCGGAAATCCTCCCATCATATCGTCAGGTATATCTCCCATGATGCCGCCGGGCGGATCTCCCATCATATCATCGGGCATGCCTCCTATCGTATCTACACCGCTGCCCTTGGTATATCGACCTTCCACAAATGCCTGTACTTTATCAGCGCTTGTCATTTCAGCGACTTCCGCATCGGTCATAGCCGTTCCGTCCTCATGAAACCATGTCCAGCCTTCGGCGTAATCAAGATGATCCAAATACCACTGGAGGTTCTGCGTAAATTCGGCAAGATAAAGGTCAAGATAGGTTCCGTAGTAACCATTGGTTTCGGGATGTGTTTCAGGATTGTATTCAATCGTCAATGCAACGGTTGAATGCAGAGCGCCGTCACCGTCAAGATCAAAACCCACGTCACTTTCCTGAACGGATAGATGCTTCTCATTGATATATTCCATGTAGCTTTCGGATAAATACGCAGCCAGCTGCGCCTGAAAAGAGGTCTTGAAGGAGTATTCGGCATTCAAATAATACTCAAAAGCAAGCGCCATATCCGCCTCGTACAAAGAAGTGATGGCAGAGTATGCGATGCATCCCCAAGCACCGTCGGATAGTTCAACCTCTGTTCCGTCAATCGAAACGGTCGTCGCATATGTCCCGTCACTATACAGATATATACCAACTGCACCGGCTTCGATCTGATAATCATAATAATCGGAATTATTGCCGGTCGCGGCAAACATGGCGGCGTGAGCACCGCCTCCTGAGCCACCGGTAGAGATAAAGTAATTCACGTTGCCGGGCAAATTGCCGAGAAGGATATTATATTTTACATACCGCGCCGCCGCCTTTTGATCAACAAGGCAGGAAGGAGCGTCACCGGTATAATAGGTGTTGCCGTCGTCGTCCGTTGCCGTATCCTGCTTTCCGCGGTTGCCGCAGGAAACATTGATGTAGCCGTCCGCCGCATATAAGGTGGAGGCTAAAGAGTTCTGTTGTGAGCTGTAGCCTGCCGCTCCGGTATTAAGGACAACCGGTGCGGTCGCTGCGGTATAAATCTGACCGTTAGTGCTTGTGACAGTCGCCTCGTAGTTGATGACGAGAGACCCCTTTACTGCGTTTACGGAAGACAGGTTTACATCCGCAGCAAAGCCGTCTTCCTGTTCCTCTATGCTGTTGACTTCACCGGACATATCCCCTGCCTCAGTCAGGCTGCCCGCCGTCACATCTGCCATTCCGTCACCATCGGTGTCAATCCCCACGACATAGGCTCCGGGGACACAAACGGAAACGCCCTGCTGATCTGGCAATTCAGGGTAAGCTACCGCAGAAACAACAGACAGAATCCAAGCATCGGCAGACGCCTGATAAGTCCATTCCTGCTCCTCATTATTCGCAAGATTTAAGGTCGTCTCAATATACTCAAAATCTGTTACGATAGTTTTTTCTTCTTGGTTACCTTTTGAACAGGCGCAGAGTCCCAGCACTGTTGCCAGCACAAGAACTGCTGCAATTTGTTTCCTATAGCAGACCATAAAAAATCCTCCTGTACGTTGATGATATTATCGTACAGGAGGAAGATTGAAATAAAATTGAAGCAATGCTGTTTTGCTACTGGTCTTTTAATATATCCCGTATAGCCTGCATAGAGGCATCTACCGAAGCAATCTCAAAAGCACAGCGTTTCAGCTCTTCCTGAACAATCCGCTCATGCGGAACGTTCTTTTTATATTTCAGACGGTGCTCCAATGTTGCCCAAAAATCATTGGCAATTGTACGTACCTGAAGCTCCGCATGAAGACCTTTGCCCGGTCCGGTGACAATGGCAATCAATAAATGATAACTGCGGTACCCGTTTGGCTTGGGATTGGCATAGTAATCCTTTTCCTCTATGATTTCTATCTCCGAACGGTAGCGCAGCCAGCGAACCAAACGGTATACATCTTCAGCGAAGGCACAAACAGCCCGGATGCCAATCGCATCATATACCTGATTCAGAGCAGCATACCGAGATGGTTCCATGCCTCTCCTTTTCAATTTTGAAAGCATACTGTCCGGCGATTTTATCCGAGAGCAAGTATAGATAATCGGCTCAAAATCTTCCTGCTTCTCCGTAATGGATGCGTATAGGGCAATCAGATCCAGCAATTGCTTCTCAGCCAACTCCATAGAGCTATACGCATCGCCGTAAAATTCTTCATAAGTCAAATCCACACCTCCTGTCCAAACAGGAACCGGATCAAACGTCCGCTCTCCTGTTCACTGCCTTATACGGATGGTTTTTCCGTCTGTTTTCAGAAATACGGAACCGTTTTTCGTTTCATAAACTTTCACGCCGTATTCTGATAACAGACGCAGCGCTTCATCGTCGGACGGGTTTTTATTGGAGCAGGTGATGACACCGTATTCGGGAGAAACCGTATCCAGAAAATCTGCATAATTTTCAAGATAGTTTCCATGATACGGTAGTTTTACATAATCAAATTCTCCCGGCGAATCGGAAAGAAATTCCGCCAATCGCAGCTCCATGGCATCCCCACAGAACAGGAATCGCCTCTCTCCATATTCCATTGCCACGATCAAAGAGGCGTTATTATCTTCCTTTGTATCGTAGGAAGACTCTTTCGGTACATAAACAGTAAAGCTGCAGGAATCAAGGGTAAAACGGTAGTCTTCCGTAAGAACAGTCGCCGAAAGCCCCTGCTCGGTCAGCACCTTATGGTACGCTTCATACTCCTTCCGATTGGAGGAAAAACCGGTTTCCAGCACCGTTGTAATGCCATACGATGAAATCAATTCTGCGGCTCCGCCGATGTGATCTTTATCAAAATGCGTCAGAATCAGCAGATCAATCGTTTCAACTCCTTTTGCCTTCAGATAATCGATGATGTCGGATATATCCTCTTCCTCTCCGGTATCGATCATCACAGTTTTAGTGCCCGTTTCTATCAGAATACAATCAGCCTTTCCTATATCTAAGACATCAATCGAAATCCAATCGGAAGAAGAACAAGAGCACAAAGTCAGAAAAAGGAATATCGCGCTAAGCCCAAAGGCAGTCATCCGTTTCATCACAAATCTGTCCTTTCCAAGATGCTGCATACAGAAGAACGCCGGCAAGACAATCCTACTCGGTCAAAAACCCGCTTTTCATATCCGGTTCCGCTCTATCCTTCTGTTCTTTTTGTTACCGTCTGCCCCCGCCAAAGGAGTTCCCGGAGCTGTAAACTGTACTGCCCATTGTAATAGAAGTCGTGGAAGAGCCGACGGTAAGCGTATAGGTTCCGCCTTTTACAATCCCGGGACAACTGATGATTACACAGGAAAACGCCTGATCTGCCGTATAAGAAACCAAAATATTGCCGGAAGCATCGGCAAGCCTGATCGTAGTTCCGGTCGATCCGCTTGCATTGACCATCATAGCTCCCTGCGTAGAAGACGAGCTAAAATTCTGCGCCATACCGGAAGCGCCGGTGCCGATAAAAGTGCCGCCGCTGATCGTCCCCGTAGAATCAAAGTCCAGTATCGACGTATCGCCGCTGTTTGCACCGGAAACAGTAATACTGCCGCCGGTAATAGACAAGCTCCCGTTTGCGTCGAGTCCGTCCCCCGACATTTTAATATATATCGTTCCACCGGAGATCTTAATGCTTCCGATAGAAGCGCTGAACGCCCCCTGTCCCGGACGACTGCCGACAGAAGCAGTATTTACACCTCCCGCCGCATTGATACCGTCATCCGTTGCTATGATCGATATCGTTCCATCCGTGATTACAATATTAGTAGCTTCCATGCCCTCATAGCTTTGATTGATCGTTAGCTTTGTTGCCGGACCGGAAATAGCCAAATCGGTATCGGCATGAATACCATCGTCACCGGAAGACAGAATATAGGTCCCACCGGAAATGGTGATCGTGCCGTTGGAATGAATGCAATCGTCCTTCGTGTTAATATTGAAGGCTCCACCCGTGATGTAAATGTCCGAGCCTGCCTTCAATCCTTTATACGACTCACTGGAGGAGGACAGAGAGCCTGAACTGCCTCCTCCTGCCGTAATCGTCAGGTCAACATATTCAATATTGATTACGGTTTCTGCCTGAATACCGTCGTTTCCGGCAGTAATGCTGATCGCCCCGCCGTAAAGATATACGTAGCCCCTTGAAGTATCTTCCGTATTATCCGATCGAATCCCGTCGCTTCCCGCATGGATTGTAAGATTGCCGCTGTTGATCTTAACGCAGTCCTTACCGTTAAGACCCGCCTTATTTGCCGTCACATTCAAAGTGCCGGAGGAAATGATCAGATCATCTTTGGAGACGATACCGTGCTTATAGTTACCTGTGAGATTCAGTGTGCCGCTGCCATTGATCGTCAGATCAGCCTTGCTGAAGATCGCAGCGTCCAAAGTGGATCCGCTGTCGGTAATCGAATAAGAGGAGCCATCTTCAATTATATTGGTGGTATTGGCTGCCAAAGTAATTGTCACTTTATCCGCCGAGCGAACATAGATAGCGGGACCTGTGCTATTTTTGATCGTGACGCCATCCAAAATTATGGTGACATCGTCGTCTCCGGCATCTACAGTCACCATGATATCCGTGATCGTGCCGGTCAGGGTATAGATTCCGCCCGAGGTGATATGATACAACTCCATGCCGGAAGAGGTTGTCGTCGTATTATCTGATACCTCCACCGTCGTCCCGGATGTATCTTCATCTGTACTGATATCACTGTCCTCAAAGCTGAATTCCATACCGGAAGTGTCGGCTCTGCTGATCTCAGTCTCTGCATCTATCTGTGTTGATGCTTCGGAAACGGATATTTCAGAAACCGTTATTTCTTCTGAAGAAAGCACAGTGGTAGTTCCGTCGCTTCCGCTGATAACAACAGAGCCATCCTCCTGAACCGCTATCGAATCTCCGGTCGCAGTGTCGGCAACCACATTACCGTCCTCATCGTAAACAGTCATATTGCCGCCTTCATCCGTCTCCACCACATAGGAACCATCGGCGGAAGCTTTTTCTCCCTCTTTCCGGGAACAGCCGGTCAGTAATAAAGTAAAAATCATAAAAAATGAGATGATCTTTTTCATGGAATAGTCCTCCTTCCTTATGAAAGTGCAAACAGGAGTGCATTACAACCAACACACTCCTGCAGCCACATTTATCTCGCCTCTACGCTGCCGGAAGTGGAGCCGGCGGTAAGCGTATATGTTTCTCCCTTTACAATATCCGGGCTGCTGATAATCACCAGCACACAGCTATACTCTGCATCGTAAGAAATAAGCACATTACCGCTGGAATCCTTGACAGTTATCGTAGAACCTGCAGATTGCGTTCCCGTAGTGCAGGCAATCACACCTTGTGTTGAGGACGAAGAAAAACTTTCCGCCATCATGGTTGTGGAGCCTGTGCTGATGAAGGTCCCGCCTGTGATCACAGCGCCGGAATCCGTGTCAATGACCGAAGTATCATTCGCTGTCGGGTTGGCAACATAAATATACCCACCTGAAATAGTCAGGCTTCCGTTGGAATCAAGACCGTCGCCGGAGGCATATATCGTAAGATTCCCACCGGAGATTTCAATATTGCCATTGGAGGAGGAAGACATTCCGCCACCCATGCCTCCGCCTCCGAACATTCCGTCCCGTCCTCCGGAGATGCCGCTGGAATCGTTGCCCCCTGCGGCATTCAGCCCGTCATCGGAAGCATTCACGATGATATCGCCGCCCTTAATATAGATATTCAACGCTTCCAGACCTTCATAGCTCGTCGAAACCTGTAGCGTGCAGGCCGTGATTGTAAGCGTATCCTCTGCATGCACAGCATCATCTCCGGACGCTATTTCAAAGCTGCCGCCGTTGATCGTAATTGACGCATTGGAATGAAGTGCATCATCTGCGGAATCTATAGTAAAGGTTCCATCCGAAATGAGAATACTGTTTTCAGCCTTAAGTCCCTTCATACTGGTGCCGTCATCGGAAGTAGTTCCGGAAGAGGAAGACTGCTGCATTCTGCCTCCGCCCATAAAGCCGCCATAGGAATCGGAGGAGGATTTAGAACCGTTTTCACTGCCGCCACCGGCAAGTACATCAAAAGTGCCGCTCTCGATTTGCATATAAGCACCGGCGCCGATTCCGTCGCCCTCCGCTTCCAGCACGATTGTGCCGCCGGAAATATAGACAAAGCCGAGGGAAGCATCATCGTTATTCTCAGCATGGATGCCGTCTTTGCCGGCATCCACCGTTATAGAGGCATTCGTGATCCTGACGCTATCGTTCGCGTCAAATCCATGTGATGCGGACGTTATGGTATAAGTGCCGCTTGTAATGACAAGATCGTCCTTGCATACAATACCGTGTCCTGCGGGCGAGATTACGGTAAGGGAGCCGGAACCGTTCAATGTCAGATCCTGCTTGGAAAACAGCGCTCCGTCTATATGATTCTCATCAATAGCGGTAAAGGTCCCGCCGTTGGAGAGCGTGTTTTCCGTACCAGCAGCCAGAGTGATAAATACCTTGTCCGCCTCAAGAATATATAACGGAGCAGACGTTTCACTGTTGATGTTGACGCCGTTAAACACCAGCTGCATTTTTGCAGTGTCGGGAGCATTGACGATAATCATTCCATCGTCCAGCGTCCCGGAAATGATATACGTCGCATCCTCGGTGATCGTGATCGTGCTGCCGGAGATTTGAACACTGTTTGAGCTGGCTGCGGCAGAATCGCCGTTCAGTTGGATGAGAATACTACTGCTTTCGTCATAATCGGTTCTATAGTCCCGATCGGTAAACATGTCTGCATCGGTCTGCGAATACTCCACCTCTTCCGGATCCGCAGCGCTGACAGAAGCGCTGCTCATTCCGCCGGTTCCGCTGCTTCCTGTCCCGCTGTCATAGGTACTGCAGCCGGTAAGCATCCCAAGCAGCAAAGCAAAGAACAAAAATAAATGTAAAAGTCTTTTTTTCATCATAAAACCTCCTATCAGAGCTCCGAAGAATTGGTTTCCTGCTTAGATACGCAAATCTCCAAATTTCCGTTCCGACAACGGAGCTTATCGATCATTTCTTTTTCTTTTTCTATATTACGAAGTGTTACATGATATGTAAGACGGAACATACTGCCCATATTGGTACTCTTTACGCGGGCAAGATCGTGAGAAATCGTGTATTCCTTAAAAATGTCGTCAAAAATACCGGTGTAATCCAGATCTTCCGGAATCGTAATGGTAAGGGTCTTGTAGGTTTCCGCATTCTTTTTTGAACCAAGATCAAACCGGTTGTAAAGTACAAACATAAAGCACATCACAACAGTAAAAAGCACTGCAAATCCAAGATATCCCATACCCGTAATCAGGCCTGCTCCCATAGCAAGAAACAGGGTACAAATCTCCTTTGCCGTTCCGGGAGCAGAACGGAATCGAACCAGACTGAACGTACCGGCCACCGCGACGCCGGTGCCTATATTGCCGTTAACCAACATAATAACAACGCAAACCACCGCCGGAAGCAAAGCCAGTGTCACAACAAAGCTTTTGGTATACCGGGTACGGTACATATAAGCAAACGCCAAAACGAATCCCAGCAGAAGGGAAAAACCCATACAGAGCAAAAAGTCAGCTACGCTGATGACCGCCGTTAAATCCGAGTCAAATACACCTTTAAATATATTTTCAAGCATGAAAAGCCACCTCTCTGTTATCGCATGCTCCCGCACCGTACAGCTGCGGGAAAATCATTGTTGTGTAAGCCGTTCCGTATTTCGAAAACGACGTTTGATAGATATGCTCCTTCGACAATATCTTTGTCATCCAAATCGGAATACCGCCGGAGCACTTGACCTCCATCAGCACCATTCCTTCAGGAAGCAACGGCGTACCATACACAGGTGCTTCCAACGACAGATTCTCCTGCCTGCAAAGAATGGTATCATCGAAGGTAACCCGGAAATCGCTTTTTTCCCTTGTGTAGTACGCTTCCCGCTCATAAGAAAGAAAAACAGCCGGATGAAGGGTTTCATAATAGGACAGAAAATAATCGATTTCCTCCGCAATCTGCGTATTCTTGCGGCAAGGATGCATGCCTTCCACCCATTCCATTGCCTCCTTCTCCGACAAGGAAATGCGTCGCTTGTACACCACATGCATATATTTCTTTTTCAGTTCCACAAACACCGTGCTTTCGGGATTAGCCCGACTGTAGCTGCGAATCCGCAGCTTTTCCTTATATGTCGGCTTTTCTATCGATTGTCGAATCAGACGGTAATTGTCGGTATCAAAGTATATATTGCTGATGGTAGTGCGCCCGTATTCATCCAATTCCATATATGGCTCCATCGCTTTCTGTACCTCTTTCTTTTGCTCCAGCGTGAGCATGTATTTGAGCTCATAACGCTTAAATACCGTTTGAATAGCCATAAAAAATGCCTCCTGTAACTTTGATACGATCTTTGTACAGAATGAAAATTGAAGTAAAATTGAAAATCTTACAGTTTTAATCCTCATTTTTGTAACGGAATTTTGGCAGTAAAAGCAACTTTTCCGTCATAACACTGTACGCTTATCGTCCCTTTATGTGTAACAGCGATCGCTTTCGCAATGGCAAGTCCGAGACCGTAATGCTTGTCGTCGCTGTTTCTTGCGGTATCCACCCGGTAAAAGCGTTCAAACAAGTGTGTTCGCTGTTCTTCCGGGATCTCTTCTCCGTTATTGATAACGGACAGCACCGCGTTGCTCCTTTCTTTCTTTAGCGAAATCCAGACTTCTTTACCACCGATCCCATGCTTTATCGCATTGTCTAACAGAATAGAAGTCAGCTGCTTGAGTTGTGTATTATTACCGAAAACAAAGATATTATCTTGAATATCTGTGTTCAGAACGAGACGGTTTTCAAAGGCAACCGACTCCATAGGCAGCATTTCGCTGAAAACCAGCCGGCTCAAATCGATATGCTCCATCTGCGGGGTAACATTTTCTGTTTTTGCTAAATCCAAAAGCTGCGTAATCAATACCGACATGCGTTCATTTTCATATTGAATATTGGATATCCATTGGTTTTCACCCACTTCGCGTGAAAGCAATTCCGCGTTTACATTGATGACCGTGACAGGCGTTTTCAATTCATGACCGGCGTCAGAAATAAACTGCTTTTGCTTTTGATAGCTTTCTTCCAAAGGAGAGATGATCCTGTTTGCAAGATGTCTCGCAAAAAAGAACAGAAATACAAGGGCTGCTCCGCCGAAGAGCATTGTATTAGTCAGCAGGGTTTTCGCACTTTCCATTACAACGGTATTGTCTAAAAATGCAACTAAAATGTACTCCCCCTTGTCCGCCGTCTGATATATCAGATCGCCCATTGTCCCGCTTTTGTTTTTGCTGTTAATAATTTTCAGCGCCAGCTCGGACAGTTCCTCCTCGCTGTATGTACTGACCTCCGCATTGTCCGCATTCAGCACTTCACCGTTTTTTGATACAGCAACGGAGTAAAAAGTGGTAACTTCAAACCGCGGCAGCTCTATTTTAGGATTATTGATATTATATTTAGGTCTGCCCACATTGGTTACGTCAATCTCAGGGCTATCCAAAAGCATATAGGAAGAAGCGTATTCCTCAAGCATTTTCCGATTTTCATTCATCATTTGAACGTAGCTTGATATATAAATCGTACAGAATATTCCGATAAGCAGCAAAAAAAGGATAGACATGATGGCAATCACAATTTTGACTTTTGACTTCCTAAACATCGTCGCACCTCAGCTCATATCCGATTCCGCGAACTGCTTTAATCTCGGTTTTAGCTTTTACAAATATCAGCTTTTTCCGTGTGAAGGTCATATATACTTCCACATTATTATATTCTGCATCGCTCTCATATCCCCAGATCTTTACTGCAAGCTGTTCTCTGGTGAGTATCTGTCCCTGGTTTGCAATCAGGTATTCAAGGATACGATATTCCTTTTCGCTCAGCCGCACACTGTTCTCTCCACAGATCAGTGTCGAGTTGTTCGTATTCAAAGTAATATCTCCAAAAGATAAGGTACCGTCCGGTGAGTTGATATTCCGTCTTCCAAGCGCGCGGAGGCGTGCAAGTAATTCCTTTGTCATAAAGGGCTTTGTCAGATAGTCATCTGCGCCGCAGTCCAACCCTGTCACCTTATCGTCAAGCTCACTTTTGGCAGTGAGCATAAGAATCGGTGTTTTAACTCCTTTCCCTCGCGCTTCCTTTGCAATCTCAAAACCGTTTTTACCCGGCAGCATCACATCGAGGATAATGATATCGTAAACATCACTTTCGATCGCATAAAGCCCCTCGACCCCATTCGCACAGTGATCCACATCATATTTTGCAAGACGCAATATCTCACATAGTGCCTGCGCCATTCTTTTTTCGTCTTCTACAAGCAAAATTTTCATTTTGACACCTCTGACATTATTTTATCATAAAAGATTGAAAATGAATTGAAAAAAGACCTCTGCCGGAGAAATTCTTTGTCGCGTTCCAGTTATGCAATGGAGCCACTCGAGCATTCCCGAAACTTTTTACTGTATTATATCATACTTTTTCAAAAATAAAAAGAAGGCGGATGACTTTTTTAAAAATCATAACCGCCCTCTGCCGGATCAATCTGTAGAGCTATGCATGTTTGTGTACCCAAAATCTCTTCCCGCATCTCACTCCGCACGGACACATCTCACCGTGACTCTGTTCTGTCCGCTATAAGTACAGGTAAAGATGGTCAGAGCGTAGCCGCTGTCCGTCATGTCCTCCATGGAGGAAGGCGCGAGAATCTCCGTCTCTGCCACCTCATAAACAGACATCACACCGTCCATATCAGTAAAGTAAATTGCGTCGCCCGCTGAAAGATTCTTGATATTCCCGAAATGACGGGTATAATTATGGGCTGCAATCACAAGATTATCGGATTTCGTGGAACCTGTATAGCGGCAGGGGGAAATTTTCAGCTGAGAATAGCTCCAGTCGGTCATTACGGGCAGTTCCAGATCAAGAGTCGGAATGGAAAGGTAGCCAATGTAACCATAACCGTTGATCTCTACCTCAGTCATTTCCGTGCTATAAGGATCAGGATAGACAGGCCCGGAAGCAGCGGAATCCTCCGCGCTGTCCGTATTGTTCCTTTCAGAGACACTTTGGATGATCTCCATCACCTGCGGCAGAATTTCTTCCACTGCGGCGCCTGCCCTTCTGTCCTCGTTCAGATTCCAAAGGAAAAGGGACATCGCCGCTAATACCAGCGCTGCCCCTAGAAGCATGCAGACGATTCCAATCCTATGTCGCATCTGCGCTCTCCTTTTTTACAAAGCGCAGCGCCCACCCTAAAAGGAACAGACACAGTCCCAAAACCGCCATCAGCGGAATCGGCCAGTTCAGCTGCCCGGTCTGGGGCAAGGAAGGATCTGAAGGCTCGACTGGTTCAGACGGTACCGACGCTTTTTTCAGCTCCACCTTCGGACTGGCATCCACGTCATAAATATAGGTACCGTTTTCATTCATAGGCACGCTGACCAAAAAAGGAGTGGCAGCTTCATAGCCGTCAGCGGCTTCCTTCTGAAAAACAAGATACAGACCAATCTCCAGTCCGGAGAAAACAACCGTACCGTCACTCCCAACGACCGCCGAAGCGATACTTGCCGTGCCGCTTTCAGAGGCGTAAGCCGCAAAGTGTTCCGCCAGCTCAGAGGAGGAAATATCTTCCAGAGAAGCACCGCTGTTTACAAACTTCCCGGTAAGGGCAAAGCGATAAGTTCCATCATACTCGAGGATTTCGCCCACCCGATAGAGCGTCAATGTTCCCCCGGAAACAGTGGCTCCGTCATAGGTCATGGAAACGGAAATGCTGCCCTTCTGATCGTTGTTCGGCACATCATAGGCATATACCGTTATGCCCGACGCAAACATACAGCAAACCGCCAATAACCAAGCCGATATTCTTTTTAGAAATGTTATTTGCATAGCTTCCTCCTGTTTTTCGCCCCTGTGGATGCGCCTTTTCTGCAGCGCGCTCAGCCGGATGATGATCCGTTTTGACCGCCAACATCAAATGATTCATCCTGCGGTCCCTCTGTCCGCAGGATCCGAACGCTTTGTACGGATTTCATGGCAGGTTCTCTTTTTTGGCGGGTTCCGATCAGCAATCCGATGAGCAGCAGCAACAGAATCGGAACAGCCACCAGCGGCGCCACAATCACAGGCTCGATCTGCATGGCGTCCGCCGTCACACGGACAGTACTGGCAGCCACCGCATTTTCCACCCGATGCCCCCGCACCAACAGACGGTGGGTGTTAATTCCGTAAGGCGTGCAGGTCACAAGGGTGCAGTAGTCTTCCCCCTCCGTGATGCCCAGCCCCCCTACTTCCTGCGGTTCCACAATCCGAATCTGATCCACTTCGTAAGTCAGGACCTCATCCAATACAAAGATCACAAACGTATCTCCCACTTCCAGCTGATCCAAATTGGTAAACAGCTTAGCAGAGGGCAAGCCCCGGTGTCCGGAAAGAACGCAGTGCGTGCTCTCTCCGCCCACCGGAAGGCTGCTCCCCGCCAAATGCCCCACACCGGACTGTAGAACAGCTTCGTCAGTACCGTGGTAAATAGGCAGATAACAATCGATAGATTGAATCTCAATATAACCGATCACACTGGTTCCGGACACGCTCAGCATGCTTTCGTATGTTCCCTGCTCCTCATCCGTAAGCGTGAAGAGACCGGACTTAGCTGCCAGCGTTGCATTGTATGTCCGCGCCTCGTCCATCAGCGCGTCATAGACGTCATTGTCCAGATTGGCGACCTGCTCGGCATAATTGGCAATGGCTTTGGACTGGTGCAGCGAATTCCAGTAATCACTGACAGTAGGATACAGCAGCAAGGACAATCCTGCAAGAAAGACCAATATTAAAATGATTGTAGACAGCCTTCTTCGTAAATTCTTCATTGCAGGGTTCTCCTTGCGGCTGTGTATTTTTTGTAAAAAGATATCACAGCTGCAATTTCTCGGACTTGGTTCTACCGGAGGGAAGAGAGCTCTCCCCTCCGGCAAATCATGATCGGAAGATTAGTTTGCTTTCTTTTCTGCGCTTATGCGCCTCCGAACAACCAGCAAAACGCCGGCGCCCACGATCAGAACAGCGCCCACAATGTAGAAAATGGTAGTACCGATACCACCGGTGCCGGGCAGCGTAGAGCCGGTCTTGTTCTCAATCTCAATTCTATTAGCTGTCACATCACCGACTGCAAGCGTTCCCTTCTCACCAATGGTCACGGTAACGGGAGCGGTGAGTTGGTTATATCCCGCAGGAGCTTTCGTTTCAGTCAAAGAATATGTCCCTGCTTTCAAACCCTCAATGAAAAATTCACCGGTTTCGGTCGTGGTGATTTCGGTGACAGTTTCCTCATCTTCATCTGTGGCAACACGGTAGGTCGGAATAGCCTCCTCTCTATCATCAGTGATATCAACCAGAGCAATCTCGTTGCTATCCTCCTTAGTCAACGTGAAGGTAGCGCCGGCTAAAGGAGTTTTCTCTTCATTCGCGTTGGTATATTTGAATACAGGGAGTTTAAAGGTGTAGACAGTTGCTTCGGTCTCCACAGTTGTGTAGCCGTTGTAAGACAGCGTCGCGGTATTGGTGTTGCCATTGAGAGTAGCCTCTGCACCCGTAGAATCAACGAAACAGTCCTCGTCCAGCGTCGCGGTATACTTAATCACAATGTTGGAGTTTTGAGCCAGCTTAGCCACAGACTCTTTTTTCAGGGTGATGGTAAGTACATCCCGGTTATCATTGTCGTAGGAATAATCATTTTCTGTCCAATCAGCATCACCCACACTGACGGAAACAATCTCTTGGAATGTCATACCTTGGGGCAGGGTATCGGTGATCACATAATCACCATCCACGCCGGTGCCGGAGCCATTTGTATTGGAGCCGGTATTTGCCGTCAGCGTAAAGTATACCGTATCTCCGATGCTTGCAGTCGTGCTTTTATCGTAAGTACCGTCCTCACTATCCGAAACCTTCTTATCCAAACTGGGCAAGGAGTTCTTCTCATTGACAGTCACACTCGGAGTAGTGCTGTCTAGCGCGCAAAGGGCGCCCAGAGAAGAATCAACAAGATAATAACCTGCTCCGCTGCCGGTCACGTCAATGTTCGCCGAGGCAGTTTCTCCACCGTCAGGAATCGAAGCTATAGTATAGCCTGCAATTTGAGTAGTATCGGTCACAACAGTTATCAGATCCGAAGCCAAAGCAGCGACATGGGATTCAAAATCTTCACCCATTTCTACAAGATAGATATCAGTATCACCTATCTGCGTCAGAGTCAAACCATATTTGTTGTCCTCAGTTTCTTCATCCTTTGCATTGACAGTAGCAAAGAAGGGCGAGTCCTTACTAATGGTGTATGAGTAGTTATTCTCAGCGTATGTAAGGTCGAACACCTTATAGGCGGTGTAAGTCTGACCAGCCACCGCATCATTGACGATGATGGAGTACGCAGTCGTGGTCTCTTCTCCATCCGCGAGGACTGCGATTCCCATGGCAAGCGTCAAAGCGAGAACCAGGAAAAGCGCAAATCGTTTTTTTGCTGTTTTCATTTTCGTTGTCTCCTTATTCTAATTAAATTTTTTTATTGCTTTTTTACTATATCGTCGGATACAGTCCGGCGCAATTTAAAATTTCGCCGCAAATGGAGGTGCTTAAGGCTTCGTCCTCCTTTCTTTTCTGCGCCTCAGTCCGTATCCGCATCCAACAGCAGCTGTTATCAGAAACAGTCCGCCGATGGTAAACAGGATTGTTCCGGTTCCGCCGGTTTCTGGTAATACAAATGGGTTCTTTTTGATATTGTCAATCCGGAAAGAATAGGTATGCCCCTCCATAGGAGCCTGCGCGATTCCACCCTGTGGAGTGAAGGTCACCCCGCCGTCTCCGTCTATCATAACCGTATAGGTGATTCCCGGATCGGTATATCCCTCCGGAACCCCGGTCTCCTTGAGATAGTAGGTTGTGCCCATTGTCAATTCGCTGAAGGTGAAAATACCGTCAGAGCTCTTTTTGGTCTGCACAACATTCCCCTCACTGTCATACAGCGTGAACTCCACACCCTCCCAAATGCGCACATCGGCAGTGGCGTCATACTTCTCCACACGGAAATACGGTCGGAAGTTGTAGATCACCTCTCGGTCACCGATTTCCAGCGCCGAACCTCCCTGCCAAGCCTCCTTATTGATCCCCGCAGAGGGAGCAACCATCGCTGTGGTTTCATTCGGATTCAGAATGTAAAAGTACAGAGGTTCTGCCAGGCGGTATCCTTTGAGGGTTTCTGTCTCCTCCAGACAATACCATGTATTGTAGTGCAGCGAAACGCCCTCTAAACCGTTTACCAGCTCGATTTTGCTGTCTTTGTTTGTTGATAGCTCTGCGTTCCGTTTCACCCACGTTTGGTTTTCGGCGTCGTAGGAATACAGTGCAAACTTTACACCCTCCATCGCTTCAGTCGCGTTGTTGCCGTCCACCTTGACGAGAACGATATGGATATTAATGACAGTAGAGGACCCGGTTTTTTGCTGGATGTAAACTTCTTCCTCCACACGGGCGTCGGCAACACCATCCACGTCCATGGAAGCCGTATTGCTGTAATGGACGGTTTCCTCTACATTTCCTACCACGTCAGCAAAATAAGTCAGCCGATACCTTGTGTAGGGCATCTTTTCCTTATCATCCACATCGCGGATCGTAACCGTAAGGCTGCTGGAGTTGTCCGGATCAATGCTCAAGGACCAATTTTCAGCCGGCACGGCTACCCAATCGCCATTCTCCTCCACACCTTCCAGCACCGCCGAGAAGGTATCCAAATTCAGATTTTCCAGCTCATCATGAATGACGATTTCATTCAGCACCGCATCTTCATCGGTCAGCTTTATTTTGTCCTCCAGCGTCGTTTTGCTTACAATGATACGAAACTGGGCGGTATAGCCGTTGGTGGAGTTGGGATTCTGAATCATGGCTTTATTGAGGATATCCTGCGTATCGTAAGACGCCCTTGCCACCCCGATCAACGCGGTCGGACCGGGATTCATCAGTTCCTGCGCGGAAAGGGTGACCTGATTGTTGATAACGGTATGAAGCCCCGATCCTTCCGGAAGTTGTACCTGATATTCCAGCGTCATGGGGACAACCTTAGTGCCCTCATAAATCGTAGTACTCATCCAGCCGATGTTTCTCATAAACAATACAAACTGTCCTGTATCATTGTCAATGGTAAGCTCCAAAGGAAGTACTTTAACTTGTTCGTTCGTCAGAACTTGTTCAGTCGTCAGATACTTATAAAGCTCTTTGGTATCATAACCGTCCTCAGCCAACCGGCCATCCTCATTGGGAATCGTTTGACCATAGATCTCCGTCCCCACTTTGCTCTCATCGCTCATCCAAATCAGATGCTCGATTGCAGAATCGTATTTCCAGTACTGGTTGCTTTCTTCGTATTTGCCTGATATAATCTTTGCGTGAAGATACAGCTTGAAAGAATCTTCTATATACGTCGCGCCGGGGTAATCGCTCAGGATATCCTGTAGCTGGTAGATCAGATAACCCGCTTCCAGATTATTCAACGGATCGATCTGAACGCGGTAGGTAAGTATCCGGCTTTCCGCATCATAGCTTACAACATTCTTCACCACGGAATCCTCGGCCTCCTGCTTGGCAAGCCAGTATTCCGACTGGCTCTCCGCCAGCTTGGTGTCGTGGGTTCCGTCCAGCTTGGAATACAGCGCCACCTTATTGATCGCCTCCACATAGGACTGCGTCGCCAAAGGCATGGTGTTGGGGTTGACCTTAGTGGTGTAGGTCAGCGTAATCGTATAGCCTTCATCGGAGTTCTCCGTACTGGGCAGCGTTCCTAAATGGATGCTGAATACGCGAGGGCTGACAGAAGAATAACCATCAAGATTCTCGAGATACATGGTACCCAACTTGGCAGCCGCACCTTGATATACCATAAAGCAATTCCCTGCGGAGATCTCCGGCGCGCCCAACATGGCTGCTACAGTCCGTGATACGCCGCCCTCCTCGCCGTCAACACGGATTTTGATAGCCTCGCTGCCCACAAGCCCCGTCAGATATGCCCGTGTTTCTTCCGTCATGACGCCATTTACATATTCGATTCGACTTGCGTCCAGCGTGTCGCTTTTCAGTCCCTGAAGCGTAGGCATCGTGTCATACTGCTGACCCGCCACAGTGACCTTGGCGGAAGGCAGCGTATCCACCAGCCAGACGTCATTCAAAGCAGAGCTGTTCCCCGGCACGGTGACCTC
Source organism: uncultured Ruminococcus sp. (assembly GCA_964549435.1). Classification (GTDB taxonomy): domain Bacteria; phylum Bacillota; class Clostridia; order Oscillospirales; family CAG-382; genus Coliplasma. The sequence continues at coordinate 53,113 of CAZJVB010000005.1, forward strand.
GATCGTCCAGTCCACATACATCCCGCCGTCCGCGCCCTCATATACACCGCTGTTTCCCTTGACCAACTGGACCTGCGGATTGGAGAATACCGGCTCGGTGCCGGCGACAACTCCACGCCAAACCGCCTGCGCGGAGTTCACCACGCCCACCGGAGAGCTGACATCCGTTTGGTCGGTCTGGTACTGGATCGTATAGCTGTACGGACCGTCTCCGGTCGCCTTGCCGAATGTTTCCTTCACAACGGAGCTTTCCGGTGAGAACCAGAAGAAGAGCGGTGCGGAAATGCCGGCGGCATAAGCATCTGTACCGTTATCCACAAAGACATATTTAGACAGGTCGGACAGAGTTACGGCACCATTCTCCCCTGTTCCCTCGACGCCAAAATACATATTCAAGGTCAAGGATATGAAACCGTCCGCGAGGAACGCATTAATCTCTTCGACGCTGTTTGCATAGGCAACGCCGGAATACAGAGAGGTCAGAAATGCAATAACTTGTTCTCTGGTATACTCCGTGTTATTCAGGATCCCTTCTATTTTTTCCTGAACATCAATAACCTTCAACGCAATGGTTTGCTTGCCATCATCCCCCTGTATCTGTAAGGTAAACGAGCCTTCGTCTATCTTGTAGCCTTTTGCTCCGCTTTGCAGGTCGTCCAGCAAGGCAAAGCCGTCCATATCAGAAGTTCTGCCGTAGTTCACCGTGATGGACCAGCTGTTGTCTTTATCGCCGCTGCTGTCGGAATTGGCTGTTTTTTGGATCCATTCCGCTCCCGGTGAATAGGTGGCATTATGCGTGACGCTGGCGGTTAGGGGCTTTTCCCCCTCTGCCGGCACCGTCACAGCGGTCGCCGTATTTGTCAACAGCAAATACGCACCCGATGCATCCAACTTTGCCCGGTTCTCCGGGCTGACCATGATTTGATACTTGAGCTCGGCATACTGATCTGCTGCCAGCTTGATACCGTTGACCGACAGCATCTGTCCGTTAGTTTCATTGTCGGAAACAGAATCAAATTGACCATACGTCGGAGAACCAGGTGTATAGTCCGAGATGTCATTCGGATCTCCGCCGTCACGTAAACTGTATATGGTGAGCTGGTAATCTTTTTCCGTGCCGTAAACGTCTCTCAGCAGCTCAGTGATATGCGGAAACTCCTCTCTTGAAACGGAATCCCTGAAGGAATCGGTAAGGTTCAGCGTTCCGCCGCCGCTTACTGCCGTCCGCACCGTATACTCAATATACAGGCTGCCGTCATCATTGCTCACCAATTTATAGTTGCTGCTATCCGTTTTCTGAATTTGGAGGTCGTCATTCCGGAAAGTCACTTCCGTGTTCAGCGTATCGCTCCATTTGACCGTCGTACTATTGCCCACATCATTGTTCCATGTAGCAGACAATTCAAAGTTCGATGTGACGTTCGTGTAAGATTGGTTATACTCCACATAGAGTACGCCATCCTGTATCCAATACGTGCCGATCTGCTCTTTATCGGCCATTAACGCTTCCTTATCCGCATTCTCTACCACGATCTGCTCCGGAAACCGATAAAAATACTTCAGTGCATTATCGTCAACAGAGCTGGTCAGCGATATAGCAAATCTGCTGCTCTTATCCAACTCAGAGCCATCATACTCTACCCCGTTGATCAATATCTTCGCGCCGATCAAGGTACCAGCCAGATCAGATGCGGAATCGTCAGCACCCAACAGAGAAATGCCGCCCGTCAGCCTTGCAAGGCAGCCTTTGTCATGCTGGTGCGCTTCCACCTGCAGCTGACCGCAGATCAGATTTCCGCCCTCATCATAGCAGTCGCCGGTATGCGTGTGAAGGATCACCTCCGGTTTTTCACAGATCAGCACGGATCGGGTTTCATAGCATTCGTCCGTGTGCGCGTGCTCTCCGTTCTCCTCCAGTCCGCAGATCAAAACCAACTGCTCCTCATAGCAGTCGGCGGTATGCACGTGCTCTGCAATCTCCTCCCATTCACAGATCAGATTTCCCTGATCATCATAACAATAGCTTTCCTGATGAGTATGTACCGCATAATCGGCATATCCGCAGATGATATTTCCCTTCTCATCATAGCAGCTTTCGTTATGCTGATGTACTGTATAAGAGCAACACAGTATTTCGCTTTCCAATGTGATTGCAGGCAGAATCAAAGCGTAGACCGTCCAAAAGACTACCACGGCAGCCAAACCGGTTACCGCCGTTATCCATGCTTTCTTACGCTTTTGATTGCCTATACATTCCCTTGTATTCTGAAGCATCTCACTTTTTCTCATAACGGGTAAATAAATCCACCAAACCTTTATTTATTGCAAAGATCCGAAGTCTGACAACGGCCAGACACGAAATACAATTTTACCTACAATCTGCTCATCGGAAATGCAGCCTATCGATGTGTTTCTGGAATCCACAGAGGTAGACCGATGGTCTCCCAATACAAATATCCTTCCATCGGGAACCTGATAGGGCAGCTCCAAATCGCATTCCCCAAAGGCCTTTTCGGTCAAATAGGGCTCCTCCAATAACTCGCCGTCCACAAAGACGTTTCCGTCCTCGTCAATATTCACCCACTGACCGGCACCGGCGATATACCTTTTCACCAACAGCTTGTTGCCGTAATAGAAGCATACCAAATCCCCCTGTTTAAATTCCGTCCCTTTAACGGAAATCACAATATCCCCCTCGGTTAGGGTAGGATTCATGGAGCTGCCATAAATCTGCAGAACCGGCATGATCAATACCGCCACCAAAACCGAGACAGCGGCTACTACAATCAGGGTGTATACGGTACTTCGGAATACGCTTCTGTACCTGTGTCTATATTGCTCGCGCTTCAATTCCGCTTCTAACTGCGAAATCTCCGGCAATGTCCGAAGCTTTTTCTTCCTCATGACCTTACTCTTGTTTCTTCCGCAACCCGGACGCTATAAGCAGTTCCTTTAATCCAGTCTGTTCCGCAACAAGACGTTCTATTTTTTCAGACACATCATCCCAGTATTTTTGCGTCTGAAGTTCTGCATTTTTTACCATAGCATCACACTTTTTCTGTGTTTCACTTTCCATAGCTACACATTTCGCCTTTGTTTCGGAAAGCATCCGCTCTGTCTTTTCAGAGCTTTCCTGCTCCAGACGGGAGCAAACCTCCTGTTGCCTTCCGCTGAGCTTCTCGATATTTTCCAGATACTGCGTAGCCGCCTGCTGCGCCGCTTCAAAAACCCCATTGATCTGAAGGGCGGCTTCTGCAATGGAGCCGGCGTTATCTATATCGATCTTTCTATCGAAAAGCTTATCCTGTGCAAGTTGCAGCCTGCGCTTCAACTCCTCACTTTCTTTCATCTGCGCCAAAAGCATTTCCAAAAGCTCTGCCCGGTTCAAACGCTTTAGTTCCTTATCTGTCATTCAAACATCGTACCCTCCCAACCGCATAGAAGCCCAAACTATTTCAAAAGTCCAAAAATGCCCTGAAAAATCAGATTCCATGCATTCTCGCACCCCTGCGGATCTCCCGGCAGTTCTTTCCGAACCACCCGTTTCGCAAAAATACCCGTAACATCTAAAATGTATGTCCACAGATAATCTGCATTGGTTTTCTCCAAAACATGATATTTATTGCTGAGCACCTCGAAAACATCTACAAACCCTTTGAAATAGGTATTGGCAGCCAACTCACCGTACTCACTAACAGCAGCGATATACGGCGAATCCCTATATTCAAAATAGTAAAGCGTTTTGTAATTGTTTTGAATCAGAAACTTGAAGTACCGCATCCACAGCTCTTTTATGTATCTGTATACCTCTTCTCCGGAGGTGAGCGGCGGGATTTTCTCATCGGTAAACAACGCGGCGATCTCCCGATCTATGCTCTGAAAACATTGGAAAAGCAGATTCTCTTTCGTCTCAAAATGACGGTAAATCAGTCCCTCTGATGTACCGACCGCTTTGGTCACCTGCTTCATAGAAAATGAAAGAAGCCCGTTCTCTGCTACAATCTGCATTGTTTTATCTAACAACAATTCTTTCTTCGTCGGATTTCCCATCCTTACAATACAAGCTCCTTTAAAACATAATACTGATTATGTGATAAGATCGATCTGATTTTAACTGTAAAATCAACATTATTTTTTTATAAAAAGTAAATATATCCTTTTTTCATCTGCATTTTCTGATAGATGGCGCAAAAAAAACAGACCCTTTTCTTTTGAAAAATTTTTTTGACGAAGGGTTTTATTCTCGTGCTTTGAATTTGTGACTTTTTTGTGAACTCACATAGAGATTTCACAAATAAGGATTGACAAGAGGAAGGTAATTGAATATAATCGGAATGTGCGTAATCACTCATTTGCGATATGTAAGCAGGTGATTATCACATAATCAGTATTATGTACTCGAAGCTTGCTCTTCTGAAGACGTAATCAGTATTAAGTGATACTTTTGCACTCTATATGACCAATCCCAATCGATCCAACGCCCTGCGATGCTCCTTGCCAGTGGTCATGATATAAATACGGGTAGTGTTAATACTACTGTGACCTAAAATGTCCGCCAGCTTCGCAATATCCTTCTCAAGTCCGTAGAATATGCGGGCAAATAGTTTCCGCAGATTATGAGGGAAGACCTTACCGGCTGCAACGCGTGCCGCCTCACACAGTTTTTTCATCTGCGCCCAAATACTGCTGCGGTTGAGCGGGTTTCCTTTCCTAGTGACAAAGACGGCTCCGGTTTGGATGCCGTTTTTCTTTATCCATTCCAGTAGCCTACTTTTCAGCTTGACCGGTATCAGAATCGTGCGTATCTTTCCCTTGCACCGAATTTCAACTTCACCGCACCGCACTGCCTCTACCGTGAAATAACGTAGTTCCGATACCCGGATCCCGGTGCCGCAGATCGTTTCCATCACCAGCCGTAACTGCGGCTGGTTTTTCGCCGCCTGCAGCAGCCGCATATATTCCTCGCGTGTCAGCTCTTTCTCCTCCGGACAATATGTCTGTCTCTGCGTTTTCAGGCTTTTCACCTTGCAGACTCCCATATCCAGAAAATCGAGCAAGCTATTAACGCTTGCCAACATAGAGTTGATAGAACGAACAGCATACTCCTTGGCTATGAGTGCCTCTTTCCATTTCCTGATCAATTCCTTCGTCACAGCCTCTTCTCCCGCGAAGGACAAGAACGCACGAACATCCCGGAGATACTTCTCCAAGGTGGCAGCACTTTTTTCTTCCCCGATTAAATATGCGCAAAACGAACGGATATCCTCTTTTTTCAGTGCTCTGCTCTCCATTTTTTGGTTCCTCCATTGAAACGATAAGATGTGCTCTTATTGTACCCCATCCTATTGATTTGATCTCGATATCAGATAAAAAAGTGATGCTCCTTCGCGGCCTCTTTTGTCAGCCTTAACAGGAGCGTCAAAAAAACTCGAGAAAAGCCTCTCTCAAGTCTGCAATATAGATGAGCCGCCCCCATTCTATATTTTATCCGATAGCGAATACCCTTAAATCTGCCGGCGACTCACTAAGGCTTTTCAGCCGGACCGTTTTTTAATACAAGGCGCGTGTCAAAGCGATTTTCTGCGCTTCTCCTCCGGAACCCCAATCCCGTTTTCGTCAAAAGCTGTTCAAATTCTGTATGAGAATAGCATAAAAAGAAAGCGTTTGCAATGACTTTTTCCACATTGGCAGATGCATCTTTCCGTTGTGAATTTCAAAACAGCCCCTTGCCAAATCACGAGCAATATGCTATGATATAAAAATGGTAGGAATTTCTCCGTCCGAACCGCCTGCAGCGCAAACGGAATAGAAAATGAAAGAAAACATAAAATACCAATAAGGAGAAGCATATATGACTGTTACAGATGCCATTAGAAAGCGCAGTTCCACCAGAGGCTATACGGCGCAGCCTTTGACCGATGCAGAGCTCGAAGCACTAATTCATGCAGGTCTACAAGCGCCCACAGCAACAAACCGGCAGGAAGTGCATTTCACCGTTCTCAGGGACGGTCATCCGATTCTGCAGGAGATCGAGGATGAAAAGAACCGGTTGCGAAACCTGTCCGATCCACCTCACAACTTCTATTACGAAGCGCCTGCGGTTATTATCCTGAGCGGCGAAAGCTCATATAAATGGAACTCGCTTGACGCCGGAATCGCCGTCGAAAATATGGCGCTGGCAGCGGAGGCGCTCGGCTTAGGCAGTCTGATCATCGGCTGCATTTATGACGCGATGCGGGGCGAAAAAAAGGAAGCCTTCGGCAAAGCCTTGCACTTCCCGGAAAATTACGAATTCAAGATTGCCATTGCTTTCGGTCATAAAGCGGTCTATAAAGAGCCCCATACCTATGATGCTGCCACACGGGTTACGTTTCTTTAATAATGAAGGCAAAAGCATACCAGATTGACGACAGCACGTGGAGGTTCGAGGAGGAAAGCGTCCGATTTTTTCTGTTGGCAGGCAGTGATCGTGCGCTCCTGATTGACAGCGGCATGCAGACGCACCATGCCAAAGAACTGGCGGAAGAACTTACCGATCTGCCTCTCTGTCTTTTGAACACCCACGCTGATCCCGATCATATCGGAAGCAATCACGAATTCGCATGGTTTTACATGAGTCCGGCAGAATGTGCAAACTATTACCGCGCACAGGGAAGAAGCGGCAACGTTGTTCCGGTATGGGACGGCGAGCGGCTGGACTTGGGAAACCGCCCGCTGCAGATTTTTGCACTGCCCGGACACACGCCCGGAAGCATTGCTGTCCTCGATGAAAAAAGCCGCAGGCTGTTCTCGGGAGACCCGATTCAGGACGGCAGAATCTTTATGTTCGGTCCTCAGAGGGAAATGCACGCCTACCTGCACAGCCTACGGCGACTTCAGAAAGAGCTGGATCGGTTTGACGAGATTTACCCATCCCACGGCACATGTCCCGTCAAGCCTTCGCTGATACAGACGCTGCAGCAGGCGGCACAGCAGCTTTTGGACGGCAACATCGAGGGCCGTTGCGAGGAGGCATTCGGTCATCCCGTCATCGCTTATGATGCCGGCGCAGCAATCTTTCTTTGTGACGCAGACGAGCGCCCCAATCACCGCAGAAAGGACGAAACACGATGAAAATACTGATCAAGGATACAACCAAGGAAGAACGGGAGGAAATCATCCGCCGCTCGCTCGACTGCGGAGGAGGAGGCTGCGAAAACTGCTCGTCCTGCTGCCTCGGCGGGGGAGATCCGTTCAAAATGTACCGAGATTATATTGATGGAAAACGAGAAATCTCGGAGATCAATGCAGAATACCGTGCTAAATATCTGCACGGATCATAATTCACAATTTGCACGCCTGTCTTGACATCTTCCGAAAACCCTGCTATAATAAAAAAGAACTGCGTAGCGATTGCGTAAATCCGAGTATCCGGATTTGCGCTTTTTTATTGCAACCATAAGGAGCGTGTTCCATGATAGAAGAAAAAATAGTAAATGACTGCCTGAAAAAAGAGCGTTTGGGAAAACTGATGTGCAAATATGCCATTCCCTGTGTGATTTCCATGCTGGTCGCAGCACTGTATAATATCGTTGACCAAATTTTCATTGCCAACGCCGCCGATCTGGGTTCCTACGGAAACGCTGCCAATACGGTGGTCTTTCCTATGACGGTAATTGCAATCGCCATTGCTGTAATGATCGGTGACGGTTGCTGCACCTTTGTCAGCATTAGCCTCGGAGCGGGAAAGAAGGAGCATGCCTGCCATGGCATCGGCAGTTCAGTCGTCGCTGTCGTCGTTTCCGGTTTGGCGCTGATGATGATCTATTTGGCTGCGCAGGAACCAATCCTGACCGCCTTTGGAGCCAAGGTTAATGACGAAACCTTCCTCCTTTCCAAGGAATACTTTTTCTGGATTACGCTGGGCATTCCGTTTTACATGTTCGGGCAGGCGCTGAATCCTATCATCCGTTCCGACGGCAGCCCCCGCTTTGCCATGATAACCTTGTTGCTCGGCGCGGTGCTGAATACCGTTCTGGATCCCATTTTCATCTACGTACTGCACTGGGGAATGACAGGGGCTGCCATCGCGACCATCATCGGACAGATCGTCTCCGCTCTCCTCGCCGCAGCCTATCTGTTTCGTATGAAAGCGGTAAGCATCACCAAAGATTGCTTTCTTTTCCGCCCCGGACTGTTTCGCAAAATTCTCGCATTCGGTTCGGCAAGCTTCCTTTCTCAAATTTCCATCGTGCTTTCTATGGCCGCGACTCTAAATATGGCAGTTAAATACGGGAAGCTGGATACGGTTTTTGGACAGCCGGAATACGCCCAAATTCCCACCGCAGTCACCGGTATTGTGATGAAATTCTTTCAAATTGTTATCTCCGTCTCAGCAGGGCTTGCGGCCGGCTGTATTCCAATTGCAGGATATAATATCGGTGCCAAACAAAACGGTCGGGTAATAGGATTGATGAAACGCCTGATGACCGTGGAGGTGCTTGTCGGTTTCGTATCCTCCCTGCTCTTTCTGCTGCTTCCCCATCAGCTCATCAAGCTCTTTGGTTCGGAAAATGAGAGTATCTATTATACCCAATTTGCAGTCTGGTATATTCGCGGGCAGCTTTGCTTACTGGCGCTCGCCTGCCTGAACAAGGGTGCTTTCATCTTTCTGCAATCTCTGGGAAGAGCAAAACAATCCTCCGCGTTATCCGTTACGCGCGAAATCGTTTTCGGCGTCGGACTTCCGGTTCTGCTTCCCTCTCTCTGGGGTCTGTATGCTCTGCCGTTTTTCATGCCCGCAGCAGATATCCTGACATTTTTTGCCGTCGCGGTCATTTTATACAGAACCAAAAAAAGTCTGGAGCAGCCGGTTCCTGAGACAACAGAATGAGACTGCCACGTGCCGATCTCCGGGTCGGCACGTATTTTTCCAGTCAAACTATGAACTTTTTGTAAATTCCGTCCGATATACCTTGACCTTCCCATAACGGGAAGGTTTATGATGAAGTATAAAAAGGAAGGAGGTGCCGTGATGAAAATCGGGGATGTCGAGAAGCGGACCGGACTCACCGCCAAAACCATCCGGTATTATGAAAGCAGAGGACTGGTACAGACCACGCGCAGTGAAAATCAATACCGGCTCTACGATGAGGAAGCGGTTGACCGACTTTGCAAGATCAAAAAGATGAGGGAGCTCGGCATCCCGCTGGCAGAAATTCGCCTTTGGTGCGATAACGTCCTCTCATCGGAGGAGCTTCTGAAAAAGCGTCTCCAAGCACTGGAAAACGGCGACAGGCTCGAAAAAAAACAGGCACAGCTCTGCCGGCAGTTGATGCAGACCGGGTTTTCTGAAGCGCAGGACGAGCAAAGCATTCTCTTTTCTGAAACAGAGCCGCTTCCGCCGAAAAATACCGCCATGTTTTTAGGAATCGACATCGGTACAACCTCCCTATCCGCGCAAGTGATAGCCGCAGAGGACGGACGCTGTATCCATACCTATAGCTTTGCGCATCATGCCGGCATTTCCGTTCCCGGCGCGCCGGATGCGTTTGCCGCCGATGCCGCGCAACTGACGGAGCGTGCTCTCGCACTGGTCGCTTCTCTGACGGATACCTATCCGGGAATCGCCTCCATCGGCATGACCGGACAAATGCACGGCATCGTCTGTCTGGACTCTCAAGGCAATATCCTTTCCCCACTCTATACATGGCAGAACGAGTTTGGCTTAAGAAGTATGTCAGACGGCAGAACGATCTGCCAATGCATAGAAAACCGATGCGGCACACAGATTCCGACCGGCTATGGCCTTACCACCTATTTTGCCCTGCGAGAATGCGGCTTCCTGCCAAAAGAAACGGCGAAAATCGTCACAATTACAGATCTGCTTGCCATGCGTCTGTGCCATATCAGTACGGAACTGCCGATACACCCGACCATCGCGGCCAGCTTGGGTGCATTTGATCTGGAGAAAAATGATTTTCATCCGGAGATGCTGGAACACCTGCAGATTGCACGATCGGTTTTGCCGCAACTCATCAGGGAACAGGTGCCGATCGGAAGCTACCTTGCCGGAAATCGGCGGATTCCGGTTTCTGCCGCCATCGGGGACAATCAGGCGAGCGTATACGGCGCGCTCTCCGACGAAAGCATGGTTCTGATCAACATAGGAACCAGCAGCCAAGTCAGCATGATCAGTGAAACACCAACCGGGCGAAGCGGGGAGCTCCGTCCCTACATGGACGGACGCTACCTCATTTCCGGCGCCGCTCTATGCGGCGGCAGGGCTTATGCGCTGCTGTGCAGCATGATCCGGTGTATTGTCAGAGATTTTGGGACAGAGGTTTCGGACAAAGCCGTTTATGCGTATCTGAATAACGCCGCTGGAAGCATCCCGCGAGAGCAAGCGCTCAAGGTGATCACGCAGTTCTGCGGGACCCGTACCGATCCGACGGCAAAAGGAAGCATTACAGGAATCGATCTGCAAAATTTCAATGTTGCTGCTCTTTCAGCGGGATTTTTGGATGGAATGCTTTCAGAATTGTACGAACTATATCAATCCATCAAAACGGATGTCACTCATCCGATCCCCGTCGTCTCCGGAAATGCTATGCGCCGAAATCCTGTGCTGCGGGAACTTTGCGGCATGTATTTCGGAACACCGCCACTGATGCCCCTGCATACAGAAGAGGCTGCATACGGGGCAGCCTTGTACGGCGCAGTGTGTGCCCAACTGCTCACACCAGAGGAGCGCACCGCATTCATCCGGTACCAAGAATCAATCGCTATTGATAAAAAAGGACTGTAAATATGAAACCATTTACCATCACATTCACCGCCGCAAAAGGAACCGTCCGGTTGACACAACAGACAAAGCTCGCTGCAGAATTACGGTTTTCCAGCCGTCTATCGATTTCCATTTGGTACGATTCCCACGAAGAGCCTCTTGTTCTTTCCGCCGACGTATCAATCGGAGATAAGGTATGCCTGACCGTCCGTTCCTATCATATAGAGCTTTCCGTAAACGGCAGGCTCACCGACGAAGAATGGCCCTGCGGCACTGCCTATCTACAGCCGAATTGCAAATGGTCAGGCGACTTCTCTGTGACATTTGAGGAGCTTTCTTCCGCAAACGAAGCGAATATCTCCTGCTGCACCCGCGCCGGTATTTCAACCGGTGAGATTCGCATTCCGGGTGTGAATATCGGAGACTGCATTCCCTATTCGGACGAAACGGAGACCGACGGACGGTACCATCTCTTCTATCTGTATGATCGGCATCATCATTGCAGCAAATGGAAGCTGGGCGCACACCAATGGGCACATGTCTCCTCAACAGATCTGCGCCGTTGGGACGAGCACCCCATGGCAATCGGCATCACCGAAGCATGGGAGGGCTCCATTTGTACCGGCTCGGTTGTCCGTGCGGAGGGAGCTTGGTACGCATGGTATGCCGTGCGAATGTCGGATCGCTCCCCCGCCCGCATAACCTACGCGATCTCCACCGACAGGGTACATTTTAAAAAAAGCGGAACCTATTTTCACATGCCGCAAGGTTACGAGCCGACGAGCGCCAGAGATCCTAAGGTGTTTTGGCACGACGGAAGCTTCCATATGTTTGTGACCACCACACTGCTCGAAAACGGCAGCGGATGTTTGGCACATCTGGTGAATGACCGCATGGAAATCCACGGTTGGCAGGACGCCGGCTGTACTATGATCTGGCGGGAACACACTACGCCGGAATCCGCTGACTGGAATGCACAGCCGGAATGCCCGGACTGGTTTCAGATGGGACACTTTTACTACCTGATCTTCGGAATCGGCGGCGTTTCTTATTACGGATACTCCACGGAGCCTTACGGAGGCTGGCTGTTTCCTGAAAATAATCTGATTCCCTGCGGTGCGGTTCCGAAATCTGCGATTCTTCCCGATTCCGGACGGCGTATTTTCATGGGCTTTCGACGGGAAAACGGATATGCCGGCGACCTCTGCGCCACAGAAGCAGTTCAGAATCCGGATGGAACGCTCCGGTTTACACCGGTCGAGCTTTAGCTCCCAAAAAAGGGCGCCTCAAATCCGTAAAACGGAATAGAGACGCCCTTTATGCAGGCAATTTGCAGGTTCGAATTTATTTTTTTTCGTGACAGGAGGTACTCATTGGACAATCCTTGCAACCGCACCCACAGGAGGATTTCCCTTTCCTATGGTTGCGAACCAGATGCACAATTATCGCCGCAACGATCCCCGCCAAAGCCAAGCAAATCAGAATCGTCGCCGCATTTGCAGAAAGCCAAGCCAGCATGAGACAAAACACCCTCCTTCCTGCTCAACACAAATTTGCTCTCTGCTTACTTAACCGCCTTGACACGCGTTGTCAGCTTCACAGACTCCTTATACGGTCTTACCAGCATGAATACCATAAATGCGAAAATCGCAATGGCGAAAACCAAGCCGATCGCATGGACATTGCCGGTGAAGAGAGAACCAAATTGATAAATCATCAAAGCAATCGCGTAAGCAAACACACACTGATATCCGATCGCAAACCAAGTCCACTTTGCATTGTTCATCTCGCGTTTGATCGCACCGATTGCCGCAAAGCAGGGCGCGCAAAGCAGATTGAACACCAAGAAGGAATAAGCAGCCAGCTGCGTCATACCCTCGAAGTCCAGCACGCCGAACACGCCGACAACCTCTTCCTTGGCGACAAGTCCCATGATGGTTGCAATCGTCGCTTTGATGTTGTCGAAGCCGAGCGGTGCAAAGATCCAGCAGATCGCTTTGCCGATGATGCCGAGAATGCTGTCCTCCAGCTCCATTTCCGCGTCAAACAGGAATTTACCGTCTACAACGCCGAATACCGAGCCCGCCCAAATGATGATCGAGGAGAGCAGGATGATCGTGCCCGCCTTCTTGATAAAGGACCAGCAGCGCTCCCACATCGAACGCAAAACATTAGAAACGGTCGGCCAGTGATAAGCCGGAAGTTCCATAACGAACGGCGCCGGCTCACCGGAGAAGGGCTTGGTCTTTTTCAGCATAATACCGGAAATGATGATCGCCGCTGCACCGATAAAATACGCCGACGGTGCAACCCACCATGCTCCACCGAACAGTGCAGACGCAATCAATGCAATGATCGGCAATTTGGCGCCGCAGGGAATAAAGGTGGTAGTCATGATCGTCATACGGCGGTCACGTTCGTTTTCAATGGTACGGGACGCCATGATACCCGGAACACCGCAGCCGGTTCCGATCAGCATCGGAATGAAAGATTTACCGGACAAACCGAACTTACGGAAAATGCGGTCCATAACGAATGCAATACGTGCCATGTAACCGCAGGATTCCAAAAATGCAAGAAACAGGAATAGGACGATCATCTGCGGAACAAAGCCAAGAACTGCGCCTACACCGCCAATGATACCATCCAACAGCAGACCGTTGAGCCACTCCGGCGTGCCGGCAGACTCCAGTCCCGATTCGACAAGTGCAGGAATGCCCGGTACCCAAACACCGTAATCGGCAGGATCAGGAACATCTTCCGCGTCGTCGCCGAGCGCCGCCTCATAAATCTCGGAAAGATCGTAGCCCTCCTCTGCCAGAGAATCCGCAAAGGATCCATACGCCTCATCGAAAGCACCGAAATCTTCATCCTCGATCGCCGCCTGAATATCTTCCGCGCCGATGACTTCCGCCTTCACTGCGGCATCAACAAGGTCTTTCAACTCGTCTGTCCACACGTTTTCGGCAGCGTACTCGTTCATCGCATCGTCATACTTTGAAGTACCGATGCCGAACAAATGCCAGCCGTCACCAAATACACCATCGTTCGCCCAATCGGTCACAATCGTACCGACCGTCGTTACGGAGATATAATATACCAAGAACATGACTACCGCAAAAATCGGAAGCGCTGCAAACCGGTTGGTCACAATCTTGTCAATCTTATCAGAGGTCGTCAGCCGACCGACATTCTTCTTTTTGTAGGAAGCCTTCATCAGAGAGGCAATATATACATACCGCTCATTGGTGATGATGCTTTCCGCATCATCCTCCAGCTCTTTCTCCGCCGCCTTGATGTCTTCCTCGATATGTGCGAGCGTAGATTCGCTCAGTTTCAACTGTTCAAGTACTTTGTCGTCGCGCTCAAAAATCTTGATCGCATACCAACGCTGCTGTTCATCAGGCTTGCTGTGCACAGCCGCCTCCTCAATATGCGCGATCGCATGCTCTACAGCGCCGGAAAATGTATGAAGCGGAACGGTTTTGGTATTCTGTGCGGCATCAATGGCAGCTTCTGCAGCCTCCATGATCCCGGTTCCCTTCAAAGCGGAAATCTCCACGATCCGGCAGCCGAGCTGACGGGAAAGCTCCGCGGTGTTGATCTTATCGCCGTTTTTCTTCACGACGTCCATCATGTTGATCGCAATCACAACCGGAATGCCCAGCTCGGTCAGCTGCGTGGTCAGGTACAGGTTGCGTTCCAGATTGGTACCGTCAATGATGTTCAGAATCACATCGGGGCGCTCATTGATCAGATAATTACGGGCAACGACCTCCTCCAAGGTATACGGGGACAGGGAATAAATACCCGGCAGATCCGTTACGATCACGCCGTCATGCTTTTTCAGCTTTCCCTCCTTTTTCTCCACCGTAACGCCCGGCCAGTTTCCGACAAACTGATTGGAGCCTGTCAGAGCATTAAACAGAGTCGTTTTGCCACAGTTAGGATTTCCTGCGAGGGCGATTCTCAAATTCATGTCAAATTTCTCCTCTTTCTTCCTTTCTTTAAATTAGCGGTTGCTAACCAACCGCCTGGAAAAACCGGGAACGATTTCCCGGGGATTCTGTGTCCTTATTCGACCTCAATCATTTCCGCGTCCGCCTTGCGGAGAGAAAGTTCATACCCGCGGACCGTCACCTCAACCGGGTCTCCCAGCGGCGCCACCTTGCGGACATGCACTTCCACGCTCTTGGTAATACCCATGTCCATAATACGACGTTTAACGGCGCCTTCTCCGTGCAGCTTTACCACGCGAACCGTTTCACCGATCTTCGCCTCTCTAAGTGTTTTCATTTGCCGACTCCTCCTTCCATCCGATTTCCGTACTGCAGTTGTCTATGTCTTTTTTTAAACCATGATTTTCCGCGCCATTTCCGCGCTGATTGCCACCCGTGATTCCTTAACATTGACAATCACATTTCCGCCGAGTGTATTTATAATGGTAACGGTTCCGCCGACAACAAAGCCGAGATTCTCCAGATGCTTCTTGACCTCCGGGCTCCCGCCGATCTTTTTGATCACATTTTCCTCGCCAATCCCGGCCAATGCAAGCGGCATCATAACGATTCTCCCGTCTATCCTTGTTTTACAACGCAGTTAGTCCACGCTAACCAATATTACTATACTCCTGCGAAATCGATTTGTCAATAGGAATTTCAAAAATTCTTCATTTTCCGTTATTTTCTATTTTCATGCACGGGATTCAAAAAAAGTACCGGCTATTTACAAAATCGGTCTTGACTCCTGCTTAAAAAGCAAGTATGATCATTGCAGAGTTTCAAAATAGGAGTTGCCTGTGATGATCAGCGAAGCCATCAAAACGGAAATCAAATTGCTCGGCGCAGATATTCTTCTGTCCCAAGGCATGCGCTCCGAACGCAGCTTTATCCAACACGGCGAGATCAGTGTTTATGAGCACTGCATCAACGTCGCATGCTTTAGCCTGCTTTTGGTCCACCTGCTCCGCCTGACGGTCAATCGGCGAGCATTGATCCGGGGTGCGCTGCTGCATGATTATTTCCTGTACGACTGGCACAAGCCTGATCCTGTTAATCCTCACCGCCTGCATGGTTGGCGGCATGCGCACCGCGCGCTGGAAAACGCCTCCCGTGATTTTTTGCTCAGCTCCATTGAACGGGACATCATCGCCAAGCACATGTTTCCACTGAATCTCCGATTGCCGAAATATCGGGAAAGCGTGATTGTCTGCGCGGCAGATAAGCTTTGTGCCGTACTGGAAACCGTATCCTCCTCTTGGATCCGGAAGCAGACCGGCTGGAAGAATCAATCCTTTTAGCATCATAAAATCAAAAACAGACGGAAGCCGTTCCGGACGGTTCCCGTCTGTTTTTTGCAGTTACTTCAAAACGGAGATAGCATCCGAAATCGTTTTCTCATAAGCTTCCCTGCCATACTTGTCGATCTCCGCCTTATTCTTATCTCCATGCGTAAGACAACCGGCACCGCCGATACAGCCGCCGACACAAGCCATCCCCTCAATAAAGTTGCCATCCAGTACGTTTTTGCTCTTTTTGAGCAGCGCCATACGGCAAGCCTCAATCCCGTCGCACGGAACCGGTTTCAGCACGAAATCCGTGATGCCGTGCTCCTTAAGTCCCTGCGCCACCGCGTCAGAAAGACCGCCGCTGCGCGCAAAAATCCTGCCATAATAGGAAGCATTATCAAGCACATCCTCTTCAAACGAGGTGATGTCCAGATCCTTGCTGTCAAAAAGCGCCTGCAGCTCTTCAAAGGTCATTGCCACATCTACATAAGGCTTGACCTCCTCCTTCTGTACCTCTGCCTTTTTTGCCGTGCAGGGACCGATAAAGACGATTTTGGCAGTCGGATCCGTCTCCTTGATATATTTGGCGATAGTCGCCATCGGAGATAGGTTATGGGAGATCATTGGTACCAGATCGGGAAATGCCTTATGCACATACTCAACAAATGCCGGGCAGCAGGAACTGGTCAGGAAGCCCTTTTCCGCAAGCTCTTCGGATTCTGCATATGCTACCATGTCCGCACCGAGCGCCGCTTCAATCACGGTGAAGAAGCCAAGCTTTTTTAAGCCCGTAATTACCTGCCCCAGCTTCGCATACTTGAATTGACTGGAAATAGAGGGAGCCACCAGCGCATACACCTTGTATGTTTCATTTTGACTGCTCTTCAAAATCAGATCAATTACCTGCAAAATATAGGATTTATCCATAATTGCACCGAACGGACACTGATAAACGCACGCCCCGCAGGCAATACACTTGCTGTTATCGATGGCAGCCGCTTTGTCCTCGTTCATCGAAATGGCGCCCACCTTGCAGGCATTCTCACAGGGACGCTTCCTGTTTACGATCGCCGTATAGGGGCATACCTTCGCGCAAGCGCCGCAATCCACACATTTGTTCTTATCGATATGCGCGACATGGTTGTGATCGAACGAAATAGCGCCCCTCCGGCAAACATCTTCGCATCGGTGTGCCAGGCATCCGCGACAGGAATTCGTCACTTCGTAACCGCCCATCGGACATTCGTCACAAGCGATTTCGATGACTTCAATGACATTGGGATTCGTCTTGTCGCCTCCCATGGCGAGCTTGACACGCTCACCAAGGATCGCACGTTCCTTATAAACGCAGCAGCGCATCGTCGGCGTCTTCCCGGGAACGATCAGCATCGGAATGTTCATGACGTTTTCGAGCAACGTCCCGTTCCACGCTTCCTTTGCTACCTCCCGCAGCACTTTATATTTCAGATGCTGCACCTTTGTATCGAATTTACGCATAGCCTATGGATATTCCTTTCTTGCGTTACCGGGATTAAAAATAACTGACCTTGATTCGCTTGCCCATCTTTTTCAGGCAGTCGGAAAGCTCTTCTACCAGATTCATTTTGATATTGAAATTGATCGGCAGGTCAGGATTCTGGTGCGCCGGATTCATAGCTCTCCCTACAAAGAAATTGATATCAGTCGCTTCCTCAAAAAGCAACCGGCAGATCATGGATGCGCCGTCACGCTTGAACCCCCATTGCTCATAGGATTTGTTTTCCGCCAGCGCATCCTTTGCATACTCCAGCACCTTCGCCATCGTGATCACGCCCTCCGTCACCAGATCGACGCCTTCGATCGTAGCGATCGGCGGGACATCACTGCGCTCAAAGCTTAGACTCGCTTTCAGCGGCTTGCCAAGATACTTCGCAGCAATCGATGAGGTCGTGCCGCCGCAAACGATATGCTTCCCCTCCTTGGAAAAGAACAGAGACATCATACGGTCACAGTCATCGCGGTTGGAAGGCGGTCCAAACAGGATATTCATCGGCTCCCGCCTGCGAATACGTACCACACAGGCAGTCGCGTCGTCTCCGGGATGTCCGCCGTACAATTTGTTGCATTCGTCCACCAGCATGGTCGAAAGCGTTTTTGCCGTATATCCTGCCGGTGCCAGCATCGCCATAAAATCGGCGATATCCTCGCGCTTCCATCCGAAATTATATGCCGTTCCGATGCCGGCATGCGGACAGCCGTCACTCATTGCGACAAAAATATCGTTTTCCTGCAACTTGATGACGGATTTATAAATCGTTTTCCCGTCAATATGCAGTTCACTTTCCGGATAGTCGCAAACCGATCCGTCACGGATCAGAATCGCATGCGGATTGTCGAACTGAATCAGCTCAGCAACCGTATTGCCGCGTAAATGCATGATCGTAAAGGTAGAATACGCCACGCCGCGTACCGAACAGATCGGCAAAGTCGCGGCGATGGTGGAAACGCACTCCTCCAAAGGAAGCCCCTCCGCCATCATCGTAGAAATGATCTTGGAGGTCAGCGTGGACAGAATGCTCGCCTTCACTCCACTGCCCAGCCCGTCCGCAAGTACGATAACGGTCGAAGCTTCATTCTGCTCCACAATATCCACATGGTCGCCGCAAAGCTGCTCTCCCTCGTGATTGATGCTCTTATAGCCGATATCCGCACACAAATTATTCATCCGAGATCGACTCCTTCAATTTGGAAAGGGCAATCTTAGTTTCCGCAGCGGTTTCGCCAAGCAGGGAAGCAATCTCCTGCACAATACGCATCTGCTTATCCACAACGCGGTCAGCGATCTCTACCGTTTGGCGGCTGATGCTTTCCTTCTGCTCCCGCACCGTCTCCTCTTCGGTCACATCACGCAGGATACAGACGAGAAGCCGATATTCTCTGTCATAAATGATCGTTTCCTCGACGTATTTCTCATACTCGGCAAGATAGACACGCTTATTATGCAGATTTCTTCCCTTATTCAGAACCTCCAGAAAATCCGTCGGATCTAAAATACGGACAATTCCGTCTCCAAGAACATCAGATTCGTGCCGGATATGCATGATTTTAAGCGCCGCACGATTGATCTGCTGAACCTCCAGCTTTTCGTTCAGAACAATCAGCCCGTTCGGCGTATTGCGGACAATATTATCGGAAAAGCTCTCCGCCTTATCCTTGAGGTAAGGCAGGCACATGGAGACCTCCGCCTTGCCCTGATAAACGGCAATTGCTTTTTCGCGGCAGGTGTTATAACCGCAGGAGCCGCAGTTTAGTTCATCGGAAGGCTTCATCTTTCCCATCTGATGCAGAATATCCGTAATTTCAGACTCCGTAGGCATCTGGGATTCGCGTTCAATCACCGTGAAGCTTTTTCTGATCGTCAGCAAATCCGGCTGTTCCACGTCGAAATCTTGTTTTCCCGCGAAATTCGAAACCGCCATATAATCCTTCACGGGAGAACGGTGAAACTTCTCCATCACAGGACCGCCTACGCAGCTTCCGACACAGGCAGACATTTCAATAAAGCAGTGATGAATCTTCCCGCTTTCGATCTCCTTGAGCGCGGCAATGCAGTTTTCTACACCGTCAATTGCCATATAAGTATACTCCGGATGATCCAGCTCCATGGTTTTCAGAATACCGCCCGTCGTAGGAAAAAAGCGCGCCCTGCTGTTTTCGTCCGCATCTGTCTCCCGGCGGAGCTCGATATTCTCCGCCTTAAACCAACGCGTCAGCTCGTCAAAGGTAAGCACCGCATCTACGATGCCCTCATAGTGGTCTGCTTCATCCTTTTTTGCCACACACGGACCGATAAAAACCGTCTTTGCGCTCGGATGCCTTTTCTTGATTTCCTTGCAATGTGCCTGCATGGGTGACATCACATTGGCAAGATACGGCAGCTCTGCCGGAAAATACTTTTGAATCAACAAGTTGACCGTATGACAGCAGGATGTAATTACGACATCCTGCGCTTCCTCGCGAAGCATGCGCTCGTATTCTCTTTTCACAATCGTTGCGCCGATCGCGGTTTCCTCCGCGTCAAAAAAACCCAGCTGCTTCAGAGCATCGCGCATCGCGCCAATACCGATTCCCTCGTAATTGGCAATGAACGAGGGTGCAAGGCTGACAATCACGGGATCTCCGCTGTGCAGCAAAACCTTAACCTTCTCGGTTTCGTCTACGATTTGCTTCGCATCCTGCGGACATACGACAAAGCAATGCCCGCAAAGAATACACTCATTTCCAATGATATACGCCTGATTGCCGGAAAACCGGATAGATTTCACCGGGCAATGGCGAATACATTTGTAGCAATTTTTACAATTTGATTTTTTCAGAGTCAAGCAATCCATTTCCACGCTCCTGCCTTTCCCGGCATTTCGCTTTCCATCTTACGCCTTTAATGGTCCTGAAATCTTGCTTTCAAAAAATTCCTTGAAATTTGCCTTCGTAATTCCGGTGTATATTTCGTCGTCCACCGTGACCGTTACGCCCTCGCGGTTACACTTACCGGTACAGAAGCTGCCGGCAAGTGCAATCTGATCCGCTAAAGCAGCGTCCTTCTCCAGCGCTTCTTCAAATAATCTGACGATCTCCTGAGAGCCTTTCAGATGACAGGCGGAGCCGACACAAATCTGAACGATCATCCCTGCGCCGCTCCCTCCGCAAGTCTGGTCAAAACCTGTTCCTCGAAAAACGTCCTAACCGTCTGGGGATCCACAGAGAAGAACGCATCGTCCAAAGTCACGCAGACCCCCTCCTGACATTTGCCCATACAGAAGGTTCCCGCGAATTCAACCCGGTCGGAGAGACAGTGCTCAGCAACAAGCTGCTGCAGCTGCTCCACGACACGGCGGGCGCCTTTGACATGGCAGGAAGAACCGATACAAACGGTAATTTTCATAAGTCTCCAACCATTCCTTTCCTGATTCGGATGCAAGTCCTTTACAAGGCGCCCTGCCGTTCGCGGGCAATTTTTACGCCTTTTTCACGCCGTTTTTCGCACGGCGGTAAGCCTGCTTGAAGTTATGCTCATCATCGGCGGAAAGATCTGCCGCTGTCGGCATGTCTTCCTCTTCGAAATGCTTTTCGCCATAATAAGCATTCAGATACATCTGCTTGATTTCGCTCATCAACGGATAACGCGGATTTGCACCGGTGCACTGATCGTCAAATGCCTGCTCCACCATTTCGTCCAAACGGGCAAGGAAATCCTTCTCATCAATCCCGTATTCCTTGATGGTTTTCTTGATGCCGACGCGCTCTTTCAGTTCGTTGACGGTCTTGATCAGATTTTCCAGCTTTTCACTGTCACTCTTACCGCCGAGTCCGAGATGATCGGCAACCTCAGCGTAACGGGCAAGCGTATGCGGATGATCGTACTGCGAGAAGGTTCCCATCTTTGCCGGCGCATCCGAAGCGTTAAACCGAAGCACCTCTTCAATCATCAACGCGTTGGCGACACCATGCGGAAGATGATGGAACGCACCGAGCTTATGCGCCATGGAATGGCAGACGCCCAAGAATGCGTTCGCAAATGCCATACCCGCCATGGTAGCGGCGTTCGCCATTTTTTCACGAGCCTCTACATCAGTCTGCCCGTTGTCATAGGCTCTCGGCAGATAGGCAAAAATAGTCTCCAGTGCTTTCAAAGCCAGACCGTCGGTATAGTCGGTCGCCATAATGGAAGCATATGCCTCCAACGCATGCGTTACCGCATCGATACCGGAAGCCGCCGTCAGTCCTCTCGGCGCACTCATATGAAAATCGGTATCTACGATTGCCATGTTCGGCATCAGTTCATAATCTGCCAAAGGATATTTGATACCGGTTTTCTCATCCGTAATGACAGCGAACGGCGTCACCTCGGAGCCGGTACCGGCGGAAGTCGGAATTGCGATGAAATATGCCTTTTCACCCATTTTCGGGAAGGTGTAGACACGCTTCCGGATATCGATAAAGCGCATTGCCATGTCCATGAAGTCTGCTTCAGGATGCTCATACAGCACCCACATGATCTTACCGGCGTCCATGGCAGAGCCGCCGCCGAGTGCGATAATGCAGTCCGGCTGGAACGCCTTCATCTGCGCGGCGCCCTCCATTGCGCAGCCGAGCGTCGGATCCGGCGCCACATTGAAGAACGTCGTATGCGCGATCCCCATTTCATCCAGCTTATCGGTGATCGGCTTGGTATATCCGTTCTGATACAGGAAGCTGTCGGTTACAATGAAGGCCTTCTTCTTGCCCATCACGGTTTTTAACTCGTCAAGAGCAACCGGCAGGCAGCCCTTCTTAATATACACTTTCTGAGGCGCTCTGAACCACAGCATATTCTCTCTCCTCTCGGCAACGGTTTTGATATTGATCAAATGCTTAACACCAACATTCTCCGAAACGGAGTTGCCGCCCCAGGAGCCGCAGCCGAGCGTCAGAGAAGGCGCAAGCTTAAAGTTATAAAGATCACCGATACCGCCGTGAGACGAAGGCGTATTGACCAGAATGCGGCAGGTCTTCATACGGGCAGCGAATTCTTCCAGCTTTGCCCGGTCGGTCACTTCGTTCAAATAAATCGAAGAAGTATGTCCGTAACCGCCGTCCGCAATCAAATGCTCTGCCTTGTCGAATGCATCCTGCAAATCCTTTGCCTTATACATAGCGAGCACAGGCGAAAGCTTCTCATGGGCAAATTCCTCGGAAAGCTCCACGCTTTCGACCTCCCCGATCAGAATCTTGGTACCCGCAGGGACCTTGACATCTGCGAGAGCGGCAATGGTTACCGCTTTCTGACCAACAATCTTTGCATTCAACGCACCGTTGATCAAAATCGTCTTTCTGACCTTCTCGGTTTCCTCGGAATTCAGGAAGTAGCAGCCGCGCGCAGCAAATTCCGCCTTCACGGCGTCGTAAACATTCTGATGCACGATCACCGACTGTTCGGACGCACAGATCATGCCGTTGTCAAACGTCTTGGAATGAATGATTGAACTGACCGCCAGAACAAGGTCCGCCGACTCGTCGATGATCGCAGGCGTATTTCCCGCGCCGACACCGACCGCAGGCTTTCCGCTGGAATAAGCGGCCTTGACCATGCCGGGACCGCCGGTTGCAAGAATCAGATCGGCTTCCTTCATCACCAGATTGGTCAGGTCAAGACTGGGCTGATCGATCCAATCGATAATGCCCTCCGGAGCGCCCGCTGCAACAGCTGCATCCAGCACAAGCTTTGCAGCCGCAATCGTAGATTTCTTAGCTCTGGGATGAGGGGAGATCACGATCGCGTTGCGTGTTTTCAACGCCAGCAGGCACTTGAAAATTGCAGTCGAAGTCGGATTCGTCGTCGGAATGACAGCGGCGATGACACCGATCGGCTCTGCAATCTTCTGCACGCCGTACGCCTTATCTTCTTCAATCACGCCGCAGGTTTTGACATGTCTGTATGCATTATAAATATGCTCCGAAGCATAGTTGTTCTTGATAACCTTATCCTCTACAACGCCCATGCCCGTTTCCTCCACTGCCAGCTTAGCAAGCGGAATTCGCGCCTTATTGGCGGCGGACGCGGCGGCAAAGAAGATAGCATCTACCTGCTCCTGCGTATAAGTTGCAAACAGTTTTTGCGCGGTTCTGACCTTCGCGAGAGTCTCTTCCAGAGCTTCCACGCTGTCAACGATAGTTCTTTCCTGAGTATTCATATTGCCTCCAAAAAAATTAGATTTCGGTTTGTATCTGCGTCTTGAGGTGTGCGAGGGACAACGCCATATTTTCATAACGGACAACCACGCCCGGCGGAACGGTAAGCGGACAGGGAGCAAAGCT
The DNA here is from genome assembly GCA_964549435.1 of uncultured Ruminococcus sp. Taxonomy (GTDB): domain Bacteria; phylum Bacillota; class Clostridia; order Oscillospirales; family CAG-382; genus Coliplasma. The sequence continues at coordinate 76,998 of CAZJVB010000005.1, forward strand.
CCAGATTGCACGCACGCCATTTGCCGTCAGGCAGTCACAGGCCTCCTGCGCCGCAACAGCGGGCACGGTAATAACGCCGATCGAAACATGCTCTGCCCTGCAGAAGCTCTGCAACCTTTCCAGTGGGAAAATATCTTTTCCGGCATCGCTTTTAACCGGTTTCCCGACAGCATTATCAAATGCTGCGAGAATCGAAAGTCCGTATTCCGAAAAGCCGCCGTAATCCAAAAGTGCTCTGCCCAGCTTGCCTGCTCCGACGATGACAGCACCGCTGTTATCTCCACTGCGGAGAAAGGCCTCCAGCCGTTCAGCAAGCTCTGCAGTACGATAACCAATCTTTGGCTTTCCGGCGCCGCTAACCACACCAAGATCCTTGCGAACCTGCACCTCACCGAGCCCCAGCTCCTTTGCCAGCATCGTCGCCGAAATACAGGCAACGCTGTCCGGCAGACTCTTCAGATATCTCAGATATGTCGGAATTCTGCCGAGGGTCGCTTTAGGCACATCCGTGTGCTTCAACTTCCTGCCTCCCGTCCGGACATGTAATGTCCCATGATTCGACACCTATTTTAACAGATTGGAGCGCATTTGTGAATTGCTTCTTCTGCATATCGGTATTGTACATATCGATATACCCAATCGCGATAAAAAAGCGTCCGCAAGAAGCGGACGCACCATTTTACTTTGTGCAAAATAACCCTCAAAATAAACGCTTTATTTTTCTTTGATTTGTGGTTTAATATTCTGTATTTTCAAAAACAGCCCTTCTCTCCCGGCGCAATTCTTCAAGAAAACGGGAGTCTAAATCCGTAAGAGTATCTCCTTTTCTATAAATCAGAACATCCCGATAAAGTCGTTTATTTTCTTCACAGGGCTTCTGTACCAACCCATAACGCTCCAACACCACAGCCGGTACGGGAGAAACCCACATAAATGTGTCCGGATTCTGTGCAAGCAATTCCAACTGGCTTGCCCGTTCAAATACAAAGATACGGCGGCGGCTTTCCTCCGGCAGCTCCTGCTTTTTCCCCTCTGCAAACGGAAGCGCGGGAACGGACGGATCCGCATGAGATATTTCAATCCGGTTCTTTAAATCGTCGGAGGAAATAACGCTTTTTTCAGCTAACGGGCTATTACGATTCAGCAGCAAAAAATACCGAAATTCCGCCAACAGCTCATGTGCCAGCCCTTTTTCCTCCATCATCGCGCAATAATGCCCATCATAATGTGCTTCATATCGGAGAATACCAAGTCGATACCCCTCCTGCAGCACATTCCGAACCGTCTGCATAGAATTTGTCTCTTGATACAAAAGCTCGATATCGCTTTCCTCCCGCAGTGCATCGGAAAACTTTGCCAGCGCCTCTCCCACATAGCTTGCCCGCGGCGCAGAAAGGGAAAACCGTTTTTTCCCCGCAGCTCCTTTACGGAAAAGTCCCTCGACCTCGTCCACCTGCTTCAGAATGGTTTTCGCATACCGTACAAAAACCTCTCCGTCCGGTGTCAGAAGCATTCCTTTTGCGGATCGGTCGAAAATGGTCACGCCGAGAGAGAGCTCCAACTCCTTGATCGCGCGGCTCAGATTCGGCTGACCAACATATAACTTCTCCGCCGCCCGGTTAATCGATCCCGTTTCAGCAATCTCCACAGCGTATTTCCAATGCAGTAAATTCAAGTAAAGACCATTCCTTTCGAAAACAGGCGCAAGCACCCGTCATAGCCGCCCGCACCCCTCGGAGCAGGCATAAATCCGAAACCGCGTGCCCTGTGACTCTCAAAAAACGCACAAGTTTCTTTCTGCAGACCGGTTTGCCCGCCTCATTTGACGCATCTCTCTTTGACCGGCCTTCTTGCACCATGGAACTTTGGGAAAACAACGTACGCGTTGTTTTCAGTAAGCCGGTTACCTGCCTCATTTGACACATCTCTCTTTGACCGGCTTTATTGTACCACATCTTTTGAAAAAAAGAAAGGGTATCGTTATATTTTTTTCAGGGAAACGGTTACAGAACGTATTCTTCGAAAAGAACCTGTCAGATTCGCCGCTTTTTGGAGAAAATCCCCTTGCGTTTTCCGAAAAAGCAGAGTATAATAGAGGAAACGTTTATTTCACCCTTTCGGAAAGGAGAGATTCCTATGAAACGGCTACTGATCATATGCATATCTTTGCTCCTCACCGGTTGCGTCGTCATGCTTTCCTGGCTGCTTATCTATCACCATTCCTATTCCTACAAATACAGTGAATTGGATTTTGAAGAATTTGAGCTGGAAAACGGTACGCTTACATTCCACGTCAAGTCCGAGTTGAAGGGAGAATATGTATACCGTGTGCTGACTGTTTCAGACGGTACAGATTTGAAGCTTACGCTGCGTGGCGGTAAGCAGGCGAGCCTTGCTCAGACGCCAGGTTCTTCCAGCGCAACCTTCTCTATCGAGCTACCGGAAGGCACGGAACGTGTCGTCTGCGGCACCTCTACTGTCTACAACGTCCACTGACGGTACGGATAAACCACCAAGGAGTCCTCTATGAATACTGACAAGAAAACGAAAAAATCCACGGGCACGCAGTTCTGTTTCCGGCTGTTCCCCCTGCTTCTTTGCCTGCTTCTTTTCACATCCTGCAATAAAGAAACCGAGAGCGACCTGCCGGAAGGCTGTCTGCGCGCCGGCAACGAGGCGGTGGATTATACCTTCTGCTATGAAGATACTTGGGAGTTGGATCGCAACGATGGGATGATTGCCGTCAAGTACAATGTCGGCAGCGGTGGCACGCTTGCTTACGCCAGCATCTCCGCTCAGGCCTTTGAACTGCAGGACAGCAACACTGCTGCCAACGATTATTGGGAACAATATCGTCAGGATCTTGAGGATTTATACGGAGACCACATCCAATTCACCTCTGAGAAAGAGGAAAGCAGCTTAGGCGGCGTTGTTGCCAATCGCAACCGCTATACACTCACTCTAACAGATACGACCTATTCCTTTGAGCAGATTATCTGCATCCGGAACGGAACCGTATATCTTCTGACTTTCACCGTACCCGAAGCGGGATATTCCGCTGCTATCGAATGCTTCGAAACCGTGATTTCCACTTTTTCGTTCCTATAATAAATATCCGAACAAACAGCAAGAATAGAATCAAAATAAAAAGCGGCATCAACCTTGATGCCGTTTTGCAATGATGCAAAAGGAGAATATCAATGAATGATCCCAAGTCCTGCGGCTACGTAGTCGTAGACGTGCCGTCAGACGGAACAACCGACGTATCTGACGAAATACAGCAACTGATCGACAGCAACCCCAATCGAACCCTTTATTTTCCGGACGGCGTTTATCTCATCGGCAAGCCTCTTCTGACTCCTGCCCATCCAAAAAAAAGCGTAGATCTGCAGCTTTCTAATTTTGCGGTTATCAAAGCCACCGACGCATGGAGCAGTGATGAAGCGATGCTGCGATTGGGCGGCAAGGATCCCTCAAACGATATCATGACTGTCGGAAGTAACTATTCGCTCACCGGGGGCGTCATTGACGGAAGCGGAACAGCGAACGGAATATCCATTGACAGCGGTAGAGAGACGGTCATCCGCAATGTATCCATCAAGAACACGAAAATCGGCATTCACATTAAACATGGTGCAAATGCCGGTTCTTCAGACGCGGATATCACCGGCGTCAACATCACAGGTACATGCAAGCCGGATTCCATCGGCGTGCTGATCGAAGGCTTCGACAATACCCTGACCAATATGCGAATCGGCGGCGTTTTTACCGGTGTGGATCTGCGTTCTTCCGGCAATGCGCTGAAAAATATTCATCCATTGTATTTCTCCGACTATACAAATTATGAAAACAGCTGCGGATTTCGGGATCAGGCCGGAAACAATTGGTATGATTTCTGCTACAGCGATCACTTCGGCATCGGATTCCAAAATGCACCTTGCGTTTCCAGCATTTACAATCATTGCTTCTGCTTTTGGTGGGCGGGTGAAGTTTCCCCGCAGACCGTATTCAAATCAGACGGCTCGTTTGATTCTATCGTAACGAATATCAAGGTGGGCTTCCATGGCGATTCTGAAGAAAATATCGTCCTCTCGGTAAAAGAACCCGGCGGAAGCGGCGTTTTTAATCGTATCCTCCTTGCTAACGACGGGCAAATTACCGATCATGCACACGTCCCCTATCTGAAAGGTGGCGCGTATTAGCTCAACCAATATACGATGCGGTTCTTTGGCAGTACCATTCGGTACTGCCGCTTTTTATCAGGGAAATGCTTGCGATTACTTGGCATACGCAAACAAAAAAGCGCAAAGAATAATCAGCATTCGCAAGATGCGCCCTCTGTCATGCGCTTCGTGAAGCACGATAATATGTTGCAGAAAAGAGCCGATACAGAACCACTCTATTTCCATCCAGTTTCGTAATTCCACTTCAACGCGGTAATCCGCCTGATATCGTTATAATAAATCGTTGTCATAGGAGCCTACTGAACAGGTTCATAAACTTTTGTTCATCCGTACCGAAAAAAACAACAACGGATTCGGCACGAAACTAAAAAATAAAGCGGCAAGAAGCTCAAAACAGCCTCCTGCCGCGTTCATTTTTTCTATGTTGTTTGCTCAGAGTCCCAGATCAAACGCATCCGGAATATCCGATTCGGAAACAAAAATCACTATGAAATCCATGACGGATTTTCCTTCCTCTTTATCACGATACTGCCCGGCATCAGTCAAACTGATGAAATAGTCCCCGACTCTGGCAAGCAGCGTCTGATCGCAGGATTCCGCAATCATCAAAGAAGCAGCGATTCCGTTTTCATCCCGATAGATCAATACATTCGGCAATTCCGTCCGATCCGTAGTAATCAAGGTACGTTCAGCACCGCCGGTATATGCGTCCGTGGAATCAATCTCCGTAAACAACGAATAATCTCCGTTTGCAGGATCATTGTAAAGCTTGATGCTGCTAACTTCCTCACGGTACGTGAAATTCGGCTGCAACAGAGAAACGGTTTCAGTCACAATATTGGGATCTAATTCACGGCTGGAAACATAATCTCCGCCGATCGCCTGCACCTGTTGAATGGTGTACTCATCCAGCGTATGCGGCACAACATCAGAATCCTTTGCCGCGATGTATTTCATGACCTCCTGATACATCAGAAACGAAGCATATTCGGTCGGGTGGCTATCCGTCAGCCGGTAAAGGTCATAAATGGAAGCTCCGCTATCCAACTGTTCCTGCAAAATTTCTTTCATATCCACGACCTTCGCTTTGGTGCTGCTGACAGCAGACACAACCTGCTCATACCGGGTTAAAAGATTTTCATTCTTGAGGGCGGCATCCTCTTCAAGCAAAATACTCGGATCCATGGTCGTGATATCCGGAATGAAAACATAGATCATATCTACTTCTTCCCCGTTTGCACGATCGGAATACGCTTTATACGTACTGGTAACCGTCGCCTTGATCTCGCTGACCTGCGAAGCGGTATACAGCTCTTTGCTGAGATAATCGTCCAGATACTTGCTGAAATACAGCCTCGAATCCCGACCGACTGATACACTCTTCCCGTCCAAACGAGGCTCAGCGGTGGAGTCGTAAGGAGCGACAAAGGTGAGCGGATCTCCAACCTCTTCCTCCTCCTTCATTGCCGTTGCAGCAAACGTAGCTTTGCTGTTGCCGGGCAAGTTAAAGGGAATAATGAAATAATCGTCAATACACGCTTCCTGCACATCTGTTCCGGCGCCGCCGGTCACGCGAACGGAAGTCACACCGGCGTCGATCGCTTCTTCGGTCAACTGACCGTACACAGCAACATTGGTCGGCGTAATGCTGATTACATCAATAATCTGCAAATACTCATTCTCCGCATATACATCCGAATCTTTCGTCTCGGAAACCGCGACGGACAAGTCAATCAAACTGCCGAATATTACATTCTCCGGCGTGCTCTTAGGAACACAGGCGCAAAGAAGTATAACTATCCCAAGCAGCATAGTCAACAGGCAAAGCATGTTTCTTTTTCTTTTGAACATAACTGGAAAACCTCTCTTCCGGGGGTAGGGCGTCTGCGCACTGCACCTGCAGTACACCGCCAAAAACCCCAGTCTATCCGTATCCTTATTATAAAAGATTCCGCCGAAATATGCAAGAGCAATTTTTTTTTTCTTTCGGACGGCATGGAGAATTATTGTTTTCGTTTTTGTCGCTTTTTAACAACTACACTGCAAAAAAGGATAAAATCCAAACCGGAAGTTGCCAGCAAAGTTGAAACAACACCGCCTGCACAGCGCCAAATGCCTGTAGATTGCCGGTAACAGCCAAAAAGCCAACTGCCAGCGCGGACAGAACAACGGAAACCGTCGAGACGATCGCATTGCATTTGGTAACATGACGCACCTTATCACACAAAGAAAACAAGCGCAAAAAGTTATGCAGCGAGGAATTGCAGACCACGCCGCTGGATGCCCTTTCCGAGTCCCCGGAAATTTCCTCCGGCGTATTCTGCTTGAGCACTGCGACCGGACATTTATGAAACCGGATGGCGCCGGAAATCATTTCGTTGGTAATGTTCGGATCCATCGTCTTTATGCCCAGACAAAGCCCCGCACGGTACAGGTCATGCAGCAATTGCTCAAACCGCGGGTTGATCCGGTATCGAATATAAAATTTCGCAGCCAGCTGCTCGTCAATTACAACATACATTACAGAGCCGACGCCCGTTTCGTATCCTTCGTCCCCCTGATCAACCGGTGCCTCGAAACGGTATCGGCGCAGATAGCTGCGTTTTCCAAGAAAAATATGTCGCCCGTCTATCGCCACGCAGATACCGTCCGCTACATTTTCAATCACGCGGGCAGAAGACGGCTTTTCCACCTCGCCATCAATCATACGTTCCGTGACCTTGGCAAGCGGTCCGCCAAGAAACGCAAACACTCTGGCAACATCCGGAATTACCTTATCAATCCGGTAGTCCCCATAGGTCTTAACGCTGGTCACATTGACCATATTGGATGGATAGACCTCCGTATCAGCAAAGGACAGCGCTGATGCCATGGAGTATTCCTCGGCAATGGTGTTGCCGATAAACGCTCCGGAACACTTTTTCCCTTTACGGGTTGCTGCGGTCAAAGGCAGCGAAATCATAAAAAATACCGTAGACGGAACAGAAAAAGCAATCAATGCCGTAAATGCACGAAACGCCTCGTCCATTGAGCGGCCCACGATCAGCAGCGCTGCAAACAGCACCACCGCAGCAAACAAAATCAAGGGCAAGAGAAAATGCAGCAGATCATCGTATTTCGGACGTTTTGCGGAACGCTCCGAAAAGCCCTCTACAAAATCCGTCCTGCGAACAGTGTAAAGTTCGCTGTCCTCATACAAATACCGACTGAACTCCTCGGATTCCTTGACCGCATTCTGCAGCTTCTCTGCAACATATTTCGGCCGCTTGGTTGCAATCATACGGAATGCATGGCAATTGCGGGACGCCGTCTGAAAGTCTGCGATTGCTGCACAGACTGCGGAAAGCCCCATAGGCAGTCCATACAGCGTAAACGAATCTATTGCCGGTGCCTGTACAATCAGTACTGCAGAATATAACGCGGAAAAGAATATGCCGAACACCAGCAAGCTTTCCGGAATCAGCTTCACTGAGAGGATCCCGCGAATTCCTCGCACGAGAAGCGGCAGAATCGCCAACCCGCAAAAAAACAGCAGCTGCAGATCAAGCAAAAGATACAGACGTACACCGGCGCTCCCCTGCTGCAGCAGCGAACCGAACATGCTGCCGGCCTCCAATCGCCACAACACCAATACGGCAATCACGGAAAGAATCAAGCGAAGCAAGCTGACGCGTCGAATCCGCTTCAGTTTCCCGTCAATCTCCCCATTCTGCGAGCGGTTGGTATACCGCAGCAACAGCTCCTCTGCCTTCCTCCTCTTTCTTTTTCCGGGAAATGCTTCCGTTCGCACGGATTCCGGATCGTAATCCCCGTCCTGCATCATATCAAAGGCAAGCCGAAGATTGATTTCCGTCTCATCCATTTCCGGCTGTATCGGCTCTACATCCGTCTCTTCAGGAAGAAAGGATAACTGCGCTCCGTCATCCGATTCCTCCGGGATTCCGTTTTCCATCACCTTTTTACCGAGCGCCTCATAATCCCGGTCATACCCGGCGACATGCGGCTTGTGCCTTCGCTCCTTCAAGGTCATCCGATCGCCAAGCGGGAACATTTCCTCCTGTTCAAACGGCTCCGCAGCCGAAAAGTCCTCCTCATCGGAAAAACGCCCGGAAATATCCGAAGCCGCGCGCTTTTCCATTTCCTCGGCACTCATCTGATCCGCATCGCGGATCAAGGCACGCAGATTTTCCGCCTTTCTGGCCCCGCTCTGCTGTTTCGGCTCCAGATACCCTAACAGCTTATCCCCCTGCAGCTTCCGGGCAAGCGTCTCCCGCAGCTCCTGTGTATCGCTCTTTTCGTCCTTGATTTCACGGGTGCTGTACTGGTCGATCAGCTCGATGGTTTCCGCATCCAAATGCCGTCGGCTGTCCGACTCGACAGGTTTTCCGGTATCCGACTCAGCGTCGGACCTGACTGACGGCACCACAATGGTTTTTGTCAGCTTTTCTTCCGCTTCCCGCTCTTCCTGCTTGGCACGCGCAAGTTCATTTTCCGCGTCCGCTTCACGAAGCAGATCGGAGATATCCTGTTGCTCCTGTTTTTCGTTCAATACAACCAACGCTCCTTTTGGATAATTCTCCCCGCAGTGTCATGACGGTACTTTCTTGCTATTTCGCTGTCTCGCAGCCTCAAACAACAGAACCGCCGCCGCACTTGAAACATTCAGCGAGTTGATCTGCCCATACATCGGGATACCCGCTGTAAAGTCGCTTTCTTCCTTCAGCAAACGAGAAACCCCTTCCCCCTCGCTGCCCAAAATCAACGCGGTTTTTCCCTGAAAATTCTGCTCATAGTAGGGCTTCCCGCCGGCTTCGACTGCCCAGATCCAAATACCGTTTTCTTTCAGAAGGCGCACCGCCGAAGCAAGATTGGGCACTCTTGCGATCGGCATATGAAAGACCGCGCCTGCGCTGGCTTTCGCAACCGTTCCGTTGACGCCGACGGCATGCCGCTTAGGAATCACGATGCCGTTTGCTCCTGCACATTCTGCAGAACGAATGATCGCTCCAAGATTATGCGGATCGTTTACCTCGTCACAGATCACATAAAAAGGAAGTTCCCCTGCCCGTTCCGTCTTCTCCAACAGTTCCTGCACGGAAAGGTAGCAAGTCTCCGCCGCTGCTGCAACAACCCCCTGATGCACCCCCCCGCCGGCAAGACCGTCCAGCTTCCGGACATCCGTTTCTAACAGCGGAACGCCTTTCTCCAATGCCAAAGCACAGATAACGGAAAGAGAGCCGCTCCGATCGCCGCGGCGAATCCATATGCGATCCACCTCACGCCCGCTTTTTAAAAGCTCTGTCACGGCGTTCCTGCCAATAAAAAGCCCGTCTCCGGAGCTATCCCGCCGTTTTTTTTCTGCTTCTTCCACGCAGACTCCCTCCGCATTCATCTAAGTTACCTCTTCATAAAAGTATACCATACCCCGCCCCGCTTGTCAATCAAAAAAACACAAAAACATCGAATCGGATTCCCGTAGCAGCAGACCTGTTACAGCGAAACAAAGGGAAAGGGAAATCGCCGTATGCCGCCATTCTTAAAATGTAATTTCCCTCCTGATGAAAAAACGTGTGCGTTAAAAAGGAAATGCGGGATCCCTGCATAAGCAGGAATCCCGCATTCTTTATTCGCGTTCCGACTAAGGTACAGCTTTGAGTTTACTGTCCCGGGAACTCGCAGATCAAACCTGCGTTATATTGCAGCATCAGGACAGTATCATACACATCCACTTTGCCACTGGCATCCACATCCAGGTTCGCCTCGGTTATTCCCTCCGGCAGTTCGGAGACACCTGCAAGATACTGCAGCAGAGCAGTGACATCCGCAGCGGTGTACTCGCCGTCGCCGTCCGCATCGCCGATACCGGAAACGGTATTGGAAGAAATCTCCTCCGGAGAAACGAAGGTCATTGTACCGAGTGGCGGATTCACGCTCGTATCGACAGCCGCATTCTTTGTCCAATCAAAGGTTGCTTCAAGCATCACATCCCCGACCTGAACCTCTTTTGCCGCTGCATAGCTCTCCGCATCATTGCTGAAGCAATAAAGCAGGAAGCCGTCCGCCGGCGCCGTCATAACCTTATCCTCGCCATTCCCCTCTATTGCGGTTACAGTATAAGTACCGTTGACATTTTCCACCTTCAAAGCGATCCAATACTTGCATTCATAACCAATGGAAGCGCTGTTCTTCCCCTCACCATAGATCACCATTTCCTTGTATACGCCCCATGTATAAGCGTTGACATGGGAAACCGTGATACAGGGATATGCAGTGCTGTTATCATAGGTAAAGTACGCATCCTCCAGATTGATAATTCCGGTCTGCGTTCTGGCAAATGCCAAATCCGCCTTGCTTACGCCATACAGCGTAATCGTAGCACCGATCTTAATATTTGCCATATCTGCAAAGCCGGTCTTGTCGGCGCGATTGCCATTGTACGAAATCATATACCCGCCGGCCGGGCAAACCACGTCCGTCTTTCCGTAACCAGCGCCGAGACCGTCGCAATACGTCGCCGAAACACGACCGTTGCTGTCAACGACAATCACATACGCATAGTTCATATCTTTTTGTACGCCGTTAGTCCCCTGCCCGCGCGCTGTGATCTCACCAACCGTCTGCTCGCCGCCGGCAACCAAAGAAATCGTACCGCCATGGTTATACCCGACGTTATCGATATCGATCGCGCTTGCCGGTCTGCCCTCTGCCTCATTGGTATTGACAGCCAATTCAGATACGAAATTAAACGTACCGGTACAGGTGAATTCAAATTTAATATAGCGGGCAGTCAAGTACTTCTCAAAGCTGACCTTTGCCCAATCCGGATTCAGCGCAGAGAAGGAATCAACCTCGCCGACCTGCACATAGGTCTTTCCGTCCAAAGAAGCGGAAAACACAATCTTGGCAGGCGGAATGATACCGTTGCCTGTATTTGCCGTCCAGACATGTGCACCGACACTGCTGATATTTTCAACCGCCTCACCAAGGTCAATAACAGCCGTTGCGACACCGTTGCTATCAGTCAAACGGGATGCCTGCCAGCCAAACCAAGGATCCGTACCGTCATATTTCAGCGTTGCAGCACCGAGCACACCGTCTGTCAGATCTCCGGCATACGAAGGATGGTTCTTATCGGTATCGCCGGTCCAGCCCTTTCCGACTGCAATATTGGTCTCCTCGGTGTCCGAAACATCCACGTCAGACCATACAATCGACGGGAAGATTACGGACGGATCACCCCAAGCCATATAAGCCTTGACATTGGTGTTGGAATACAGAACATCATTCGCATACGCTTCGGTTTTATTACTGACCGAATAAATGATTTCAAGGCTGTCCGTAACACCGAGAAGCGTCTTCGGAACCAGCAGTTCAATCTCCGCCCCCCCTGCTGTTAATGTATAATTAACCTCATAAGGAGCCTCCGTGTCATAGTTAACTGTCCATGATCCATCAACACTCTTTGCAAAGGTGACAAAGGCGCCGTCGCGATATGAAACATCGATCAGATGCGTATATCCGGGCTTCTCCATCTCCGGATTAAAGAACCAGACGCGCACATTGGTACCCAATCCGTTGCCATAAGAAGCAGCCGTACCAGTCAGCTCGGTTTGCAGCTTCAATCCGATCTTCACCAGATCCTCATCCATATCGGTAGCATAGGAGTAGGCGATGTCCGCACCCTCTACACCGTTCTGCCAAGTGCCGGTCTCACCGTCTACATCCGTCCATACCGCATGATCTGCCCAGGTGAGCGGCACATACGGAAAGACATTGGAGGGATTGGTCCAAACCGCATATGCAAGACTGGTAGAATACAGCGCGGCATTGCCGGCATCAACCAGATTGCTCACGCTGTAAATCAGCTGGACATCGTCGCCATAACCAAGCTGCGTAAGCAATTCTCTGGAAACGACCAGTTCGATATCCGCACCGGTCTCGGTGATCACATAATTGACGGTATAGTCGGTCTTGTCGTTATCAAAACCGTACCCATCAACCAAAACTGCCCCGTTGGCATTCGCATAAGCATTCTTCAGCAATCTGCTGACGAATGCGCCGTCGCGGTAAGCGATATCAAAGAAATGGGTATAGAATGTACAGGGAACAACGGTAGCGTCCGCGCTTGATGCCGGCGCCGTTGCATCCGGATTGTACAGCCACACGCGAAGAAGCGTGCCGGCACCGTTGCCGTAGGAAGCCGCAGTTCCGGAAAGCGTAGCGTCAAGCTTCACGCCGACCGTCAACGCATCGTCCGTCAACGCAGCTGCATAGGCATAGGAAATATTATCCTGCGCCGAGCTCTGCCAAATACCGGATTCGCTGTCAACCGAATGCCAGTCATATGCAGTTGCCCAATCAAAGGCAAGACTTGATTCTTGCGCGGAGACGAAGACGAGTGCTGACAGACAAACTGTTGCCAACATCACCGTCACAAGAAGCAGGGAAAGTGTTTTTTTCATGCTGC
>CAZJVB010000006.1:0-78205 GCA_964549435.1 uncultured Ruminococcus sp.
AAATTAAACACATAAGCAAATCTCCTCATTTTTTCAAAATCAACTATATCTAAATTATATCATGTTCTGCACATAAAAACAAGGGAAAAACCGCTTCCTTATGCAGCCTCTCCCTTGCCCGGTCTTTTATCGATATTCTCGGAGTGGTATTTGTGTATCCCAATAATCTGGAAAAAAGTCGAATACATAGCTTGTATAGTATGCCCTAATGGGCGCATGATTCAGGAGAAAGGTTTTTGCAACAGCTTTCCTCCGTCTCTGTTTCTCCTCGGCAGCTTCCCATGTTCCATGAGTACAGGTCTCATCCGCCATATCGCTGATCCCTGCCAATAATATGATGATGCCTTGCACCTTGTGGGGTTGAATGACGTAAACGCCTTTTTGTTGCTCGTTCTCTACGATTTTGTCATTCCTGCGGTGATTGTTTTTCAGAGGAAGCTTCTTCGTTTGTTGTTTCCGGAAGCGTTGTTTCCGGTGCGTCGGTTTCGGAGGGGATGGTCGTTCCCATCTCTTCTGTTTCCTCAGAAACGGTTTCGATAGAAGCGGAACGGAATTTTGCGGTATAGGTCGCTTCTGCGGAAAGTTGCTTTTCTCGGCGTGAAAGCAGAAACAGTCCGACAATACACAGGATCACGGAGCAGATACCGACAAACACGGAGAATTTCACCTTTCCGCCAAAAATATACAGGCTGTCGGTGCGCAGTAACTCAATCCATGCGCGACCGAAGCCGTACCAACCGAGGTAAAGGCAGATGATTTCACCGTCAAATTTTTTATGCCGGTAAAAAAGGAAATAAATCAGCAGAACACCGACTAAATTCCAAAGCGATTCATACAAAAAGGTCGGATGACAGACGGTAGTAAAACCGTACTGGTCGGTGATTTCCATACGGCAGAACAACTCCCCAACATGTTCAGAGCTGCCGTACGCCTCTGCGTTGAAAAAGTTTCCCCAGCGACCGATGATTTGCCCGACCATTACGGCGGGGGCTACTGCGTCCAGCACTTTCAGCGTGCTGATTTTTGCAAAGTGAGTATAGAGAATCACCGTCAGACCGCCGAAAATGACCGCACCGTAAATGGCAAGACCGCCGCCGCGAATATTGATGATTTTCCAGAAATCTCCTTTGTATTGCTCCCAGCTGGTTGCGACGTATACAAAACGTGCGCCGATAATGGCAATCGGTACAGTAAACAGCGCAAGGTTGTACAGGTGATCCTCCGGAATGTGTTCCTTGTTCTTTGCATAGCGGTAAAACAGAAGAAATGCGCAGAGAATTCCGATGGTCAAAATGACGCCGTACCACTTGACCTCCAGTCCGAAGACAGTGAAAGCGACCGGATCGATCTCAAATGAGAGACCCAGCCCCGGAAATGCGATGGTATTCATGGGGGATCAATCCTTTCCGTGTTCTTTGGGGTAGACAACGCTCATTGCGCAGCGATCCGTGCGGATCGTGCAGCGGAAAATTTCCATGGCTTCCGTGTAATCGATTTCGGAAAGAAGCGCAGAGTAAGCAAGATAGTCGCCTCCGTTCTGCCAAAAGCTCATGAACGTGTTGGCGATATCGTCTGTGGAGTCAAAGTTGAAAAGGTTGTTTGCATAGACGACGCGTTTGGCGATTGCAAATTCCTCCGGCGTGAAGTATCGCTCTCGCCGGTCATCAATTTCCGAGCAAACAGCGTCCCGGAGTGCTTTCGGGTTGCTGCAATACGCACTGATCTCTGTAAAGGCGATGCCGCGTTCCTGCAGGTAGCTGCCGCTGAACTTGTCACTGATCAGTCCGCTTTCGTACAGACGATTGTAAAATTCACTGGATTTGCCGAACAGCAGCTGCATGGTAATCGCGTTTGCCGCAGAAATGCGCATCGCTTTCTCCGGGTCTTCAACCGGTACATCCTTGAAGCCGATTTCGACGATCGGCTGGGCAATTTCGAATGTCGCCTCTGCCAATTGCTCACGAACCTCCTCCGGTTCCTCCGGAAACACGCGTTCAATGGTCTGCTCAGGAGAAATATGTGTCAAAACCTTGTCGCATACGACTCCCACCTGTTCCGGCAAAACATTGCCGCAGACTACCAGTGCCATGTTGCGTAGGTTATAGAAGGTATTCGTGCAGCGGTACAGCATGTCCGGTGTGATTTGTGCAATAGATTCCCGCGTACCGACGATGCTGCGACGGACCGGATGGTTGTGGTACATCGCTTTTAGAAGGTTGAAAAACACGCACCAGCCCGGATTGTCATCGTACATGGCGATTTCCTCGCCGATGATGCCCTGCTCCTTCCGGATAGTCGTTTCGGAAAAATAGGGATGGGAAACAAAGTCCAGAAGAATTTCCAGATTTTGATCGAAGTTTTCCGTACAGGAAAACAGATAGCAGGTTCGATCAAAGGATGTGAACGCATTGGCAGAGGCGCCTGTCGCTGCATACCGTGCAAACGCATCCTGCCCGTTCTCGTCCTCAAACATTTTATGCTCTAAGAAATGCGCAACACCGTCCGGGAGCTCCTGATATTCCGCATCGCGCTCTGTTTTGAACTTGACGTCTATGGAGCCGTACCGCGTTCCGAAAAGGGCATAGGATGCGGAATGTTTTTTCGGTATCACATAGATCGAAAGCCCGCTGGGGTGCCGGCTGTAAAAGTAGGATTCACCAAGCGTTTCATCCCGGAATTGCTCAAATCGGCTCATGCTGCTGCCATCCTTTCTTACGGTTCTCCGTCCGGGGACGGAGAGCTTCCCTCCAGATAGTAAACGGTGTCCAAATGAATCCCGTTTGCCACACGAACGATATCATCTACGCTGACCGTATAGATTGCTGCTGCCGCTTCCTCCGGGGAATCGGTGCGTCCGACGCTGATGCGTCCGAGATACCACGCGCAGATAGAAGCGGGGCTGTCCGTGATCTCCCGATATCCATTGCGCAGGGAACGGCGGGCAGTTTCCAAATCCTCTTCCGTTACGTTGCCGGCACGCAGAGCTTCCAATTGCTCCAGAACTGCCTCCAGCGCTGCCTGCTTGTTTTTCTGTTCGATACCGCTGACCACCATCAGCAGCCCTTTCAGTGCGTCCGGATAGCTGGAACAATAATAGCAAAGACTTTTTTCTTCCCGCACATGCAGGAATAGACGGCTGTTAGGAGAGCCCCCGAAGATTTCGTTGAACAGTGCCATGGGAGTGTAGTTTCCTTCCTGCAGAGTATAGGTCGTGCGGAATCCCATGGTCAGCTTGCACTGTGAAATCCGGAGTTGCTCGGTAACCGTGCGCGGCTGCTGTGGCATCGCACCCGGTAAGGTCGGGGGAAAGGACGCGCTGCGCGGTGTAAAAGGAAGATACCGCCTGCAAAGGGAGGCGACCGTTTCCTCTGATTTGCTGCCGACGTAAAAGAGCTCCACTTTTGCTTTGGAAAGCAGAGAAGTATACGCCTCCCACAAGGAAGCGGCATGTAGTGCTTCCACATCTTCCAGACAGCCGCCGTGATCGACCGCATAAGCTTCTCCCTTACACATCAGCTCGATGCATCGGTTGCGGGCGTAGACGGTTTTGTTGTTGATATGGGATCGGATATCATCCGAAAGGTTTTTCTTTTCCTGCTCTACATATTCTTTGCAGAATATCCCGTTTTCCGTGCGCGGATGAAAAATCAGCTCTTGGAGCAGTTTCATCCCTTCCTCCAGCACTGGCATGCCGTCAAATGCATAGGCATCATCAATACAGGTCAGTTCGAAAGTGACGATCTGTGCTTCCCCTTTTTTCTGCACGTAAGCGCCGAGACCGAGAGAATACAACTCATCCTGCTTGCGGTTTAGCGCTTTCATCGTAGGATACTGCTCGGTGCCGCGCATTAGGACGTCGGTCAACAGGGAATAGGAGGAAGCGGTTTCCTTTCGCAGCGGGACGAACAGGTGGACCGTGAGGTAATCGGTCTTGAAGCGGTCGGTAGTAACCGTATTCAGGAAAACGCTGTTACAAAGTGCGGCTCTGCAAAGCTTCATATGCTAACAAGTCCCTTCCTTTTTTTGATAGATCGGCTCCCCGCCGAGGACAGTGGCAACGATTTGAATATCGTCATCAAAAACTGCGAGATCGGCGCGGTATCCCGGCTGGAGCATACCGCGTTCCCGGATGCCGAACAGTCTTGCAGGCGTCGCGGTCATCATGCAGACAGCAGAGCATAGGTCCGCTCCTGCAAGATTTTTCATGTTGCGAACTAGCCGGTCGGCAGTAGCAACACTGCCGGCGAATGCCTTCCGGTCCGGCAGTTTGGCGACGCCGTCCTCGATAAAGCATTCCTGCCCGTTGGTCAGCGAACCAAGGATAGTGCGTCCCTCCGTCTGTCCGGCACCGCGCATCGCATCCGTGACAAGAACGGTGCGATGGACCCCTTTAGATCGGTAGACAAGCTGCAGTAGTGTTTCGGGGAGATGCTTGCCGTCGGCAATGATCTCCACCGTCAGCTCATCATACAGATAGCCTGCTTCAACCAAACCGGGGTAGCGATAGCCGTTGATGCGTACAATGCTGCTCATGCCGCTGTAAAAATGGGTGAGGTGCGTATACCCGTGGGAAATCGCCTCTTTGGCAATATCAATGGTTGCATTGGAATGCCCCATGGACGCGTGCACGCCGCGTTTTTTCAGTTCGTCGCCCAGCTCCATTGCGCCGTCCAACTCCGGCGCGATCGTCCAACGGGTGATGCATCCATCTGCAGCATCTAAAATTTTACGGTAATGGTCAGGCGTCGGCTTTTGCAGGTATTTTTCGTCCTGCGCGCCCTTTTGATCCGCGGAAAAATAAGGACCCTCCAAATGCATACCGTAAAGATATGCGCCGGGATAGACCGTGCTCTGCACCTTGCGCAGTGTAACGAAAGACTCCAGCAGTTCCTCATCCGGACAGGTCAGCGTAGTGGGCAGAATGGTGGTGGTGCCGTGCTGCGCATGTAGCGTAGCAGCGCCGATAAATGCCTCTGCGGTTCCGTCCATATAGTCAAATCCGCCGCCTCCGTGCTGATGTACATCGATGAAGCCGGGGGAAAGGTAGTAACCGGTATAATCGTATACGGTATACTGTGCGTCGTCGTTTTTTTGTTTTCCGGCGTATGTGATTACGCCGCCTTCGCAGCAGATTTCACCGTTTTTTACGACGGCATTGGGAAATAGAAGGTTGCCTTTGTATTTGTATTTCATAACGGATTTATGCCTGCCTTTCAAAGCCTTATGGGAGATTCGCGCGGTTCGGCCCTTCGGGTACTGTCTTCCTCCAGCAATACCACGGCACTTGCCGCAATGCCTTCTTCCCGTCCGGAAAACCCCAACCCTTCTTCTGTAGTCGCCTTGATGCTGATACGGTCGATCGGAACCTTTAGACCTTTCGCAATCGCTTGCCGCATCTGCGGAAGGTAGGGAGCCAGCTTCGGTTGCTGTGCAATGATCGTGGCATCCAGATTTCCTACCGTATAGCCGCACTCCCAAAGCAGTTTTCTGCAGCTCTGCAGCAGAATAAGAGATGAAATCCCTTCATAAGCCGGATCATGATCCGGGAAATGTGTTCCGATATCGCCCAGCGCAGCCGCCCCCAAAAGTGCATCACAGATAGCGTGCAGCAGGACATCCGCGTCGGAATGTCCCAGAAGGCCCTTGGGATGCGGAATCTCTACTCCGCCGAGGATCAGTTTTCTGCCTTCAATCAGCCGATGGACGTCATAGCCCTGTCCGATGCGGATCATATCTGGGATTCCTCCGATTTCTGAATGGAAAGGATCGCGCGTGCGAGCGTTATATCCTCACGGGTGGTCAGCTTGATGTTGCGCGCGTCCGTGTGTACATATGTCACCGATACACCCGCCGCCTCCAACATGGAAGTTTCATCGGTGTAAGCATCTGCGCGGGATTGTCGCAATGCCAGCGCATATGCCACCTCGTACTGATCGTGTCGGAATACCTGCGGCGTCTGGATAGCGAGTAAGTGCTTCCGTTTAGGGGTATAGATGGCGTGATGCTCCTCATCCACGAATTTGATAGTATCCGTGACCGGAGAACATGCGGTGGCCGCACCGCTCGTTTTTGCCGCTTCGATCACGGTATCAATGAGCTCTGCCGTGACGAATGGTCGGGCACAATCGTGCACACAAAGCAATCGGTCTTTGGCTTCGATTGAGCAGGCACCGGCGAATACGGATTGGCTGCGGGTTTTTCCGCCGTCACAGAAACGAACTGGCTTACCTGCTGTCGGTACCGTTTGCGCAATCATTTGCAAGCGTTCACGGTTTGCTCCGCAGACGACGGTGATGTCGTAGACAGAGGAGGCGAGAAAGGTTTCTAACACCCGTTCCAGCAGTGTTTTTCCATTCAGCTTGATTTCCGGCTTAGAAATGCCGCCCATTCTTGTCCCGCCGCCTGCGGCGACAATGATGGCGCTGACGGCAGGAATGCGCATCCCGCTTTCAGTTTTTGCTTTCGTGTTCATATTCATAGCCGATGGTGAAGGCTCTGGCATTCATTTCCCCTAACTCCGGGCGCGACTTCGGAGAAGCGGCACGGATGCTGTCGCGGAAGAAAGAAAACTCGAATAAGCCGGTTACTCTGACGAGGCGACCGAGCATGATACAGTTTGCCAGCTTGGGGAACCCGTTTTCGTTCGCCAGACCGGTAGCGGGAATGCCAAAGATATGAAGATCGTTCCGGTCGGTGTCTGCCGCCTCCTGCGAAGTAATCAGTGTTTCGTCGTAGACCACGGTGCCGCCCTGCTCGACCTTTGGCAGGAACTTTTCGAAAGAGGGCTTGTTCATCGCGATCAGGATTTCCGGTGTGGTGACCAAGGGAGAGCCGATAGGCTCATCGTCAATATTGACGGAGCAGTTGCAGGTGCCGCCGCGCATTTCCGGTCCGTAAGAAGGAAGCCAGCTGACTTCTTTACCGTTCTTCATGCCCGCGACGATCAGCTGCTTTCCGGCAAACAGAATTCCCTGCCCGCCGAAGCCTGCGAGAAGAATCCCAGCCATCAGTCATGTTCCTCCTTTGTGATATCCTTATAAACGCCCAGCGGATAATGCTTCATCATATTTTCGCGTAGCCACTCCATAGCCCGTTCCGGAGAAAGCCCCCAATTGGTCGGGCAGGTAGAAAGCACCTCTACAAGAGACAGCCCCTTCCGCTCCTGCTGCATCTGAAATGCCTTGCGAATGGCTCTTTTGGCGTTCTGCACGTTCCTGACGCAGTCTACCGACACGCGTTCTGCATATGCGGTACCATCTAAAGTTGCCATCATTTCACAGACGCGGATCGGGTTCCCCTGCAACAGCTTGTCCCTGCCGTAGGGAGAAGTCGTTGTAACCTGTCCGAGCAGCGTAGTAGGCGCCATTTGTCCGCCAGTCATGCCGTAGATGGCGTTGTTGATAAAAATGATGGTGATGTTTTCTCCTCTTGCACCGACATGAACGGTTTCTGCCGTGCCGATGGCGGCGAGATCTCCGTCCCCCTGGTAGGTAAAGACGGTGAGATCAGGATGCGCGCGCTTGACGCCGGTCGCAACAGCCGGGGCGCGGCCGTGGGCGGCTTCAATCATGTCACAGTTAAAATAGTTGTAGGCAAAAACGGCGCACCCAACCGGCGCGACGCCGACCGTTGTGCCTTCAATCCCCAGTTCATCGAGAACCTCTGCGACAAGACGGTGAACAATCCCGTGCGTACAGCCGGGACAATAGTGGAAGGGTGCGTCCGTCAGTGCGTGTGGTTTTTCAAAAACGATCATCCGTTATCACCTCCGTCAGAAACGGTCAGACGAATATGAGCGAGAATTTCATCTGGGGTAGGGATCATGCCTCCGGTTCGACCAAAATGAGCGACGGGACGCGAACAATCGATGGCAAGTTTCACGTCACCAAGCATCTGTCCCATATTCATTTCTACAGAGAGAAATCTGCTTGTCGTTTTTGCCAGTGCCTTCAACTCTCCATTCGGAAAGGGCCAAAGGGTGATGGGGCGGAACAACCCTGCTTTGATTCCCTGCTCTCTTGCCATACGGACGGCAGTTCTGGCGATACGGGCGGTGATGCCATAGGCGACGACAACCAGCTCTGCATCCTCTGTCAGGTAAGTTTCGTACTGAACCTCCCGCTTTTCGATCTCCGCGTAGCGACGGAAGCGGTCGATAACCGTCTGCTCCAGTTCCTCCGGGGAGATATAGAGAGAGTTGACAACGGTATGTTCGCGGGTACCGCGGTGACCGTCGGTCGCCCAAGTTTTTGCCGGAATCTTGCGCGGGGTGTGCGCTTCAAAATCTACCGGCTCCATCATTTGCCCAAGGGCGCCGTCAGCGAGAATCATACAGGGCGTGCGGTAAATGTCTGCCAGATCAAATGCTTCCCCGGTCAGAGAAGCCATTTCCTGTACGGAAGCAGGTGCGAGCACGATCACGTGCTGATCGCCGTGTCCGAGTCCGCGGATCGCCTGATTATAATCAGACTGCGCCGGCTGGATGCCGCCGAGCCCGGGACCGCCGCGCTGAATATTGACAAGGACGCAGGGCAGGTCGGAACCGATGAGATAGGAAATTCCTTCACTCATCAGGGAGATGCCGGGAGAGGAAGTGGATGTGATGCAGCGTGCACCGGAAGCAGCGGCACCGTAGATCATATTGATGGCGGAAACCTCGCTTTCCGCCTGCAGACATAGACCGTCCCGTTTGGGGAGCTGCCTTGCCATGTATTCCGCGAGCTCTGTTTGCGGAGTGATGGGATATCCGAAGAACAGCTTGCAGCCGGCGCGAATGGCAGCCTCGGCAAGCGCCTCGTTTCCCTTCATCAGTAATTTTTCACCCATGATTTTCTGTCCCTTTCTTTTCCGCCTTAAACAGATTTTTCTACCGTAATGACCAGATCCGGGCACATGGTTGCGCACATAGCGCAGCCGAGACATTTGCTCATATCTTTGACGCCGGCGGGATGATATCCCTTTGCGTTGATGAGTACCTCTTCCAATGCGATGATTTTTTTCGGACAGGCAAGGACACAAAGTCCGCAGCCCTTGCAGCGATCGGTTCTGAATGTGACCTGATTCATGATTGTGGAACCTTTCTTGTCGGTATTCTTCCCTTTTTGTATTTTATCATTGTTAAAAAAGCCTGCGCGTGACACTGCGGATCGGAACGGCGCCTGCCGGTGCATTTTGCGGAAACGCGGTCACCGCCGAGATCGGAAGTCCGATTTCCCTGCAGAAGGCTTCGCAGGGTGCAATGGAAGCACGAACGTCTTCCTCTGTCGTCTCTTCGCCAAGATTCGAATTATTGATGATGCCGCAGAACTGCAGGTGTGAGGCCTGTTCGATTCCGCGCAGCAACTCCGACGCAGCACGCGGGTCTGAAGCGTATGGGCGGTAATAGTTATAAACATAGTACATGGAATACCCACAGGTTTTATACTGCGTATGGTGTACGCCGAGCGCGTTCGCCCCGTCGGCATCACCGCCGACATCGATCACGGCGTATTCTTTTGTTACGAATACGGAGCCGTATTCCTTAGGCAGCGTAGGGATATCTACATTCGTATTGGCAAATTCCGGAAGGATCGGGCGGACGCCCGCATCCCGCAGAAGCTGTTCATTATCTGCCGAGCGGAAATAAGGGTTTACGATATCCAAATCGACCAGACAGCAGGGCTTACCGCTTTCCGCAATCTTCAGTGCTAAATTGACGGCAATGTTGGTTTTTCCGCAGCCATAATGACCGGCAATGACAGTGATGCGATTTTTCAGTAAGCGGTTCAAGTCCATCATTCCCCGTTTCCAAGTTGTCCGCGAAGCAGATCGCCTGCTTTTGCGTTGTCGATCCGCAGATAGAATTCCATTCTCGGATGGCGGGTATCCGGAATCGGATTGCCCTGTAAATCGAATAGTTCCCCGATACAGAGATCCCGCCCGATGGTACCGGGGGAAAGAAGATTTGCCGGGTCTCCGGTTGTCATCTTGTTGTATTGTGTACAGCGAGCAAGCTTTGTCTGCGGATCGTAATCGTTGATCACACAAAGAAAGGCACGGTCCTTCAGATACAGGTTGTCCGATACGGTATTGGCGTCCGCTGCAGGGGTGGAAAAGAAGTAGCCGGTTCCGTATTCACGATGGGAAACGCTTTCTGTTTCCGTGCGGTAGGCAGGATTGAACGGTTTTCCGGCAAAATAGTCGTTCAATGCCATGCGGTAGGCGTTGGTGATTGAAGCGGCATAATAAGCGCTCTTCACTCGTCCTTCGATTTTGAAGGAGTCCAGTCCCGCTTCGCAGAGCGCGCCGATGTGCTCGATCATGCAGAGATCACGGGAGGAGAACAGGTAAGTGCCGTTTTCATCCTGTTCGGCAGTCAGAATATCCCCGGGGCGCTTTTCCTCATAGAGATGGTATTTCCAGCGGCAGGGCTGCGCGCAGCAGCCGCCGTTGGCGTTCCGGTCGGCGAAGTAATTGGAAAGCAGACAGCGACCCGAATAGGACACGCACATTGCGCCGTGGACGAAGACCTCCAGCTCCAAATCCTCAGGAACCGAGGCACGGATACAGCGGATTTCCTCCAGCGAAAGCTCCCGCGCGAGTACAATGCGGCGAATTCCCTGCCGGTACCAGAATCGGCAGGCAGCAGCATTGACCGTGCTGACTTGTGTGGAAAGGTGAATTTCCGGGTGATCGGCAATTTCGTTCAGGCAGTCGATCACACCGGGGTCGGAAACGATATAGGCGTCCGGCTGCAACGAGTCCGCCATCTCGATAAAATCCGGCAGCAAGGAAAATTCTTGCTCATGAGGCATGGTATTGACCGTCAGGTAGACCTTTTTGCCTTTGCTGTGAGCATAGTCAATGCCGGCGCGCAGCTCCTCCGGTGTGAAGTTATCGGATGCCCGCCGCATGCCGAACCGCTCCAGCGCGCAGTAAACAGCATCTGCCCCGTAATCTACTGCGAAACGCAATTTTTCCGGACTGCCTGCCGGTGACAGGAGTTCCGGCATCTTTCTTGTTTTAATCATTGTTCCCCGCTGCAGCTGCTTCATTTTCGCGCTTGACACGTTCCTTATTATTTTCGTGTCCGGAAATAGTTGCTGCGTAGTACGTTTTTCCCGCGTTGTTGCTGACAAAGAAATACGCCTTGATTTCTTTACCATTTTCATCGAGCGGAGGAGAGGGATAGATCGCGGCGAGAATAGCGTCCAGACCGGCATTGCAGATGGCACCGGGGGGCAGCCCATCGTACAGATACGTATTGTAAGGGCTGTCAAAGTTGACGTCAATCTGGGAGGCATCCTGTATACGGTCCTGTCCTGCTAACTGGTATGCATACTGGATGGTAGCGTCGCTTTCCAGCTTGGGGAAATTGTCGGAATGACTCAGACGGTTATGGAATACGTAGGAGATGCACTCAAAATCTTCGGCGGTTTTCCCTTCCGCTTCTACCATGGAGGCAAGCGTCACGATATCGTCCAGCGTAAAACCTTCCGCCTCACAAATTTCGGAATAGGTGACCTTCCAATCCAGCCAAACCTTATCGTTGAAGTTGTTCAGCAGCTTGTTAATCGCGAGATATTCTTCAGTATCGGTATAAAAGTCGTAGGTATCCGGGTATAGGTACCCCTCCAGCCGGTAAACGCGATCCTCCGGCCAGCCGTTTTCGTCCAGCAGACGCACGAATTCATGCTTATAGGGATATTCGTTGATCGCTTCGATAAATCCTTCTCTTGTACCGATACCGTTTTCTACAAACAGGTCGATGATATCATCCACCGTATAGCCCTCCGGGAAGGTCAGCGTAACAATTTTACGCGCTTGGTAGGTGGTAGTCAGGGCATTGAGCAGCTGCGAATAGTTCATGTTGGTATTGAGTGTATGCTCCCCGGCAATGAATTGCAGGGCTTCTCCGTCCCCGTAATGCTGCATGAATAGGGAAAACACCCACTTATATTCGATCAATCCGTTTTCAAACAGCAGCTCCGTAACCTCTTCTTCCGTCGCATTTTCCGGCAGCGTGATCTTGATTTCCGCAGAACCGGTCACCAGTGCGAACAGATCGTTACCGATGGAGATAACAAAATAGGAGAGATAGGCAGCGACAATCAGAACTACGACGATGTAGAGCACTGCTTTTGCTAGAAAGCTGGTATTGGCAAAAAAAGTGCAGACGCGTTTGAAAATCCTTCCAGGACGCGAAAGCATGGCATCGCTATCCGCCGCATCGTCTTCCTCCTTCTCTTCTTCCTCCGGATCGGGCGGCTCTGCGCCGGAAAGATCGGTGAAGTGAGAGGAGGCACCGCTGTTACCGTCGAGGGCGTCCTCCGCTTCTGAAAAGTGAAGCGCGATCGCTTCATCCTCGGCGGTCGCTTCCTGTGCAGAGCCGTCGGGGATAACCGGCGTTTCGTCGGTATCAGACAGGACCGTAGGGGAAGGAGAGGATTTCGGTTCGATCGCTACGGTGGCGGTCAGGTCCGTTTCGGAAGGTTCGGCTTCGTTCGAAGCAGGCAACTCCGATGCCTTTTTTGAGCGGTATTCGTCCAGGATTTCCGCTAGCTCGTCGGTTTTAGAAAGACGGTCGTCATTCATCGGAAAACTACCTCCTTAGTTAAGCATCGTGATCACAACAAAAACGGCGATCAGAGCGAGAAACGTGGGGGAAAGAAAAACCTTCAGGAAGGAATTCCGGCTTTTCGGCGGCAGGGCTTTGATCGGCGGGGAAATCGCATACCGTAAAAACAGGTGTTCAATACTGTACAGCAGCAGGAAGATAGTGAAGCCGAACAGAACGATCAGGAGAAAGCCGACGAAAAAAGCACCGTTTTTTTGCATGATAATGCGCAGAAATTGATCGGAAGCGTATACGCTTAGAACATTGCTGAGCAGGTGCAGGATCATGGCGGGAATAACGGAACGGGAAACCGCAGTTACAACACCCAGCAAAAGCCCGGCGAACAAATAGACCGGAAAGTTGGTAACGGAGAAGTGAAGCATTGCAAAGCAGATCGCGGAAATCAGAATCGCATTTCCTTCTCCCAAGGAACGATATTCCGCAAGCACGACGCCGCGGAAAAACAATTCTTCGCAGACGGCGGGGATGATGACCATGGAAAGCAGGACGCCTGCAAAGGAGGCATCCGATTCCCCGGCGGAAAGTCCGGCAAAGAAACCGCTCGTATCGACTGTGCGGGAAGCGATTGCCTGATAGCCGAATTTAATCAGAAGGCTGCCCAGAAGCAGAGTCAGTGCAGAGAAGACGGTCAGTGTGATGTGCCGCAAACCGATCGGAGACAAAAGCATCGGGGAGGAGAGCTTCCGTCCCTTCAGCAGGTAATATAGCATGCAAGGCAGCACCAGCACCAATAACTGGATCACTGAGATACTCAGAAACAGATTGGAAGCGGTTTCCGCTCCCGCGAGGATATAGCGGGACAGGTGCATGGCTGTCAGAACAAAAATAACCAGCAGTGGGGTTGTCATCTGCGGGGCATTCCATTTTACACCCGCACGGCTTCTGCCGGAGAGCTCGTCTTCCATGAAATCACCGTCCTTCCTCTGCAAAATGGGATCTACTTATTCAAAGCGGGTTTGCTCCCGCAGTTCGTTTGCACGTTCGCTGCCAAACAGCAGCTCGATCAGCTTGAAGCCGAAGGAGAAGGAAACTCCCATCCCTTCACCGGTGATGAAAATATCGTCGTGCTCGATTTTCTTTCCGGTGCGGATGCCATCGGGAATGTTCTTTTCAAAGCCGGGGTAGCAGGCGTAGCGTCTGCCGTCCAGCAAACCCATGTCGCCTAAAACGGAGGGCGCTGCGCAGATTGCCGCGACATAAAGTCCGTTTTCGGCTGCATACTGCACGAGACCGCGCACTTTGGCGCTTTCACCAAGCAGTTCGGTGCCGCGGGAGCCACCCGGCAGCATCACGCAATTCAGACTGGTTCTGTCCACCTCGTCAATGGAGCAGTCTGCATGTATGCACATGCCGTGCGCGCCGGTAACCGTTTCGCTGCCGTCGATGGACGCCAGCAATACATTCGCGCCTGCACGGCGCAGCAGATCGGCGGGGACCAGTGCCTCCGCTTCTTCAAACCCCTCTGCAAGCAGAATGGAAACTCGTATCATAGCTTTCTATACCGTACCTTTCTTGACATTTTTGCCGTCAATGCTCAGAATCCGAGCAATTTGCCGACATATCCGAGCAGCTCGCGGTGAATCTCTTCCCGTGTGCGGAACTGTGTCCCGGAAGCGGTTGTGCAGTCAATGTTTGTCCAACCGCATTTTTTTGCAGAATACAATGCTGCGCGGTAACTGTTTTGCAGATGCGTAAGGTTTTTTTCATGAATATCGGCGCATCGTCCGGTTGCCGCGGAGCGGCTTTGTACCGAACGCTCGGAAAACGCCGGCGGAACGCAGAGATACAGCACAAGATCCGGCTCCGGCAAAGAGAGCTTTCCGAACTCAAAGTCAAAAAGCCAATCCAAAAAGGAATCGTATTGCTCCGGAGGCAGCTTGGAAAGCTGATGCACGGCATTGGCAGTGGTGTAGCGGTTGGCAAGAATGACCGTCCCTGCTTCGTAGTCCTTTTTCCAGTCCAGTTGGTAGGAGCAATAGCGGTCGATCGCATAAAAGCTGGAGGCAGCATATCCGTTAACGGTATTCGGATCCTCTCCGAAGCGACCGCTTAAATACAGGTTGACTGCAGCGCTCATTTCTCTGTTATAAGTCGGAAAGCTGACCGTGCGGCAGGGGATGCCTTTTTCCGTCAAGGCGAGTTCCAGCAGCCGCGTCTGGGTTTCCTTGCCGGATCCGTCCAATCCATCCAGTGCGATCAGGGTTTTGCCTCTTTCCTGCAACCTGTCCCGCCTCCTTTCCGCATGCGTCTAAAAACAACAGCATATTCTAAGTACCTTATTATATCACCTTGCCTTTCAGATTGCAAGTCTTTGCGGGAAAATTTCAAAAAACGGCAACAGAAAAAGGCAGGGAGCCTTGACGGCTCCCTGCAGGGATGTTTATGCGCGGCATTGCTTTCTTATTGATAGCTTTCCGGAAGGAATTCCGCCGGAATGATGCGCTTGACTGTATTGATCAGATTCTCCAAACTGAAGCCGCCGCCGTAGAGCGTGGTGGTGCCCTGTCTCTTTTCGTACCAGACGACGCCGTGCTGCGCGGCAAGCTCCTCGGTATAATCAGTCAGTTCATACAGCTTGAAGTTGCGGTATCCCGTATCATTGCGGGCTACGGTGCTTTCCTTGGTATAATGCAGGACAATCGGAGTGAACAGCGGATCCTCGATCGTGATTTTGCCGGTATCGACACTTTTTCGTACGTTGAAGGAAAGCATGCCTTCCAAAACATTGAGTGCGCCCTGCATGCCGGAAACAAAGTTGCCAAGCGAGTAGGTCAGAAGCATCCTGTGACCGTCCTCCCTTTCCATCCATTCCATCGGCTGCAGGCAGTGTGAATGCATGCCGATCACCACGTCCACGCCCAACTCGCAGAACAGGTTTGCGTAATATTTCTGCGTGGAATTGGGCGTGTAGGAATCCTCGTCACCCCAGTGCGCAGAAACGATCACCACATCCGCCTGTTCCTTTGCCAGCGCAACCTGGCGGCGGATCAAAGCATCCTCAAAATAGGGAATATAGGTTTGGGAACGGCAGACGATGCCGTTGGTGGAATATGTATAAGGCAGGAAAGCGAAGGTGATTCCTTGCTCCTCATAGAGAACGATATTATTCGTATCCGCTTCGTTTTCGTAGTAACCCAGCGGCGTCATGCCTAAGGAAGCAAAAAAACTGTCCGAATGGATAAGGAAGCTGTCGTCGCCGGCGTCCAGCATATGGTTGTGGGCCATATTGATGATGTCGACGCCGAGCATCTTGAGCGTCATGCCCACCGCTTCCGGAGAATTAAATTTCGGATAGCCTTCAATGTCGGTGCCGGTACCGCCGGACAGTGTCTCCTGATTGACGTAGCAGATATCCGCGTTTTTCATTGCGTCTGCCACATTCTCATAGATAGGCAGAAAGTTGTAATTGGCTTCATTGGTAGCGGCGTAGGTGCAGGTTTCATCATGCTCGGCGGCATAGCATTCCATCGCGTAATAATATACAGACGGATGGATCAGGTTATCTCCGCAGGCGAGGATACTGACGACGGTATCTTCCGGAAGCGGAATGACCGAACTGCCGGAGGTCCCGGTTTCAACGGTGCTGCTTGTTTCGGAGAGATCGCCGGAGCTTGTATGCGGCTGGCTGACGCCGGGCTGTTCGGAAACGGAGCAGCTGTAGGTGAACAGTAGAATGAGCAACAGCAAAAACAGCAGCGCAGTAAAATATCTGTATTTGCGCATGGGTGATCCCCTTTCAAAAACATCCTGTGTTTTTTCATTTCTTGAAATGTCAGATTGCTTTTTACTTCCACAGTATACCAGTCTTTCCGCTAAAAGTCAAGTGAAAAATGCGCCGCTGCCGTACGGATGACTCAAACGGCCGTCCAACTGCTGAACATTCCTTGTGCGCGTTCATCGCATCTTGCGGTCAGTCTGGTTCCATCCGGCGTATATTCCGTCTCCAGTACCGTTGCAAAGCGGTAAACATCAGATATGCGGTCGGTATCTCTGTGTGGAAAGAACAGGGTGAGTGTTTTTTTGCCGCTGTTTAGCATATCGTCCAGTCGGAAGAGAAGGGAATCGATTCCCTGACCGGTAGCAGCTGATAGTTCCAGTACGTTTCCCGGAAACAGGGCGCGATCCGTGTCGGGGACGCAATCTATTTTATTGTAAATCTCCAGAAGTGGCTTGCTTGCCGCGCCCAACTCCTCGATGAGCTTTTCTGTCACCGCACGCTTGCGGCTGCGTTCCTCTGGGGGTTCGGAAGCATCTGTCAGGCAAAGGATCAGGTCGCAATAAGTCAGTTCTTCCAGAGTGGAACGGAAGGCGCGAACCAGATGGGTAGGCAGCCGGTCGATAAAACCGACCGTATCGGTCAGGAGCAGCTCGGTACCGCTCGGCAATGTCATCCGGCGGGTGGTGGGATCTAATGTGGCGAATAGCTTGTCCTCGGCGAGGATGCCGGCGTCGGTCAGGCGGTTCAGCAGAGTGGATTTACCGGCATTGGTGTAGCCGATGATGGCGGCAGTCGGCAGACCGGAGCGCATGCGCTGCGAACGGTTGACGGTACGGGTACGCTCCAACTCCTCCAGTTCTTCCGTCAATGCTTCGATGCGGCGCCGAATATGTCTTCGATCGCTTTCCAGCTTACTTTCTCCGGGACCGCGGCTACCGATACCACCGCCCTGCCGGGAAAGCGCCTTACCCTGACCGATCAGTCGGGGAGCAGTATAGCGCAGGCAGGCAATTTCCACCTGCAGCTTTCCCTCTCCTGTGGCTGCATGAAGTGCGAAGATGTCCAGAATCAGCATGGTGCGGTCAATCACTCGGATCTTCAGAAGCTCCTCTACCTCTGCAATCTGGGAGGGGGAAAGTTCGTTATCGAATACGGCGAGCGTAATTGACGGGTCCGATGAAAGCGTCTTTGCGATCTCTTCACATTTCCCGCTGCCGATATAGGTTGCCTTGTCCGGCTTGGAACGGTTTTGCAATACGGTAAATGCCACTTCGCCGCCGGCGGTTTCGAGCAGCTGCGCAAGCTCGTTCAGAGAGGTTTCGCATGCCGCCTCCGTCCTTCCGAGAGAAGCGGCAATCAGAACTGCGCGCGTCGGTTCTTCTTTTTGCAGAAGTATCTTTTCTTTCATATTCAAGTATCATCCTTTCTTTGAAAAAGGGCAAAAAAATGCAGCGCACATTTATCCGTGCGCCGCAGCTTTTGCTGTGAAAATCAGTCGAGGTTGAATTTCTTCTTGAATTTGTCAACACGTCCGCCGGCATCGACAAACTTCTGTTTGCCGGTAAAGAACGGATGGCATTTCGAGCAGATATCGACCTTGAGGTTTTCCTTGACGGATTTGGTTTGGTAGACCGCACCGCAAGCGCAGGTAATGGTAGTGGTTTTGTATTCGGGATGGATGCCCTGTTTCATGATGGTTGCCCTCGCTTTCTTCGCGGATCCGACATTTCCAACGCCGGATCAATATTTTTTGCATCTCGCAGTATACCATACCTTTTTCGGAAAATCAAGACCCTTTTTTGAATTTTTCCCTGCTTATATCTTGATTTTTTGCCGTATCCTTGGTAGAATAAGCGAAAAGAAGCCGTTGCAAATCAAAATTTGAACGACGATGGATGGAGCTTTGCTATGAAACTGACTTATTTGGGAACCTCCGCGGCTGAGGGCTGGCCGGCGCTGTTCTGCCGCTGCGAATACTGCCGCAAGGCGCTGGAAAGGGGCGGGCGCAACCTGCGCACCCGTTCTCAGGCGATTGTGAATGACGATCTGCTGCTGGATTTTCCCGGGGATTCCCTTTCCCATATGCAGAAGAACGGTCTGGATTTTTCGGCTGTTCGTTGGCTGCTTGTCACCCATTCCCATATGGATCATTTTTCTCCGTGCGACCTGCATTTGCGACCTGACGGCTATTATTCGCATAATCGGACATCGGCTGCCATGGAGCTTTACGGAAATGAACGGGTACTGCAGCTTCTGGAGAAGGAGCGCGCAACCCGCCCGGAGGAGCCGAACGATCCTGATGTTTATCCGCATCTGGCAGTTGCGTATGAATCGTTCGACTGCGGAAAATACCGCGTCACGCCGCTGCCTGCTAATCATGACGAGAACGAAACTCCCTTTGTCTATCTGATTGAAGCGGACGGTAAGGCGATGCTGTATCTGCACGACACCGGATTGCTTTGCGACGGGGTTTACGATTATCTGCAGACGCATCAGGTGCGTGCGGATCTGGTTTCGTATGACTGTACCTTTGTGACGCTTCCGTCCGGCGGCGGGCACCTTGGGCTGGATTCCTGTCCGCTGGTCCGTTCCCGGTTGGAATCGATCGGTGTTTCTGATGAGAGGACGATTTCCGTCCTGAACCATTTTTCCCATAACGGCGGTCTGATTTACGATGAATTGGTTCCGGTGGCGGAGAAGGCGGGCTTTTTAGTTGCCTATGACGGTATGAAGGTTGAATTTTAAGAATGGGGCAGGAGATGGATACGGAGCGGAAACAGATGCCGGATTTAAGGAAACGGTCCAGCTATGCTTATGCTTTGCCGGAGGAACTGATCGCGCAGACGCCGTCTGCGGAACGGGATCGGTGCCGTATGATGGTGGTGCATAAAAAGGACGGGGAGATCGAGGATCGGCTATTTTCGGATATTACGGAGTATGTTCAGCCGGGAGATTGTCTGGTTATCAACGATACCCGTGTGATTCCGGCAAGAATTTTTGGGACGGCGGAGGGCAGAACCGGGGAGATTGAAACGGTGCTGCTTTCTCGCGTGAAGGAGGAAAGCGGTGAAGTATGGCAGGCGCTGACCAGACCGGGCAAGAAAACGCGCGTTGGGCAGAAGCTATCTTATCCCTGTGGTCTGACCGGGGAAGTGCTCCGTGTGCTGGAGGACGGTGTCCGGGTGATCCGCTTTCAGTATGAGGGAGTTTTTCTGGAACTGCTGGAGAAAATCGGACTGATGCCGCTGCCTCCGTATATCAAGCGACGTCTGGAGGATAACGACCGTTACCAGACGGTATATGCCCGCACCAACGGTTCCGCTGCTGCGCCGACTGCGGGTCTGCATTTCACACCAGAATTGCTGGAAAAGTTACAGGGGAACGGAGTGGAGATTGTCCGCGTTCTACTGCATGTCGGGCTTGGAACCTTTCGTCCGGTGAAGGAGGACGATATCCTTGCGCATAAAATGCATGCGGAATATATCAAGGTTACGCCGGAGGCCGCGGAAGCTGTCAACCGTGTCAGGCAGCGCGGCGGCAGAGTTTTCGCGGTTGGCACGACCAGTGTCCGCACATTGGAATCTGTCACGGATGAAGATGGAGTGGCGCATCCGTTTGAGGGGGAGACAGAAATTTTTCTGTATCCGGGAAAGCGATTCCATGCCGTGGATGCGCTGATCACCAATTTTCACTTGCCGGAAAGCACGTTGATTATGTTGGTTTCTGCTTTTGCAGGGTATGAAACTACGATGCATGCTTATCGGGTTGCCGTGGACAAGAAGTATCGGTTTTTCTCGTTCGGCGATGCAATGCTGATCCTGTAAAGGATTGAACAAATTGTGAACAACACTGAAAAGTAATTTTTAAGGATGAAAATTACCGAAAGGTATACATCCTGCGTCCCGTAAATTTGGGGGATGTGATGCTGATTCTGTAAGGAATGGGATAAATGGTTTACGAAGCGTGCTTATGCTTTACGGGAACGAAACCGTTTTTTGCAAATTTTCATACAGGAGGGCGGTTAGATGATCTTGCAATCCGAGGGAAACTGTGCTATAATAATAAGGAAAAATCATAGGATGAAAAGTTGTGCTTGATATGGCGGAGGTTCAAAAAATCCCGGTCTATGCGGTTGTGGGACCTACTGCGGCGGGAAAAAGCGCATATGCTGTCCGTTTGGCGAAGCATTTGGACGGGGAAATTGTCAGCGGGGATTCCATGCAGCTGTACCGTGGAATGAATATCGGCACGGCAAAGGCTACCGCAGAGGAACAGTGCGGTGTTCCGCATCATCTTTTGGATATCGCGGACATTTCCGAGCCGTTTTCCGCAGGTAAGTTTCTTTCACTTGCTTCCGAGGCGATCCGGGAAATTCATTCCCGCGGAAAGATGCCGATTCTTTGCGGTGGGACCGGGCTGTATGTGGAGTTGCTTTTGACCGGGCGGAAATTGACGGCAACCGCCTCCGATCCCGTACTGCGCGAGCAATTATTCTGCTATGCGCAGGAATTTGGCAGGGAGGCGCTGCATGAACGACTGCGCCGGCTGGATCCGGAAGCCGCCTGTGCGATCCACCCCAACAATGTCAAGCGGGTGGTACGTGCGATTGAAATCTGCGAAACTACCGGCGTGACCAAAAGCGAGGCGGACCGTCGGAGCGGAGAGGGGGAGAATCCGTTTCTGCCCACCGTGATACGGCTGACCTGTCCGGACCGCGCTTCCCTTTATGAGCGGATTGACAGACGGGTGGAACAGATGCTTGCAAGGGGACTGGAGGAGGAGGTCCGGTCGCTTTGCGCAAACGGGCTGCGACAGACGCCGACCGCTTCGCAGGCGATTGGATATAAAGAGTTTTACCCGTATTTTGACGGGGTGTCCTCTCTTGCAGAGGTGAAAATGGAAATTTGCCGAAATACCAGAAGGTATGCAAAGCGGCAGGAAACATGGTTTTCCCGCATGCACGCGGACGAGGTGGTCTGCGTCTGACGGGAGCAGAAAGCGCCGAACGGAAGGGGTTGATACGCAGCTGTGAGCATGAAACGGAGTATCAGAAAATTTTTTGCACAATTCGGTTCTGCTGTGATATTGATCGGTCTGTGCGCCTACCTGATTTTACAGCTGACTTTGGGGATCGGCGAAGTTGTGGATGTGGAGCATACCACTTATGTCAGCGTACAGGATACGATCCGGCTGGAGGCGTATATATTCCGGGAGGAAACACCGCTCTACAGCGGCAGCTCGGGAACGAACTGCTTTCTGGTAGAGGACGGTGAGCGGGTTGCCAAGGGCGCGGAAGTGGCTGTTACGTATTCCGAAGAGACGGATGCGACCGTACAGGATAAGATTACGCAGATTGATCGTATGATCCGGATTTTGGAGCAATCCAATCTTTCGGACGGAGCCCTGATCACAGATCTTTCTATTTTGGATCAGCAGATCGGTGAATTGACGGTCGAGCTGCTCCGGGAGATCGCAGATGATGACCTTGCCAAGGCAGTCCGCGGTGAAGAAAATTTGTGGATTCAGATGAATCGGCGACAGGCACTGCTGAGTACCGAGAGCGGTGTGTATACCGCGCAGCTCAATTTGCTGCGGCAGGAAAAAGCGGATTTGGAGCGCTCCCTTTCCGGTGCTTCCGTGCAGGTCAGTACGCCGGGGGCGGGATATTTTTATTATGCGGTGGACGGATATGAAACCATATTTACCATGAGCGCTTTGGAGAACCTTACGGTGGAGAGCTTTTTGGAGTTGGAGCATGCAGCTTCCGATGCCCACGTGCTGCAGGACGCTTGCGGGAAATTGGTGAGCTCCTCGCAGTGGTATGTCGCTGCGGCGACGGACAAGCGGACGGCGAGCGCATATCAGGAGGGAAGCTCTTATGAAATGCTGTTTCCTTATTCGGCCGGTATCCAGCTTTCTGTTACGCTGGAGCATAAGATTATGCAGACGGATCTGGATACCGTTGTGTTGGTTTTCAGCTCGCGCGCACTGCCCGACGGCTTTGATTTCTCTCGCAGCCAGTCGGTGCAGCTGGTTTCCGGCACCTATGCCGGGATCCGTGTCAGCGCCTCCGCGCTGCGTATATTGGACGGTGAGGTGGGCTGCTATGTACTGGATGGAACGCGCGTGGTGTTCAAAAAGGCAGATATTCTTTACCGCAATGAGGAATTTGCCGTCTGCAATGTGCCGTATGACAGCGTGCGGGAGAACCGGGAGAATAAAGCGTATATTTCCGATATCTACCTCTCTTTGTATGATACGGTGATTGTATCGGGAACTGATTTATATGTCGGAAAGGTTTTACTGTAAGGAGAGAACTGCATTGCATACGAAAGAAGAGATCAGGCAAAATACAGAACGCATTCTGGCGGAGCTGGGCGGCCGTGCGAGGCTTTTGGCTGCAACTAAGACGGTGCCGCCGGAGCTGATCAATTACGCAGCGGATTGCGGTGTGAACCTTATCGGAGAGAATCGCGTGGGGGAGTTGCTGGAAAAATATGAGTTTCTGGACAGAGCAAAGTTGGAAATCCATTTTATCGGTCATCTGCAATCCAATAAGGTGAAGTATATCATCGATAAGGTATCCATGATCCATTCGGTGGACAGCCTGTCACTGGCGAAGGAAATCGAAAAGCAGGCGGCAAAGCGAGCGCTTATCATGCCGGTGCTGATTGAGGTGAATATTGCCGGAGAAGAAAGCAAGTCGGGTATCCGGCTGGAGGAAACCGATGCGTTTCTGGAAAATCTGGAGGCGCTTCCTCATCTATCCGTGCGCGGTTTGATGACCATCCCGCCGAAAACGGCATGTCCGGAAGAAAATCTGCAATTTTTTCAAAAAATCTATCAAAAATTCATTGACATTCGGACCAAAAAAGAAGATAATAGGAATTGGACAGTTTTATCCGCCGGAATGAGCGGGGATTACCTTTGCGCAGTGAACTGCGGTGCGAATCTTGTCCGGATCGGAAGTGCGATCTTCGGCGCGCGACCTCCGCTGAAGAATGCCGGAGAAGGCTGAATTTCGAAAAAGAAGGAAAACGATAAAAACGATACGGAGGCATATCATGGGATTTTTAGGACGCATCAACGAGATGTTTAAGGACAACGACAATTATATCGACGAGGAAGAGGAAAGCTTCGCGGCGGGTGAGGAAGAAACGGTTGAGGAGTTCGAGCAGAAGGCTGCGCCCACGCCCGCGCCCAAGACAACCGGCGTCGGCTCTTCCGCAGCGCTGGAAATGAAGGTTGTCAAGCCGGACCGCATCGATTCTGCGTTTGGCATTGGAGAGCATTTGCTTGCCAAGAGAACCGTTGTTATCAATTTTGAAGAGACCAATAAGGAAACCGTTCGCCGGATTTTGGATTTTCTCGGCGGCGTCGTCTTTGCCATTGAAGGCAATATCAAGAAGGTTTCGGACTCCACATATATCGTGACTCCCAAGAATGTGGACGTTACGGCGGATGCCGTTCCGCAGCCGGAGACGTCGAAAGCCAGAGAACTCTTCTGATTTTCCTAAGGAAAAGAGACCTGCATTGGAATTGTTGATCGAAGTCATTGAGTTTGCCGTTCTGTTGTTTCTGAAATTGCTCGGCTATGTAATCCTGGCGCGCTGTATTCTTTCGTTTTTTGCGTCTGAGGATTCCAAGGTGATGGAATTTTGCTATGCGGTGTCGGAGCCGGTGGTTGCCCCGGTCCGGAATCTTCTGGACCGGATTCCCTCTTTAGGAGGTTCCGGTATTGATTTTTCCTATATGGTAACATTTCTGATCCTGACGATACTCGAAACGATCCTGCTGTCCGTGACCTGAAAAAACGGGAAAACGGAGAGCAGGCTTTGTCATGCAAAGATGCTGCTCAAAAATTACTGGAAAGGACTCCTATATATGCTTGCACCACATGAGTTGAAAAACAAAGCGTTCTCCAAATCCCTGAAGGGTTATAACCCTGCGGAGGTGGACGAATATATTGAGTTTCTGATCGGGAAGTACGCCGAGGCGTACCGAGAAAACAATGAGCTGGAGCGTAAGCTGCATGTCGTTGTGACCAACCTTGACGAGATTAAGGACGAGGAGGAATCCATCCGCAGCACGTTGCTTTCCGCGCAGAAAATGGCGGAAAAGATCGTCAAGGATGCTTCTGACCGTGCGGATGTCATCACCGGTGCGATCAAAGAACGCTGTGACGCGGTCATTGCTGAATTCAAGGAGCAGTTGAAAGCGGAAAAGGAGGAAATGTGGGAGCTTCGCACCCGTGTTGTGGATTTCAAAAAACAGCTGTTTGATCTTTACCGCGGTCATATCGAGGCATTAAAGGATGTTTCTGTAAACGAAATTGACGAGATCGTTTTACCAGATGAAAACACGGTGGTCGCTCGTATTTTCACGGATGTGAAGCAGGGAATTGAAGAAAATGCCGGTCAGGTCGCCGCCGCGAAGAAGGATGAGCTGGCGGAGAAGAAAACGGAGCTTTTAGAGGAGCTTCCGGAGACCGCTCCGGAACCGTCCGCCCCTGCTCCGGAGTTGACGGGAGAGGCGCGTGAGGCGGAGGATGAATATCTGCGGTTTATGATGGAGAACAGCGCGCCGGAGCAGCCGGAAACTCAAAACTGAGAAAGGAATCTTCACATGAAAGATTATAAAGATACCCTGAATCTTCCCGCAACGGCATTTCCGATGCGGGGAAATTTACCGGCAAGGGAGCCGGAGATCAAGGCGCGCTGGGATGAAATTGATCTCTATGCCAGAATGCTGGAGACCAACGAGGGACAGCCCTCCTTTGTTCTGCACGACGGTCCTCCTTTTTCCAACGGTAATATCCATATGGGCACCGCGATGAATAAGGTGCTGAAGGACTTTATCAATAAATCCAAGTCCATGGAGGGCTTCCGTACACCATATATTCCTGGCTGGGATAACCACGGCATGCCGATTGAAAGCGCGATCATCAAGCAGTCCAAGCTGGACCGTAAGCGCATGTCCGTACCGGAGTTCCGCTCCGCTTGCCGCAATTTCGCCATGAAGTTTGTAGAGCTGCAGAAAGCATCTTTTGAGCGCTTGGGCGTGGTTGGTGATTGGAAGCACCCGTATTTGACCATGAATCCTTCCTTTGAAGCAAAGGAAGTGCAAGTTTTCGGCAAGATGTACGCAAACGGCTATATCTATAAGGGATTGAAGCCGGTATACTGGTGTGCGCATGACGAGACCGCGCTTGCGGAGGCAGAGATTGAATATATGGATGCCCCCTGTACTTCCATTTATGTTAAATTCCGTGTATCGGATGACAAGGGGCTTCTAAAGGAGAAATATGACCTCAGCAAAACGTATTTTGTCATCTGGACAACCACGCCGTGGACGCTTCCGGGCAATGTTGCTATCGCCGTGCATCCGCGCGAATCTTATTGTCTTGTGAAGGTTGGCGGGGAATTTTACATCCTTGCGGAAGCCTTGGTGCGTGATACGATGTCCGCAGCCGGTATTGAAGAATATGAAGTGGTAGAGACCGGTTTTTCCGGGCAGGAGCTCGAATATATGACGGCGCGTCATCCGTTTTTGGAGCGCGACAGTTTGCTTTGCTGCGCAGATTACGTCACGATGGACAGCGGCACCGGCTGCGTGCATACCGCGCCGGGGTACGGCGCAGAGGACTATCAGACCGGCATGAAATATCATTTGGAGATTTTGGTGCCCGTGGATGATAAGGGATATCAGGGGGAAGCCGCAGGAAAGTTCGCCGGACTGCGCTATGATGAATCCAACGCAGCGATTTTGGCAGATATGAAGGAGAGCGGCGCGCTGCTTGCTTCCCGTGAGATCATTCACCCGTATCCGCATTGCTGGAGATGCAAGCAACCGATCATCTTCCGTGCTACGCCGCAGTGGTTCTGTTCCGTTGAAGCATTCCGCGAGCAAGCGGTCAAGGCGTGTGATGAGGTTACATGGATGCCTTCCTGGGGGAAGGAACGCATGGTTTCCATGATCAATGAGCGCGCGGATTGGTGTATCTCCCGCCAGCGTCATTGGGGACTTCCGATACCGGTCTTTTACTGCAAGGATTGCGGAAAGCCGATTTGTAATGAAACAACGGTTGAGCGCATCTCGACACTGTTTGCTCAGGACGGTTCCAATGTTTGGTTTGACCGGACGGCAGAGGAGTTACTGCCGGAGGGCTTTCTCTGTCCGTATTGCGGCGGCAAATATTTTGAGAAAGAAACGGATACGCTGGACGGCTGGTTCGATTCCGGCTCCACGCATTTCGATGTGCTGGACGGTCGTGACGGGTTGTCCCGTCCTGCGGATCTTTATCTGGAGGGAGGCGATCAATATCGGGGCTGGTTCCAATCCTCCCTTTTGACGTCGATCGGATCCGGTATCGGTCATGCGCCGTATCGGGCAGTTCTGACGCATGGCTGGACCGTGGACGGCGAAGGGAAAGCGATGCATAAATCGTTGGGGAACTCCGTTGCGCCGGAATCTATCATTCAGGTATATGGTGCGGATATCCTGCGACTGTGGGTGGCATCCAGCGATTACCGCGTGGATGTTCGCTGCTCGGATGCGATCTTTAAGCAGCTGGCGGAGAGCTACCGTAAAATCCGTAATACCTGTCGTATTCTGCTTGCCAATCTCGGCACGCCGGAAGCTGATTTTGATCCCAAGCGGGATCTGCTTCCGGTAGAGCAGCTGGCGGAAATAGATCGCTGGGCGCTTTCCCGCCTGAACGGTTTGGTTCAAAGCGCGCGGGAAGCGTATGACCGTTATGAATTCCATGTCA
The DNA here is from genome assembly GCA_964549435.1 of uncultured Ruminococcus sp. Lineage (GTDB taxonomy): Bacteria > Bacillota > Clostridia > Oscillospirales > CAG-382 > Coliplasma. Next base: position 27,106 of record CAZJVB010000006.1, read on the forward strand.
TCTGTCACGATGTTCTGAACTTCTGTTCGATCGATATGTCCAAGCTATATATTGATATCACCAAGGATCGGCTTTACTGCAACCGCAAGGATGCGCCGGAGCGCCGGAGCGCGCAGACGGCGATGTATCTGATCGTCAAAGCTTTAGCCAAGCTGCTTGCACCGATTCTTTCCTATACAGCAGAGGAGCTCTGGAGCTATTTCAGCCTGACGGAGGAGGACAACGCGGTGTCGGTGTTCTGTAACCCGCTGCCTGTGGTACGTGCCGATTTCTCTTTCCCGAAGGTGGAAGCTAAGTATGAAGGGCTGTTCCATTACCGCGATGATGTGATGAAGGCGTTGGAGATCGCCCGTGCCGCCAAGGTGATCGGCAAGTCACTGGAAGCGAAGGTGACCATTTACGGATCTCCGGAAAATGAGGCGATGCAGCTTTTCGCCGCACATGCCGACGAGCTGGAGGAGATTTTTATTGTCAGCCGGGTAGAGCTGTCTTCCGCGCAGGCGCCGGAAACGGCGTTCCATGAGACGGAAAGCGGCGTTTCCGTGCAGGTAGAGGTTGCCGACGGGAAAAAATGTGTTCGCTGCTGGGCGTACCGCGATGACTGCGAGCCGGATAGCGAAGGGCAATGCCTTTGCAGTCGCTGCCGGAAAGCCGTATGCTGATTGTTGTTCTTGCGATCGTATTCGGATCGGTCGCGCTGGATCAGATTACCAAAGCGATTGTCGTTTCGCATATGACGCTGCATCAAGAGGTTCCGTTTTTACCGGGATTTATGCGCTTCTATTATACAGAGAATTCCGGCGCGGCGTTCAGTATGCTTTCGGAGCATCCTTGGGTGTTTATGGTGTTTTCTGTGATTGCGATGGCGGTCATTGTTTACTTGCTGTTCCGTTTTTACCGTCGTCATCCGCTGCTGGCAGTTTCGCTGGCAATGGTGCTGGGAGGAGGCATCGGCAACATGATCGATCGCGTGCTGAACGGCTATGTGGTGGATTTTCTTGATTTCCAGTTTGTCCATTTTGCCGTGTTTAATGTGGCGGATATCTTTGTGACCTGCGGATCGATTGCGCTCGCCGTCTATATCATTGCCGTGGAACCCCGTTTGGAAAAGCGGAAGAAGGATGCGGCGGAGGATCCTGCTCATGACGGAAACCATCCGGATCAGACCTGAGCAGAGCGGCAGGAGATTGGATGTCCTACTTGCTGAGGCGGTGGGGATCAGCCGTTCCCGCGCGCAGCAGCTGATTGAAACCGGTGCCGTTCTTCTGAACGGGCGTCCCGCGCGCAAGCGGGATCTTCCTGTGGCAGGGGATATCGTTATGTTTGAGGAGCCGGAACCGGAAGAGCTTGCAGCGGTTCCGCAGGACCTGCCGATTGAGATCGTGTATGAGGACGAGCATCTGCTGGTAGTGAATAAGCCGCAGGGGATGGTGGTGCATCCCGCACCGGGAAATCCGGACGGAACGCTGGTCAACGCTTTGCTGTATCACTGCAAAGGACGGCTTTCCTCGATTAACGGAACGGTGCGTCCCGGTATTGTTCATCGGATTGATAAGGATACTGCCGGTCTGCTGATCGTTGCCAAAACGGATGAGGCGCATGCCGGTCTTGCCGCGCAGATCGCCTCGCACAGCTTTGTTCGTCGCTATGAAGCTGTTTGCTGCGGTGTTTTCCGGGAACCGAACGGTACGGTGAATGCGCCGATCGGTCGTCATAAGACGGACCGGAAGCGCATGGCGGTCGTTTATGAACACGCTAAGCCGGCGATCACACATTACCGGGTGCTGGGAGAGGATGGCAGAAGGGAGTACTCGTTGGTAGAACTGACGTTGGAAACCGGACGAACACACCAGATCCGCGTGCATATGGCATATCTTGGACATCCGGTTGTGGGGGATCCGGTTTATAACCCTCATCCCGATAAGCCGCGCTTAGGGCTTTCGGGACAGTGTCTGTTTGCAAAATATATTGAATTCACTCATCCCGTAGGCGGTGCGGTTTTGGCTTTTGAAGCGGATCGCCCTTCGTTTCTGTCAGAGACTATTCGGAGGCTCGGGATCAGAGGTTAGAAAAAGGAGCATGTAATCATGCAGAAACAGGAAGCTTTGCTGCTTGCCGAAAGGGCAGCGGAAATCAGAATGCTGGCGGTGGACGCGATTTATCACGCGAAATCCGGTCATCCGGGCGGTTCGCTGTCCGTTACGGATATCATAACTTACCTGTATTTTCGGGAGATGAACGTGGATGCGGCGCATCCGCAAAATCCGGATCGCGACCGGTTTGTCCTATCCAAAGGGCATTGCTGCCCCGCGCTGTATGCAGCACTTGCCATGAAGGGGTATTTTCCGAAGGAGGAACTGAATACGCTGCGTCATTTGGGCAGCTTCCTTTCCGGGCATCCGGATATGAAGCATATTCCCGGAGTGGATATGTCCACCGGTTCGCTCGGGCAGGGGATTTCTGCGGCTGCCGGTATGGCGCTGGCGGGAAAGCGAGCCGGGAAATCGTATCGGGTATTCGCGGTTTTGGGAGATGGCGAGCTGCAGGAGGGGCAGGTTTGGGAGGCGGCAATGTTTGCCGCACATTATGGGCTGAAGCAGTTGATTGCGTTTGTGGATTTCAACCATCTGCAGATAGACGGCGATGTGCGGGAAGTTATGGATCCTACGCCGATTGACCGGAAGTTTGAAGCTTTCGGATGGTATGCGCAATGTATCGACGGTCATGATTTTGCGCAGATTGAGACCGCAGTTGAAAATGCCAAACGATCCGATCGCCCTTCTGTGGTGATTTGCACGACGGTCAAGGGAAAGGGCGTCTCTTTCATGGAGGATCAGTACGGGTGGCACGGAAAGGCGCCCAAAGCAGAAGAATATGAGATTGCGATGCGCGAATTGACGGCGGCATATGAACGGGCAAAGGAGGCGCGCAGAAATGGCTGAGAAAATAGCTACCAGAGCTGCCTATGGCAAGGCGCTTGCCGCGCTCGGTGAGCATACCATGTTTTATGTGATGGATGCGGATCTGTCCGGATCCACGCAGACCGCTGTTTTCGGAAAGAAATTTCCGGACCGGTTTATTAACTGCGGCATAGCGGAAGCGAATATGATTTCTGCTGCTGCTGGCATCGCTTCTACCGGTGTTCCGGTTTTTTGTTCCAGCTTTGCCATGTTTGCTTGTGGACGTGCCTATGAACAGATTCGAAACTCCGTGGCATATCCGGGACTGAATGTTAAAATCTGTGCTTCGCACGGCGGGATCACCGTTGGGGAGGATGGCGCGACGCATCAGTATTGCGAGGATTTGGCAGTGATGCGTGCGACGCCGAATATGGTTGTGGTCAATCCTGCAGATGCGACAGAGACCGCTGCGGCGATCGGGGCGATTCTGCAATACGATGGTCCGGTGTATTGTCGCTTGGGGCGATTTGCCGTTCCGGTGGTGTTTGATCCGGCGACCTATCGCTTTACCCTCGGAAAGGGAAATGTGCTGGCGGACGGCACGGATGTCGCTATCTTTGCGACCGGTATTCTCAATGCCGCCGCATTGGAGGCCAGAGAGCAGCTGAAAGCGTATGATATAGACGCGGCTGTGATTGATATGCATACGATCAAGCCGATAGATCGGGAGTTGATTACATTTTATGCGTCCAAAACCGGCGCAATTGTGACGGCAGAGGAGCATACCGTGATCGGAGGTCTGGGTAGCGCGGTTGCGGAAGTGTTGGCGGAAACCGTGCCGACGAAACTGGCGCGCGTGGGCATCGAGGACGTGTTCGGAACCTCTGCGTCGGCGGAAGTTTTGTTGGATTATTATAAGCTGAACGCGGCGGGAATCGTCGAAAAGACGCTTCGTTTGCTTGGAAAATAAGGGGATCGGAGGGAAAACGGGTTATGACGGTTGAGGAGCTTGCCGTAAGGCTGGAGGAACGGATTCCGGCGTCATTGTCTGAGCCGTGGGATCATGACGGTCGCATGGTGATGCCGGAGCGGGATGGCAGAGTCAACCGTGTCCTTTGTGTGTTGGACTGTACAAGTGAGGCAATCCGGCGTGCTAAAGAACAGGACTGCAATGTGATCGTATCCCATCACCCGCTACTGTTTCACCCGCTGGCTTCCTTGACGGAAGCGGACAGCGTCGGTAAACGGGTGCTTGCCTGTGTCAAGGCAGAAATTTCCGTACTCTCCTATCATACCCGTTTAGATAGTATGGAGGGCGGCGTGAACGATTGTCTTGCTGCAGCGCTGGGGGTGCAGAGGCCTTATGCGTTCCTTCCGTATGGGCGAATCGGCGAGGTGGAGCCTCAGTCTTTTGAAGCTTTTTATGAAGAGGTTTCCGAACGTCTGCATGTTGCGCAGTTTCCTTGCGTAAAGGCGTCGGACACTGTACGGCGGGTGGCTGTCGTTTCCGGCTGCGGAAAGGATGAAATCGCCGCAGTGTTGGCAGCGGGTGCGGACACCTATGTGACCGGTGAGGTTATGCATAACCATATGATTGATTGTAAGGAATTGGGGCTGAACCTGCTTTGTGCGACTCATTATGCGACGGAACGCGTGGTCGTTCCGTTTCTCGGTGATTTGGTGCGTGCTTGCGGTGTGCCGGCAGTAGAGTATCCGTTTACAAGAGAGGACGAATATGGCGTTTGACGGCTTTTTCTGCGTTGCAGTTGCAAACGAATTGAACGCATGGACGGGCGCAAAGGTGGAAAAAATTCACCAAAGCGCTCCGTCCTGTATCTATTTATGCCTGTATCGGGAGGGGAAGCACGCAAGCCTGATCCTTTCCGCTGCCGCTTCCAAGCCGTTGGCAGCAATCACAACGGTGGGGATTGCCAAACCAAAGGATCCGACGCCGCTTTGTATGTTGTTCCGCAAGCATTTGCAGAACGGACGGCTGACCGGCGTGGAGTGCATAGAGCATGAACGTATTCTTCGGTTTTGCTTTGAGAGTGCAGATGAATTGGGCTTTCTTCGCAAAAAGTGGATTTACGCGGAGATGATGGGCAAGTATTCCAATCTTATTCTGGTCGGGGAGGACGGTCGTATTGTTGGAGCGACCTCTACGGCGGATCTGACCGCTTCTGTGCGACAGGTTATGCCGGGCATGCCCTATGAACTGCCGGCGGCACAGGAGAAATTTGATGTACTCAAAATTTCGGAGAGCGATTTTTTTGCTCTGCTTTCGGTGAACAGAGAAATGCTGTTTGACCGTTTCTTAGTTTCCAAATTCTTTGCCTTTTCTCCGACGGTTGCGCGCGAGATTGCATTTTTAGCGTCCGGCAGAACGGAAATTCCGGTCAGTGAATTGTCGGCGGAACGTGCATGGCATTGCCTTTCGCTTGTCCTTTCGATGATTCGGGAGAAGCGTTTTTCTCCCTGCGCCGTGTATGACGGGGAGCGCGGTGTGGAGTACGCTTACCTGCCCTTGACACAGTATACCGGATTGACGCTGCGTGCGGCGGAAAGCTTTTCGGATTTGCTGCTTTCCTACTTTTCCACAAAGGAAGAGACGGTCAATCTTCGCTCCTATGCAGCGGATATCCTGAAAACGGTGCAGACGTATCTTTCCCGTGAACAGCGCAAGGTAGGAACGCAGCAGAAGGAACTGGCAGATTGTGAAAAGCGGGAGGAGCTGAGAAAGACCGGCGACTTGATTATGGCAAATTTGTATCGGTTGCAGCAAGGCATGCAAAGCGCCGCTGTCACGGATTATGAAACCGGTGAAGAGGTGACACTGACGCTGGACGGTCGCCTGTCTCCCGCGCAGAATGCACAATCGTATTATAAGCGGTATGCGAAAATGAAACGCGCTGCGGAAGCGCTGCGGGAGCAAATTGCTCTTGCGGAGAGAAAGATTGATCATTTAGAAAGCATACTCGACGCCGTGGTAAGGGCAACAGAGCTTTCCGATCTGGAGGAGATCCGGCGAGAACTGGCGGAAACCGGATTTCTGCGTTCAAGGGATGATTCCGGCAGGAATAATAAAAAGAAACGCACACCGCTGTCTCGCCCTTTGACCTATACTACAACGGATGGAATGACGGTTCGTGTGGGGCGAAACAATCTGCAAAACGATGCGCTTACCGCTGCGGCTGAAAAAAAAGATCTTTGGTTCCATATTAAGAAGTTCCACGGCTCGCATGTGATTCTGATGACTGGCGGGAAGGAACCGACGGACCGGGATTATACCGAGGCTGCTATGCTTGCCGCTTTTCACAGCGAAAAGAAGGGCAGTACCCATGTCGAAGTGGATTATACAAGGGTGAAAAATCTACGGAAACCGTCCGGAAGTGCACCCGGGTTCGTCACGTATGAAACCTATTACAGCGCTGTCGTGGATGCGCGCGATCCGTTTGCCGGCTCCGACCGGTAATACAAAGATAGCAAAAAGGAGTTTACAAAATGGCAAAGATTCGATGGAAGGGCGGGACGATGCTTTCTCCGGTCCCCGTTGTGCTGGTCAGCTGCTCGGACGGTGATAAAACAAATGTTTTCACGGTCGCGTGGACAGGCATCGTCTGTTCCAATCCGCCGCGTACTTACATTTCGGTGCGACCGGAGAGATATTCCTATGAGCTGATTCAGAAGAGCGGAGAATTCTGCATTAACCTGCCGACTTCGTATATGGCAAAGCTGGTGGATTTCTGCGGTGTCAAATCCGGCAGAGAGTTTGATAAATTCAGGAAGCTCAACATGACGCCGGAGCCATCGGAAACCGTTGCCTGCCCGTCGGTTGCGGAATGTCCGATTACGCTCGAATGTAAGGTGTTTGAGCAGAAACCGCTGGGAAGTCATACGATGTTTCTTGCGGACATTACGACGGTAACGGTGGATGAGCGTATCGTAGGTGAGGACGGCAAGATGCGTTTGGAGAAAGCGGGATTAATGGCATACGGCCACGGTACCTATTATACGCTGGGGAAACGGATCGGCACCTTTGGCTATTCCGTTCGTAAAAAAAAATGACTGCGGTGACCGTCGTTCATGTAGGGGATTTCCGCGAGACATATTTCCGTGAGGCGGAAGAGGAATACCGCAAGCGGCTGCAAAGATATTGCCGGTATCAGACGGTTTGCATTCCCGAAGAGCGGATTCCGGAGGAAACCAATTCTTCACAGGTGCTGCGTGCATTGGAAAAGGAGGCGGCGAGGATCCGGACGGCGATCCCGTCCGGCTGTACCAAAATTGCGCTTTGCGTGGAAGGCAAACAGCTTTCCTCGGAAGCATTCGCCTCCCTGCTGGAAGAGAAGGCATTGCTGGGTAGTATCTGTTTTTTGATTGGCAGCAGTCACGGATTGGAGGAGAGACTGAAAAAAGAATGTTCGGTTCGGTTATCTCTCTCTGCCATGACATTTCCGCACCGTTTGGCGCGGTTATTGCTGACGGAGCAGGTATACCGTGGCTTTTCCATTCTTGCCGGAAAATCGTATCATAAATGATTTCTTGCATAAAGAAGCTTCTTTCCTGTCAATACTAAGATTGACAACTTGAAAGGAGTTTTTCTTATGTCACAGTCCAAGAATCAAAAGAACGCAAAAAACCAGCAAAATCAGCAGAATCAAAACCAACAGAATCAGAACCAAAATCAGCAGAACCAGAATCAGAACCAGCAGAACAACAAGGCAAAGAACGAAAAGTCCCGCGATCAGCTGTTTGATTTCTGACGAAACAGCAGATTTTCTCCTTAGCCGACAAAGCAACCCGCCGGAAAGTCTCCGGCGGGTTGCTTTTGCGGAAGGGTATAGATGATCAGAGAAGGATGCCGGAAAGGTATTGCAGCAATACTGTTCCGTCTTCGGGATTGAAGGCTCCGTCCCCATTCAGATCGAGATCGACACCGGCAGGCGCTTCCTTAATCCCTGCAAGATACTGAAGAAGAGCGACGATATCAAGGCTGTCGGCAGCACCGTCTTGGTTGACGTCATATTTTGGAAAGCGGAACGCAGTTTCTGAAAGTACGGGAAACCGCAGCAGGACGGCGCCGTTTCCGAAATAATCCTCATTTTCCTGATGGGAGATTTTGAAGGGTAGCTTATCGAAATGCGTGGGTACGGTGGCGCTTCCGGTTAGAAAAAAATCATCATATATTTTGTCGTTATCGTCCCAGGTTGTATCCACACCATACCAGACGCCGTCTTCCATCCGGACGATATTCCATGCGTGGTATCCCTGCTCGCCGCTTGCGGAGACACTGTATCCAAAGACGGTCATGCAGGGAATTTGGTAGACGTCGCAGAGCAGCTTGAAAGCCGCGGCATACCCTTCACAGACTGCTTTTCCATCCACCAATGCTCCGTATACAGAATGCGCGCAGGGAGCGTCAAGATCATAAACAATCCTTTCGCAGAGCCAATCGTGAAATTGCCGGAGCAGTTCATATCGCGTGCTGTTTTGTGAGAAGGAAAGTCCGTTCAGAACGTCCTGCAATGCTTGGAGGGCAGCCGGATAGGACTCGACAGTAATGCCTTTCCCGACGACGAAGCTGCATTGAATCGTAACAGATGTCAAAACGGTACCCCGATAATGATATGTATAGCTGGTTTTTATGGTATTTTCACACCAAAAAAGCAGCGGATCATCCATAACAGCGGCAACATAAGCGGGCCAAACGATCTCTGTGACAGCCGTATTCAAACGGTTGATGAAGGTTTGATCCGGTCCGCCGGAAGGGACAGGTACGGCAGGCAGGGAGGATAAAGACATGCTGATGGTACAGCTTTCGGGAGTTGCTTGCCGAAAGCGGGTGTACAGGTTTTTCTGATCGATAGACTGCAATTGATCATAGTAGAGGTAGGAAACGGAAAAGTCAACAGCAGTTCCTGAGAAAAGAGCTTCCGGTCCGCACGGTGTGAGCACCTCAGAATAACCGGTCTGCTCCGGAATGACTGCACCAACGTGAAAGGTCTGCAGCAGCAGGAGCAGCAGGAAACAGACGGTGAAGCATTTCCGGTTTCTGTGTTTCATGGGGGCAAAGATCCTTTCAGTGATAAATATATGTTAGTATATCATGGGAAAAACAAAATGTCAATCGAAAAAAGGGTGTTGCAAAATGCTGGTAAATATAGTATACTGTATTGAAGAATCCGAAGGAAAATGAGGCATAGGGACAATGATGAAAGAATGGCTCGGCGCAGAGATCGGTCACACGGCAGATCAGCTGATTGCATTGAACCGCGGCAACGATGCAGGCGCGGCGGTGAGTGGTTTTGGTGTGAAAACGCGTGTACTGCGTGCGACGGAACTGCTGCGTACAGCGATGTATCCGAATATTTTTTCTGCGGAGCAGGTACCGGCGGATGCCCTGCCCGCCTTTGTAGCGGAGAATCTGCAGAAGGCGGCGCTATTGCTGTGCGGTTTGGCTGGTGAGATCTATTGCTATTCCTGTGACGGAGATGCTCCGGTCGGATCGATTTGTGCCTCCTGTGAGGAACAGGCGGATCGGGCAATTCAGCTGTTTATGGCGTCCCTGCCGGAAGTGATGCGGCTTCTGAATACGGATATTGAAGCGGCGTATCTGGGAGATCCTGCCGCGCGCAATCATTCGGAAATTATGCTGGCATACCCCTCCTTTGAAGCAATCAGCATCTACCGTCTTGCCCACAGTCTGTTCTTGCTCGGCGTGCCGTTGATCCCGCGTATCATGACGGAATATGCCCATCAGAAGACGGGAATTGATATTCATCCCGGCGCTTCGGTCGGTGAGAGCTTTTTCATTGACCACGGCACCGGCGTCGTCATCGGGGAAACCTGTACAATCGGCAGCAATGTCAAGCTGTATCAGGGTGTTACTTTGGGTGCAAAAAGTTTTGAGATGGATGAGAACGGGAATCCTGTCAAGGGAATCAAGCGGCATCCGGATATCGGTGACCGCGTAGTGATCTATGCCGGCGCGACTATCCTTGGTGGAGATACCCGCATCGGTGACGACAGTGTGATCGGGGGAAATGTCTGGCTGACGCATTCCGTTCCGGCGGGAAGTAAGGTTTATAACACGCTTTCCGCGAGGACATAGGAAAATGGCATCCTCCTTGTAACGATTAATCCGATTCTGTAAAGAAAACCCACTATGTTATCTTTCCGTTTTGAAAGTGTCATAGTGGGTTATATTCTTCCGGGCTATGCTTTTTCGGCAGAGGAAAGCAATTTCTTTACGCGGTTCCTTCTAAGCGCTGTTTTTGGAGCGGAGGTTTTCAGCCGAACAGCTCATGCTGCGGATCGATAGGGGAGCCATTGAGCTGCATCTCGAAGTGCAGATGCGGTTCGTCGGCGCTTTCGGAGACTGCGGTTGTTCCGACATAGCCGATCAGTTCTCCCGCTTTCAGTGTTTTGCCGGTTTCTAAACCGGAGGCCAGCTCCGGCGCCAGATTAGAGTAAACGGTTACCAGCCCATATTCATGCCGCACCGTGACGGTTTTGCCGTAAAAATCGTCGTCCTGTACGGATTCGACGGTTCCGGCAGCGTAACAGCGTACTTCCGCACCGATCGGCGCAGCGAGATCCAGTCCGGTATGCACGCGATAGTCATTCATAGTCGCGGAAAAGACCAGCTTGTCCAGCGAACAGGCCTTGGATATCTGCTCGGAGTCTACCGGGCAGACATAAAGCGGTTCTTCATTGATGACCGGCGGATAGGAGCTTTCGTCAACAATTCCGCTTTCTTCATCGAAGACGGGGTTGTCCGGTTGGAGGGGAATGACTCTTGATGATTCAGAGTCTGTGCGGCTTTGCTCGATGGAAAATTCCGGTGCGCTGTATTCCGGTATAGAGCTGATGCTGCGATTCAATGCAAAGATGCTGGCGGTGGCGACACCGACGATCAGCAGCGCCATGGCGAGATACAGATAGGCAGAGTAACGGTTCCAGCGATTGCTTTTACCATTTTGTCTGTTGTTTTGTTCCGGTTTCGACATAGGGAATTCCTCCTGTTGTTTGTGTTCGTATGTAGTTTGTACCAAACAGGAGGGATCTATTCAGGAAATCCTGCAGATTTCAGTTTCCGGGTAATAAAAAGCGAGGATTTCGGTACAGGTTTTTCCGCTTTCCGCTAATAGCGCCGCTCCGTTGCGGCTCATTCCCACGCCATTTCCTGCTCCCTGACAAATGGCGTAGATCGCTCCCTCCCTTTGCTCCAGTGTAAAGCAACAGGAAGGAAGGGACAATCGTTCGGCGAGCTGTTCACCGGAAAGGGAAAGAGTTCCGAAGCGCATCTCACGTACCCGCTCCGCCACATCGTAAGCGAGTACAAGATCGCCGGGATCGCTGTTTTCCGGTGCACCGATCAGGGAGAGAAACTCTGCTTCGCTCCATGCGCGTTCTGTGATGCGGTCTTCCTGAATATTTTTGACTTCTGTCAGATAAGGAAGCGAGATGCCGTAAACGGTTTGACTGCTTTCGGTGTAGGCTCCGGAGCTCTCGTGTGTCAGCGCAGCAGCGGCTTCTCCCTGGTAAGTCACCACGAGTCCTGCCGTTTCCGCAGCGGCCTCTACTGCCTTTTCCGAGAAGGTGTCAAAGGAACAGGCTGCACAGCAGGAGGGATCATCACATGCTGCGGCTCCGGGGTGAACGGGCGTATGCTGTTCGCAATAGACTGCGCTGCTGCGCACAGCAATGGCGATTGCCTTCAGCGCTTCCCCTTCGTAGGGATAGTTTGCTGCGTCCAGAACGCCGATAACATAGTCCTCCAAAGGGATTGTTTTGATCTCTCCCGTTTCGCTTTCTAAGATATGAATCAGCTCCGGCTGTTGCTCTTCCGATAGAGGAAAGAACTTGGGAGTGAACGGAAGCAGAGTCAGGCAGAGTATCAGTGCGAAAAAATAAAGCAGATAATTTTTCATCCGAGGAAGGCACGTCCTTTCTGAGTAGAAAACGGTTCTGCTTTATTGTATTCGGTTTTGCTTTCGCTTATTCCCCGATGGACGAGCTATCCCAGTCCTTTGTGATCGGGCGGATCGACGCCATGCGCGTTAGAATGTAGATGATCATTGCAATTGACAGGAGAGAATAGATGGCTTCCAGCTCCGAACTGCCTTCCTGTAGGCAAAGAAACAGGAAAGGGATATCGTAAACCGCCAAAAGCAGGACGGCAATGTGCCCGACTGCGAGAAAGATAGGAACTTTTCCGTTACCGATCAGCATCTTTCCTTCGCAAAGGAAGAACAGCATGATGGCGATCATGCCGAGAATATGGTATCCGCCAGAGTTGGCGAGCGGCATGGTGCTGTTGTCAATGAAATCGTTAAGGATGCGGAATGCGTAGAATAGGATGGGCATGATGGCGAGAAACAGATGCAGCGCACGCTTTTTCGGAAGAGACATGCTTGCAGCGGACAGCAGAAAGTAGATTGCCGAAAGAAGGGCAAACACTTTGACCAATCCGGAAATAAATGGATTGGCATCCGTAATGCGGTTGCTCTCCGGCGCAAAGTAGGCAAAGTAGATGGAAGCCACCAAAACGGTCAGCAGCAGAAAGCCGGTGATAGAAGCACCGAATGTAACGGATGGCAGACCGTGCGGCAAAGCGGCTGTATATCGCCTTCTCGAAAGCAGAGATATAAGCAGCAGAACAGCGGCTGCGGCCGCCGTTAACAGCGCGCAGACAGTCTCACCCCTCCCGGTCGATAACACCCAAAGGCGGTACGCGACCAATGCAGCAGTAAGCAGCAGGAGAACAGCGAATGAAGCAAATTTGTATTTGGTAGAAAATGCCGAAACGGGGGTAGTCATTTCCACGACCGATCCTTCTTTCCGAAGACTTAAAAAAAGAGAGGGGATCATTCCAAAGGAAAAACCCTATGCCAATATTATAACGAAAGGCACAGGGTTTGTAAACTGGAGTCGATGTTTTTTTACAATTAAGTTAAAATCAATAAATGATTGGTTCAGGAAAGATGGCTGATTTCTGTTCCATCGAAGTAAAATCCGATGATATAACGGTAGCTGTATCCTTCGGAGACCAACTGCTCTGAGCCGTTAGCGCTGAAACCTACGCCGTGACCGGTTCCGACGCCGTCAAAGATAATGTGGTCCGCGCCGACGGTTTTCTCTGTACCGGTCACAGCATAGTTCTGTTCAAAGGAATCAAACGAATGATAGAGACCCTGTTCATCCAGATATCCTGAAACATCCGCTTCCGTCACATTTCCGTCCGCATCGATGACGGTCGCTTCCATGGAATAGGAAACGGTAAAGTTTGCACTTTCGAAGCGAAGCACTTTGCGGACTTCTTCGCTGGTTGCGACGTTAACCGTATTGTTCTGGGAGTCGGTGACGGAGAGGAGGGTAACATATCCTGAGCCGTACGGATCGGTTTCCGCAACTGTGACGCTGTTGATGCCGCCTGTCAGCTCGCGGAATGCGGAGCGGGAGGAGAGGAACGTATAAAGCTCCTGCTCGGAAAAGACATACTGCCAGATTTCACTGGCATTATCCTCACTTTCCTGCAGTGTTACAGATTTGAGATAGGGGATCTCTTCTCCGCCCCATGCTGCGACGGAGGAACAACTCGCACCGCCATTGCTTCCGTGATACAGGCAGTAAATCGGATTTCCCTCATAGGTGATATATTCGCCCTTGGTAGAATCCACGATGGCATCGTTCTCGCTGTCGCGGCGATATGTGCCGAGATAAACCTGACAGCAGCTCGTGTTACATACGTCGTATCCGGATGCAGCGTGCTTGCTGGTCAGAGGGACGGTCCGAATCAGCACCGAGAAAGCGCGTCGGGTTTCCCGGGAGACGTTGGTGCCGATTTCATTGGACATCACACACTTGACATAGGTCTCCAGATCCAGAACGTTAATGATTTTCAGTCGGGAGGAAGCGACAGTATATTCAAAGAAGCCGGGATAGTCGTATCTGCCGCTTTCAGTATTCAGAGAGACGGTGCCGCCGTTTGCAGCGCGGATGGCAAGCGGCTGGTCGCCCACATAGACGAACAGCAGCTTTCCAGTTTCGCAGTTGTATGCTGCGATGCTGTTGTCTGCCGGTGCGGCGACAGAGAGCGCGTTTCCGGAGATGGCTGCTTTCGCTTCGGATTCGCTTAGGAAGGCTCCGTACCAAACTTCATACGTGCCGTTGCCGAACGCGACAAAACCGTTTGTATAGCGATTCGCCGCCGTCTGCGCGTCTAAATAGCCTGTATAGGTTTTGCCGGTGCGGATATGATAAGCGCCATAGGATCCGCTGTCAGAAGCCCGTCCGGAAGCCGTTTGTCCGGAGAAGGTCAGCGAAGCGTTGCGGTTGGGAAGCAATGCCAAACCGGAAGCACTGACCGTAAAGAGTGCAGAAAAGCCGGTTCCGGAGGAGGTACCGACCGTGAAGCCTCCTTCGCACTGCGCGGAGGAAACAAAGACGCTGCTGCCGTTTTCTGGTACGCAAAGTCCGACGCGAACATTCTTATCCGTGCCGGATGCTGCGGTCGCTGTGTTATCTGTCCGGTAGCCGCCAGCAGTCAGGAGCGGAAGCAGCGCTGCAGCGCAAAGCAGCAGTAAAAGCGATCGTTTAACGCGTTTCATAAGTGCCTTTCATGGTGAAAGCCGCCTGATCGCCGGTGACCAGCAGACAGGCGCCGCTTTCCGCATCGGTTTTATAGTAAATATGCCCAAAGAGCAGGGACTCGCCGGAAAAGCATTCTCTGCCGGCGGAGAGGTCTGTGATCCCCCTTCCCGGTTCCGGAGAGGTGGTGATGATAATGGCGTTTCCGCCGCGGAAGATGACTTCGGCATCAGAGCCGAGCACCAAAACGGTTCCCTTGGGGAATGTGATATCGTGATAAGTGGATGACACGGCGCCTCCGCTGCTGCCGGAGAACTCCGCCAGCAGTTCCTTCTTCAGATCGTCGATTACGCTTTGCAGATAACCGTAGGTGACCAGCGCATTGCTGTCTATTGAGGTCGTTTCTCCGTCCGATGCATCTGCAGCGGAAGCGGAAAAGAAAAAAACAGAAAGCGGCAGCCAGACTGCGAGGAGTGCAGCCGCAAACACGCAGGGATACGTACGGAAACGGAATTTTTTCATCATGAAAATCGCCTGTCCTTTCTTTTGCTCAACGAAGACGCAGGAATCACAATCGCATCCATGAGGAGAGTGATAAGCAATATAGATCAAAAACAGATCATGATAGCTCTGTTTTGTGGTTTTTTCTCTCGACTGCGAAAAAATGTTGTCTGGATGGAAAGCATGATACTCATTTTGGGAGCTTCTGTCAAGTCTTTTCCCTTTTTTTCAGAGAGTTGCATAAAATGGCAGCATTGTTCTTTTGGAATTTTCAGCTGATCGGCAACGGATTTTTCCTCTTTTTTCCAAAAGAACCGTGTAGTACATTATATGCCGGAACAAACGGAAACGATTCCGGTAGGAAACGTCTATTTTTCCCTTCATTTGTCGGACCTGTGCAGGGAAACAGAAAAAAAGGAAGCAAAAGAGGGAAAAGTGACAGTTGATTTTTTTGTATTTCCGGCGTATAATACTGCCGTTCAGAAAATCGGAAGAGGAGGCTTTGTCTCTATGGAATATTTTGAGATGCTGTTGCCGCTGGCGTTGATTCTGTTCTTTTCCAAACTGCTGTCAAAGCTATGCGAAAAGCTGCATTTACCGCAGGTAGTTGGGCTTTTGCTTGCCGGTGTGCTGCTGGGCGTATTGCGTTCCTTTACCGGGCAGTCGGTGATCAGCGATGTTGCGGTGGAGGGCTTGGGTTTTCTTGCCAAAATCGGTGTGATTCTGATTATGTTTTCCGCCGGTCTGGAGACGGATGTCAAGCAGATTCGCACAGTAGGGATTCCCGCTGTGCTGATCACGATAGCGGGTGTGGCGGTGCCGATGGGGTTAGGGTTCCTTGCGGCATGGGCGTTTCAGGGATTTACGTCAGAAACTGTGACACAGAGTTTATTTTACGGCTGCATTCTGACGGCGACCTCGGTCAGCGTAACCGTCGCGTCTCTGAAGGAGCTCGGCAAGCTGCAGGGGAAGGTTGGCGGAACGATCGTCGCGGCGGCAATACTGGATGATATCATCGGTGTTGTGCTGCTTTCCTTTATCATAGCTATCGGTGCGCCGGGCGGCAGTGCGGAAAATCCTTGGCTGGTATTGCTGAAAACCTGCTTGTTTTTTGTGTTTGCGCTGGCGTTCGGCTGGCTTTTCCGTGTAATCTTCCGGAAACTTAGTGAGAAGATGACGCATCACCGCACGATCCCGATCATGGGGCTTGCTGCCTGCTTCTTTTTCGCGTATGCGAGTGAACGTTGGTTTGGCGTGGCGGATATTACGGGAGCATTTTTTGCAGGATTGATGCTCTCCGGAAACCGGGATGCTGCATATATTGACAGGCGCAGCGATATTATGAGTTATATGGTATTCGGACCGGTCTTTTTTGCCAACATCGGTATTACGGCGGATTTTTCCGGCTTGACTGCTGCGACAGTTGCGTTCGGCATCTGCTATATTTTACTGGGCCTTGCGGGGAAGGTGATCGGCTGCGGAGCAACTGCCAGACTGTGCAAATATTCCGCGCGGGATTCGCTGCGGATCGGTGTCGGCATGATGGTGCGCGCCGAGGTTGCGTTGATCTGTGCGCAGAGGGGGGTGGACAGCGGCATCATCGATGCTTCTATTCTGCCGTTTTTGCTGTTGATGATCATTCTTTCCAGCTTTTCCGCTCCGGTGATTCTCAAGGCTTCCTATGATCGTGAACGGGAGGAAAAAGTGGCTTCAACCCTGTGATTGTCGGGTGAGGTCGAAAAAAATGCAAAAAACCTATTGACATTGGCGTAAAAAAGGATATAATAGATTCAGTTTTTTTGCATCTGTGCTGCCACGTTCATCGCCGGCACTGCCCGGCGGGGGATGCACAGTCAAGGAACCGAGGTTCGGTTCCTGGGGCAGGTATACATCCTGCCTATAAAAAAATAAATGTGCTCGACAGGCAGTTCCGAACAGGAACCGTTACAGCTTTGTTTTTGCAGGCTGTTTGAGCAACCGTAGCTGCAATTTCCCGGTTTTGTTCCGGGAGATTTGTAAAAACTCTTTGCGGGGCGCTATGGTTAGTCTGTCGTGGGTCTGCGCAGAGTTTTGTGAAAGACAAAGCTATACGCGGTCATTGCCGCAAAGGGTGGATGCAAAATGAAAGACAACAACATTATTGAACTCAAGGACATCACCGTTTCTTTCGACGGGGAGCTGATTCTCGACCATCTGAATCTGACGATTCAGGATGGCGCGTTTGTTACGTTCCTCGGTCGTTCCGGTTGTGGCAAGACCACGACTCTGCGGATTATCGCAGGGTTTTTGCAACCGGATTCCGGTGATGTCTTTTTCGGCGAAAAACGGGTTAACGACGTCCCGCCTTACCGCCGACCGGTCAACACAATTTTTCAGAGGTATGCGCTGTTCCCGCATCTGAACGTGTTTGAAAATGTCGCGTTCGGTCTGCGTGTCAAGGGCGCTTCCAAACAGGAGATTGCCGAAAAGGTGCAGGAGATGCTGCATCTGGTCAATTTGGAGGGCTATGAAAAGCGGAAAGTGACCAACCTGTCCGGGGGACAGCAGCAGCGTGTGGCGATTGCGCGCGCGCTGGTCAATCAGCCTTCGGTTCTTTTACTGGACGAACCGCTTTCTGCATTGGATGCGAAGCTGCGCAAAGATATGCAGGTAGAACTGCGGCGGATCCAGCGGGAAACCGGCATCACGTTTATTTTTGTCACGCACGATCAGGAGGAAGCGCTTTCCATGTCGGACGTGATCGTCGTGATGAACGACGGTAAAATCCAGCAGATCGGTTCGCCGGTGGATATTTATAATGAGCCGCAGAATGCGTTCGTCGCGGATTTCATCGGGGAATCCAATATCATTGACGGTATTATGAACAGGGATGGGACCGTGACCTTTGCGGGGCACACGTTCACCTGTGTTGATGAGGGCTTTGCGCATGATGAGCCTGTGGACGTCGTGATTAGACCGGAGGATGTGGATATCGTTTCTGCAGGGAACGGCATGATCACCGGCATGATTACGCAGGCGACCTTTAAGGGCGATTACTATGAATTGATCGTGGAGGTGCGAGGCTTCAAATGGATGGTGCAGACGACCGATGCTTATGCTGAGGGGCAGACCATTGGCATTGTGTTGGATCCCGATTCCATCCATGTAATGCATAAATCGGAATATTCCGGTCTGTACGGTGACTACAGCAGTTTTTCCGATGAGGTGGATGAGCCCGCTCCGGAGGAAGAACGATGAACGGATATACGTTGACGGCAAAAAAACGGAAGGCATCGCTCGGTACTGCCATTCTGAATGCGCCGTATCTTCTTTGGGCTGCTTTATTCATCCTGATTCCGCTGTTGATCGTTCTGTACTACGCGTTCACGGATCAGAACGGCACGTTTACATTGCAGAACCTGACAGGCCTGCGCGATTATACAGGTGTGATGCTCCGATCCTTCTGGTATTCTTTGGCGGCAACCGCGATCACGCTGGTGATTGCCTATCCCTTTGTTTACGTCGTCTGTAAATGCCGGCCGGCTTCGCAGAAAATTGCAAATCTGTTCATCACGCTGCCGATGTGGATCAATCTTTTGATCCGCACGTACTGTCTGACAACGCTGATGGATCGGAACGGTATGGTAAATCAATTGCTTGCCTTTCTCGGCTGGGGGCAGCTTTCTCTGCTGAATAATACGGGCGCCGTGATCTTCGGTATGGTTTATAATTATCTGCCATATATGATTTTACCGATCTACAATGTGATGTCACGGATCGATTCGTCTCTGCTGGAGGCGGCGGAGGATCTGGGCTGCAATCCGTTCAAGCGGCTGCGCCGTGTGATCTTCCCGCTAACCGTCCCGGGCATTGTTTCCGGAATTATCATGGTGTTTGTTCCCTCGGTCAGTACCTTCTATATCTCCAAGGCGATGGGAGGCACCGGCGACTTTATGATCGGTGACCTGATTGAAAGTCAGATTCACAGCCAGAACAGCAATTTGCCGGTTGCTGCGGCGCTGTCTCTGGTGCTGATGGTTGTGATTCTGGTCAGTATGCTGATCCTGAATCGGTTTTCAACAGATAAGGAAGGAGGAAGCATGCTGGTATGAAGATATTTGGCAGAGTTTTTATGGGGATCGTCTATGCAGTGCTTTACGCGCCGCTGGCTGTTATGATTCTCTTCTCCTTCAATTCCGCCCGCAGCACCACTTCTTTTTCCGGATTTTCCCTGCGCTGGTACCAAAATCTTTTTTCTGATTACAGTCTGCTTTCCGTGCTTGGGAATACGCTGGTAATTTCCGTGACCGCAGCGTGTGCCGCCACGGTGCTTGGCGTCATTGCCGCTTACGGCATTTTTCGAATGAAGTCCAAAAAGCTGAAAGGCGCCGTCAATACGGTGACCAATATTCCGCTGACTAATCCGGATATTATCACCGGTGTTTCCCTGATGCTGTTGTTTACCTTTGTCGGCAGACTGTTCGGAAACCAAAGCGCGGTTCTCGGTTTTTGGACGCTGCTGATTGCGCATGTCACGTTCAATCTGCCGTATGTGATTCTGAATGTTTTACCGAAGCTGTACCAATCCGACCGAAGCCAGTATGAAGCTGCTTTGGATTTGGGCTGTACGCCTGCGCGGGCGTTCTGGAAGATTATCTTTCCGGGCATCGTGCCGGGAATTGTTTCCGGCTTCATTATGGCGTTCACGCTCTCTTTGGATGATTTTATCATCAGTTATTATACCAACGGTCATTTCAATATTCTTGCCACCAGCTTGTATACTGCGGTCAAAAAGCCGATCGCGCCGACTTATTATGCGTTGTATACGATGATCTTTTTGACTATCCTGTTGCTGATGCTGACGGTCAATCTGTTGCAGATACGTTCGGAAAAGAAGCGGCGGGTATGAAAATTTAACGGTTTCATTTATTTAAGAAAGGAATTTAGAACTATGAAAAAATTTCTCTGCATGCTTTGCGCATTCGCTCTGCTCGGCTCCCTTTGTTTCGCTTTGACCTCCTGCGGGCGGGATAAGCAGCTCGACGCCCTGCGGGATGAATTAAGCGGAAAACTGGAGGGGGATTATACCAACGACCTTTCCGGTACGACGCTGTATGTCTACAACTGGGGAGAATATATCTCAGACGGAGAGGACGACAGTCTGGATATCAACCTTGCGTTTGAGGCAATTACGGGAATTCATGTCGAGTACGATACCTACGACAGCAACGAATCCATGTATGCGACACTCGCAGGCGGCGGTGTGACGTATGATATCCTGATTCCCTCCGATTATATGATCGCTCGGTTGATCGAGGAAGGATATTTGCAGAAACTGGACTATGGAAAGCTGACCAATTACCATTATATCGACGAAGCATACCGTCATTTGGAGTACGATCCGGATGGCGCCTATTCGATCCCTTATGCCGGCGGATATCTTGGAGTGATTTATAACAATACCTTGGTGGATGCCGAGGATGTGGACGGTACTTGGTCGCTGCTTTGGAATGAAAAATACAAGGGACAGATCATCGGCATCGATAATGCGCGCGATGCGCTCGCTATCGCGATGTATTCATTGGGAATTGATGTCAATACCAATGATACGTCGGAGTGGGACCGCGCTGCTGAAAAGCTGCAGCAGCAGGTTCCGCTTCTGCAGGGATGGTTTATGGATCTGGTCTTTACTAAAATGCAGGGAGAAAGTGCTGCAATCGCGACTTATTATGCCGGAGACTATCTGACGATGGTTGAGGCGATGAACGAAGCGGGACGCGACGGCGGACACCTGTCCTTCTATCTGCCGGAAGAGGGGACCAATATCTTCTTTGACGCGATGTGCGTCTGCAAGAATGCGCAGAATTATGATGCGGCAATGCTCTATCTGAATTTTCTGATGGAGCCGTATATCGCTTTGCAGAATGCCGAGTATATTCGCTATAC
This sequence comes from uncultured Ruminococcus sp., assembly GCA_964549435.1. Classification (GTDB taxonomy): domain Bacteria; phylum Bacillota; class Clostridia; order Oscillospirales; family CAG-382; genus Coliplasma. The sequence goes on from CAZJVB010000006.1 coordinate 48,024, forward strand.
CTGCCCGAATACCGGCGTTTTGGAAAATGAGGAATATACTCTCAAGGACAACGAATATCTTTATCCTACGACTGAAGTCAAGGCGACCGCTTACAGCAATCTGGATGCTTCCACGATTTCCTATTACGAGCAGCTTTGGAATCGCATCAAGAGCGCCGGCTGATAACCCGGATATAAAGACTGAGGATAAAAGGAGCTTCGCGGATCGTCGAAGCTCCTTTTTGAATGAGAATAGGCAAAAGTTATGAGATATTTCAAAGAGAAACACCACGAAAAGGGGACAACTTCAAGAGAAGTACGGAACTATTATATCCAATCCTATGAATTTTGATCAGCGTTACGGGTTCGATGCTCGGTTTGCCGTTGGTATGCCATCGTTATCTGCGACGTTCTTTTCTTGATGGACAAATATACCAATAGTGATTAGCATAATGCCTTCTGCGATTATGCCGCTGACATCTACGATAGCGCTAAATAGCTATATAGGTGTATTCATATCCACTTCAATATACTTTAAAATATCAATTCTATCGTCAATATGATTACAGCCGCTTAACACAGGGGATCCTCGTTCATACCCATTGAGATTACATCCCTCATCTTGTTTCACTCATGGATTGCAAAAAAGGAAACGCCGATTGCGCCCGGTCCGATGTGTGTGCCGATTGCGCTTCCGATAGGATATGCGGGAATTGCTTCCGTATACTCCTTCCATAGGGAGGAGCTGTCACGCAGGTAGGTCTGCAGCAAACTGTCATCCGGATCGGAATAGGCGGCTCCGTAGGGCATGCTGTAATCGACTCCGACGTCGCGGATCAGCTGGGATAAAAGGTGATTCCCTTTCTTGGAGCCCATTGCTTTCCCAAGTACCCTTACCGTTCCGCCCTCGATGGCGATGACCGGCCGAATATGCAGCAGTGTACCGGATACGGCGGTCAGCGTGGAGATTCGACCGCCCTTCTGAAGGTAGTCTAAGGTGCCGAGCAATGCCATCAGACGAATCCGTTTCTTATCGTTTTCCAGACGGTCGAACAGTGTTTGCGCGTCAATCGGCTCATTTATAAGACGGAGCGCATGTAAAAGGAGGAGACGTTCCCCGATACTGGCATTTTCGCTGTCAACCACAAAGACATGACCGGGGAATCCGTCTGCTGCCTGTAGGGCGTTTGCGTAGGTGCCGGACAGCTTGGAGGAAAGTGTGATCATGATAACTTCGCTGCCGTCTGCGGTCAGCTCGCGGAAAAATTCTTCAAACTGGAACGGATTGATTTGACTGGTTTTCGGCAGCTTTTCGCACTGCGTCAGTTTTTCGAAAAATTCCCTGTGGGTAAGATCTACTCCGTCAGTATAGCTTTCGCTTTCAAATAGGATGGTCAGGGGAATCATATGGACTCCCAGTGCCAGTGCCTCCTGCATATTGATATCGGCTGCGGAATCGACCGCTAATTTGATTGCCATAAAAGGCTCCTTTCTTACATTGAAGGATCGGCTGCCTATGCGTTTGCATTGACATATTGCTCGAGATTGTCATTGATTCTGTTCAGACAGCGGTAAAGGATTTCGCGCTCATTTTCCTGCAGACCGCTGCCGACGACGTCCAGCGCATTTGCTACCTTTTGCCGGACCTTTTCCGCAAGCTCCGTTCCCTGCTCGGTCAGAAGCAGCTTGGCGTTATATTTTTTGGATTGATAGGGCTGTGTGTCGATCAGAAGTCCACGCGAGATCAGTTCGGAAAGCGCTCTGCAAACACTCGCTTTGTCCTCCGCGCACAGCTTCGCAAGCTCTGCCTGCGTGAGCGTGCCCGGCTCCCTGTGCAAATAAAAGAGGCACATTGCGTGAATCCCCTTCAATTGGAACTCTGTCATTTCCAGACTCTTGATACGTTGGATTGCGCGATTGATCTGCAGGATCAGGAAGGTAAACGTTTCAAACCGTTTTTCCATAGGAGCTCCTTTCATATGATCTTGTTGAAATTTCAACAAGAGGGAGTATATCATGAAATCGATGTAAAGTCAACCGGTTAATGAAGTTTTTACGTTCTGTTCATAAGCGAGGCACAGCATCTTTCCTCCTTGACAGGCTTTTTTATTTATGCTATAATAGAACAAATGTTATAGAACAACAATTCTTGAAAGAGGGTGTGAAAGTGCCGCCAAAGGCAAAATTTACAGAAGAGGAGATTGTGCGGGCCGCCTTTCGTATTGTGCGGGCGCATGGGATGGACGCGCTGACTGCGAGGGCGCTCGGCAGGGAGTTAGGAAGCTCCGCTTGTCCGATCTTTACGGTTTTTGCAAGTATGAAGGAGGTACAGGCAGCAGTCGAAAAGGCGATTCGCGCTCTGTACAGTGCGTATGTTACGAGCGGTCTGCAGGAAACGCCGGCGTTCAAGGGCGTAGGTCAGCAGTATATCCGTTTTTCCAGAGAGGAACCTGTTTTTTTTCGGATTCTGTTCATGTCTGAAACGGAAGGTCAGACACCGGAGACCGTTCTTCCTGCGATTGAGGAGAGGTATGAAGAGATTCTGTCCTCCGTGCGGACGGAATACGGGCTCAACCGACGGGAGGCGATGGAGCTTTACCGTCATCTTTGGATCTATACGCATGGGATAGCTACGCTTTGCGCCACGCGTATGTGTACGTTTACAGAGCAGGAGAGCGGAGAACTATTGACGCAGGTATGCAGAAGCATACTCAAAGAGATAATTGCCGGCAGGCAGAAAGGGACGGAATGATGATTGAGGCGAAGGATTTAGTCAAAACCTACGGAAACGGGGAAAGTCGCTGTGAGGTATTGAAAGGGATCTCCTTGCGGATTGAAAACGGCGCGTTCGTTGTGATTTTGGGCGCCTCCGGTTCCGGAAAATCGACGCTGCTGCACATCCTTTCCGGATTGGAGATGCCGGATAGCGGTTCGGTATCTTATGACGGGAGGGAGATAGCGCACCTTTCTGACCGGGAGCTTACTGCGTTTCGGAAAAAGACGATCGGATTTGTTTTTCAGCAATATTACCTTCTGCCGCATTTAACGATTGGTGATAATGTGAAATTGAGCGCCGACCTGGCGGGGAACCGGGAGTATGAAGAGCTACTTCTTGCAGTCGGCTTGGGTGAGAAGCGACGAAAATATCCACATGAATTGTCAGGAGGGGAGCAGCAGCGAGCAGCCATCGCACGTGCTTTGGCAAAGCATCCGCGTGTCCTGTTTTGCGATGAGCCGACAGGGGCTTTGGATGAACAGACCGGCAGACAGGTGCTTGCCTGCCTCTGCGATCTGCAGGAAAAATACGGGTTTACGGTTGTGATGGTGACGCACAATCAGAATCTTTCGGAGATGGCAGATACCGTCATAAGGGTGAACAGCGGGAAAATTGCCGGGCTGATTTCTCAGACGGTAAGAAAAAACGCCTATGAGATCGGATGGTGAGTTGGGGATGGTCATAGGAATCAGGGACGCATGCAAACTGCTGGGAATCTCCGTGATTGCCTGCTGCGCAGTATTTGTCTGTACATTGTTTATGAACTTTCATCTGGATCTGGTTAACATGGAGGAGCAAATCGTGTCGGAACCGTCTGTGCGCCTGTACCGTGCGATGCTGTCCTCCGGTAAAGTGACGGTCGCTGTCAGCGGGGGCTGCCTGCTGCTCACGTCTGCGGTCACGCTGGGCTTTTATATCCGGCAATATCTGGATGCTCACGGAAAGGAGCTCGGCATTCTAAAAGCGCTGGGCTATTCCCGTTTGAAGCTTGCGTTCTGTTTTCGGAGGTTCGGCGGCAGTGTGCTGGTTGGCTGTATAGCAGGATTTGTATTCGCTTTTCTGTTGATGCCGTCCTTTTATGAGGTGCAGAATGCAGAGCAGCTTTTTCCTGAGATTGCGGTACATTTTCATCCGATACTTGCGTTGGGGATGCTTTTTCTTCCGCCTTTGTTTTTCTCCGGGTTGTCGATCGGTTATGCCTACCTGCTGTTAGGACGACCGACGTTGGCGCTGCTCCGGGAAGAACGAAAGGAACACAAGGCAGGGAGAGAAAAATCGACGGAGCAGGCGCTTCCTTTTCTGCGCCTGCTGAGGAGACAGACGCTGCGTTCCGGAAAAATATTGGTGTTCTTCCTTGCATTTTCGGCATTCTGCTTTTCTGCCATGACACAGATGTCCTTCGGGATGCGGAATCTTACCAGCCGCATGATGGAGGTGATGGTGCTTGTAATCGGTGTAATTCTTGCCTGTACGACGCTCTTTCTTGCTGTTTCTACGGTAATCCGTTCGAATGCGAAAACGATTGCGATGATGCGGGTGTTCGGTTATTCGTACCGGGATTGCGGCGATGCGATTCTCGGTGGATACCGACCGGTATCCTATGTCGGATTTGCAGTGGGGAGTGTATACCAGTACGGGTTGCTGAAAGGCGTTGTGACGATCGTTTTTAAGGAGGTCGAAAGCGTGCCGTCATATGCCTTCAATTGGAAAGCGTTTGCAGCCTCCCTCGTTGCCTTTGCGGTTCTGTACGAGCTTGCAATGCATGTCTGTACGAACCGCATCCGGTCGCTTTCCCTGAAAAGCGTTATGTCAGAATAATATAAGCGGGCTTGCTGCCAGCCTCCGCCGATGCATCTCGGCGGAGGCTGTTTTCCTGCGACAGCCTTATCCTGTCTGCCGGGGGAGACAGGACCGGGGGACACGGAGAGGCGGTTGCAGTATTTCCGGTATCAAACGCCACGCTGCAGGGGTTCTTTTCGACTCTTGCAGCAGAGGAAAATTTGTGATATACTGGCAAAAAACGGGAGGCAACCTATGACATTTGAGGAAAGAAAAGCACTTGTGCAGAGCTATCTCGGCAAAACGGTTTCGGTGAAAATTGACCGCCCGATTGAGTATGTACACCATAAGAAACATGTTACGCTGCACTATCCGATCAATTACGGCTATCTTCCCGGCGTGCTCGGAGGTGACGGGGAGGAACTGGACGTCTATGTACTGGGTATCGATGTGCCAGTGGACGTCTGTTCCGTTTGTGTGATCGGGATTGTGTATCGTGAAAACGATGTAGAAGACAAGCTGATCGCTGCGCCAGAGGGCATGGTGTTCGATCAGGCACAGATCGCTTCTGCGATTCATTTTCAGGAGCAGTATTACCGTACCGCTGTGGAGGCCCTTTTTCAGAAGTCCTGCGGTGCTGTCCTGTACCGGAAGCGATGCGGCGTTACCGAGTATCTGCTTCTGCTGCAAAGGCGGTCGCAGACGTGGAGCTTTCCGAAGGGGCATATGGAGGCGGGTGAAACGGAAAAGCAGACCGCCTTGCGTGAGGTGCGAGAGGAAACTGGGTTAGACGTTGTGTTTTCAGAGTCCTTTCGGGAAACGGTGGAATACCGGCTTGCAAACGGTGGTCGCAAACAGGTGGTTCTGTTCTTGGCGGAGACGACGGCGGAACCGGACGTACGGGCAGAGGAGATCGAAGCATTCCGTTGGTGTCCTCTCGTTGAAGTGCGGGAGATCCTGCACCGCTTGTATGGGGAGCCGTTGTTCAAGCGATTGGAGAAGGTGGAAGGATGAGACGACAGGAACTGGAATGCACCGATTTCAATAGGATGCTTACGGTCATGGAAGCATGCGATTGCTGCCGTCTGGGACTGTTTGACGGCGAGGAGCCGTACATTCTGCCGATGAATTTCGGGTATGCATATGAAGCGGAGAAGCAGGCGCTTGTACTGTACTTCCATTGTGCGCCGGAGGGGAAGAAGCTCACGCTTGCCAAGGAGCGGTCTCGCGTTGGCTTTGAAATGGATACCGGTCATCAGCTGATCGAGGATCGGCGTGCCTGCGGGTATTCCTTTCATTACCGGAGCATCATCGGTGGCGGGGAGGTTTCTTTTTTGGAGCAGGAGGCGGATAAGAGAGAGGCGCTGAAACGGATCATGGCGCATTACAGTGGTCGTTCGGATTGGACGTTCCCGCCGGAAGCGATCGGGCGGGTTACGATCCTGAAACTGACTGTCACGCATTGGAGCTGTAAGGAACGGTGATTCGTTTTCTCCTTCCTTCTGTTAGGAAAAGAATGGAAATCTATTGGCAATCGCTTGATTGTGTGATATAATCTTTTAAAACAACAAAGGAGAGGGAGATGATAAATGTGGTGCTTGAAACCGAACGGTTGCTGCTGCGCCCGTGGGAGGTGCGCGATGCGGAGGCGCTTTATTCGTATGCAAAGGATCCGCGTGTCGGTTTGATGGCAGGATGGCCGCCGCATACAGACGTGGAAAACAGCCGGGAAATCATCCGCAGCGTACTGTCGAGGCCGGAAACCTATGCGGTCGTGCTGAAAAGCTCCGGAAAACCGGTGGGAAGCGTGGGTATCATGCTGCCGGGACACGGTAATTTTGCTTTTCCGGAACACGGGGCGGAGATCGGCTACTGGATCGGCGTGCCTTATTGGGGGCGGGGACTGATACCGGAGGCGGTGCGCGAGCTGCTGCGTCGCTGCTTTGGAGAGCTGCACTGTGAGACAGTCTGGTGCTGCTATTTTGACGGAAACGTTCAATCCAAGCGCGTGCAGGAAAAGTGTGGTTTTGTTTATCATCATACAGAAACGGCCATGTCCACCGGGATCGGCGAACGCACGGGACATGTCACCTGTCTGACGAAATACGATTGGCGTCTGCGCTGTCTGTTTGCCGGCTGGGAGGAAGCGGAAACCATGATTTTGTCCTGTCTGCAAAAGGTTATGGGCCATGTCTATACGAATCGGGATCAGTCTGCGGCAATGGCGCTGCTGGGAGATTTTTGCTTTTTTGCGGGAGTGCCGGACGAAGCGCTGGTTCGACTGGAGCCGACCGAAGAGCGCCCTTCAATTCTCGTGCCGCAGCATGAGGACTGGTCGGCGCTGATAGAATGTGTTTACGGGAAAGAGGTTCGGCGGATTAAACGCTATGCGATCAGAAAGGAAAAGCAGATCTTTGATCTGGCGCTGCTTCGTGAGGCGGCGAACAGCCTGCCGAAGGAGTATGAACTTCGGCAGCTTGATGCTGCCTGTTATGCGGCGTGCAGGTCGGAGGCATGGAGCAGGGATCTGGTTTCGCAGTTTCCGGCGTATGAACAGTACCGCGATAAGGGACTTGGCTTTGTCGTTCTGCGGGACGGAAAGCCGGTTTCCGGTGCGTCCTCCTACTCGGTATTCTGCGGAGGCATAGAGATTGAGGTAGATACGCATCCGGATTTTCGGAGGAGAGGGCTTGCCTATGCCTGCTGTGCAAGGCTGCTTTCGGAATGCCTTGACAGAGGGTTGTATCCGAGTTGGGATGCGCACAATCCCGCGTCAGTCGCTTTGGCGGAAAAATTAGGGTACCATGCAGATCATGAATATCCCGCGTACTGGATATGTACGGAGGGAAACGGAAAGGAAGAACATCATGCAATTGGAGCTTCGTAGGATTGAAAAACGCTTTGGAGAGAAGCGGGTTCTGAACGGTTTGTCCTTGACCGCGAACAGCGGGAAGGCATTCGGTCTGCTCGGAAGGAACGGCGCCGGAAAGACGACCACGATCCGCATTCTGATGCAGGTTTTCCCTATGGATGGCGGGGAGGTTCTGTTAGACGGAAAGCCGATCGATTACCGTACTGTTCGTTTTGGATACCTTCCGGAGGAGCGGGGACTGTATCCGAAGAAGAGAATTCTTGATCAGTTGGTATATTTCGCTGAGTTGAAAGGGATGGAACGCAGAGAGGCGATAGAAGCGGTTGACCGCTGGCTGGATCGGTTGGAAATGACCGAATACCGCGAAAAGCGCTTGGATACGCTATCTAAGGGCAACCAGCAAAAAATTCAGCTGATTACCGCATTGGCACATGATCCGCAGATCGTGATTCTGGATGAACCGTTTTCTGGTCTGGATCCGGTCAATGCCATGCTTCTGAAAGAGGTTGAGGAGGAGGAGATTGCCCGCGGCAAGATTGTGCTGTTTTCCAGCCATCAGATGAGTTATATCGAGGAATTTTGTGACCGGATTGCCATTCTGAACGACGGGAAGGCGGTGTTGCACGGGGATCTTCATGACATCAAACGGAGTTATCTCCGAGATCGGTTGGTGGTTTCCTCCACGCAGTCGGAGCAGATTGCAGCCGCGTTCGGCGAACGCAGCGCGCCTGCAGGAGACGGCAGACTGCTGTTGACTCTTTCCTCGCCGGAGGAAAAGCAAAGTGTGATGAAGATGTTGACGGAGACCTACGATATCGATGAAATCAAGGTTTTCGAGCCTTCTTTGAACGATATTTTCGTCGAATATGCACAGGCGGAATCGTCGCCGACCGGTAGTGAAGGGCAAGGGAGGAAATGAAGATGAAGCAATTTGGGAAAATCCTGCGTTTTGAACTGAAAAATTACCTGCGTAACAAGGTTTTCGTCGGGATTACGGTCTTTTTGGTGGTTGTGGTTGCCGTTGTAATGTTTTTCCCGCGTCTGGCAGAGGGGCTCGGCGGTGAGGACAAACCGGAGGAAGCATTGCCTGTTCTGCTTGTGTCGCTTCCTGCATCTGACACGGCAGACGGCTTTGATGAGGCCTGCCGGGAAGCATTTACCGCTTCTTTTCCTATGTATGAGGTGAAAATTACCGGAGAATCGCCGGATGCAATCCGTGAAAGGATTCTGTCCGGAGAAGCGGAGTGCGCGTTTGTACTGGATAGTCTGACCTCCTATACGTATTATGTCGATACGCTTTCTCTGTATGACGGCAATACTGCCGTCGCAGATGAGGTGATGCAGAATTTGTATTATGTGCGGGCAATGGTAAACGGCGGGATCCCAGCGGAAGCTGCCTCGCAGATTCTTTCCGTGCAGATTCAGCATGAGGTAAACAATCTCGGACAGGATCAGGCGCAGAATTTCTTTTATACCTATCTCATGATTTTTGCGTTGTACATGGTCATTCTGCTGTATGGGCAGATGGTCGCAACCAATGTCGCTACTGAGAAAAGCTCGCGCGCGATGGAGCTGTTGATTACCAGCGCTGAACCATCGAGTATGATGTTCGGCAAGGTCATCGCTTCCTGCTTCGCAGGGCTGATTCAGCTGGTCGCTGTGTTCGGCTCCATGTTCCTGTGCTTCCGGCTCAACGAAACCTACTGGGAAGGAAATCAGGTTGTTGCTTCTATTTTTGATATGCCGCCGGCACTGCTGGCATATATGCTGCTCTTCTTTGTGCTTGGGTTCCTGATCTATGCTTTCCTATACGGTGCGATCGGATCTACGGTGTCCAAATTGGAGGATATCAATACCTCGGTGATGCCGGTGACGGTGCTGTTCATTCTTGGCTTTTTTGTCGTCATGTTTTCCATGTCGTCAGGTTCAGTGGACAATACGCTGATGATGATCTGCTCTTATGTTCCGTTTACTTCTCCGATGGCGATGTTCACCCGCATTGCAATGAGCACCGTGCCGATCTATGAGATTGTTATTTCCGTTGCGATTCTGTTCGGCTCCGTGGTTGGAGTCGGTGTGCTGTCTGCAAAGATCTACCGTGTTGGTGTTCTTCTGTATGGGACAACGCCGAAGCTTGGCTCCATTCTGAAGGCAATCAGAAGAGCATAAAAGAAGGAGGAATCCCTGAGATGCTGTACCTTCGGTCTTATGATCCTGATGATGCACAGAAGATTGTTTCTTGGATCGGAGATGAGGTTTCCTTCCGGCAGTGGTGCGCCGATCGGTATGAAGCCTATCCGATCTCTGCGGAAGATGTGAATCGGTATTATGCGCCTTATGCAGATAGCGACCGATTTTTCCCCATGACCGCTTGTGACGGGACAGAACCGGTCGGTCATCTGCTTCTGCGTTTTACAAATGAGACGCGGACAGCGTTACGGTTCGGTTTTATCATCGTAGATGCTTCCAAACGCGGGAGGGGATACGGTCGGAACATGCTCATGCTGGCTTTGCAGCGCGCCTTTTCGTTTCCGCAGGTGGCAAAGGTGACTTTGGGTGTTTTTGAAAACAACGCACCTGCCCGTGCCTGCTACCGATCGGTCGGCTTCCGGGAAGCCGTCTGCGCGCCGGAACGGTATGAAATATTGGGAGAGATTTGGAACTGCTTGGAAATGGAACTGGAAAGGGTGTGATGCGAGATGGCAAAATGGGAACAGGCGATTTCCGGGAATTTTGATGAGCTCTTGCACCGGATTGAGACCGGAATTCTGCACGGGAGCGTGTCAGCTTCATTGGAGGACGAGAGCGACTTTTGTGAGGGTGACGCGCGCTGCAGCGTGCGTGTCTTTGAACGATACAGCTATGCGGGCGGGAACCGTGTCAGTATGAGCGTGACGCTGTTCCAGAAGGGAAATGGGGATATCCACCTTTCCGCGATCACTGCAGGCGGCAGTCAGGCGATGTTCTTCAAGGTGAATACGTGGGGAGAGGAAGCGTTTCTCGACAAGTTGCAGGAACTTCTTTAAGGTGGCATGGGACATTTCGGTTTTTCATGGATCGGATTGCTCTGGATGCTGATGCTGGTGCTTCCGAATCTTTTGTGGGTACGGAGGCAGCCGGAAGGATATACGGCGGCCGGAGAAAATCGTTTTCTTCGCCTTTTGGAACGGATGGGAGAGGCACTGGTCACCGTTTCGGCACTTTGCTTTTCCGATTACCGTTTTCGTTTAGACGCCGGCCGGAGGCTTTGGTGGCTGGTCGTATCTTTTTTACTGATGCTTCTGTATGAGGTATGGTGGATTCGCTACTTCCGAAGCTCCCGCACGCTGCGTGATTTCTATCGTTCTCTGTTTGGAATTCCCGTGCCGGGTGCAGCCCTGCCGGTGGCAGCGTTTTTCCTGCTCGGCATGTACGGACGAGTACTTTGGATGCTGCTCGCCGTATGTATTTTGGGCGTCGGACATATCGGCATTCATCTCGGACATCGAAAACAGATCAAACAGGCGGATACCGCCGGAACGGAGTATATATGACGGTTTTAGAGAGCTTTGACGGAAAGAAGATCACAATTCACGAGTGGCTAGATGTGGAACATCCGGTCGGTATCGTGCAGATCATACACGGTATGGCAGAGCATGCTGCCCGTTATGAAGCGTTTGCACGGTTCCTGAATGCACATGGCTTTCTGGTTGTTGCGGACGACCACCGCGGACACGGAGAGACGGACTCTGCGACGCTTGGCTATTGCCAAGGCAATATGTTTGCAGATACCGTGCATGACGAGGCAGAAATTACCGGATCTTACCGGAAGCGGTACCCTTCCCTTCGGTATCTTGTATTCGGTTTTTCTTACGGATCGTTTCTTACGCAGAGTTATATCGGAAAATACGGACATTTGATTGACGGCGCGGTGATTGCCGGCAGCAATTATAAGAAGGATTTTGAGGTTTATCTCGGAGCGCTGGTGGCAGGAGCGGGCTGTCTGTTCGTCGGAGAGCGAAAGCCCGCGCGCCTGATCGAACGGTTGTCTTTTGGCGCATATGCGAAGCGCTTTCCGGACGGGGAGTGGGTGAGCGCGGATGCGGAAAACAATGCGCGCTATCACAAGGATCCGCTTTGCGGTTTTACATGTTCCAACCGCTTCTATGCGGATTTCTTCTGCGGATTGAAGAGACTGTATACGAAAAGGTACCGTGAAGGACTGAACCGGGAGCTGCCGCTTTTGTTGGTCTCGGGAGCGGAGGACCCTGTCGGGGAAATGGGAGCGGGTGTCAGAAGATTGGCACGCTTTTATCAAGACGCGGGTGTGAAAAGGGTGGAATTGGCGCTATTTTCCCATGCCCGTCATGAATTCCTGAACGAAGAACAGGATCGCGAGCAGAAATACGGGACGGTCCTTCGCTTTTTGGAAGGAATTTGACAGAGCGACAGAACGAATGTTTTGTTTATTCAGACAAAAAATAGGCGGCAGTTCTCCTGAAAAAACGACGGCGAACCGCATGATTATGCAAAAAAATCCTTATTCAGCAAGGATTTTTTTGTTTGACAAAAAGATACAAAACTGTTTTCATTCGCCAAAGAAAATTCCCCACTCGCTCTTGACAGATTTCTCCCGGTAAAATATAATAAAACCACAAGGTGGTAATTTGAGGAAGTAAATGGAAGAAAATTCCATATTTTTCCAGCATTGCCCATTTTAGAGGCGGGAAAGGAGCGGACAGACGAATGTTTACCGGTACTTATCGGCATGCGATCGATTCTAAAGGAAGACTGTTCATTCCTGTGCGCTTGCGCGAGGAGCTGGGAGAAACTTTTATGGTTACCCGCGGCTTGCAATCCTGTCTGCGTCTCTATCCGATGGCTGCTTGGGAGGCGTTCGCTTCAAAAATTGCTGCTTTGCCGGAATCCAAGGCAAAAGATGTCCGTCATTATTTCTTTGCAAATGCCTTTGATGCTTCTTTGGATGCGCAGGGACGTGTGACATTGCCGGCAGAAAGCCGCCGTTTTGCTGCGCTGGAAAAGAATGTGGTGCTTGTCGGCGACGATACCCGACTGGAAATTTGGGATGAAACCCGCTGGGACAAGCTGGATGAGGAAAACAACGGTAATATCGTTCCCGTTCTGGAGGAACTCGGTTTCTGATGGAATATAAGCATGTTACCGTGCTGCTGCACGAGATGGTGGACGCTGTACTGACGGATCCGCACGGCGTCTATGTGGACTGTACCCTTGGCGGTGCGGGGCATACCGCGCTTTTACTTTCACGTTTATCCGAAAATGGACGAGTGATAGGTGTGGATCGGGATGAAACAGCTTTGCAGCATGCAGCAGAGACTGTCCATGATGACCGTCTGATACTTTGTAAAAGCAATTTTTCCGATATATCCGATATCGTCCGAACGTATGCACCGGGCGGTGTCAGCGGAATTTTTGCGGATCTCGGGATTTCCAGCCCGCAGGTGGACGATTCTTCCCGTGGTTTTTCCTATGCGGCAGATGCTTTTTTGGACATGCGGATGGATCGCTCGCAGAGGCTGACCGCTTACGAGGTTGTCAATACCTATCCGCGGGAAGAACTGATTCGGATCCTTCGGGAATATGGTGAGGAGCGGTTTGCCGGTCGTGTTGTCGAACGGATCATACGCACACGGGAGAATGCTCCCATCCGTACCACTTCGGAATTGACTGCGGTCGTTGCCGCTGCTCTGCCGAAGCAGAATAAGAGAGAGGGGCATCCCTGCAAGCGTACCTATCAGGCAATCCGCATCGAAGTGAATTCCGAGCTTTCCGGCGTTTCGGCGCTGATCGAAAACGGAGTTCCCTGTCTGCTTTCAGGAGGCAGAATGTGTATCATCAGCTTTCACTCGCTGGAGGATCGCATCGTTAAAAGTGCGTTTTCCCGTATGGAAACCCCCTGTACCTGTCCGAAGGATTTCCCGGTCTGCGTTTGTGGAAGGGTACCGCTCGTTCGGGTATTGACGCGCAAGCCCATCGTTCCTACAGAGGAGGAAGTGCTTGCCAATCATCGTGCGCACAGTGCGAAGCTGCGGTGCTGTGAACGGCTTTAAATGGCAGCGGGAAGATCAAGAGAGAGGAAGTTGACTATATATGGAACCGACCAAGGAAACGCGCGCCGTCCGATCCCGTTCCGCCGGTACTGCCGCACCTGTCCGCAAAGCGCCTTCCCGCGCTGTCGTGCAGAGAAACCGCCCGACACGGCGTCGCGCGGTACGGGAGCCGAAATTCATCACAGTTCGGAAAAAGAGAAAAGACCGTGCGCCGTTTCCGATCGGTGTGATTTTGATTCTTGTGATCATCACGGCGCTGTTTCTTTTTATGATGATGAATTACGCCGAGATTGATAAGTATAACGGGGCGATCCGCGACCTGCAGAATGAGGTTGCAACGCTGCAGGCAGAACAGAAGAAGCTGGATGTCAGACTGGAAAATAAAGACGACCGTGTAGCCTTTGAGCAGTATGCGGCGGAGCAGCTTGGCATGGTCAAGGCGGACTCTATGAATAAGTATATTATCACCTTGAGTCCGGAGGATAAGACGGAAATGATGGAGTACGACGATGGCGGCGAGTCCGGCTTCGGCTATCTTCTTTCCGGTCTTGCAGAGGTTGTGCGGGATTTCTTTCAGTAGACGTTTGCTTCCGGACCTGTGGTCTGTATCCTGTTTGCCGGAAACCGGTTTCCTTTGGTATGATTTCCGGACGGGATGAATATAGTATATCGAAAAGGATAGGGTAAGAAACGCGGGCATTGTAAAGCACGTCAAAGTGCTTTGACAGCGCAGAAGGCGTCCTTACCCGTTTGCCTTATTTTCACCGACGCTGTTTTGCGCGGGATGAAGGCAAAGTTGTGCATTGCAAAGGCATTTCCCGATGGGAATTGGCAGCCCGGAGCCTGTGGGTTGAAGAAAGGATTGTTATCAGCATGGATCGTCATACACCGGATAAGCAGTCTCCGGAACCTAAGAAGTCCTCCGCGTCCGATTCCGAACGTTCCGGCTTGCCAGTCAGGACACCGACACCGGGAAAACTGACCAAGCGGAAGAAAAAACGATGGGAATTGACACATAAGATCATCGTGACGCGCAGCAGAGTCGCGATGGTGCTCATGCTGATCCTGTTGATTGCGCTTTGCGGTAGATTGGCATTTTTGCAGCTTCTGGATCCGTACCATTATGCAGATGCCGCTGTGGAGCAATATACGTATGAAGTGAAGCTGGAGGCGAAGCGCGGAACGATTTATGCTTCCGACGGTACTACCAAATTGGCTGTCAGCGCAACGACGCAGACTGTGTTCATTTCTCCTTCGGATATATATGAGGCAGCGACGGAGAGCGATTTGAATTCCGGTCAGACGCCGCCCGGCGAGGAGGCACAGATTCGCATGATTGCCAACGGGCTTGCGTCCTGTCTGGATGATTACGATGCACAGACGCTGATCGATAAGTATAATGCGCTGGGAACCGCCAAGAAACGGTATAAATATCTGATAGTAAAAAAGGACATCAGTGAGGAAGAGGAAGCACGGGTTCGCGCTTTCATCTCCGAAAACGGTCTGGAGTTGCAGATTGCACTGGAGGAGGGAACCAAGCGGTACTATCCCTATAGTACGTTTGCCGCTCAGCTGCTCGGCTTCGTCGGTTCGGATAATACGGGGCTTGGCGGGTTGGAATATACCTATGATGAATACTTGAGCGGGATCGATGGTCGAGCGGTTCGCGCGCAGGATGCCAATGGCAACGAGCTTGCTTATAATTATGAAAGCTACATCGAGGCACAGGACGGTTTGAATTTGGTAACCACCATCGATTGGACCATCCAGTCTATCGTGGAAAAATATTTGCAGCAAACTTATGCGGAGCATGAGCCGGAAGGTCGTGTTTCCTGCGTTGTCATGGATGTTGATACCGGTGAAATTCTTGCACTGGCAATTTATCCGAGCTTCGATCTGAACAATTACACCACGCTTTCTGCGGAGTATCAGCAAAAGCTGGATGCCTATGAAGGGGAGGATAAAGACTCCTACCGTTCCACATTGATGAATGAGATGTGGAACAATACCATCGCCTCCCAGACCTACGAGCCGGGGTCAACATTCAAGGTCATTACCGCCGCCATGGCGCTGGAGAGCGGTGCCGTAACGACAACGCAGACTTTTGGCTGCGGTGGTGAATTAAGAATAGACGGGTGGCCTACGATTCATTGCTGGACGACGAGAGATCATGGTCTGCAGACGATTGCGCAGGCACTGGTCAATTCCTGCAATCCGGCGCTGGCACAGATCGGTCTTGCCACCGGTAGGGAGACCTTCCAGAAATATTTTGAGGAATTCGGATATACTTCGAAAACCGGCTCCGATCTGATCGGTGAGGTTTCTTCCATCTATTACGATACAACCGGTGCCGAGTTCACTGATCTTTCGCTTGCTGTTTATTCCTTCGGTCAGACGTTTAAGATCACGATGCTGCAGCATATTGCCGCACTTTCTGCGGTGGCGAACGGGGGAAATCTCGTCACGCCTCATGTGGCGAAATATCTGACCGATCAGGATGGCAACATCGTTAAAACCTTTTCAACAGAAAGTGTACGGCAGGTGGTTTCCGAATCTGTCTGCAAGGAGATTCTGTCCTATCTGGTAAATTCTACAAAAAACGCCTGTGTTACCGGTTACAATGTGGTTTCTAAGACCGGTACCTCCGAAAAGCGGGATACCGAGCGTGAGGATGACTATATCTCTTCCTGCGTGACGTTCGCGCCGGCGGAGGATCCGCAGATCGCCGTCTTGGTCACGGTGGATACGCCGAATACCGCTTACGGATATTATGGTTCTGTCGTCGCGGCGCCGGCGGTTGGAAACATCCTTTCCGAGGTGCTTCCCTATCTTGGTATCTCTCCGAGTGATGTCGGCAGCGCGGTGAGCATGATCCCCGTTTCGGATTATCGCGGACTTCCCATTTCAGACGCTAAGTCTTCGCTGGAGGCACTTGGGCTGACCTGCGTCATCAAAGGAGACGGCGAAACGGTAAACAGCCAGATGCCGCGCGCCGGTACGAGTATAGCGGCGGGTGGTACAGTGATCCTGTATACTGGCGATGCAGCTTCGGAAAATACGGTTTCTGTCCCGGATGTCACGAATAAAAAACCGGAGGATGCGATCAATACCCTGCAGAGAAGGGGATTGAATGTGGAGGTAACAGGAATCAATGGAACGGATACGACCGACTGCTACGTGTCGAGTCAGTCGATTATATCCGGTACGATGGTGGAACCCGGTACAGTCATTACCCTGACTTGCCGCTATACGGCAGTCAACGACTAACAATCGATAGAAGGATTTGCGGAAGATCATGGAGTATGTTTGGAATATCGCGTGCCCTTTGGCAATCTCGTTTTTGCTTAGCACGATTCTGCTCAAGCTCTTCATCCCGGTGTTGCGAAAGGTTAAGCTGGGGCAAAAGATTTTGGAAATCGGCCCCTCTTGGCATAAGTGCAAGGAGGGGACCCCTGTGCTCGGCGGCCTATTCTTTCTCCTTTCGACTGCGGCGGCATTCGCCCTGTGGAGTTTCTTCAGCGGAATTTTGCCGGGTCCGTCCTTGGGCGGCGTTGCTCTGCTGGCGCTTCTGTCTGCTTTGACCGGATTTATTGACGATTATGTGAAGCTGTTCAAGAAGCGTAATAAGGGATTGACGGCAAAACAGAAGCTGGTATTGCAGTTTTTAACCGCCGGTGTGTTTCTGGCTTACCGTCGTGTCCTTTGCGGGGCGGGAACTTCGATCCATCTGTTCGGCTTGTTCGGGCAGGATTCCGTTGAGATGGGCTGGTTCTATTACCTTTTGATGCTGTTTGTCATTGTCTATGTCATCAACTGCGCAAATCTGACCGATGGCATTGACGGATTAGCAGGCAGCGTGGCGCTGATCCAGTGTGTGTTCTTTCTGTGCGTGTGTACGACTTTGTTCCCGTCTGCAGAGATGACATCGCTCTGTGCGGCGCTGGCAGGCGGTCTGTTAGGCTTTTTGGTGTTCAACTTTCATCCTGCAAAGATTTTTATGGGGGATACCGGATCGCTGTATTTGGGCGGTTTTGTGACGGCAGTCGTTTTTTCCCTGCATGCCGAGTTTTTCCTGCTTCCAATCTGCTTTGTTTGGATCTGCGAAGGAATTTCTGTCGTGCTGCAGGTCCTTGTCTTCAAGCTGACCGGCAGAAGGCTCTTTAAAATGGCGCCGATTCATCATCACTTTGAAATGAGTCATTGGAGCGAAGTGCAGGTAGTTTTCACCTTTTCTTTTCTAACTGCGCTTACCTGCGCACTGACTTACTGGATTTTTGCGTAAACAGGCAACGAAAGGAGCGAATTCCCTATGGAAGCGGCACAGGATACGACCGTCCGGAAACCCAAACCGGGAAAACGGAGCGGAGTACGGCAAAAACCAAATACTGTGACGCGCTTTCTCGGCGAGGTAGACCGTCCGTTTTTGATCATCGTGCTTTTGCTGGTGTGTGTAGGATCCATTACGGTCTTTTCCTCCTCCTATGCGTTTGCCGCACAGTATTATAAGGATTCCTACTACCTTGCCCGCCCGCAGCTGATTTATGTGTTGCTTGGTTTGGCGGCAATGACGGCGATGGCTGCCGCCGGTCCGCTGGTGCTCGCTGTGGTGCAGAAATTCGCCTTTTGGATTTATCTGGCAGCATTGGCGCTGAACGCGGCGGTTCCGTTTGCGGGCGTTTCGCTCGGCGGTGCAAAGCGGTGGATCGTTATTTTGGGCATTCAGTTTCAGCCGTCCGAGTTCCTAAAGTTTGCATTGGTGCTGATCTGTGTCCGCCATATCGTCAGGAATCAGGATCGATTGCATACATTTCGGTACGGTGTGCTTCCCTTTGCGCTTTACGGCGGTGCGGCGATTGCCATGACGCTGGCGCAGAGCCATCTGTCCGCTACCATTATTAACTGTTTGATTGTTTATGCTATGATGTGGCTTGGCGGCACCGGTGCCAAGTTTTTAGGCGGCGTCGCGGCGGCGGCGATCGCGGCGGCGACCGCGGTTCTGACATTCGGAAAAGGGCTGATCGAAAAAATCGTTCCCCATGCACTGACACGGTTGGAGATTTGGCATGATCCGTTTTCCTTTATGTCCTATGAATCCGGCGGCAAGGGGTGGCAGCCGGCACAGTCGCTCTACGCGATCAGTTCCGGCGGCTTTTGGGGGCTTGGGCTTGGACAGAGCAACCAGAAGCACGGCTATCTGCCGGAGCCCTACAACGACTATATTTTTGCAATTCTTTGTGAAGAGATGGGATTTTTCGGAGCGGTACTGGTAATCGGGCTTTTTGCAGCGTTTGCTTGGCGGGGATTCCATATTGCTACGCATTCACAGGATAAATTTTCCTCCTTGTTAGTTATGGGAATTACAGCTCATGTTATTGTTCAGGTGGTGCTGAATATCGCGGTCGTGACCAATACCATCCCCAGTACCGGCATCAGTCTCCCGTTTTTCAGTTACGGCGGAACCTCACTGATCATTCTGCTCTGCGAGATGGGGCTGATTCTCGCGGTCTCACGGTATTCCTATACGGAAAAGGGATAACCGGTGATGCGTGAGTTGGCGAAAGAAAGGAATGGCTTTTATATGAAAATCGTTTTCAGCGGCGGCGGGACCGGCGGTCATGTCAACCCTGCCTTGAATATTGCCGCAGCAGTGCGGAAGCAGTGTCCTGATGCGGAAATTTCTTTTATCGGTACTCGGCATGGAATAGAAAGCACGTTGGTTCCCAAGGCGGGGTTTCCGATCAGCTTTGTCGAGGTTCAGGGCTTTCGGAGAAGGATGAACCTGAAGGGGCTTTCGGAGAACTGCAAGGCATTGTATAAGGCGGTGACCTCGGTACATACGGCGAAAAAAATTCTGCGGCGGTTATCTCCGGACGTGGTGGTAGGAACCGGCGGATATGTCAGCTGGCCGACTGTGCGTGCAGCATCAAAGCTGGGGATCCCTTGCCTGATCCATGAACAGAATACATATCCGGGTGTAACTACGAAGCGGCTGGCACGATATGCATCTGTTATTTGCATCAGCTTCGAGGGAAGCGAGAAATTCTTCACTCCTCCTGAACAGCAGAAGCTGCTTTTAACCGGTAATCCGATCTGCGTGGACAGCATTACCCGTGAAGAAGCGCGGAGGAAGCTCGGTCTGTCCGAGACGGAGCCGTATCTCCTTTCCTTCGGCGGCAGCATGGGTGCGCTCCGGGTCAATGAGCTTTGCTTTGCGCTGATGGAGCAGTACAGCGTGCCGAAGCACATTCGTCATGATCATGCGGTCGGCAGAGTCGAGTTTGCCCGTTTTTCCGATTTAGCAAAGGAAAAAGGGTTTGACAGGCAGAAAAATCTGACCATTGCCGAATATTTCTATGATATGCCTTTTCGTCAGGCAGCGGCGGATATTATCATCTGTCGTGCCGGAGCTATGACGCTTGCGGAGCTTTCGGTACGTGGAAAAGCGGCTGTTTTTATCCCCAGTCCGCATGTTGCAGAGGATCATCAGTATAAAAATGCGCGTCTGCTTGCCGACGCGGGGGCGGGACTGGTATTTCGTGAAAGTGAGCTTGATGCTGCTATTTTGCAGGAGGCGGTCAGTGATCTGATTGCCAACAGTAAGAAGAGAAAGCGGATTGAGGAAAGCATTAAGAATTTTGCCATGCCGGATTCTGCCGATCGGATCGCTGCCGAGGTCATTCAGCTTGCAGAGCAGGCCTGAAAGTCGAACGCCGTAAAGGAAAGGAAGTGAATCGCCACCGATGGAGGAGCCCAAGCGCTTTGTACGCACCAGTGTCCATATTGACGAGCTGCGCAGTCGTCAGGACAGACTTCGGCGCCGTAGAACAGTGTTCTATGTGGTACTGTTTCTTTGCGCGACGGTGGTGTTTTCGGCGGTTTGCTTCTTTCTGTTTTTCAGGATCTCGGAGGTAAAGCTTGTCGGAAATGAAATCTATACCGATGAGCAGATTTTAGAGCAGTTGCCCTTCTCAGAAGGGGACAATTTGTTTTCCTTTGATCCGGCATCGGCGGAGAGCGCGCTGCGCAAGGCATTACCGTATATCGGGGAGGTGCATGTGCGCCGCAGTCTGCCGTCCACGGTGACGGTTGAGATCGGGGAACGGCGAACGGAGCTTTCACTTGCGGTCGGTGAGGAAGCCTATCTGCTTTCCGGTGATCTGCAGGTGCTGGACAGAATCGGAGGAGCGGAAATCACCGAAGGGATTACGCGGTTGAAAACCGGCGCCGTAGAACGCTGTATTGTAGGGGAAAGCGTCAGCTTCATAGATGCCCGTACGGCGGACGATCTGAAGGAGTTATACCAATGTCTTTCAGAAAACGGTATGATGGCCCATATCGTTTCTATTGATATGACCAGTCGTTTTGATATTACGCTGAACTATGAGGACCGGTTTACCGTCTATCTGGCGGATATCGACAATATGGACGTTAAGATCCGTTTTCTGGCAGGCATTTTGGAGAAGCTGGAGCCGGATGATTGCGGTACGATTTACCTTGCCGACCATCGGGAAGCAGCGGTCAGGTTGGAAACTTCGCCCATAAGTTGATGAGAAAGAGAAAAAAGTATGTATTTTCCGTAAGAAAAAATCAAAAAACTCTTGCAATGTTGAGAAAAAAAAGGTATTATAGAAATTGAAAAAAGGATACTAAAGTTTTCGGAGGATCAATTTTATGTCAAGTTTTAGCGCAAATCCCAATGCCGTCGTCATCAAAGTCGTCGGTGTGGGCGGCGGCGGCGGAAATGCCGTCAACCGGATGATCTCTTCCTTTGATTCTTCCGATGTTGAATTTATCAACATCAACACCGATGCGCAGGTTCTGATCAAATCCAGCGCGCCGACGAAGATCGAAATCGGCGAAAAGATTACCAAAGGGAAGGGAGCCGGCAGCAATCCGGAAATCGGGGAAAAGGCTGCCGACGAGTCGATTGAGCAAATCACGGAGGCGCTGCAGGGCGCGGATATGGTGTTTATCACGGCAGGCATGGGCGGCGGCACCGGTACGGGGGCTGCGCCGATCGTAGCGAAGGTCGCTAAATCCATGGATATTCTGACCGTTGCAATCGTGACCAAGCCTTTCCAATTTGAAGGTGCCAAGAGAATGTCACAGGCAGAGGTGGGTATTTCCAAGCTGGCGGAAACGGTAGATAGCCTGATCGTCATTCCCAACGAACGCCTTAAGCTGCTTACGGATAAAAAAATCACCTTCCTGAATGCGTTTCAGGAGGCAGATGATGTTTTGCGTAAGGGTGTGCAGAGCATCTGCGAGCTGATTACCGTGGAGGGAATCATCAATCTTGACTTTGCAGACGTTTGTGCAGTCATGGCAAATGCCGGATTGGCTCATATGGGTGTCGGCAGTTCAAAGGGCAAGGATAAAGCGGAAATGGCTGCCAAAATGGCGATGTCCTCTCCGCTGTTGGAGACCAATATCAGCGGTGCGAAGGGAATTGTGGTCAATATCACCGCATCTCCAGATATCGGTTTGGATGAGATTGATAATGCCGTCGCTATGATTACCAGCGAGGCGCAGCCGGATGCGACGATCATCTTTGGTGCGGCGCTGGATCCGAATCTGGAAGACGAGATGAAGATCACGCTTGTTGCTACCGGTTTCGAAGCAGATAAGAAGTTTGCGGATAAAAAGCGTACAATGGCGGCAGCTGAAAGTGCGAAGACGGATGAAAAGGGTGCTGAAGCATCTGAGGATTCCGATATCAAGGATATCATCGAAATGCTTAACAGAGGTCGTAAATAAGCTGTTAGAAAGCAATAGAAAAGGTCGGATTATAATCCGGCCTTTTTTTCTTAGAAAAAAGCAGTTCCGAAAGAAACCCTTTCATCGTTTGCGCCTTGTATTGTGTTTACCGCCGTTTCCGCAGCGGTTTTCTCTCCGCATGCAAACGCTGCGTACTGTCGGAAGTAGAAATACTCCTCCAGTAACACAACGCCCGTCGGTTAGGGACAGAGTCCTTTTCGGCGGGCATTCCTTATTTTTGCAGGAGCAATACGGTTAGATCGTTGACGTTCGTACCGGTAGGTCCGGTGAACAGTAGACCGTCAACTGCCTGTAACGCATGGTAGGCGTCATTGTTTTCCAGTGATGCATCAGGATCGATGCCTTTCTCCCGAAGCAGGGTTACCGTCCTTCCGTCTACAATTCCGCCGGCAGCATCTGTAGGACCATCCGTTCCGTCCGAGCCAAGCGAGAACAGAAGTGCATTCTCTATACCGTCTAAACCTTTAGCTGCAGAAAGCGCAAGTTCTTGGTTCCTTCCACCAAGACCATGACCGGTCAGATGGACAACGGTTTCTCCTCCGACGAGCAGTGCGAGCGCTTGTCCTTCGTTCCGATGGCTTTTAGCGATGGAAGCGAGAAAGCTTCCCGCTTCCCGCGCTTCGCAGCAAAGCCGATCGGTCAGAAGATATGTTTTATAGCCCAAGCGCTGACAGCATTCTGCTGCCGCTTCGCAAAGCTGTCTTACGGATCCTGTGATATGTGTCTCCGTGTTTTGCAGCCGCTTTGGCGTTTCCGTCTGCAATAGGCATTTTGCTTCTGCGGAAAGGGAGAGCCGATACTTTTCTGCGATCGCCATCGCCTGCACGCAGGTGGACTCATCCGGATATGCGGGACCGGAAGCAATCATATCCAGCCGATTTCCTAAGACATCGGAGAGCACGACGGAAAAGACCTTGGCAGGTGCGCAGTGCGCGGCGAATCTCCCGCCCTTGACGGCGGAGAGCCGCTTGCGGATGGTATTGATTTCCACGATATCTGCTCCGCAGGAAAGCAATTGTCGGGTGATGTCCGCCAGCTCTGCTGCCGGGAGTAACGGTTGCTCAAATAACGAAGAACCGCCGCCGGAAAGTAAAAACAGAACCCTATCCTGCTCTGTCAAAGAACTTGTCAGTGCAAGCGCTTCTTTCGTTGCCCGGTAGGTATCATCGTCAGGCAACGGATGTCCTGCCTCACGCACGGCAAGCGAGCCGATGGGTCCCTTTGCGTATCCGTGCTTGGTGATGACAATGCCGTTCCGCAGCTGTCCGGCAAGCATGGTATGTGCAGTGCTTGCCATTTGCCAAGCTGCTTTTCCGACTGCGACTAAAAGTAGGGATCCTTCCGTTGCGGGCATTTTCTGCAGCGCCTTATGAACCGCTGTATCCGGCTGCGCAGCCTTCAGCGCTGCCCGGATAATTTGCATTGCATCCTGCCGTAGCTTCATAGGGAGTGCCCTGTCCTTTCCGATGTGAATTGTTATCAGTATAGCACACGGCGCATCGGCTGTCAAGAAAGTGTCCGTGTATTGATATTTATCCCATAACAAGCTGAAGGATACAGAAGCTTCCGGAAAGTTGTTGCGTGGGCGGGTTGATCTCTTGAGAAACAAGAGAAAACAAGGTTTCCATGATGGTAATGATTATCTGCGTATGTTATTAAAAGAAAAATGCATGGAAATGAAATAGATGAAAAGCGGAGATTCCATCCACAAACGAGTGGTTCATTTTACATATACAGATAAGAATGGACTTTCACATTCCCAAAAACGAATATAGACGGAAAGGCGGCAGATACGACGCTCTACCGTTCCGCTGAAAATCGGAGTTGTATTCGTCTGACGGTGGTGATATACGTTATCCTGTCGGCTGCCGCTGTGCTTCCGTGATTGCCGAAAAATTCTACCGCATGGATGATCATTTGGATTGTTTGTGCGTATACTCGCCGAACCGTTCCGCTGAGGAATTTCATATCGGCGATTAAGTCATCAAAGATTACTATGCATACTTCAACGTGTTGACCATGGTGAAGGATAATATTAAATATGAGAAAAACCACTCTACCGGAAAGAAAAACGAGGGA
The DNA here is from genome assembly GCA_964549435.1 of uncultured Ruminococcus sp. GTDB lineage: Bacteria > Bacillota > Clostridia > Oscillospirales > CAG-382 > Coliplasma. The sequence continues at coordinate 72,355 of CAZJVB010000006.1, forward strand.
TTCCGGATCAATGCGCAAAGCTCGACAGCGCAGCCTATAAAGTTTGGCTCCAAGGACAATCCGGATGTATCGAAACGTCCGAGATTGATGATGACCTATTCCGAATATGTTTTCACGCCCTATCCTGCAGAAACCCGGCTGCGACTAACGAATTCATACATCAAACTGGATTACGGGAAGAGCCAGTCGATCAGCGGATATGTGCAGACAACACCGGCAAACAAGACCGTAACGTACACCTCGTTGAATCCGGATATCGCGACCGTCAACAGCACCGGAACGGTAACGGCGAGCAGCCAGAATGAGGGGCTTGCTGTCATCGAAATCAAACGAATAGATACTGGTGATAAGGTCTATCTCACCGTCGATGTCAGTCTGCATATTGAACTGATGGAGGACGATACGGATTATGTGCAGCAAAAAGCAATAGAAAAATATAAAGGAAATTCCAATCAAATTATATGGAATAGGGTACAGTATAAAAATAGCATCTTTTATGAAATGTTCGGCAGAGAAGCCCGATGGTATAACAAATCTGATATGACGCCATTCTACGGCACGTCTACCGTCAATAATATTGCTTCTATTACATCCGAAGCGGAATATATGTTTGGTGGTCATACCGATCCGGAAGAAGTAAAACGGTTCGCCTATTATTTGATCGGAACGGCATTGACGGTGGCATGCTTCATTCCGGGCTCGGCAGTTGTTCAAGGAATCGTTTCACTAACCGCATCCGCAGTCAATGTAGGCATGGCATTGGATTTGATGGTGACGTCAGTCAAGGACGGAGAAGCTCCGAAACTCGGCGATACTATTTGGTTCATCGGAAGCGTTATCAGTGGCGTGGTAAATGCTGTAAAACTGGGAAATGCCATCAAACTTGATGTAAATGCTAAGAATGTCTTGACATCTCTTGATGAGGGTGCTAATATTACTATTAAGGGTGGTACGAAAGCTACTCATATATCAGCAGGCTTAGGCAGCGACTTAAATGAAGGCTTGGGTACATACGCAAATCAGCAAGGGCATCATCTCATGTCGAAGAAGGCCTTTGAAGGTGTCGCGGGATATGATCCGAATTCCGCAGTTACGGTAAGCAATGCCCAACTGAAATTGTTTGATGTAAAACATACTGATATCACTGGACAACAGCATGCGCTGTATTCCGCTTTTTCGAAAACAGGGCAGCCGTTCACTATGGAAGCGATGCGAAAGATTGAAATCCAAGCACTGGTGAATGCTAAAATTCCTGCTGATTACGCTACCTATTGGGTGGATACTGCAATCGATGATTTGCTGAGAAATGGCATAACAACACCTGTTAAAATTCCGTGGGGTTAAATAGTTTTATGAAAGGGCAAAAGGAGGAAAGTCATGACAAACGAAGAAAGATATGAACTTACTGATTATATCGGAGAGGTGATTATTAAGGATGCGAGGGATTCTGTTTTAGAGGACAATATTAAAATCGTAAGATATCAAACACGGAACCCCAAGGATCTTGAACACTATAAAGCGTTATCCACCCTGTCGCAGGAACAGCGGGAGGCAGTGTGCGATTTGTTGTCAAGCGTTATTACTGAAACGATTTACGAGTTTTTAGAAACGATTGAAGATCATCCCGACCGGATGGAACTTGTAATCATCAAGGATGGCAAAAGATACAATATGGCAGATGTAAGTTGGAAAATGGGAAGTGAAATCGCTTGTTACGGTGAGGAAGGTTGGATACAGAAATTTTCCAAGATCGGCAGATTTGTCATGTGACATAAAAATCCTGTGAACGGAAAAAACAAAGTATCCGCCCGTAAGTATACAACAATCGGGAACTTGCTTAGCACGCTCTACTGTATAGTAGAGCGTGCTTTTTCGTAATGTGAGAATGGGATGTAAAACACACGAAGCGGAATACATGTTTGGTGGTCATACCGATCCGGAAGAAGTAAAACGGTTCGCCTATTATTTGATCGGAACGGCATTGACGGTGGCATGCTTCATTCCGGGCTCGGCAGTTGTTCAAGGAATCGTTTCACTAACCGCATCCGCAGTCAATGTAGGCATGGCATTGGATTTGATGGTGACGTCAGTCAAGGACGGAGAAGCTCCGAAACTCAGTGGTACTCTTTGGTTTATCGGAAGCGTTATCAGTGGCGTGGTAAATGCTTTAAAACTGGGAAACGCTATCAAGTTTGATGTAAATGCCAAGAAAATCTTGACATCTCTTGATGATGGTGCTAATATTACTGTATACACTGGTACAGCGAGTGTGGATCCTACAGGTGGAGTAGCAATACAAACAAAGTCACTTAATCAATTGCCTGAAAATGTTCAAAAAGCATATCGAGGTTATTCAGGGAACGGATGGAGTGGTAACTATTCAGGGCAAGTTAATCCATGTGTTACAACAGCTAATGCTGGTAAAATATATCGTAATGAGGATAGATTACTTCCGCTAATTACTAGTTATAAAGAGTTTGATGTGAATGCGGTAGCTATCGGAGCTGCAAGGGATGCTGAAAGATTTGTACGTGGAAGCAACGGCTATGTATACTACACTTCAGATCATTACAAGACTTTTATAAGAATTCAATAGAATCTAAGAGGGATAAAAATGCGAAATAGAATTTTTTCTATTACAATAGAAGAAGCGAAGCGTATGATTGAGCAGCATCAGAGTGAAAATATCTTCGTTGCGGAATTGCAAGGGGAACAGATAACTACTCTTGCAGAATACTATACTGCTATTGCGAAAGCATTTAAATTCCCTGATTTGTTTGATAAGTATCGAAATTTTGATTCCTATTTAGATTGGATTACGGACTTGACATGGCTTACATATGGTCAAAAGTATGATGGATTTGCTTTGTTCATTTATGATTATGAGGAAAAATTCATGTGCAATGATTTGCCAAAGAAGGTTTCGATTATAGAAACATTTTCCGAGGTCGTCTTGCCTTGGTGGGAGGAAGAAGTCATTCATTGTACAGATAACGGGTGCGGAACCGCGAGATCATTTCAGTTGTATCTTGTAAAACGCGATATGGATGTAAAGTCCGATTTTCGCAATCGAATCGCCACTATACAACGAATTGATGCAGAAAAATTGACTCAACAATACCGAGATGAAGGAATCTTTACTGCTGAGTTGTATGGAGAGAAAATTCCTACCCTCAATGAATATTACGCAGCTATTTCAAAAATATTTGAATTTCCTTCCTTGTTTCATAAGTACCAGGATTTCGACACCTATTTAACTTATATGAAAGATTTACGATGGCTTATCGACTCGGGAAAATATGATGGTTGTTCGTTGTTTATTTATGACTATGAAGAGATGTTCTTGAGGAAAGATATTATTCAGAAGGAAAGGATTATCAGAACATTTTCGGAAATTGTGCTGCCTTGGTGGGAAAAAGATATTGCCTATACAAAGAGGTTGCCGAAACCGTTCCATTTATATTTAATCCGCTATTGTCAATAGTGAAGTTCGATTTCGTTCAATTTTTCGAAGCTCCTATGGTAGAAAAACTACCATAGGAGCTTCTGCTGTTCAATGATTTATTTTGGTCCTTTGATAGAGATCCTTGCTGTTTCATTTTAATCTCTCATTTTAATTCAATTCATGGTAAGACCACAATGGCTTTTGCATGATGTGTTGTTGAAAATAAAGTCTAACCGAATCATTAACCAACCGCAAGCGATATGCTTGCGGTTTTTTGTTTGTTACAAACTCTGAAAACTGTCACAGTAAAACTTGATAACTCTAAGAGTATCGTTTCCCGTTCGCGGCAATCCACCGTTTCGAAAAAAGGACAAAAATGATCGTTAATGTTGCGCCAATGGATCATTCAAAAATGAATGGATTTCATATACAATATTGTTTGGAATATGTTTAGAAAAATAGAGAATATAGAGCCATATCGGGAATTACTGATAAGAGCAAACGAGTTGTACGATGCAACGCTCGGAATCGAAAGGTAAAAATAAAAAAACAAAAAATATAAAAAACAAAAGGAGAAAAACATGAAGAAAACAGCAATCCGTGTCCTCTGCGTCATGTTTGCATTCCTCTTCTGCTGTATCAGCGTACATGCAGAGGAACTCATTATGGACATAAAGGACGAGCTTATCGAAGAATTTGCATTCCCGTTACACTTTGAGGCGATCTATGATGAAGACGGAGAGTGCAGCATCGCAATATCGATAAGGGAAGAGTTTGAAGAGGTAGAAAAATACGATCTCGACATCATGCATTGGCTTCTCGGCGGAACGATCTTTTCCGGATCGGCCGCAAGCGATGAGGTTTTGATGCTGAGCGGTGCAGAGGTTGATAAAAAATATAAGCTTCTGCTGACATTGTATACCGCAGATGAGGAGAGATACATAGAAGGAAGCTTTATCATCAAAAATACCGACAGCGGTATGCAGTTCAAATTCGAGCATGAAAAAATCAAAGACATCCTCGAATACGAATATGACGATCAGGCAAAACGACTGTCCGATGAAGAATATGCGGAACTGTTCGAGCAGCTCGATATTCCTTCTTTCATCAGCGCGGATCAGGCGAAGGAATACCAGCATGCTGTGAGACTTACAGAATTTGATGATAGTCTCGATACAATCGGTTTCTACAATCTTGACGGGACAAGTACGGTATATATTTTTGCAAGTCCGGTCAGATACCAAGACATTGACGGCACAATAAAGGATTACAGCGCCGATATCACGCCTTCTTTGGAGTCTGTGCAAGAATTAGGGTACAAGTATACCAATCGATTCGGCAACGTAAGTACATATTTTTCCGAAGCACTCTCAAATACACAGGGTACGAAAATTGTCTCAAATGCCGTTGAGATCGAATTCGGTCTCTATGTGGAGGAGACTGAAAAAACCATATTTGAACAGTTTGTCGATTCCATAGGCAATCTTTTTATGGGCAATTTGCAAAAAGCGGAACTGATTGAAACAGACCGTGCGCAAAAAATCCAATACGCCAAAATCGGCGACAAAAAATACACAGTAAGCAGTGAGCCTGTGATAAACGGATCAAAAACAAGCGTTATCATGGAGACTGTACCGGAAGACAACAAACTGTATTTTTGGGTCAATACCAACGGAATGAATGTACAGCCTTCTGATGATGAGTTGAGCATTTATTTCACGGACGCGAAAACCGGCGCGATCCTGTATTATTTCGGAAACGTTGAGTTGAGCGACAGCGGAACCAATGCGAATATCGGAACTTCCATCTTCAACAAGGTGAAGGTAGTAGGTGAAAATCGGGATCAAGTCCTGATAGAGGTATCTTTGGATAGCGAGTTCATAGAAGCTCCGCTTGCCTCGTATCCGTTGACCGCTGCAGTATATATGGTTTCGGTCGAAGAGAACGGGGATCCCGCATCGACCGTAATCGAGTCGGAAGCCGTTGAAACGGAAACGGTCAAAGATGTCTCGTCCGATATGATTTTGACGGGAGAAGCAGATCACTCCCAGGCCTCATTGTTATCGGCTCCCTCTTCTGATGCGGGATACTATACCGAGTACGAATGTAAGTATGCAGATGTTGTTAATGGCTTTGAAGATCGAACGGTTTACACAAACAACGCGACGGCAGGGCAGTATGATCCGTGGGGATATGTAGGACAAACCGGATCATATTATGATAAAACAACCTGCACATACAAACCGATTACAGCCATGACCATTATGAAATACGGAACGTCGAGCGTGAAGGATATCGATCCGGATACACTCAAATCCGCCCAGATCGTTTTGTATGTAGTAAACAGCGATAATACGAGACTAACTATTAAAAGTCAATACCCCCAACGAAGATTTTGCAAAAAAA